>NZ_CP036349.1:2803803-3417284 GCF_007753265.1 Botrimarina mediterranea
GGGATCGTCCACCGCGACATCAAGCCCGAGAACATCCTGATCGCCGCCGATGGGACGGTGAAGATCGCCGACTTCGGACTCTCACGGATCCTGGGGGATGAAGGCCAACAAGAGGCCCTCACGGGGACGCACCAGATTATGGGCACGCCCCGCTACATGGCGCCCGAGCAGCTCGAGGGCACGCGCAGCGTCGATCACCGAGCGGACATTTATTCGCTGGGCGTCGTGTTCTACGAGATGCTCACCGGGGAACTCCCCATTGGGCGGTTCTCGGCGCCGTCGAAGAAAGTGAAGATCGACGTTCGGCTTGATGAAGTCGTGCTGCGCACGCTTGAGAAAGAGCCGCGGCGTCGCTACCAGCGCGCCAGCCAGGTGAAGTCCGACATGGAATCGATCGCTTCGCAAGGCGTTGCGGCCGGCGACCCAGCCGAGGCGCGGACGGTCATCTACGAATCCAGTTCGCGGGACGACCTTGGCGCCGGCACGGCGAACATCGCGCAGCAAGAGCTCGCCGGCAGGATGCTGCTGACCCGCCGTCAACTCATGGACCGCATCGAGCAATCGCTGCGCCCGCTCTTCCGCTGGCAGTTGCTGCAGGCGGTGTTGGGAGTGGCGCTTATCGCCCTCGGCGCGCAGTGCTGGGCCCGTAACACGGATGTCCCCCACCGCGTGGTGAACGGAGTCATCCTGCACGTCTACGGCGTGCTCGTGTTCGCTCAGGCGCTACTGGTTTGCACGAGGGTCCGACGGATCGACTACTCGAAGCCGGTCCGCGATATCCGAGAGAAATTGGACAGCCTGCGCAGCGGCTACCTGCGTGCGGGCGTCCTCATCGGCTTCGTGTGGTGGCTGATGTGGATTCCGGTAGCGGTCGCTTTGGGATTCGACTTCGTGTTGTACCCGAACTCGATCTACCCGTCGCTGATCGTGGGAGTCGTCGGTTTCGGCGTCTCGGTGTGGCTCTACCTCCGTGTCCTGCGTACAGGGAATCCCTCCGCAGAGACGTGGAAGAGGAAACTAGCCGGTGAGAGTATTGCCGCCGCGTATCTCGCGCTCGACGAAATCGAGAGCGCTCAGATCAACTGAGTCATCGACGGAAAGCGTGCTGGGGGAGGGACTGAGCCCACCGCCACAATCCGACACGAGTCCAGCCCGGGGCTCCGGTTTCGAATACGGGCGTTCTATCCCCAACCAAGCGACGGCGGTCGCGTCAGCCTTGGCGAGAAGCGCCTCAGTCAAGAAGCCAAATCACGCCCGCGTGACCTACGCACTAAACCGCCATCCTCGGCTCGGCGTCGTCGGCCTCGACGACTTTCATGCGTGCGCGCCGGCCCCAGAGGAGCGACCGTAGGCCCTCCTTCATTTCGAGCGTTAGCGTGAACAACGTCGGGGCGAGCACCAGCGTGAAGACGGTGGACACCAACAGGCCGCCGAGCACGACGCAGCCCAGGCCGCGGTACAGTTCGCTGCCGGCGCCGGGGAAGAGCACCAGCGGCGCCAGGCCGAGCACCGTGGTGACGGTCGTCATGAAGATCGGCCGGACGCGCGTCCGCACGCTCTCAAGCACCGCCTCCCGCGGCGTGTAGCCGTCTTCGCGGATGTGGTTGAGCGCTTGGTGGACGATGAGGATCGGGTTGTTGACGACCGTCCCGATCAGCACGACGAAGCCGAGCATCGTCAGCACGTCGAGCGGCTGGGTGACGAAGACGTTCAACACCGCGAGGCCGAGCACGCCGCCCACGGCGCCGAGCGGGACGGTGAGGATGACCACCAGCGGGTAGAGCCACGACTCGAACAGCGCCGCCATCAAGAGGTACGTGATCAACAAGGCGAGCATGACGTTGAAACGCAGAGAATCCCAGGTCTCACGCAGCTTGTCGGCGGTGCCGGCGAGGCCGATCGAGTAAGGTCCTTCGAGCAGGCCGGTCTCTTGCATCGCCGGGATCACTTTTTGCTGGATCGTCAGCATCGCGTCTTCGAGCGCTACCTCGGGCGGCGGCGAGACCTCGATCGTGATCGCGCGGACGCGTTCGCGGTGGTTGATCTGCTCGGGGCCACTGGCGAGCTTGATGTCGGCCAGCGCGTTGAGGGGGACAAGCTGCCCGAGCGGCGTCGCCACCGGGGCGGCGCCGACCTTCTGCGTCTGGTTGGCGAAGCGGTTCTCGCCGATGACCGTGAGGTCGATCTTCTTGCCCTCGAGGAAGTAGTCGCCAACGTAGGCGCCGTCCACCAACGCATCGACGGCGAAGCCGATGTCGGTAGCGTTCATCTGCGTCTCGGCCGCTTGCAGCAGCTTGGGCTCGACGTGGACCTCGGGGTTGGAGAGGTCGAGGCTCGGCGCGGGTCGGGCCTGCGATCCGGGCAAGTGCTGGGTCACGGCGCCCATCGCCACTTGGCCAAGCTTCACGAGCCGCTCGATATCGGGGCCGGTGATCTCGATGTCCACCGTGCGGCCGGCGGTGAGGCCGTCCTCGAAGAGGCTCGATTGCTTGGCGACGGCGAAGGCGCCGGGGAGCTTGGCGCCGACGCGAGAGACGATCGGCACCAGCTCGGCCGAGCGCAGCGGGTCTTTGGCGCGGACGCCCATGAAGACTTGCCGGCCGCGGACGACGAAGAAGAAGTCCTCGATCGCCGGACCGTCGAGCTTCGATAGATCGGTCGAGGAATCGACGTCCCAGTAGGGTTGCAGCTCGCGCTCGACGGTCTCGCCGAGAGACATCATCTGATCGATGTTGTACCCCGGCGGCGGCAAGATGATGCCGAAGACCAGATTGCGGTTGCCGGTCGGCAGGTACTCGACGCGTGGCCAGAGCACGTAACTCACGCCGGCCGAGACGCCGACCAGCGTGGCGATCGTGGCGAACTTCCGGAGCAGGCCGCCTTGGATCCAGGCGTTCAAGCCGACGATGCCGCCAGTGAAGCCGGCGCCGAGGCGATTCACCAAAGCGAGGCGGTTGGCCTGGCCTTGTGGTTCGTCGGGCTGGTCGGGGACCTCGGTCAGCAGCCGGGAAGCGACGGTCGGGATCACGATCACCGAGACGATCAGCGACAGGCTCACCGCGGCGGTGATCGCCAGGGCGATGTCGCGGAAGAGCTGGCCGGCTTGTTCTTCGACGAAGACCACCGGCAAGAACACAGCGACCGTCGTCAGCGTCGAGGCGACCACGGCGCCCCAGACTTCCTGGGTGCCACGCGCGGCGGCCACCAGCGGCGTCTCGCCAAGCGAACGACGCCGGTAGATGTTCTCCAGCACGACAACCGCGTTATCGACGAGCATGCCCACGGCGAAGGCGAGGCCGGCGAGGCTGATGACGTTGAGCGAGCGCCCGAGCATGCCGAGCACGAGGAAGGTGCCGATGATGCTGATCGGGATCGCCAGCCCGACCACCAACGCGCCGCGGGCGAACCAGAAACCGGCGCCGACGATCAGCGCGAGGCTGACCGCGAACCACCACGGCGATACGTAAGTCGCCGCAATCGCCGTCGCGAGGATTGCCGGGCCGAAGACGACTGCGCGGAAGCCGAAGTGCAGGAAGGCCATCAGCACCAACATCGTCAGCGCGCCGCCAACAAAGATGTTGCTCTGCACCAGATCGACCGACGAGTTGATGTAGTCGGTCTCGTCGTAGACCTGCGTCAGCAGCAGGCCGCGGGGGGCGAGGAGGTCGTTGTTAATCTCCGCAGTCGTCGTGCGGAGGCCGGCCATGACGTCGAGGACGTTGGCGCCCGTTTCGCGGATGCAGTTGACGCCGATACAGGACTCGCCGAATCGCCGCATCACGCCCGTTGGCTTCTTGTGACCGAGCCGGACCTCGGCGACGTCGCGGACGTAGACCGGCGCCCCGTCACGCACCGCCAAGAGCTGCATTTCGACCTGCTCGGGCGAGCGGAACTCGCTCAGCGCCCGCACCACGTACCGGCGTTTGCCTTCCCAGAAGTCGCCGGCGGAGGTGTCCTTGTTCTGCCCGCGGAGCACGTCGCGGACCTGGGTGAGCGTCACCTGCCGGGCGGCGAGCTTCTCGGGATCGACGACGACCTGTAGCTCGTCTTCGAGCCCGCCCATGACGTTGGCCTGTGAGACGCCGCCGACGCGCTCGAAGCGGGCCTCGATCTCGTCTTCCGCGAAGCGGAGGAGCGTGGGGATCTCTTGCTCGAGCTGGGGCTTTAGCGCTTCAGCCTCGGGATGATCGGCGGCGAGCCGGCGGATGCGGAGCAGCTGCAGGCCGACGTTGTCGGTGGTCTTGATCTTCTCGATCTCGCCTTTGAGGTCGGGATGGGCCGCCGCGAACTCGTCGAGCTGTGCTGCGGTCGGCGGGGCGGGGCCGAGGATGAACCAGGCGATCGGCCGGCTCGATGAGTTGGCGGTGATGATGACCGGCTGGTCGGCGTCCTCGGGGTACTCGGGCACCTGCTGCAAGCGGCTGTTGACCTTGAGCAGCGCCTGGTCCATGTCCTCGCCGACATTGAACTCGAGGATGATCGTGCTCTGCGAGTCGGCGCTCTCGCTGGTCAGCTTGCGGACGCCCTCGACACCCTTGAGTTGTTCCTCTTGCTCGATGGTGATCTCGCGCTCGATCTCTTGCGGGCTGGCGCCGGCCCACATCGTGGTGACGGTGATCGTGGGCGTCTGCACCTCGGGCGTGAGTTGCATCGGCATCCGGTCGAACGCCACATAGCCGAACAGCGCCACCAGCAAGACGCCGACGGCGACCTTGACCGGGTTGCTGATGAAGGAGTCAACGAGGTTCATCGTCAGCGGCTCGTTGCTTTAAGGGGGGCGGTGGGGCCATCGACGGCGAAAGCAGCGGCGGGCTCGTTGACGCTTCCGATACGGATCGCTTGCCCGGGACGGAGGCGTTCGTTCCCTTCGACGACGACGAACTGCCCGGATTCGAGGGCGCCATCGACCTCGATCAGCGCGCCAACCGCGACGCCGAGCTTCACGGGGACGGGAGTCACTTTGCCCTCGCCCCCCTGCCGGGTGTCGCCGTCAACGACGTAGACCATCGGCTGCGCGCCGCCGAGGACGATCGCGTCCTTGGGCGCCATGGTCGCCTGCTGTTCGGCGCCGATCGGGAGTCTCACCCGCGCGTACATGCCGGGCTTGAGCACGGGGCCGGCGTCGGTGATCTCGTTGGTGACGACGATCTTCACGGGAAATGTCCGCGAACGCTCGTCGCCTTGCGGGATGATCTCCGACACACGACCGACGAAGAAGCGGCCTTTGAGCGCCGGCACTTCGATGTTGACCTCCGATCCAGGCATGACGAACGGGATGCTCTGCTCGACAACCTGGGCGACGACCTCGACCTCATCAACGGCGATGACCTCGGCGACGGGATCGCCCTGGTTAACCCACTGGCCTTCCTCGGTGCTCTCGGTGACGACGTAGCCGGCGAATCGAGAGATGATGGTGTGCTTGGTGAGCTGGTCGGCGAGCCGTTCGGTGACGGCTTCTTGCATGGCGACCTCGGCGGCGGCCTGCGCGATCACTTCTTTACGATTCCCTGCGACGGCCAGGTCGTAGGCTGCTTTCGCTTCGAGGTACGCCCCCTCGGCCTCGGCCGCTAGGGCGATCGCCTCTTCGTACTCGTCGTCGGTGATGACCTGCTGTTGGTGATAGACCTTTTCGACACGGCTGCTGCGGGCGTTGGCGAAGTCCCGACGCGCCTGGGCGGCCGCCATCCGCGCGCGGGCCTGAGCGATCTCTTCGGGCCTCAGACCATTCCGTAATTCGGCGAGCCGTTGGCGGCGAAGCTCGAGCTCGGCCTTCGCCGCGTCGAGTTCGAGGTTGATCGTGTCGGTAAGCAACTGGGCAAGCGTCTGCCCTGCTTCGACGCGGTCGCCCTGGTTGACCGGGAACTCGACGACGCGACCCGCGACAGCGCTGCCGATCGTCGCCCGGCGGAGCGGCTGGACGGTGCCGACGAAGGTCTGCGAGGCGGCGACCGTCCGCGACTCGACCGGCGCGATCACCACGCCGGGGGGCGGGGCGCCTGGAGGTTGGGCGTAGGCCACGGCACTCAAAGAAGCCGCCGCAAACGCAAACAGCAGGGAAGGCTGGGAGGACATGGTTACCTGGCCAGGGCGGGGGCTTCGAGGTTTTCGCGGACAGCGGTGAGGAGCCGGTGTAGCTCGTCTTGATCGCGGCGGCTGAGACCCGCGACGGCTTGTTCACGGACGGCGCGCCCGCAATCGGCGATCTGGCGCCACTGTTTCATCGCGGCGGGGAGCGGGTGGATGAGCTTCTTACGGGCGTCGTCCTCGCAGGGGCGTCGCTGGACGAGCCCGGCCTCTTCCATGCGGTCGATCACGCCGACGAGGTTCGGCGGCTCGACGAGCAGCATGTCGGCGATCTCACGCTGCGTCATCGGGCCTTCGGCCGCCAAGCAGCCGAGCACCTGGGCTTGGCGGAAAGTGATGCCGTGCGGCGCGAGGGCCTGCTGGAGCGAACGCATGAAGGCGTGGTGGCCCATCGCCATCCAGTAGCCCACGCTCGCCTCGAAGTCGTACTGCAACATGACGCTACCGCCAGCGGAAGTGACAATATTGTTATAGTAGTAACTATCTGTCGGATGACCAGTTCACCGGCGGGTGGGCGGTCCGCTGAGTGAGGCAGCCTACGCTGGCAGCGGCCGCGGGCGTTTAGTCGATGAACCGCGGCGGTTGGGCGTTTTCGCCAGAGGCCTCAACCGCGGGCCTCTGGTCGCCTCCGAGCCCGAAATCGACCCGCTCGAGGACGACGCCCTGGGCGTCGAGCAGGCGGATCGTCGGGTCTTCGGCGATGATCTTAGAGTCACGCACGACGACATCCACGGCGTCGGCCAGGTTCAGTGAGCCTTTGCTTTGGAGGTTGAGCCGTTCGAGGACGAGCCGCGTCGCGGGGCTTTCGGGAATGCCCTTCACTTTGACGGCGTCGCCACCGGCTTGCCCCACGACATCGCGGACGGTGATGCCGCGGTAGTGCGGCGTTGCGGGGCCAACGGGTCGGCGTGGCAGCCGCTCGCCGAGTTCTCCGACGTACAGCGGCGAGCCGATCATGTCGAAGAAGATGGCGTGACTCAGGGTGCGTAGCCTTAGCCGCTCGACGACGAGGTGGTCGCCGCCGCCGCCGCGCGGCCGACGCGTCTTGAAGTAGGCGCCGAAGCTGACGCCGTCGAATACGCAGTCGTGGACATAGACGTTGCGGACGCCGCCGGCGGTCTCGCTGCCGGTGGTAAACCCACCGTAGCCGCCCTGGGCGTAGCAGCGACGGATGACGACGTTCTCGGACGGCTTGTCAACGCGCAGCCCATCTTCGTTGCGGCCCGACTTGACGGCGTAGCAGTCGTCGCCGGTGTTCGTCGAACAGTACTCGATGAGCACGTTGCGACTCGAGTCGACGTTGACGCCGTCGCCATTGACAACGCCGAGGCTGTCGATCGTCACGCCGCGCACGACGACACGGTTGCAGTAGATCGGCACGACGTTCCACATCGGCCCGTTGCGGAGTGTAACGCCTTCGATGAGCACGTCTTGGCAATCAACGGGACAGATGAAGTACGGCCGGAAGTAATGGCGATCTTCTTTCCCGTCGAAGACGCGCGAAGCGATTGGCGATTCGGGATCGACAATCTCGTCCGACAGTCCCTTGCGAGCCTCACGCACAGGGCCGCTATCCGGGCCGAGAAGGACGCCGCGGCCGGTGATAGCGATCCGCTCTTGCTTGTGGGCGTATACGAGGCCGCCGAGGCCCATCATCTCGAGCCCTTCACAGCGGGTGAACACGGGCGGCAGGTAGTCGGCGATCTCGCCCGCGAAGCGAAGCACGGCGCCCTCTTCGAGGTGCAGGTCGACGCCCGAACGCAATGTAATTCTTCCGGTCGGCCAATCGCCGGTGGGAACCACGAGGCGCCCACCGCCAGATTCAGCAAGCCGATCGATCGCCGGTTGTATGGCGCCCGGCTTCGGCGGCAGCGGCAGCCGTACTTCGCGATCGGCGAACTTCGGGCGTACGAGCGTCGGCATCGGGAAGGGCGCCGCGATCGGTTCGATCTCGGCAGGCATCGCCGCGGGGCCTACATCCTTGTGGTCGAGCCTTCCTGCCGCGCCGGCGTATGTTAGCGGCGTTGCGATGTACAGGACTAAGCCCGCTATCAAGACAGGGAGCCACGAGAGCCGAACGCGCCGCGATAGGCTATTAGTCGAATTACTTCTCATTACGCTGGGGTTTCCCTGATGCTTCGACGCGACTTCCTGAAGACAACGGCAGCCGCCGCGGTCGCTAGCGTGACGCAGCCGACCTTCGCCGCAACCGAGCCGCCGCGCTACCGCGTGGCCGTGTGCGACTGGATGATCCTCAAGCGGCAGAAGCTCGGCGCGTTTGGTCTCGCCGACGAGATCGGCGCCGACGGCGTCGAGGTGGATATGGGCGGACTCGGCCAGCGTGAGACCTTCGACAGCGCCCTTGCCGACGCTGCGACGCGCGAGAAATTCCTTGAAGAGTCCGCTAGTCGTGGCGTGGCGATCTCTTCGATCGCGATGTCGGGCTTCTACGCGCAGTCGTTCGCTGAGCGGCCCACTGTGCCGCGAATGGTGGGCGACTGCCTGGAGACGATGAAGGCGATGGGCGTGCGGGTCGCGTTCTTGCCGCTGGGTGTGCAGTCGGACCTCGTGAAGCATCCGGAATTGCGGCCCGCGGTCGTCGAGCGGCTCAAGCGCTGTGGCGAGCGAGCGGCCGACGCGGGGTTCATCCTCGGCGTCGAGACCGCTTACGACGCGTCCCGTGAGGCCGAGTTGATCGACGAGGTCGATTCGCCCGGCGTGCGGAGCTACTTCAACTTCGCCAACGCGTTGCAGAACGGCCGCGATCTGGTCACCGAATTGCAGACGCTCGGCGCCGGACGCATCTGCCAGATCCACGCCACCGACGAGGACGGCGTTTGGCTGGAAAGCAATACGCGTCTCGACATGGCCGCCGTCAAAGCGGCGCTCGACGCGATGGGTTGGTCGGGCTGGCTGGTGGTCGAGCGATCGCGTGACGCCAGTGACGCTCGCAACGTGCGGCGTAACTTCGGAGCGAACGTCGCGTACTTGAAGCGGGTGTTTCAAGGCGCCTGATCCTGCGAGTTGAAAGCCGCGCGCTCACGGCGAGCAACCACAGCGGGGTCTTCGTCAGCGCTGAGCGGCGCAATCGCGAATCGCAGCGTGTGCTCAACGGGCAACACCGCGTATCGCTTCAGCACTCCCGGCCCGCAACTGCTGTTGCCCAGGCCGCACTGAGCGGCGTCGATCGACAGGACGGACTCGGCGCGCGGCTTGAGATCGACCCAGCGCTTCGCCGTGGCGAGGTCAGCGGCGGTATAAGGGAGCGCCGAGAACGCGAAGGGGTCGCCCGTCGCTGCGACAACGAGACCCTTGCCGTCCTTATCAGTCACTGCCGCCCAGCGCGTCTCTTCATGAGAGCCAGTCTCCTGCGGGCGCGGGTACGGCGTCGCTTGTTCGCAGACAACGCCTTGATAGCGGCCGATGTCGCACGCCGCTTGGCGATCGGGATAACTCTCCCACGGGCCGCGACCGAACCAATCGAGTTGATCCAAGCCGGCGACTAATGAAGTCACGACGCCCAATCGCGGCAGGGGCGGCAACCGACCGGTGGGTTGGAAGCGGCATTCAGCGGCAATCTCGCCAGCGCCGTTAATACGCCATGTTGTTACAAGACGGATGGCGCCGCCGTGCGTCTTGGCTTCGACAATGGTTGCGATCGTTGTCTGCGACACGTCCCGAGATTGAACAGCGACGCTGACGGGCTCGACAGTGAGTCGGTCGAGACCCGCATCGGTCCATTCCTTCGCCAGCCATGAGCCGAAGCCGCGATCGTTATCGGTCGGGGCGCGGTAGGCTTGCAGCGTGAAGGGTCGGGCGAGGACTTCGGCGCCGTCGTACTGCAACGAAACGAGCGTCGCTGTATGCCGATCGAAACGAGCGGTGAATCGCGGCCCCTTGAGCCGCACGCTATCCGCCGTCTCTTCCACTTCAAGCGGCTCTGCGGTTTTACCCAATACCTGCCGGACTTCGGTAGCGGGTAAGGCGAATTGTGCAGCGGCGATCTCCCAGTGGGCCGGCGACCAAGCGGTGGCATTTGGTTGACGAAACGAGACACGTAACCAGCGTTCGCCCGGCGTGTTGTCGAAGGGGACGGTGAGGACAAGCGGCTGCGTTGTCCGTTGAGGCGTGCTGAGCGGCGGCAGATCGCCTTCGGCAATACTCTTCCCTTCGACATCGAGGCGCCAGTGGGGGATGAGCCCGTCGAGGCCGACGTGATCCCGTCGATTAGTAACCCGCAGGGCGACGCGGACGCCTTCCTCATTGCGGTGCGCGCCGACCATCTCGATTGCGATCGGCTGGTAAACCCGCCGTACCTCTTCGTACTTGGCGGTGAGCGATCGGTCCGCCATGACAACGCCGTTGAGGCAGAAGGCGCCGTGGTTGGGCTCGTCGTCGAACGCGCCGCCGTAGCCGATGTAGGGCTTGCGCTCGACCGTCCTCGTGAGCAGGCCCTGATCGGACCAGTCCCATAGGAATCCGCCGAGGAGGCGATCATTCGACCAGATCTCTTGCCAGTACTCGGGTAAGTTGCCGACGGCGTTCCCCATCGCATGGGCGTACTCGCTGGTCAGAATCGGCCGGCTGTCGTTGCGACGATCGGCGATGTCGAGCAGCCGCTCCCAGCGGGCGTTCTCGGGCCGCTCCACCGCTGCCGGGTCTTGCGGCAGGTCGGGGTGCAGATAGGCGTTGCGGACCCGCGGGTAGAAGCGGCTGATGACATCGACCGCCGCGGGGTCGGGCTCACCTTGGGCGCCTTCGTAGTGTACGAACCGCGTTGGATCGGTCGCCTTTGTCCAGGCTGCGCAGGCGGCGAAGTTGGGCGCCCAGCCCGACTCGTTGCCGAGAGACCAGCCGATCACTGAGGGGTGGTTCTTGTCCCGCTCGACGAGTCGGACGACGCGATCCATGAACGCCGGCGCCCAACTAGGTTCATTCGCTAGCTTGCCGCGGAGACCGTGCGTCTCGAGGTCGGCTTCGTTGAGGACATACATGCCGAGACGGTCGCACAGCCCGTACCACCGCGGGTCGTTGGGGTAATGAGCGGTGCGGACGGCGTTGATGTTGGCGCGTTTCATCAGCTCGATGTCGCGACGCATCGATTCAAGCGACAGCGTGTGCCCGGTGACGGGGTCGTGCTCATGCCGGTTGACGCCGCGGAGCTTGATAGGTTTACCGTTGACGAGAAACCTTCCGTCTCGACTCTCGATCTTACGGAAGCCTACATCGCATCCCGTCGTCTGCACGACGCTTCCGTGGTCATCCACCAGCGAAAGGACGAGCCGGTAGAGGTTGGGCGTCTCGGCGGTCCAGAGTCGCGGCGCTTTAACGGTCGCATGCAGCCAGCCGAACGGACCGGCGCCGCGTTGTGGGGTGCGTTCGACGAGGACCGCGGCGTCGCTTGTGAGATTGAGGATGGGCTCGGCTTTGTGCTGGAGAGATTCGGCTAGCACCGCATCGCCTTCGGTGTCGAATAAGTCGGCGCGAATGGTCCAACCATCGAGCGGATTATCGGCGTCGAGCTTGATGTCGATGGCGAGCTGGGCGTCGCGGTAATGGGAGTCGAGGTCGGTACGCACGGTGAAATCGGCGATCCGTGCCGCGGGCGTGGCGACGAGCAGCACCTCACGGTGGATGCCCGAGAGGCGCCACATGTCCTGGTCTTCGAGATAGCTGCCGTCGCTGTAGCGATAGACCCGCACGGCGATGGTGTTGGCCCCGGTCTGCAGCCGACTCGTGACCTCGAACTCCGCCGGCGAGCGGCTTCCTTCGCTGTAGCCGACGAAGTCGCCATTGACCCACGTCTCGAAAGCGCCTTCGACGCCGGCGAAGTGCAAGAAGACGCGTTTGCCTCGCCATTCGCGTGGCGTCTCGAACTCGCGCCAATAGCTGCCGACGGGATTGCGATCCTTGAACGTCGTCCAAGTTGACGGCGGCTCGCAGGTCACGCGCGGCGGGGCGATGCGGAACGGGTAACCCGAGCTCTTGTAGATCGGCGTTCCGTACCCGTGCATCTGCCAGCTCGATGGCACAGGCAGCCTCGCCCAAGAGGAAGAGGGAAAGCCATTCAGCCAAGAGTCGGCGGGCGCATCGGCGGGCGTTGGCGCCCAGTCGAACCGCCAATCGCCGCAGAGCGACTTAACTAGCGGCGACACTTCGCGATCGCCGACACGGGCCGCTTCTACCGACGCGAACGGCCAGAACGTTGCTCGTGCGGGGAGGCGGTTGCGGTGGTAGACCTGCTCGTTCTCCCAGACGGGCTTCTCAGCGCGGGCGTTCGATCCGACGCACAGTACCAGAAGGATGGCGGCGAGCTTACTCATCGGTGGCTTCCACCGGCTGCGACGTGGCCAGCGCTATCGCTCGCACCTTTTCGCCCACCGAACAGTAGAAGTGATAGACGACGCCATCGTGCTTGATGAACCACGGCTTGTGAGCGAATGTTTCGTCGAACGGCTCGGAGGGCTCAATGAGGTTGGGCCCTTCCCACTTCGTCCAGTTCACGAGGTCTCGTGACACAGCGAACGTATCGAACGCCCGCGGTTTCCAGCCGGCGCCGAAGTACGGCATCACCCAGAGGTCGTCCATGCGGATGATCTGTGGGTCACCCGAGATGCCCTTGCCGTTGTCGATGACCGGTCCGTCGCCGAGGCGGCGCCAGTGGACCATGTCGTCGGAGACCGCGGCGCCGATACGCTCGACCCAGCCGCCTTTCTGCTTGCCGTTGTAGAACATGACGTAGGGGGCGCCGAGCGATTGCGTCTTGTCATGGAAGATGGAGCTCTTGTAGAGCGTTGCTTGCTCGAACGGTCGGGCGTCCTCGTCCTCGGGGCTGAGGACAGGGTTCTCGACGAGGCGTGTCCACTCACCGGCCTGCGTGGGGTCCTTGGACCACGCCATGCCGATCGCCAGCGGATCGGTCTCGTAGCCTTGCTTAGCGCCCCCGAAGTAGCTGAGCCAGTACTTGTCGTCGTGTTGGGCGAGTTCATAAGATCCGCCCCAAGCGGTGTCGACCAGGGCGATGCCGCCGTCGGCTTGCCAACGGTCCCAGCCGTCTTCGCGGAAGCCGAGGATCGTGCCGACGATCTCCCAGTCGACGAGGTTGTCGCTGACGGCGAGACGCGTCTCGTAACCGACCAGTTCCTTGATGCTCACGAAGATCATCCACCAACGGCCGTTGTGGCAGAAGATGCTGGGACAGTCGTACATCTCGCCCTCGGCGGGCGTAAGGACACGGCCGACTTTGTGCGGTGTTTGCAGCTGGCTGTAGACACGCTGCATCGTGGCGTCGTCGATGGCGGGGTCCTCGGCCAATAGGGGAACCGCCAAGACGCCGAGTGCGCCAAGGATCGCGATGAAGGGAATGAGTCTAGTGTGGAGCACGGCTATTGCTTGCGAGCGGGTTGTTCGATGAGGAGTTGGATTGGCCCGAGGAGGCCGAACGGTGTGAGATCGTTGTTGGCGAGTCGGACGGGGGCGGAGGTCCATGCAGTGCGATCCGCTTCGGGAAGCGATCGTTCGGCGACGAGGCGATTCTTCCAGGTGCTGGGCGTCACGATTGTCATCCGGTTTGTTCCAGACTGCAGCGCATCGGTGACCTCGACACGCCACGGCGCGGTCCAGGCGACGCCGCAATCAACGCCGTTGACGATCACCTCGGCGAGAGCTGCGGCGCCGCCAACTTGCAAGGAGATGCGTCCTTGCTTCGGCGGCGATTCGATCTCAAAGGTGGTTTCGTAGCGGGCCTCTCCAACGAAGTCCTGTAGCTCCTCGTATACGGTAAGATCGCCCAGAACCGTGAGGGATCGTGAGAGGGGCGCTTCACCAACAGCTGGCGCGAACGTCAACCGCCAAGGACCGCGGATCTCAGCTAGGAAGGAGGCTTTGCCGAGCAGTGGCGCCGTTGAGCGATCTCGCAACACGATCACTTGCGATTGGGCCGGCTCCAGTTGAAGCACGAGCTTGGTCCGTTCGTCGCCAATGGCGTCGATCTCACGTCGCACGCCACTAACTGGGTCCCATACCTCGACAGCGCCCGCCGTCGCGCGCAGCGAGAGGTCGAGCCTTTGCGGTGTGTTGCGTTGGTTGCTGACAAAGTAAGCGTCCCAACCGTCGCCTTTGCGATGCGTCCACGCCACTCCGTCGATGGGCTCGAAGTCGCGTGCGAGACCCTTGCTCGACAAGTCGGATTCGGTCCACATTGGGTCGCCCGTACGATGTACTAATCGGTACTCCTTCTCGGCGATCACCTCAGGCGGCACAGAGTCGTACTTGTAGCCTCGTAGCGGGTCGAGCCAGTCACCGGGGTCTGGGATGCGCGCCGAAGCTCGTACGCCGGCTGGTTGTTCGCGTTGCGGTTGGCCTTCATTGGCGACCCGGCGGCGCTCGCGCGCTACGAAGTCGCGTCCGAGTAAGCCGGGTGTGAGCTCAATGAGTTTGTCAGGCGTAAGTGCGCGGCGTGGGTAGTCGTCTCTCATCTCGACTGCGACATCGACAACCGGCTCACCGGCTTGCAGCACCGCTTGGCACCGGGCGAGGTAGTCTATCCAGCCACGAGCGCCGCGTATCCAGGGCTGGTCGCGTTGGAAGTAGAGGCCGACGCCGCCGAGGGTTTGACCGGGCTTGCGGTCGAGCCAGGGGTTGTGCGTCCAGACGTGGAACACGAGGCGATTGGCGCCGAGCGCCAGGTTGCGGTCGCCGAGAAGTTTAAGCGACCGGGGAGTCTCATCCCAACCGATGCGGAGTTGCGTGAACGCCTCGGCCTGGATGACGCGCTTGCCGTAGACGTGGGCGCCGCTGATCGCGTCGAGCATGTCAGTGGGCTTGTCGTGCGTGGGGCTCTCGAGCCAGAACTCGCCCATTGGCGCGTCGAGACGAGCGAAGTGCCGCAAGGCGTCACCGGGCATGGTGGGCGCCGTGCACTCGCCGCTGAAGCGTAGACCCCCCTCGTCGGCGATCTGGCGTAGCGATCCGTAGAAGCGTTCGGCAAGCAAGTCAGCGATCGTCGCGCGGACGTTACGGAGGAACCGCTCGGAAGCAGCCGCAGATTCGATGGGGATGCCCGCCATTGTCGGGAGCCACTTCGTGAGGTCTTTGCCGTTGCGATGGCGATACTCCTCGGCGAAGTCGGCGGTCCAGTTCTGGGCGCCACACTCCCAGCTGTCGAGATGCAGCGTGGTGAGGGTGCGACGCATCGCGGCGGCGCCGATCTCGTCCGCAATTTGGCGTCGCGCTTCGCCGTACCAGCGGTCGTACTGCAACTGCGTGGCGCGGTTGGAGAGCTTGTCGCACTCGAGGCCGATGCCGCCGGCGGTGGCGTTGCGTTTACCCGTGGAAGTGTGGCCGAAACGCAGGATGAGCCACTCGCCCTCGGGCGCATCCCAACGTAGGCGGCCAGCCTTATCGACTTGCTTTGATAGATCGATGATCGAATCGATCGGCACGCAAACCCTGGTTGGCGCCTGTGCGTCCGTCGTCGCGGGGCTCTGCCTCCAGACCTCGCCCGCTTTGCCGCGGTAGTGATGGAGGTTCGGCCCGCTCGACAGGACAATCGACTGTACTTTGAGCACGGACGCCCACTTCGCCGAGTCGAGGTCTTCGGCTCCTGGCTCGCTACCTACAGGCGTCCACGAAAAGCGGTACGACCTGCTCGTGGTCTCAGGCAGCGCGTGAGTGACAGGACGCCCTTCGTCTTGCCAGCCGTGTCGCGGCGCTGCGAGTCGTGATACGACGCGCCAAGAGCCGCCGCTGTCTTTCGCCTCGACTCGCAATCGCTGGCATTGGTAGTTGGAGCCGTCGGGCGAGATCGTCACCGAGCGGGCGGTGAAGGGCTCGTCGAAGTCGTAGCGAATCCAGCACGGCTTGTCGCTGCGGTAACGCTCCTGGTTGTCGGGCTTGGCGAGGCGTCCTGCACCGGGATCACCAGCGCTCGTCGTCACCGTTGGAGGCTGCGAGGCGCTGTCGACGCCATGGCCTACTGGACAGGGGAGAGCCAATGTCGCGATGTCTCGGTAGTAGCCTTCGCGGGTCTCGGGTTGCGGCAGCTCGATGTCGATTTGCAGTCCGCCACTGAACGTGGCTTCGCTCCAGACGACTTTCTGCATCGAGAACTCGGGCGTGATCCATGGCCCACCAGCCGTCGCAAAGCCGTCGCAGAGGTGCATGCCGAGTTGCAGGTCGAGCCGATCTGCCTCGCGCGCGGCGTGACGGATCATCCGCCAGAAGCGCGGCGAGAGCTGAGTCGCAGGCGGCTCGTAAGCGGGTGGCGTGGCTGGGCCCTGGATTGGCATCAGGTACGCGCCGCCGAGTCCGGCGTCGCGCATCGCTTCGAGGTCAGCGGTGATCCCCTCGGGGCTCACCGCGCCGTGCATCCAGTACCAGAAGACCCACGGCCGCGCATCGGCGGGGGGGGCGTCGAACGCGGCTTCGAGTTGCTCGATCGTCTGCGCCGCTATGTTCGACGCGCCGAGCACCAGCGACACGCAAGCCACGAGAAGACGGACGCGCGAGAACGTCGAGCGACGTACGTCACGCAGCCACATACGGAGTCGACCGAAGGGAAAAGATTGGGGGCAATCGGCCTCGAAAGCGAGCATCTCTCTATCGTATCCAGGGCTCGGTGATGGCCGGTGAATTGGGGCCTTCTTTTGCGTCAGGGCGGGTTGTCGATAAGAACGCGATGAGGGTGGCGAGGTTTGTTTTGTTTTTGGCCACCGCATCGGTTAAAATACTTGACTAACGAGTTGTTCTCTGTCAGCCATCGCATTCAGGTTGGGCGCCGTGCGTGCATTTCTCACCCTGCTGACGCTGCTGATCGCGCTGACGGCGTTCGGGCAGACTTACCGGTTCGAGGCCGAGACCGGCGTCATCACCACGTCCGGTTCGAACACCCGGGTCGCGTCGTCGGTCGCGGGCTACTCGGGGACCGGGTACGTCACGGGGTTTCCGAATCAAGACCCGGTGGTCGATCTGCTCACCGTGCCGGCTTCGCTCGATGAGGGGCTCTACGACCTCTACGTCGGCTACCGCGCGCCGTTCGGGCCGAAGGGCTACGAACTGTTGGTTGGTGATGAGGCCTCATCGGGGATGTTCGGCGAGTCGAGTGCGTTCGCCGAGCACTTCGGCGGTCAGTTCTACCTCGATCAGGGAGCGCTGGATGTCCGCGTCAGTGAGGGGTGGGGCTACTACGACATCGATTACTTCGAGTTCCGCTCGGCCGAAGTCCGCAGGCCGCTGCCCGTTGAGCCGGTGTTGTCGAACCCCACGGCGACGCCACGCACGCGGTACCTGATGAACTACCTTGCGGATAACTACGGCACACAGACCCTCTTTGGTCAGCAACGCGAGTACTACAACCCGCCGGCAATCATGACCCCGGGGGTGCTCAGTCACACCGGCGGGATGTTTCCGGCAATTGTCGGCGGCGATTTGTCGGACTACTCGCCGTCACGCGTCGCGTTCGGCGCCAACGCCAACGGCGAGTCGGAACGGTTGATTAACTGGGCGCAGCAATCGGGTGGCATTGTCAGCCTGATGTGGCACTGGAATGCCCCAACGGGCCTGATCAACCAGCCAGGCCAAGAATGGTGGCGGGGCTTCTACACCGACGCGACGACGTTCGACGTGGGCGCGGCGTTGGCGGACCCGGCGTCGCCGGAGTACGCGCTGCTGCTGCGCGACATCGACGCCATCTCGGACGAACTGCTGAAGTTCAAGGCGGCGGACGTCCCCGTGCTCTGGCGGCCGCTGCACGAGGCGCAGGGCAACGACTCTGGCGCGTGGTTCTGGTGGGGCGCCAGCGGGCCCGACGCCCTCAAGGAGCTGTGGGGGCTGATGTACGACCGGATGACCAACCATCACGGCCTCGACAACCTGATCTGGGTTTCGACCGCCCAAGTCGAGGCGTCGAACTGGCAAGAGTGGTACCCCGGTCATGACCAAGTCGATATCGTCGGCGTCGACATCTACAGCAACGACCCGACCGACAACATGAGCCCGCAGTGGCTGGAGTTGTTGAACGAATTCGACGGCGAGAAGCTGATCGCCCTCAGCGAGACGGGCTCGTTACCTCCGCAGGAAGTGATGGAGCGTTACGGCGTCTCGTTCAGTTACATGCTCCCTTGGAATGAAGACTTTCTGACCAACGATCAGTCGGCGGCGACGGTGCAGGGGATCATCGGCGACGACGACGTCGTGGTGCTCAGCGAGCTGGCGACAATGCCCTGGCGGCAGATCAATCCCGCGGCGGCCGGAGATTACAACGGCGACGGCAGCGTGGACTCAGCCGATTACGACGTATGGACCGCGATGTACGGCCTCACGGGCGGCGCGCCGGCCGACGGCAATGGCGACGGCGTTGTCGACGCGGTGGATTACACCGTATGGCGCGACGCGATGGCGGCGGCGGTGCTGGCCGTCCCGGAGCCGAGTGCGTTGACGCTGTGTGCCGGGCTTATCGGCTCACTGATCACCAAGTCCAGGAGCCCACGACGCGAGTCGTGGGAGCCATCCTTGGACCCGGTTCACTCCCACGACTCGCGTCGTGGGCTCTCGAACTAACTGATGCTGACATCAGTAGCACAAGCCGTGGCCGTACGGGTACAGCGGCTCGTAGTTCTCGTCACCGATGTTGATGGGGTGCTGGTCTGCGGACTTGGGCCACGTGAACGAGAGCTTGCCGGTGGGGGCGTAATCGCCTAGCAGCACGTCGGCGACGCCGGCGCCCTCGGTGCCAGGAAGCCAAGCGGCGACCACCGCGGCGCACTTATCAGCGGCGTCGCCGAGCACCAATGGCCTGCCGGAGATCACGACGAGAACGACGGGCTTGTCCGTGGCGACCGCCGCTTCGACCGCGTCTTGATCTTCGTCGCTGAGCTTGGGCTCGTCGGTGTCGCCCGTCCCTTCGGCGTAGGGTTTTTCGCCGACCACGACGACAATCGCTTCGGCTTGGTCCGACTCGGCGACGAGGCGATCATTGGCCGCATCGGCCAGGGCGTCGCGGATCGTGACGCCACCGGTGGTGACGTCGCCCGTTTTCCCTTGCCAGTCAATCGTCCAGCCGCCGCACTGCATACCCAGGTCGTCCGCCGCCGAGCCGGTCACCGCGAAATTGCCGTCCTTAAGTGGCAAGACGCCGTCGTTCTTCAGCAGCACGAGGGACTGTCGAACGGCGCGCCTAGCGACTTCACGATGCGGCTCGGAGCCGAAGCTGGACGCGAGGTTCGCGTCGGACATGATCACTGGGTCGGGACCTAAGAGGCCCATCGCCGCTTTGACGCGGAGGATGCGCCGCACGGCGTCGTCGATCCGCTCCATCGGGACGGCGCCCTCGTTCACGAGCTCGGTGAGCTTCGTGACGAATTCCTGGTACCGCTCGGGGACCATCACCATGTCCATGCCGGCGTTGATCGAGAGGCGGATGCACTCTTTGTAGTCGCTGGCGAGTTGGTCGATGGCGTTGTAGTCGGAGATGAGGAAGCCCTCGAAGCCGAGTTCTTCTTTGAGCACCTCGGTGAGCAGGTAGTGGCTCGCCGAACACTTCTCGCCGTTCCAGCTGCTGTACGAGGGCATGATCGTGCCAACGCCCGCGGCGATCGCGGCGGGGTAGGGCGCCAGGTGGACGCGGCGCAGCGTGGCTTCGTCGACACGAGTGTCGCCCTGATCGAGACGCAGGCGGACGCCGGCACGGAACTCGCTTGAGCTGGCGTCGCGTTTCTCGGCGGAGGTTCCACCGTCGCCAACAAAGTGCTTCGCGCAGCCGAGCACCCGCAGGGGGTCGGCGAGGTCGTTACCCTGTAGGCCGCTGACGGCCGCAGCGCCGAGCAGCGTCGCCAACGCCGGCGATTCGCCGAAGCCTTCGTAAGTGCGGCCCCAGCGGTCGTCCTGCGGCACCGTCACGCAGGGGGCGAAGTCCCAGTTGACGCCAGTTCGACGCATCTCGATGGCGGTGATGCGATGGACTTCTTCGACGAGCGACGGGTCGCGCGTGCAACCGAGGCCGATGTTGTGTGGGAAAATGACCGCGCCAATCACGTTGCTGTGCCCGTGCACGGCATCAACACCGTAGAGCAGCGGCACACCGAGTCGGGTGGCGAGCGCTTCGCGCTGGCAGGCGTCGTTGGCGCGGGCCCAGGCTTCGGGCGAGTTGCCGTCTTTCGGGTCGGAGTTGCCGCCACTGAGGACCGAGCCGAGCGCGAGCGTGCGGACATCGCTGAGGTCGCCGAGGTACTGCAAGTCGGCTTGTGTCATCTGCCCGACCTTCTCGGCGAGCGTCATGCGGCCGAGCAGCTCGTTGGCGATGTCGTCGTAAGCGGAGAACTCCCCGGGCTTGTGTTGCGCAAGGGTTGCGACTTGAGCCGTCGAGAAAGAAGCTGCAACGAGGGCGAGCACCAAAACGAAACGGCGCGTCATCATCGGAAAACCGAGGGCAGGAGTTTTTTGAAGATCACGGCGCGTCGTAACGTATCTCCACCCGAGAGAGCTGGATGGGGCCGGGAACAGTTTCCGGCGCAGTGATCGTGACGAGACGCCCTTGGCGATCTTCCGTCATCGCCTCGACGAGCGTCGGGGTCAAGTAGCCATAGTCTCCCGCCGGGCGATTTGGCGTTTTTATTGTTGTTGAAAGCGGTACCGGGTCGTCGGCGGCGTCTAGAGAAACAGTAACTCGTGGCGCCGCTGCATCGCCGCCGAAGGCGTAGACGGTAGTACTCACCACTGGACCTGGGACCGCATACGTGACGCTCGCCCCCGGGCTCAACGAGAGCCGGCTGGGGTCCTCCTGAACGGTCCGGGCGTTCCCCGCATCCGCCGCCACGTCGCCATCGGTCGAAGCGATCAGCTCAAGGCTCGCTAGTTCATCGACGAGGGCGTGCGTCGCCGGCGTCACGGGTCCGACCATGTTCGACGGCACCGCTGCGCCGGAAGCGTTCTTGGCGACGACTCGGTAGTAGTACGACTGGCCCGGTGTCGCCGACGCGTCGGCATACTGGGGGCGGTAGTAGAGAGCGGCGTCGTCAACGCCTTCGGCGATCGCTTGCCATGGCCCCTCGGCGCTGGATGATCGCTGTACGACGTACGAAGAGGCGCCGGTGGAGCCTCGCCACGACAGGCGAGCCGGGTCCTCGATCGGCAGTAGCTCAGCTGGCTTCGGGGCTGGCAGTTCGGGTACCGACTGGTCGCGAATCTCGTACGCTTTCGCACGCATCATTTCCAGTAGTGCTGACTCGTCGTAGGCGTCGCCCGAGGCGAAGCCGGGCCAGTGGTAGGCCTTGTAGCGCCCTTCGGCGGCAGGCTCGGAGTGGGCGTAGAAGCCGCCGTCGCGGTTGCGGAACCGAAGGCTCCAGACCAAGACGCCGATCGCCTTCGACTGGATGGCGTCGTCGAAGACTTGCCGCATCTCGTCGTTGGGGATGAAGCCCACCTCGCCGACGAGATAGGGCTTCTTGCCGGCGGCGTCGGCGATGGCTTGGCGAACGGCTTCTGGGATCGGCTTCGGGCCGGGGTAATGATGCGTCGTGACGATATCGACGTTTGGGTCCTCGAGCGACCACTCGGGCACGCCGTGCAGCGAGCGGCCATCCATCACTAGGTGGTTCCCGTCGAGCGACTTGATGTAGGCGGCGATCTCTTTGGTCCACGACGCCGGCGCGTCGATCTCGTTGCCGGTCTCCCAGCAGAGGATTGCTTTGTCGTCCTTATAGAGCTGTCCCGTGACCGTGTTGCGGCGGTTGATGAGGTGATCGATCGTGCGTTTGAAATCGGCGATCAACTGCGGGTCGGTCCAGAAAGAGTCGTCGGGCTTGTCGCGGAACGCCTCGTACTGTCGGATGCCGCCCCACCAATGCCACTGGTCCACCAGCGGGATGAAGACGCGGACCCCCTTCTGGTTAGCGATTGCCAGCACACGATCGAGCGCTTGGAACGCTTCTTCATTGAACTCACCCGGCGCGAGGACGTGGACGTGGTCGCCCATGTCGGAGCCTTCACGCTTCACGCTCAGCACATAAGTCCGCACGGCCGTGCCGCCCATCTGACGGGTGCTTTCGAGAGCGTCGGCGATCTCGTAGTCGTTAGGCCAGCGCCACGGCGATTCGCCGAGGAATGTGAAAGCGTCCTCGACGTTGTGCAGGTTGGGGATGTTCCAGGAGATGAACCGTAGCGGCTCGTCGCCGTCGTAAAGCTGATCGCCTTGGCGGGTGACGAAGTGCTTGAAGGCGCTGTCAGCGCCGCATGCGAGCGTTCCGAAGAACAAGAGCGTGGAGAGCGTTAGTAGTGCTGGCAGCGGCGTCATTGTGAGGTCGCCATCGGATTAAGGAGGAACCGGGGGCTAGGGCCCCGCGGCTGATTCTAGTTGCGGATTCTCATCAGCCGGCACGCGTTAGCGTCCAGTTAAACCGCTCCTTCGGGCGCGTAACCATCAGGATAGTCTTGGAGCTTGTCGTACCAATTGAACTTGAGAACCGCCGACGTAACCACGATCACCCCGACGCACCAGCCGAGCGCCGTCCAGTCTCGCAGTACGAGATAGATGCCTGCCGCGGTCAGCGCGGTCTGCCAAGCGATGGCGATGGCGACGTTCACCGCGTCACGGCTGAAATCATGGTTGGCAGCGAGGTCGGGGTTCGAAGTAAGTAGCTGCTCACGCACGGGTCCCCAGCAGCCCCAGGGACGCACTTTCAAATAAAAGTGCTGGAGGACTGCTGGGTCGTCGGGCGCCGTCAGTAGGCTGCCGGCGATGCACCCGATGAGCGAGATGGCGAGCGTTACGGGAAAGAGGGCGAGGTTCGTCTCGAAGCCGCCGATCTGTGGGTACGTCTTAACGATGGTGGCGATCATCATCGCGGAGCCGATGCCGCCGGCCATGCCCCAGAAATAGCCCCAGCCGTTGAACCGCCACCAGTGCCACTTGAGCACGTTGGCCGCGACGTAACCGCCGTAGAGGGCGCCGACGATCCAGTTCACGACGTCCTTCAGATCGTCGATGACGAAGCCAAAGGCGGTTCCTGCGATCACGACGACGACCGAGGTGAGGTAGCTCATGCGGACATAGGTCTTGTCATCGGCATTCGGGTTGATGTAGCGCTTGTAGATATCGTTGACGACATAGGCTGGCGCCGCGTTGACTGTCGCGGCGTAGGTGGACATGAACGCCGCCAACAACGCCGCGATCAACAGTCCGAAGAGGCCCACCGGAATAAACTCGCGCATCGCGAAGGGGAGGATCAACTCGAAATCAACCTCCGATCCCATCGAGTTCAGCTCATCGGTGAAGAACACCAGAGCGAGCACGGCGAGTCCGGTGATCAGCATGTAACGCGGCACGAGCAGCACGAGGCTCACCAAGCCGCTCATCAGGGCCGCCTCTCTTGGCGACTTGGCGGAGAGGACTCGCTGCATGTCGTAATTTGGCGCCGGGCCGGCCATGCTGGCGAGGACGCCCTTGAAGAGGCATAGGCCCACAAAGAGTGAGAACAGCTCCCAGCCGTCGCCGGTGATTTTGTCGTTCGCCGACGGCAAGAGCCCCGACCAATCGAGGTTCAGACGCATTCCGAACCAAAGGTCATGCCAACCGTCGGGCGTCGCCGCGGCAATGAGCTCGGGCGTTGTTTGCTGCATCGCGATCACGCCGACGCCGATACAGGCGGCCGTCATGATGCCGAACTGCAGGACTTCAGTGAAGACGACACTGAACATGCCGCCTTTCACGACGTAGAGCGTCGTCACGGCGGTGATCGCCAAGCCCCAGAGGTTGGCGTTAGTGGCGGGGTCGGTCGATAGGTGCAGCGGCAGGAAGGTCGATGCAAACTTCCCGATGCCAATAAAGCCGTAAGCGAGAAAGCCCACCACGTTGATCAACGCGAATAGCACCACGACCAGGTGAGCGAGCTGTGCGCCGCGGCCGTCACCGAAGCGGAATCGGATCCAGTCGGCCCCGGTCAGCACGCCCGAACGGCGCAGCCAGACCGACAGATAGACCATCATCACGACTTGATTGAAGACGGGCCACAACCAAGGAATCCAAGCGCTCTTCACGCCATAGACGAAGAGCCAATAGACCATCAGCATCGTGCCGCTGATGTCGAACATGCCCGAGGCGTTGGAGAGCCCGAGCATGTACCAGGGGATCGTGTTGCCGCCGAGGAAATAACTGCGGAGGTTTTTTGAGGCCCGCTTGGAGATCCAGAACCCGATGCCGACCGTCGCCGCCACGTAGGCGGCGATGATCGCCAGGTCGATCGGATGGGCGCCGTTCATACGAGCGCGTGTCGCGGCTAGAGAGGAGGGGGTAGCGTCGTTGACAAGCGGCGCACGGCTGGCCTGGCGCGCGGCTGGGCGACACGCTGGATCAGCACGGAATTCTGCGGACTAGAATACCGCCGAATTCGCCTTCGTGAACTCGACCAACTCGGAGAGATTCGCGTAGGCGAGCGCTGTACAAGTGTCGGCGGCGCCGTAATAGATCGCCAAACGGCCCGTCGGCTGGTCGCACAGCGCGGTGACGGGGAAGACGACATTCGGCACGTGGCCCGACACCTCGTAATCGGCCTCGGGCGTGAGCACGTGCTGGTTGGTGCGGTAGAGCACCCGCCATGGCTCGTCGAGGTCCAGCAGCGCGGCGCCCATGCTGTAGACGAACCCGTTGCAGGTGTCGATGACGCCGTGATAGATCATCAGCCATCCCTCGGGTGTCTCGATCGGCACGGGGCCGGCCCCGATCTTGGTGCGTTGCCACCACTGGCCGACGTGATCGCCCCCCTTACGCATCACGAGGCGATGCCGTCCCCAGTGAATGAGGTTTGGGCTTTCGCTCAGGTAGATGTCGCCGAACGGCGTGTGCCCGTTGTCACTCGGGCGGCTGAACATGTAGTAGGCGCCATTGATCTTCCGCGGGAAGAGCACACCGTTGCGGTTGAACGGCAGAAAGGCGTTCTCAAGCCGTTCGAAGGTGCGGAAGTCCTTGGTGCGGGCGAGGCTGATCGTCGGGCCGTTGTGGCCGCCGCACCACTGGACGATGTACTCGCCATCGATCGCGGTGACGCGCGGGTCGTAGGCGTAGTGGCTGGGGTCGTCCTTCCAGTTACTAAAGACAACGGGCTCGGGCTCGAGTTGCCAATCGAGTCCGTCTTCGCTCCAGCCGACGTGCAGCCGCGGGAAGCGATCGGTTTTTTCGAGACGGAACACCCCGGCAAAGCCGTCGCCGAACGGCGTGACGGCGCTGTTGTAAACACCCTGCACCCCGGGCTGCGGCGCGCGGGGGATGACCGGGTTTTCGCGGTGGCGCCAAACAACTGCCTTGCTGCCCGCCGGGCGGTCCTGCCAGGGGATGTTGGGGAGCCCTTGCGACGTCGCGACGCCATTGGCATTGCCGCGAGCGCTGAGTACTTCTGCCACCTTTGGCGCCTCGTTGTGAGATGAGTAAGCGAACCGACTTAGTGGGTCGGCGAGTAGCTGAATGGGTCGCGAGTTAGCTGAAAACCGTCGCGTTCCCGCAGCGATTGAGTCGTTTCGCTGTTCCACGACTTCCGACGCGATCGCACGTGACGCCGTAGCGATTCGTCCATCAGGTAGCAGACTAACTGACCTCGACAAGCTGCTCAAGTAGTTTATCAAGTGGAAAGTTGCGTTCGGCTGTAGCGGGAGCTGTTCAGCTAGCGACCATCCCGGGGGATAGCTAAAGTGTGTGTCATGTCCAAAAGGACGCCACGCCTCAAAGATGTCGCCGAAGCGGCGAACGTCTCGATCAGCGCCGCCTCCCGCATCTTGCGTGGAGAAGAATCGCGTTTTGGCGAAGAGACTTGCCGCCGAGTACTAGAGGCTTCTCGCAAGCTTGGCTGGCGGCCCAACCTGTTGGTGAACGGCATCCAGACGGGGACGACACGCACCGTCGGCGTGATGATCCCTCCATTTGACTCGTTCTGGATCGCGGTGCTTTCGGGGATTCATGCCCGGTTCGCCGAGGCTGACTACTTGCCGATCACCGTCTGGCTAGGTGACCTGGAGCACATGCCCCACTTCGAGGCCGACGAAAAGCGCGGCCTTGAATTGATCAATCGCCTGCTGGATCGCCGCGTCGATGCGTTTATCTTGTGGCCGCCATTCGGCATGGCGTACCGGGACCACCTGCCGGAGTTTCGCGACCGCGCGGTGCCGATCGTCACGATCGACCACCACCCCGATACGCCACTGTGGGACACCGTTGCAACCAACGAGCAATCGACCACCGCGATGGTCGCCAAACACTTGGTCGACCTTGGCCATCGACGGATCGCAGTTATCAGCAGCCGAGAAACGCCCTCTCAGACCTGGGCGTTGGAACGGCGGAACTCGTTCGAGGCGGCGCTGCTGAAGGCGTGCCCCAAAGCTGAAATCAAGGTCTGGCGGCTGAACGAAGAGGGCAACAATGGCGTCGAGGTGGCGACGCAACTCCTCCGTAGCCGCTTCCGTCCCACCGCGGTATTCGCGGCGACGGACCACGAAGCGGCTTACGTCTACCAAGCGGCGGCGAAGATCGGCGTCCGCATCCCGGAGGAACTTTCCGTTGTCGGCTTCGCCGACCTCGACTTCGCCGCCACGATGACGCCACCGCTCACGACGGTCCGGCAGCGAGCGCGGGAGATCGGCGATCAAGCCGCGGCGCTGGTGCTGCGGCGTTTGATGGGTGAGAGCGGCGCCGGCAGCATCCCCTTCTCCAACGTCCGTGTGGACGGCGACCTCATCCTCCGCGATTCGACCGGGCCTGCGCCGGTAGACGCCGTCGACTGACGCTGATTCGTCGCCAGATTGCTGTCAATTTGGCGACGCCCAGAAAATCGTGGGATTCTGATGGACAAAGTAGACCAACCGCATTAGCTTGTTGTTCAAGTAGTTGAGCAGCCGAAACCGGCCAGCTGCTGCCAAACTTTTCTTGAGCCCTTATCACCAATCGACCGGGCGGGATTTGCCTGCCGATAGCCTAGCTGCCATCGATTCATCGCGTGTCAGGCGATCGCTCGCGGCTTGTGCTGTGCGAAAGCGTCGAGACTAGTAACCGTCAGGAAGGCTGTACGAGAGCGGGAAGCGGCGTCGTTGGTTCTCGAAATTCCCACGTTTGCTTGGAGAGAGTTCTTATGAGGCACACCTTGGCGATAGTTGCGATGGCGACGATGTCAGTCGCCCAAGCTCATGCGCAGAATTACCAACCAACGCAGGCAGAGATCCAGGCGCTCACGGACGCGACCGCCGGCTTCCACAATGCGACGCAGTACAGCGTCATCAATAGCATCACGTCGATCCCCGGAGGTATCGAACTCGACGTCTCGTTCGCCTACGGACAAGACACTAGTTCCTTCGATCCGTTTCCGGGAACCGCTTTCGCGCGGGTCTCATTACAAGGCTTTCCCGGTGGTCTCGACCTCACCGCCAATAGCGGTGTCGAGTGGGTTGTCTCGGCTAGCGAACCCGGCGTAACGGCGCAGACCTACCTTCAGACGGCGCCGGATTGGACCTTTTACGAAGGCTCCCCCTCGCAACCGTTGCTCGGAGATGGCAGTGCTGAGAGTGTGATAATGTCGCTCTCCAGCGCCAACAATTTCTCGGGCATTTTGCCAGCAGGCATTGTGCACACCGATGTCGATGGAAACATCCTGGCGAACGCCTGGGGACTTCAGTTCGGCATGTTCGATCTCAACTCGCAAGTTGGCTTAGGCGAGCCGCTCGACGTGACAATCCAAATCACCACGGCGGTTCCCGAGCCATCGTGTCTCGTGCTCGTCGGCGCCTCGCTCGTTGGGGTGGTGACGATGCGGCGTCGTTGATCGGCCTGGAGAATCCCGTTCGCCAGCCGCGAAGTCGCCCGGCCGGCGTGCTGGGACTAGTGGAAACAGCATCAAGCCGCCTCAGCTAGTGTTTTTGAGGCGGCGAAGTCTCACCCCCCCGAGTATCGCTCTTCTGCCGCGTCTGCCTAAACGGCAACTGCATTGACTCTCATCGCTCCTGGACGCAGCAGCACAACCTCGTCAGCAAAGGGAATGGACCCGCTATGCGATCGTCACAACAGAAAACGCTCCAGCGTCTCGGCGCGCTACTTGGCTCACTGGTCGCGGCGGGTTCCGCCTCAGCCCAATTCATCGAAACACCGCTCGCCACGTGGGATATCGGCCCTAGCCAGCCGGGCAATGTTGACTTCGATCCGGAACTAGACGCCACCGCCAGTATTTCGGGCGGCTGGTACCAGCGTGCACAGACTTCGGAGCTCACTTACGGACAGAGCACGACGCCCGGGACCTTTACGCAAGGGGCGGGATCGCTTGAGCTCAACATCGTCGGCAAGGGGAACGGCGGTTCTTACGACGCAACGATCAACGGCGCCGCGTTCAATCTCGACACGCACTACAGTGCTCCCGCCGGCGCTATCTATTCCGGCTCCGATACCCGTGCTGTTGCGTTGCGAGAGGCGATTCTCAGCGGCGCTCAGGCGTTGTATACGATCGATTTCGACATCATCTACGACGTGCAACAGATGCGGTCGATCGCGTGGCAACCACCGGAAGAGACCGTCGACCCGGCGAATAACGGCCAATTCCCACAACGATTCTTCTGGGTGGGCCTGTTGGGTGACACCAGCAACGGTGGCTTTAGGCAGATCAATAACGTCCATACCATCGAAGTCTTCGACCCGCAGTGGGACAACGAGGACTACGCCGTCGTTAATGCGTCGGTTCCACTCACCGATTTCGGCTGGGACTTTGCCGAGGGAACCGCTCTGAACGAGATCCGACTTGGGATTCTCTACAATAGCGTCTTCGGGACATTGCCCGCGCCGAGTAACACCACGGCGGCGCGGATCTTCATCGATAACTTCCGTTTGGTCGAGCAGGACATCGCCGGCGTCATCGACCTGAACAACGATGGCGAGATCGACCTCGACGACTTCGACCTCTTCATGTCGCAGCATCTCGTAGCGAATCCGACGCTCGGTGACTTCAACGCTGACGGCGCCAACGACTTCCAAGACTTCTTGCAATTCGAAGACCTCTACGACACCTTCCACGGCGCCGGCTCGCTGGCCAGCGCGTTGGCGAGCGTCCCCGAGCCCACAACACTCGGCGGCGCCCTGTTGGCGGTGCTCGGGTTGGCGTTGCGTCGCACGCGCCGCGCTCTGCCGGCGATTGCGGCGGCTGGCGTCGCCGTGGCCTCGACCGCGGGCGTCGCCCAAGCACAGATGGGTCAGATCGGGGACACGTGGCTTCTTGAGTCGTGGGAAGACCTCTCGGATTGGCAATCGCCAACGTTCTTCGCTGGCAACGGGAACCCCGGGGCCACCGCGCCATTGATCGAACAGAGCCCAATCGGCGCCACCGAAGGCAGCAGCAGCCTGAAGATCACTCAATTCGGCGACAATGGCGTTACACCGGGCCAGTTCAGTTGGAACGCGACGACCAGTGTGAACTGGGGGCCGGGGCATCCCGCCTATGACGCATTGTCCTACGCCACCAACATCGGCTCTGAGCACTTCGTCGTCAAAGCGGATGTGACCTTCCGAGGGGTCGATCTGGGTGAAGCCAACGCGCTGAATGTCTTCTTCGGTCTCGACTTCAGTGGGCAGCAGGCCGGCGGCTGGTTGTTGGGAGATCCCGACGGTACGACGACCATGTCGATCCCGTTGTCGAATTTCGGCTTGCTCGATCCGGCGGACCAAGGGAATCCTGATATCTCTGCGCAGGTTGCCTTCCAAGACAACACCGACAGCATCGATCCGTTTAGCGCGTACATCGACAATATCGTGCTCGAGCAGGTCAGCGTCCCGGACCTGTTGACGCTTGAGATCGACCGCAGCTCCGGCGCCGGCGTGCTCCGCAATAATTCAAGCGGGCCCGTCTCTTGGAATTACCTGGAGATCAAGAGCGCCGGTGGCGCGCTCGACGCTGCTGGTTGGAGCAGCCTGGACGATCAAGACATCGCCGGAACTCGCACATGGGTTGAGGCGGGAGGATCATCGGCCACGCAGCTCGTGGAGGCGTCGCTACTTGGAAGTCACACTCTGGAGGTTGGCGAAACCCTTGCCATCGGCGATCTCTACAACCCTCTATCGGGACTCGAGGACATCGATTTTGAGGTCCGTCGAGAAGGCGGGCCGGCCGACCGGACGTACGACCAGATTGTCAATTTCGTCGGAACGTCGATCGCCGTCGATGGCGACTACAACGCCGATGGATTTGTCAATGCGGCCGATTACACCGTGTGGCGCGACGCGCTTGGACAGGACATCACGCTTCCCAATGAGAACGCCACCCCGGGTTCAGTTACGCAAGAGGACTACGATGTGTGGGTGAGCAACTACGGGAGTTCTGCGGGGGTGGCGATTGCCGTGTCCGTGCCCGAGCCTTCGACGACGCTGCTAACGCTGGCGTCTGTGGGCGCTCTGGCCGGCCTAGGCGGTCGTCGGAAGTAAGGCCGAGAGGCCATTCTGTGGGCGGCTGCGGATTCCGCAGCCGCCCACATTCTATGGCGCCGAGATTTCCGCACTTCTCGGCCGGATGTACCAACCTGAAGCGGCAAAGTAATCATTGACGTTGCGGCCCGTCAGCCGTTACCATCTCGAACAGCTCAAGTACTTTACCAATGAGCTCTCTCTTCAAAGTCGTTGACTTCGCGGTCTATCGATCGACTCATCTGGACATGGAAATGGGGTCCTCTATGGCCGTCACTTGTCTTGTTGAAAGCCTCGACCGCTCGGCCGTAGGTTGGACCGGACGGCGTCACGGTGCAGAGACGACACGACGGGGTTTCACTCTCGTCGAGTTGCTGGTTGTCATCGCGATCATCGGCATCCTCGTAGCGATGCTGCTGCCGGCGGTGCAAGCGGCGCGCGAAGCGGCCAGGCGTTCGCAGTGCCAGAACAACTGCAAGAACCTCGGCTTGGCGATGATGAATTACGAGGGGGTCTACAAGAAGTTCCCCGTCGCGATCAACACCGAGCCCCTCGACCCCAACCCCATCGCCAGAGCCTCGGACGGCACCCGGCTGTACAACAATTGGGCGATCGACATTCTTCCCTTCATGGAAGAGCAGGGCCTCTACGACACCTTCCATCTTGTCCGCGCCGACACGGGGCGGTTGCAATCGCTCACGTCCGCGAACATTCCCGCCGCCTCGTTAGGGGGCAGCAACAAACCGGCGAACACCAACGTGATCGCCCGCTCGACGGAGCTGTCGCTTCAGCTTTGCCCCTCGGACATCGGCGCCAACAACCTCTTTGACGCCGGCGCGCCGAACAACTCGGGGAACGCAAGCAACATGTGGGCCCGTGGAAACTATGGTTACAACGTTGGTCTCGCGCTGATTCTCAACAACGAAGACGTTTGGAGAAAAGTGGCGCTCGACACGGATGGCGAGACCATGACTTGTGGGCGTGGCGTCGGCGGCGCGGACAAGGCCGCATCGATCGCGCAGATTACCGACGGCACGTCGCATACGGTCGCGCTATTCGAGTTGCGCGTCGGTCTGGGGCCGGTTGACCGTCGTGGCGTGTGGGCGATGCAGATGGTGGGGTCGAACCTTGTCTCGCAGCATGGCTCAAACTATGCCCTCGGTCCCAACGATTGCACGCCGGGCTCGGACGACATCATTGGGAATCAGGACGTCGTCGCTTCCTTCGGGCAGGAGTACTTGCGGCAAGAGTGCATGCTTCCCTACGAGAGTAGTAGCTGGGATGTGAGCGCTCAGATCGTCACCCGCAGTCAGCATCCGGGCGGTATCTTTGCCACCATGTGTGACGGCAGCGTGCAGTTCATCTCAGACTTCGTCGAGACCGGTGGCCAGACGAACGGGCTTCGTTGCGCCGAAACGATCTTTGGGGTGTGGCAACGCCTGACCTGCCCCGACGATGGGTATGTCGTCTCCAACGACTTCTAACGCTCGTGTGATCTGAGTAACGAATGTCGGCAGATAAGCCCGGGATATAAGCGGCATGAAATTCTCAATCGTTGTCTTGCTCTGCCTCACCTTGGTTGGTTGCGGAAGCGGAGGGCCGTTCAAGTCGGTCCCGGTGAGCGGTGTCGTCACTTACGAGGACGGCTCGCCGATCCCTGTCGGCGGCATGAAGGTCTTCTTCCATAGCCAGACGCCGCCCAAGGAGGGGATGCACCCGCGTCCGGCGATGGTGGGCGTGGGCCCCGACGGCAAGTTCGAGAACGTCACGACCTACAAGTACGCCGATGGGCTCGTGGTCGGGCCGCACAAGGTGACGCTCGTCGCTCAAGAGGCCAATGGCAAGGCGAGCAAGCTGATCGCCAAAGAGTGCGCCGACGTGCGAACGACGCCGCTGATCGTGGAGGTCACGCACGCCGGTCAGGTGCTCGAGATCAAAGCTCCGAAGCCCTAGCCCCGGCTCACTGGGAGCGGTGAAGCCCTACCCCCTCAGGTCGGAGCCTTTCGTGTTGACTAAATGCCTGCTCGCCTTGGCTACTCTGGCGGCGGCGTTGTCGTCATCGGTTGCCGAATCGCCTCTCGGGTTCGTAAAAGGCCACTCGTGGGGTTGGGTGGGGTCGCGGGGCGATTACGCCTCACCGGCTGCGGCCGAGTCGATGCGGAACCTGGCCGAGACGAGCGCCGACACGGTCTGCATCGCCTTCGCGCCGAATCTGAAGACCTACGACACGCCCCGCTTCACTTGGGGCGACAACAACTCGCAGATGGTGAGCGACGACGAAGTGCGTCACGCCATCGACCTTGCTCGTGAAAACGGGCTGCGAGTCATCCTCAAGCCGACGGTGAACTGCGAAGACCAGACTTGGCGGGCGTGGATCCGGTTCTATCGACCGCTGAGCGAGGCCGAACGCGAGGCCGGCGTTACCGGGGTCGAGGACCCATGGGGCGACACGACTGTCTTCCGTGAAGGCGAAGCGATAGACGAGGCGGCGTGGGCCGAGTGGTGGGCGTGCTTCGGCGATTTCCTGGAGCACTACGCCAAGATCGCCGCCGAGAAAAACGTCGACGCCTTCTGCCTAGGGTGCGAGATGAACTCGACCGAGTCCTTCGCCGACGAATGGCGAGAGGTGATCCGTCGCGTTCGCGCAGCGTACGACGGCCAGTTGACGTACGACGCCAACCACGGCCGCGAGCGGCTTGTGACCTTTTGGGACGAGGTCGATTTCTTAAGCGTCAGCGCGTACTACCCAGTTGCTCCGCCAGAGGGCGTGACCGAGGAAGAGGCAGTGGCTTCGACGACGCCCAAGACCGAGATCGTCGCGACGCTGCGGCAAGTGCGTGACGAGCTTCGCGATCTGCACCAGGAGTACCGCAAGCCGATCCTCTTTATTGAAACGGGCGTCACCAACGTCCGTGGTTGTGCGCGTTACCCCTGGTCGCATCCGGACGCGGAGCTGGGCAGCCCGATCGACGAGCGGGAACAGGCTAACTACTACGAGGCGATGTTCGAGACCTTCTGGGACGAGCCGTGGTTCAAGGGTTTCGCCTGGTGGGACTGGCCCGCAAGGCTGTATCCGATCGATGAAGCCGGTGGGAACCGCGGCTTCTGTATCTACGGCAAACAGGCCGAGGGCGTCGTCCGTGACTGGTACGGCAGGAAGCGTTGACGCAAGTTGGAGGCCTTCGGATCTCCATGAGAATGGCCAGCGACGCGTTTACCTTTCGTCAACTGGCGAGCTCGATTGCCGCCAAGGGGGGGCGCCCCGATCGGAGGGTCCTCCACGCTGCAGCAGGGGCACGGACTAAGACGCCCAGTGTGGTCGTGGACAGGCGTCGATAGACCCCTAGGGCGGCCTGTCGACGCGTCCCGCCGCTAGCCTAAGGGTTTCCCCCGATGGGAGCCGTCTGTTGGCTTAGATGGCCCTCTAGGGCCTTGTCGAGGCGCCGTCCGATTGGGGGCGAGAGAGGTCGTTCAGTCCGACGGTGACAGATCTGCGTGTCGGTGCCAGCGCCTCAGCCGTCAGAACTAACGCCTAGCGGCATTGGCGGATTGAAGCTCTTGGACCTCGGCGATCGCGTTGATCGAGGTCGCCAAGACGATGTCGTCAAACAGCCACGCGGACGCGTCGTCGCTGACGCCCAGACGCAGGCGGTCAAAGATCAGGTTGGCGTTGACGGTCTCGGCCTGAGGGCGAGCCGTGCGGATTTCAGCGGGAGGCACATCGCACCAAACCGCCAACTTGTCGCCGCGTTCGCCGAAGATGATTTGCATCACCCACTGATGGGTCTGGTCGTCGAGCGGCATCGGATCGACGGCGAACGTGTCCGGGTCGGCGTCGAGCTCGAGCTCGACCGTGCGACTGCCGACATTAGACGCGACGGCGAGCGTCCGCTTGCCGCCGGAGTAGCCGACGAAGAGCGGCTCTTGCATGAGCCGTTGGTCGCCAAACATTAGCGACATCCCGGCGTGATCGCCCGCGCGGTTGGCGTCGGTCATCCTAGTCTTCCAGGCGATCCACAGCTCCGCGCCCGACCGGCCGATCAGCCCGCGGTCGGTGAGCAGCTTGGCTCGGGCGAGAGGTGAGTCGCTTGAGGTATCGATGTCGAGGAAGGCGTGTTCGCCCTCATTTACTAGCAGGGCGCCGGACGAATAGAGGCGGCGGCTTTGCAGATCGTGGGTGATGGTCGGGGAAGTCGCCGAGCGCGGCGACGCCTCACGGAAGGCGACCGAGTAGGCGGCGCCGTCCGACGGGATGTCGAACGATTGGAACGCCATCAAACCGCGGGTCCGCTGCAAGGCGTAAAAACAAGTCTGTTGTCTCGCTTCGGCCGACCCGCTGCGGGCCTTGCGTAGCGAGGCGATCTCGTCGGGCCGGATGAACTCGCGGTCATTCGGGAGTGTCTGGACCGCGAAGTTGAGCGACCCGTCGGCGTCAACATGGCCGGCGCGGCCGGCGGTGATCCGCTTCGACGGCGAGGGCGCGTCCCCGTCTGTGCGGGCGCTGTAGAGCTCAACAACGCCCTCGTAGACGGCGACCTCGGTGGCCAGGTCGGGGCCGATGCCGACGCCAAACTCCGTGCCCAGGTCAACAACACGGGCTGTTGGCGTCTTGACGATCAGGCCTGTGGCGGCTTCATCGATCCGGGCTGAGAGTCGGCCTTCGCTCATGGCGATCTGCTGGGAACCCTCGAATATGAGCTTCGCCGGTCCCTCGACGACAACATCACAGCCGTCAGCGGTGGTGACGGCGAGGACGCCCGCCTCAATAATTAGCGATTCGCCCCGTCGAACGTATTGCCCGCGGCGCAAGCGGCTACCACTGCGAGACTCCACATTGATGGTCTCGGTGACGGTCGCGACGACGGGCGCCGGTTCGACGACGATCGGCTTCGGAGCGAGCTTTTCCTCGGCTGGCGCCGAGGCAATCACAGCATCGGCCTTGCCGGAGTCAATGCCACGGGGGAACGACACGACGCCAATCAACAGCGACGCCGCCACCGCGGCGGCTGCCCATCCCCACGAAGGCGTGCTACCGGCTGGGGACCGGGAATTGGCGCTAACATTCTTGCGGTACGAGTCGATCTCGATCGTTTCGAGAGCCGCCTCGATCGACTTCTTGATCGCGGGGTCTTCGCTATCCCCTAGTTCGTCAAGGAACCGAGGGACCGAGAGCCAGTAATCGGCTTGAGAGTGGATGATCCCCAGCTCGACAACGGTACGAGCGTTGTCGGGATCAGCGCCGACCCAGCGAGACAGGGAGCGAGCCTCGTCCTGGGAGAGGATCTTCCCATCGAAGTGGGCGTTCAGGAGTTCGATCGGCGTTCTCACGGCGAAAATCCCTTCACGGGGCGTTCCCTCCTGTCCTACGCAATTGCCTGCGGACGCAGTCCCGCAGGGCGACACGGATCTGGGACAGCCGGGTGTAGACCGACTGCACCGTCATCTTTAGCTGACTTGCGATCTCGTCAGCGCTCATCGCACAGGTGTATCGCAACTCGAGCATCCGGCGTGACCGTTCCGGGAGCTTCTGCAGGCAAAATTCGAGGGACTCTTCGTAGCTGTCGATTCGTGGTTCGAGCTCCAGCAGGCTCCCTTCGATCTTCGACACAGTGTCAACATCGAAAATCATCCTCCGGTCGCGTCCGCGCTTCCGGTAGTACTGGAGGACCCGGTTCCGAGCGACGCCAACCGCCCATTCCAGGAACGGACGCTCGGGGTCGTATTTGTCGAAGTCCTTTGCGATGGCGACCGCCGTGTCTTGCAGCACGTCATCCGCGTCATGGAGGACGGGCACAAAGATCCGGACATAGGTCCGTAGCTTATCGTAGGACTCCGCCCACAGGGTGGCGAAGTCGCAGCGTCGGTCCGATTCGTGCTGCTCTCGCCCCGCCATGACACTGCTTATATGGGCGACGCCTTCCGGGACCTTAACGCCAAACTTTGGCATCTTTGAAAAGTACTTGCCCTAGGTGGCGGCTGTTGAGCCGTGGGGTCGTAAAGCAACCAGAGCACGGCAGCGTGAAATCCGCAGTAAATGACGCCTCGCAGGTTACCCCTGCGAGAGTCACACTGCTAGGTGCTCGCGACCGCGCAGCCCGCAGGATGAAGCGATTTTGCGATCTGACGCCTTTTTCAGACTTTTTTGCAAAAGTTCCGTTTAGGTCGGCTTTGCGTCTGCCCATACACCTGTGACGGCTCCCTGCCGGCTCTGCGCAGCGATAGCGGCGATTGTTATCAGGGGGCGGTTCAGGTGCTTATCAGACGACTAATCGATCGGTTGAGGGGCGTTGGCTGGCGGGTGACCCATCACCCCGCCCCTACCTGAGTCCGGTTGGGCGCCGCCTTCGTGCGGTTGCCTCCGATGCTGTTCCACAGGCAAGGTCTTGACTTCACTTTCGTTCCGAATCGTCGGGCTAGGCTTAGTTGCCGCCCTCCACGCCTGCGTTGCGGAAGCGGCGTCGGGTAGCGAGGTCGCGTCGGGCGAGGCTGCGGTGCGTCCGCTGCTCACCACCTGGGGAGAGCAACTCGACAGGTCAGCAGTTCTGCCCGAGTACCCGCGGCCGCAGATGGTGCGTGATTCCTGGACGAATCTAAATGGCGAGTGGGATTTTGCCCTCGCGCCTTCGGGCGATGGCGAACCTGAGGCATTCGAAAGGAAGATCGTCGTACCCTTTCCGGTCGAATCGGTCCTATCAGGGGTGGCTTCCGAGGTCAGACCGGAAGATGCCGTTTGGTATCGCCGGAAGTTCGACCCCGGCAAGCATGACGGTCAGCGGGTGCTGCTGCACTTCGGCGCCGTCGATTGGCAGACGAAGGTCTGGGTCAACGGCATTGAAGTTGGTGAACACACGGGGGGATACGACCCTTTCTCATTCGATATCACCAAGGCACTCACCGCGAAGGGCCCGCAATCGCTCGTCGTGCGGGTGACCGATCCCACCAATCGAGGAAGTCAGCCCCACGGGAAACAGTCGCTCGAACCGGGCGGCATCGTTTACACCGCGGTGACCGGCATTTGGCAGACGGTTTGGCTAGAGACCGTTCCGCAGACGCGGATCCGATCTTTGCGGGTCACGCCCCACGTCGATTCAGGTGAAGTCGAGTTGGTCGTCGACGCCGAGGGCCCGGGGTTGGACAAGACGGTGGTTCGGATTGCAACCAAGAGCGAGGGCGGCGCGCCGCTCCGAGTTACCGGCAAGCCGGGTGAGTCGCTGCGATTGGCGATCCCGAACGCCCGTCTCTGGTCGCCCGACGATCCTTATCTGTACGAGCTTGATATCGATCTCGCTGTCGAGTCGGGCAAGGTCCACAACGTTGTCGATCACGTCGGCAGCTACGTCGGCATGCGGAGCGTCGCGGTCGTCCCGGACGAGCGTGGCCAGAGCCGAATCTGTCTCAACGGCAAAGAGTGCTTCAGCTTCGGCCCGCTCGACCAAGGCTATTGGCCGGACGGTCTCTACACGGCGCCTAGCGACGAGGCGCTCAAGTGGGACATCACAATGACCAAGAAGTTCGGCTTCAACACGTGCCGCAAGCATGTGAAAGTCGAGCCGGCTCGTTGGTACTACTGGTGCGACAGGATCGGCTTGCTTGTGTGGCAAGACATGCCGTGTGGCGGCGAGCGTGGCATCGGGCCTAGCGAGGCAGACCCGACGTGCTCCCCCGAATCGGAAGCGGTCTTCCGCGCCGAGTTAGAAGCGATGGTGGACGCCTTATCGCATCACCCATCGATCATCGTGTGGGTCCCCTTCAATGAAGGCTGGGGCCAGTTCAAGACCAACGAGATACTTGCATGGGTGAAGGGTCTCGACCCGACTCGTCTGGTTGACGGGCCGAGCGGCTGGGCGGATCGCGGCTACGGCGACTTGTTGGATAGGCATGACTATCCGGGCCCCTCCATCCATCCTCCCGAGGAGGGTCGCGCAGCGGTGCTCGGCGAGTTTGGGGGTCTTGGCTTGGTGACTCCCGACCATGTGTGGCTCGATGTCACGAACTGGGGCTACCAGAGTTTTGATAACGAGAAAGAACTGGCCAAGAGTTATAAGTCGCTCATCGACAACCTTTGGCTCCTAAAGAGTGACGGGCTTGCTGCCGCGATCTATACTCAAACCACCGACGTCGAGGGCGAGGTCAACGGCCTCGTCACCTACGACCGCCGGGTTCTCAAGATCGACCCCAACAAAGCGGCGATCTGGAACAACCGCCTTTACGGGCCCGCGCCGAAACTGACGACGGTGCTCGCCACTTCTCAAGACCCGTCTTCGATGGGAGCGGAGTGGAGCTATTCGACAACGCAGCCGGCGGCTGATGATTGGATGGCGAGTGACTACGACGACTCTGCGTGGCAGATTGGCCGAGCAGGATTCGGGACGCCCAACACTCCCGGCGCGACAGTCAGGACCGAATGGGACACGAGCGACATCTGGTTGCGTCGCACGGTGCGGCTCGATGACCCTCAGTTGCTAGAAGACCTGTACTTGCTGATCCACCACGACGAAGACGCCGAGGTCTATCTCGACGGCAAGCTCATCAAGACGCTCTCGGGATTCACGCTCGACTACACCATCGTACCGCTCTCGGCCGGAGCCAAGAAACTCTTCCGAACCGGTGAGCATTCGCTCGCCATCCACTGCCGTCAGACGGACGGCGGCCAGTTTATCGATCTCGGATTGGTCGCGGTCCAAACAGAGCCAGCCGACGCGGCGACGGCGGAGAAGGGCTCCTCGTCGAACCTCTCGAAAGCCAAGGGACGCGGCTCTGTAAGACGGTAGGCAGCAACACCAACAAGAAAAACTTCTGCGACGCAACGAGCGCGGCCCCACGCCGTGCATGACGAAAAGACTTGTTCCTCTTCCAAGAATCTCCTAGCCCCGATGATCCGCCCGCAAGGAGGGCCCGCATGAAACGCCTCTGGACAATTAAGCACAGCGCACCTTTCGCCCTCACGGCGTTGGCCGCGATTCAGGCGACCCCGTCGGCTGAAGCCCAGCCGTCGCCCGTCAACCGCTACACCTTCAACGACGGCGCTGTCACCGACATCATCAGCGGGCAGAACGGCACACTCGTTGATCCGTCGGGCATCGCGTTCTACTCGGGCGGTCAAGTCCGGCTCACTAACAACAACAATTTCAGTTCGGCGCAAGACTTCTCGTCGCCGACGGCCAACGGCGCCTACGTCGATCTGCCGAACGGTCTGATCAGTTCCGCGGCGAATAACGGATCGCTGTATCAGTTCAGTCTGGAGTTTTGGGCCACGGTTCAAACGAATCGTGACTGGGCTCGTCTGGGCGACTTCGGCACCAGCGTCGGCGGCGAAGATGTGTCAGGAAGCGGCGCCACAACGGACTACTTGATCGTCGTGCCCCGCACGGGCGGTCGTCCCACACCCGAGGAGACCAACAAGTTCAGCGTCTCGAGCCACTCAGCGGGTGGGCAAGAAGACTTCATCTCGGCGCCGTCCGAGTTGGCGGCGGGCGTCGAGCATCACGTCGTCGTGACGGTGGATCAGACAGACTTCACCGGCGGCGGCAACGGAACGCTGTCGCTCTATCTTAACGGCTCCCTGGTGAACTCGGGCCCGGTTGAAGACGAAGGCTTCATCGACTTCACGCTCTTCAGCGATAACAACAACTGGCTCGGCCGCGCGCAGTGGGGAGACCCGCTCTTCGATGGAAGCTACAACGAGTTCAGCGTTTACGATTACTCGCTCAGTGCTCAAGACGTGCTCGACAGCTTCAACGCCGGTCCGGTTCCCGGTGAGCTGGCTGTTCCGCAGCTCGTCGTCAATCGTGACACCGGCGAGGTCACGGTCAACAACGCCACGGGTGAGCAGCTCAGCTTGCTGAGCTACTCGATCGCGTCGGAGTCGGGCTCCATCGACAACGTCGCATGGACTTCGATCGACGCGACAAACTTCGACGCCAACGGCGTTTGGACATCGACGTCTGACACTCCGGAGTTGATCGCCGAAGGGACCACCGGCGACGGGGGTCAGATTGCCTCGGCGGCGGGCCGGACAATCGGCAATGCCTGGAACCCCTCGCCGTACGAAGACCTCGTTTTCAACTTCACGCTTGCCGGCGGCTCGCCTCTTGCCGGTGAGGTGGTTTACGTCGGCAACGACGGCGCAGCCATCGCCAACACCGACCTGAACGCCGATGGCGTTACGGATGCGGATGACTTCTACCTATTCGCCGCCGCTTCGCAGGGCGACCTCAGCGGGATGTCTGCCTACGAGCTCTACAAGAACGGCGACCTCAACGGCGACGGCGCCAACAACTACGTCGATTTCAGGTTGTTCAAGGACGCCTTCATTGCCGCCAACGGCGCCGCCGCGTTCGCCGCGCTCGCCGCCTCGGTGCCGGAGCCGACCAGCCTGTTGCTCGTTGTCGGCGCCGGCGTTGGGCTGGCTTTCCGTCGTCGCTAGTCCACGCCCTTCTCTAAATCTATTCCGGAACCAAACCTCTCGCATCGCGGAGACACTTCCAATGATACTGCAGCGCATTCAAGCCGCCGGCTTCGCCGTCCTTCTGACGGCAGGCGCGGCCCACGCGAACACCGTCGCTTACTGGCGTTTCGAGACCGGCCCCGCCGACACGAACGTCATCCACTTGGCTGGTGACGACGCCGGCAATACCTACTCGGCCGACATCCCCGACGTGTCGGGCAATGGCCACGACCTCTCGGCATGGATCACCGGCGGTTGCTGCGGCTACGCCTACCGCTCCGACGTCGCGACGGGCACGATCGCGGCGACCGGCGCGACAAATAACTTCTCTGTCCAGAACACGGGCGGCGGCCCGGGCATGTTCACCGGCCCGACGGGCATCGGCTCGATCACTCCGTCCGCCTTCACGATCGAGGCTTCGTTCCGTCTAGAGAACGGCGGCTTCCGAACGATCATCGGTCGCGATGGTACGGATGTGGCCGACCAAAACCGTGAACTCGCGCCGGTCTACCTGCAAGCGGTCCCGGGCAACGCTCTGGCGATCAAGTTCGCGGACCAAGAGGGCTTTTGGCACGAAGCGGTGTCGCCGGCTGAGATCCTCAACACCTTCGCTCCTCCGAACACAACCGAAGGCGATTGGTACCACGCCTCGGCCGTGAGCGACGGTTCGACATTGTCGCTGTACTTGGCGAACGCCACTCAAGGCACCGGTTACCAGCTCGTCGCCCAAACCGACATGACGTTGAGCGGCAGCACGAATACGGCGATGGCCACGCCCGCCGGCGACGGCGGCGATTGGGACGCCGGTAACTGGACCGTCGGTCGCGGCATGTACAACGGCGGCCACGGCGACCGCGCCTACGGGTTCATCGACGAGGTCCGCATTAGCGACAGCGCGGTTTCGCTGTCGGACATGCTCCACTTCGCCGGCGGCCAGAACCTGTCGATCGAGGTCAACACGTCGACCGGCGCCGTCATGCTTAAGAACAACTCGTCCGGCGCTGTGACCCTCGACTACTACGAGATCACCAGCGACGCCGGCGCGCTTAATCAGTCAAGCTGGAACAGCATGGCGGACCAGGGCGTTGAAGTGAGCCCCCCCGGCGACTACAGCGGCGACGGTGTTGTCGATGCCGCGGACTACACGGTCTACCGCGACGGTCTGGGTTCGACCTTTGCTCAGGCCGACTACGACGTGTGGGCCGCGAACTACGGCGCCAGCGCCGAAGACGGCTACGGGTGGACCGAGGCGGGCGGTTCGGACGCCAACATCCTGTCGGAGTTGCTGCTCGATGTCGCGGGCACATCGCTCATGCCGGGCGAGTCGATCTCGTTGGGCGCCGCGTATAACACGGCCGTTGGCGGGCAGGACCTCGAGTTCAGCTACGGCCGTCCGGGGTCGGGCCTGTTCGTTGGCGGCGTGACCTACGTCGGCGCGGCGGCGACGATCCCCGAGCCGGCGACGCTGGCTCTGGTTGCTCTGGGCATGGCGGCGCTGGGGTGGCGTCGTACTGCCTGAAAGTGGTTGATTGATTTGGACGGAGTTATTTCCCAAACGGCTACAAGGATCACCCGATGACCAAGACATGCACTCGGAAAACGGACCGAGCGTACAAGGACGGCTTTACCCTCGTCGAGCTGTTGGTGGTGATCGCCATCATCGGGATCCTTGTGGCGCTATTGTTGCCGGCGGTTCAGTCGGCGCGTGAGGCGGCGCGGCGGAATGGCTGTGTGAATGCGCTAAAGCAACTATCACTGGCAAATCTCAACTACGAATCGACACACAAGCAGTTCCCGTACGCCCGGAAGTACGACATTTGGGATGCGTACACTTGGACACAACTCGTCTTGCCGCAGCTCGAAGAGCAAGCCGTTTACGATAATTTTTGGACTCTTCCTATCAAAGAGTACAAGGCGACAGATCCCCAAGGCGCGGACCAAAACACGTACGGGCCGATTGGGATCGACGCGAGAATCAGGGCCGCTCGCGAAGCTCAGATCCCCCCCTTCTATTGCCCCAGCGATCAATCGCCGTACGCCAATGAGATGGACACGGCAGCCTACGGATTTTGGCGTGGCAACTACCGCGCGTGCGTTGGCAATGGCGACATGTACGGTAATGCGTTGGGTCGTCCAATCATCTTTCGCCGCCTCCCCATTGGCTCGATTGATGTGGACATAAGTCCTTACGGAGCGGGAGTCTTTTCAGTGCGACCTGGACAGTCTGTCGAAGGCGGGCCGCAAACACAGCAAACACGAATGGCTCAGATTGTCGACGGGACGTCAAAGACAATACTGCTGTCAGAAGGCATTGTGCCCCAGAACTCTAACTTTGGTGGACCTATGGGCTCGTCGATCTATGGCAACATGGGCGGAGCCCTCTTCTCGGCAGCATCCACACCCAATAGCTCAATTCCCGACGGGCCAGTCGGACCCTGTCCGGATGATATGGGTGATTTCACGTTCCCTGAAAAATGGTGCGATTCAATCAGCCAGGCGATCCCAGACAGAGTACCCGGAACTAACGGCGCCTACGCAACGGCAAGAAGTCTACATCCGGGCGGTGTCAATGTTGCAATGGCTGATGGTTCAGTGACGTTCGTACAAGACGGGATCGATTGGTACACCTGGCGAGCTGCCGGGACTCGCGACAAAGAAGAGGCACTTGGATCGCTGTCTGGCAACTGATTCATCCCACGCTATTTACCCCAGTCGGTGCACTTAGATGTCGAAGCGGAATTGCCATTTTGCGTTCATCGCGTTGTTTTCTCTGTTGGCTGGTTGTGCCGAGAGGGCGCCATCCGTGCAGGGGACGGTGACGTATGAAGGCAAGCCAATCGAATCTGGTCGGATTGCGTTTAGCCCAATCGGCGGCCAAGGCACTCCTTTCGGCGGATTGATCGAGAACGGCTCGTATTCAATAGACGAGGCTTACCTAGGCAAGCGAGTCGTCGCGATCTCTGCCAAGAACGAAATCAAGTTCAACGGTCGTGAGATGATCATGCCCGCAGAAGGCAAGCCCGGCGAGGAAATCGTTCCCGAGGATGCTGTGGGCAATATGCAAGAGGTGGAGATCAAAGGCGGCTCGCAAACCTTGGACTTCCACCTCACGGCGCCAAAGTAGCGGGTTGACGCTGCGTCGTCTCCCTTCGTGGGTGCACCTATCGACGAGCTCTTAAGGCCTCCAGGGCTCTGTTGCAGCTACCGCTACGAAGACGCGATGAAATCGCCGCACCGAGTTTAGACCGTCAGCGCGGAACTATCTTATGAACATCGCCTCCTCGATCCACCCCTGGCTAACGCTTGCCCTCGTGGTCTGCGCGGGCAGGTTGGACGCCGCGTACACGGTGGAGCGGGTCGTTTCCGGCTTGAATCAGCCGACCTACATGACCCAGGCGCCGGGCGATAACAATCACCTCTACATTGTTGAACGCACCGAGCCGGGCGGCTCGAGCCTCGGGCGGGTCCTCGCCTACAACCAACTGACGAAGACATCGACAACGTTCCTCGATCTGGCCGGGACCGTCCAGGCGGACGGTGGGTTGTTGTCGATGACTTTCCACCCGGACTACCAGTCCAACGGGCTGTTCTACACGGTTTCCAACGTCAGCGGCGTCAATGGCCTCGACGAATGGAAGACAGTCGGCGGCGTGCCTCAGGTTCAGCGGCGGCTCTACGAGTACCAGAACCTGTCAAACGTTTTTCACACGATGAACGAGGCGTTCTTCCGTCCGGGGGGCAGCGGCGCCGAACTGTTCCTCACGACCGGGGACGGCGGCACGCAAGCGAACGAGCCGACCTTCGATCCCTCGTTGATCGAGGACCCGACCTCGCCGTACGGCAAAGTGGTGAAGATTGACTTGACGGGCGACTTCGCAACGCCGGCTGCGGGACCGTCGCACCCGGATGTCGATCTGGTCGCGTTGGGATTGCGGAACCCCTACCGCAGCAGCTTCGACCGTGAGACGGGAGATTTCTACATCGGCGATGTCGGCTTCAACGCGGTGGAGGAAGTGAACTTCATCCCAGCGAGTCACTTTGAGAACCCCGCTGCGACGCCAATCGATTTCGGCTGGACCTCGCGCGAGGGGACGATCGCGACGATCGGCGGATCGGCCGGCGGCCCTGGTTCGCCAGGCGATGTTGATCCGATCTACGAATACGCTCACCACGGCGGCATCCCGCTGGGGCATACGAGCGACTTCAACGGAGCCTCGATAACCGGCGGCTATGTGTATCGCGGGCCCGTCGAGGAACTGCAAGGCCGCTACTTCCTCACGGACTTTACGGCGCAGCGGATCTATTCGGGAGAGTTCGACACCACGACTCCAGCCGCCGGCTACAACGGCGATAACTTCACCGATGTCCAGCGTCACGACATCGAGTTCGAGGAGTTGCTCGATGACGGAACGGTTCTCCAGTACCTCACGTCATTCAACGAGGACAACTTCGGGAACTTGTACATGGTCAAGTTCGGCAACTCGTTCTTCCCGCCGGAAGGTCAGGGTGAGATCTTCCGGATTGTCCCGTTGGGTGACGACCAGATTGAATTGGTGGTGGATCGCGACACCGGCGCGGTTACTTTGCAGAACAGCGCTACCACGGTCCTTGATATCCAATCGATCTCCCTGTCGTCAGCGGTGGGCGCTATCTCGCCGTCGGATTTGACGCCCGTCACGGGGCTGCGTGACGCCGATGGCGACATGTCGGTGGATCACAACGACGCGTGGTCGATCTCGTCGAGCACAACGTCGCTGTTCGTCGAAGCAACAACCGGCGACGCAGGACAGTTGGCGCCGCAAAGCCAGCTGGTGTATTCGCCCGCGGATGGCTGGGTGCGTTCGCCCGTCGAAGACCTGGCGGCGACGGTGCTGCTCGGTGACGGCACGATCGTCAACGCGCAAGTCAGCTACACCGGCAATGGCGGCGCGGCGTTCGAGAGCGGCGATCTCAATTTTGATGGCGTGATCAACCGGGCCGACTTTGTCGCACTCGCGAGCCGACTGCACACCGACTTGTCGGGCCTCGGCCCGGCGCAGGCCTACGCGGCTGGCGACCTTACCGGCGACGGCGTTAGCAACTACGACGACTTCGCCGCCTTCAAAGCGACTTACATCTCGCTGCACGGTGAAGAGGCGTTCGCCGGTTTGCTGGCGTCGGTCCCCGAGCCGACAACGGCTCTGCTGGCGGCGTGCGGCATTGGTGGGGTGTTCGCCGCGAGGCGGCGGGACGTCTGAGTCAACGGAACAAGAGTTGAAACTTACTAGGAACTAGAGAAGGGCATGCGACAAGCTGTGAGATTCATGGGAACCAACGTACTTCGTCTGACTGTGCTGTGTGTTGCGGCGGCGACCGCCGTTGCCGACGCCGCCACGCCACGATTCACTCCGCCCGCCACTCCGCTGGTGGCGTGTGATCCGTACTTCAGCATCTGGTCAACCGGCCGCGCGCTGAATGACAATGACACCACGCATTGGACGGGCAAGCCGCACCGGCTGACGGCCTTGATCGAGGTCGATGGGACGACCTACCGGTTGATGGGCTCGGCGCCACGTCGCGCCGCCGCAATGCCGCAGAGCGACCAGGTGGTGACGCCGACGCAAACGATCTACACGTTCGCCGGCGCCGGCGTTCAGGTGACGCTGCAGTTCACGACGCCCTCCCTGCCCGAGGACATCGACCTGTTGTCACGGCCGATCACCTACCTGACGTTCGACGTGAAGTCGTCAGACGGCAAGAAGCACGACGCGAAGCTTTACTTTGACGCATCGTCCGAGCTTTGCGTTGACGTGCCGCGACAAGAGGTCGAGGCCTCAAAGAACGCCGGCAATGGCCTGGCCGTGGTGAAGATGGGTTCGGTCGAGCAAAACGTCTTGCAGAAGGTGGGCGACGATCTGCGTATCGACTGGGGATACTTCTACGCCGCCGCCCCGCAGGACGCGGATCCGGTCGTGCGTGTTGGCGAGCCGCGCGCCTTGAGGGCCGCGTTTAGTTCGGAGAACGGCAGAGCCGACGCCGACGCTGTCGGTCCGAAGGAGGCCGGTGACGTTGCCAGTTCGTTCGAGTTTGACCTGGGCGAAGTCGGCGACAAGTCGGTGCGTCGCTGGCTGGTGGTCGCCTATGACGATCTCTATTCGATTCAGTTCATGGGCAAGAACCTGCGGCCTTACTGGCGCCGCAACGGGATGGAGGCCGAGGAGTTGCTCGCCGAAGCGGCGCGGGACTACGAGTCGCTGCTAGAGCGTTGCGACGCGTTCGACCGTGAGCTGATGGCCGACCTCCGCGAAGCGGGCGGTGACAACTACGTGATCGTTGGCTCGCTGGCTTACCGCCAGTGTCTCGCCGCCGGCAAGTTCGTCGCGGACGAGAACGGTCAGCCGCTCCAGTTCTGCAAAGAGAACCACTCGAACGGCTGCATCGGTACGTCGGATGTCTTCTACCCGATGGCGCCGCAGTTCTTCCTGTTTGGCCCATCGATGGCGAAGTCGTTCCTAGTTCCGTTCATGGAGTACGCTAAGAGCGACCGCTGGAAGTTCCCCTTCGCCCCGCACGACCTCGGGACGTACCCCAAGGCCAACGGCCAAGTCTACGGTGGCGGTGAGCGGAGCGAAGAGAACCAGATGCCGGTTGAAGAGAGCGGCAACATGCTGCTGCTCATGGCGGGGGTCGCGCAGGTCGAAGGCAACGCCGAGTTTGCCGAACAGTACTGGCCAACACTGACGCAGTGGGCCGAGTACCTCAAGGAGAAGGGCTTCGACCCGGATAACCAACTCTGCACCGACGACTTCGCCGGTCACCTGGCGCACAACGTCAACCTCTCGGCCAAGGCGATCTGCGGACTCGGCGCGTACGCCAAGCTCTGTGAGATGAAGGGCGAAGCCGAGCAGGCCAAGGAGTATCGCAAGGTCGCTGAGGAGTTCGCCGCGCGTTGGGTGAAAGAGGCCGCCGACGGCGACCACTACCGACTGACGTTCGACCGCCCCGGCACCTGGAGCCAGAAGTACAACCTGGTCTGGGACCGTGTGCTCGGCCTCGACCTCTTCCCGAAAGAAGTCTTCGAGACGGAGATGAAGCACTACCGTTCGGTGCAAAACCGTTACGGGTTGCCCCTCGACAGCCGTCAGGAGTACACGAAGCTTGACTGGGTCCTGTGGACGGCGTGCCTCACCGGCGAAGACGACGACTTCGACGCGCTGGTGGCGCCGGTGGTCGAGTTCCTCCGCGAGACGCCGGACCGCTCGCCGATGACCGACTGGTACCGGACCGACAACGCACGCAAGGTTGGTTTCACGGCCCGGCCCGTGGTGGGTGGCGTTTTCATGCGGCTTATCTGCGACAAGGACGTTTGGTCGAAGTGGGCCGACCGCGATCAGACGAAGGCTAGCGGGTACGCGGCTTTGCCGATCCCGCCGGTCGTGCGCGAACTGGTGCCGACCAGCGACACGGAGGCCGCCCGCTGGAGATACACGCAGCGCGAGCCGCGCGGCGAGTGGCAGTCGGCCGACTACGACGATTCGGGTTGGAAGTCGGGTATGTCCGGCTTCGGCGCCAAGGGAACACCCAACGCCCCGATCGGTTCGGAGTGGACTTCGAACGACATCTGGCTCCGCCGGACGTTCGATATCGAGAATCGCAACGAGGGCGATCTGAAGCTGCTAATGCACCACGACGAAGATGCCCAGGTCTACATCAACGGCGTCCTCGCGGCCACGGTGACTGGCTACACGACGAACTTCAACCTCATGGACCTCCGTGAAGAAGCCGTCGCAGCGCTCAAGCCACGGGGCAACACGCTGGCGGTTCATTGCAAGAACCGCACGGGGGGGCAGTTCATCGACGTCGGTCTGGCGGAGGTCGAGTACCCCACCGCCGAAGAGGCCCGCGTCGCGACGAAGGCCGGAGAGACGAAGTAATGAAGGTCCCGATGAGCCGAGAAGCGGCGACAACCGAATGCTCGCGGCGAGACGCCCTCAAAGCGATCGCGGGCGCCGCCGCTGTGGGCTTGGCGGGGCGACCCGCGCTGGCGGCGACGGCCAAGACGGCGATGGGAAGTCTCTTGGAGATCGACCCGTCACCGACGCACGCCCTCTCGCCGTACCTCTACATGCAGTTCATGGAGCCACTAGGCGTCACGGACAGCTCGGTCGAGGCGGCGTGGGATCACTCGCGCAACGACTGGCGCGAGGATGTCGTTGACGCTACGCGCGAGCTCGGCCCGACGATGATGCGGTGGGGCGGCATCTACACCGACTTCTACCGTTGGCGTGAAGGGGTCGGCCCGCGCGATCGCCGGCCGATGATGCAGAACCTGCAATGGGGCGGCCTCGAGTCGAACCAGGTCGGGACGCCTGAGTTTCATGACTTCTGTTCACGCGTCGGCGCCGATCCGTTGATGTGCGTGAACTTCGAGTCCGACGGTAGGCGTCGCTTCATGTCGGCCGGCGGCAAACCGCGGATCGGCGACGCCCGTGAGGCGGCGGACTGGGTTTCGTTTTGCAACGATCCCGACAACTCCGAACGCCGTGAGCTGGGTTACCGCGCGACGATGCCGATCCGCTACTGGCAAATCGGCAACGAGACGTCGTACGACCGCCAAGGGTTCGACTACGACACCACCGCTCGCAAGACGGTCGAGTTTGCCAAGGCGATGCGCGAGCGCGACCCGTCGATCCGGTTGATCGGCTGGGGCGATAGCGGCTGGGCGCCGCGCATGGCGGACGCGGCCGGTGAGCACTTGCAGATGCTCGCATTCCATCAGATGTTCAATCCGGACGCCGACGAAGAGCCCGTGCTCCGTGGCGAGCGGTACCGCCGCGACCCCGAGGCGACGTGGCGGCGGCTGATGGCGGCGTGGGAGATCAACGACCGCAAGATCCGTGAGGTGCGCGAGAGCCTTGGCGACCGCGACATCGATTTGGCGATGACCGAGTGCCACTTCGCGATCCCCGGCCGCGATCGTTGCGACGTGCTCTCGACGTGGGCCGCGGGCGTCTCTTACGGCCGCATCCTCAACAACCACCAGCGCCACGGCGACGTGTTAAAGATTGCGACCGCCGCGGACTTCTGCGGCAATCGCTGGCAAGTCAATGCGGTGATGATCCCAACGCCACGCGGCGAGGGAAGAGCATACCTGATGCCGGTGGCGCGGGTGATGCAGCTCTACCGACGTCACATCGGCACGGAGGCGCTGCGAGTGAACTCGACGCCCGACGGCCTCGACGTGGTCGCCAGCCGAAAGGGGAATCGTGTCTTCCTGCATGTCGTGAACACCAACCGTGACAAGTCGGTAACGGCGCGGCTGCGGCTGGGCGACGTCAGGCCTCAGTCGGCGACCGCGCACGTTATTGAGGACGATCCGATGGTCGAGGTGTCGCAACTCAATAGCGACCGGGTCATGCAAACCTCCTCGCACAACTGGGCGGCGGATGGCGAGTGGGATTTCCCCGGGGCGTCGGTGACGGCGGTGGTGGTGTCACTGGCGGGGTAGTGGATGGCTGTTGCTGGAGGCTTGCTGGACAGAGGCGTTTAGGCTTTTCGATTCTCTCTCTTCTTTTCACCTTGGAGTTGACTCATGAGACACAAGATTGCGGCCCTCTGTATGGGCTTCGCGGCTACTGGTGTTGCGACAACCGCGGGGGCGAGCACCGTCGCCTACTGGCGTTTTGAAACCGGTCCTGCCGACGCCAACGTCGTCCACCTGGCAGGTGACGACGCCGGCAACACCTACTCGGCCGACGTCACCGACGTGTCGGGTAACGGTCACGACCTCTCGGCCTGGGTCACCGGCGGTTGCTGTGGCTTCGCGTATCGATCCGATGTCCCGGGCTCCGTGGTCGATCAAACCGGAGCTACTAATAACTTCGCCGTCCAGAACACGGGCGGCGGCCCGGGCATGTTCACTGGCCTGTCGGGCATCGGCTCGATCACTCCGGCGGCGTTTACGATCGAGGCTTCTTTCAAGCTCGAGAACGGCGGCTTCCGCACGATCGTGGGTCGCGATGGCACCGACGTCGTGGACGCCAACCGTGAACTCGCGCCGCTGTATTTGCAAGCCGTGCCGGATAATGCGCTGGCGATCAAGTTCGCTGACCAAGATGGCTTCTGGCACGAGGCGGTTTCGGCCAACGACACGTTGGTCACGACCCCGTTCGAAGACCTAGCCCAGGGCCAGTGGTACCACGCCGCGGCGGTGAGCGACGGCTCGACGTTATCGCTGTACCTGGCCAACGCCACGCAGGGCACGCCCTACCAGTTGGTCGCCCAGACCGACCTGACCCTGAGCGGCAGCGCGAATACGGCGATGGCCATTCCCGCCGGCGACGGTGGTGACTGGGACGCCGGCAACTGGACTGTCGGTCGCGGCATGTACAACGGGGGCCACGGCGACCGCGCCTACGGGTTCATCGACGAGGTCCGTATCAGCGACAGCGCGCTGGCAATGTCGGAATTCCTCTGGGTCCCCGAGCCGACTTCGTTCGTGATGTTGGCGACCGCCGCGGCAACCGCAATCGCGGCGCGTCGGCGTTAAGGTCTACCGGTCGGCTCCCTCCGCCGCACGGAGTGCGGCGGAGGGACCGGCTTATTGAAGTACGGCAAGTAGGTTGTTTGTTCAGATCTCGCGTCCCAACCGCTTGCAACGTTGTTTATGACTGGGTTTACGTCTCTGCACCGGCTTTTGATCGCCGCGTTGATTATCGTCGCGACCGCGTCTCCGACGCTGGCTGTCGTTTACCCTCGCACCGACTTCTCGACGACACGCGGCCTCTATGAGGGGATGTACTTCGCGATCCGCGATGTTAGCGACGCGCCGCTCGGCGCCGAGCGGCGCGCGCAGATCGAGGCGAGTTCGCTGTTGTCGCGGCAGTTTTTTGCCGCCAACTCCGGTGGACAGTACGACCTGCGTTACACGCAGGTGCTCGACGTCCCATTGACGCTCAACGCGGACCGGACCCGCAACGGCGACTGGATCGCCGACGCTGAGAACTACGTCCGCAGCCACTACGGTTTGGAGCCCGAAGACTTCCACGCCAATATCTTCGACGTCTCGGCCACGGCGCCGGACCCGGGGCAGGGGTGGTCGGGGTTGGCTTGGATCCCCAGTAACAACTACGCGATCCAGGCGGACATCAACTCCGGGTGGGGGCAGTTGGTCGTCGATCACGAGCACGGCCATCGGATTGGCGCGCCGCATTCCGGCGCTTGGCGGGTGATCAACGACAGCAACTACACGCCCTACGTCTATGACTTCGACGCCGGGCAGTACGTTGAGTACTCCGCCTCGACCCATGGGAGCCAAGTGGCGCCATTCGGCGTTCACAACGACGAATACGGCAATCCTTTCGACGTAATGGGGAACATCAGCAATGGGCACTTCACGGTCCACGAAAAGCTGACCGATCTGGAGTGGCTGACATCCACCCAGGTGCCTGACCTCAATCGGATGCAAGAGGGGACGTACCGCATCTACGCGCACGATGAGCTGACGCCGTTCTACGTGAGTCGCTTCGACATCCATGGGGTAGAAGAGACTTACTCCTCGGATTCTCTATACGGTTTGCGATACAGTCGTCCGGTGAAGCGATTCGACGCCTCGTCGGGGCAGTGGGTGAATGACACGCAGGAGGTGACGTTGGAGTACCGCTCGGGCCGCGATGGCTTGCAGTTCCACCTGGGTGATTCGATTCTCGACGTTGACCTCGAAGGTGGGTCGGATCGCAACAATCTCGAGCGCGAGCTTGAGGTCGGTAAGTCGATCCGTGAGATCGATTTCGGCGTTAACTTCTACGCCTCGTCGGGAGACGGCGACGACTTCCTCAGCCACAACCCGCCCGCCCCGAGCCTGCCGTGGGAGGTGCGTCCCACATGGTTTGAGTTCAAGGTCCTCGGGCTCGGCTCGGACAGCATCGGCAGCTATGTCGATTTGGTGGTCGCCAAGGAGAGCTACGCGCTGGAGACGGGCGTCTCTGGTGACTTGAACTTTGACGGTATCTTAGATCGCGATGACTGGCTGATTTTCGCCGCCAACACCCACACCGACTTGACGGCGTACACCAAGACCGGTCTTTATCTACATGGCGACTTCAACAGCGACGGTCGCAATAACCACGATGACTTCTTGATATTTAGAGAATGGTTTATCGACGCCAACGGCGCCAATGCGTTTGCCCTGATGCTCCGTGTGCCGGAGCCGACTTCACTAGCGCTGGTCGGCTTCGCCACGATCGCCACCGTGCTCCGTCGCCGCACCTCGGCCTCGTCGATTCGATGAAGGCCGTCTTGCAAGCGACCAGCGGTGCGCTGTTGCTGCGCATGGCGGTTTGCCTTGTCGGCGTCGGGCTCTATGGCTCGGCTTTATCGGACGCGCGCGCGGAGGGGCCGAAGACCCCAGCCGACTACGTCAACACCCTGCAAGGGACGAACTCACGCTTCGAGCTAACGCACGGCAACACGTTCCCGGCGACGGCGCTGCCGTTCGGCATGAACATGTGGACCCCACAGACGGGGCCCAATGGCGACGGCTGGAAGTACCAGTACTTCAAAGACACGATCCGCGGCTTCCAGCAGTCGCACCAGTGTAGCTCGTGGTCGAACGATTACTGCGTCTTCTCGCTGATGCCGACCGTCGGTGAGGCGATCGTTGACGAGAACGCGCGGGCGGCGAAGTTCAGCCACTCGGATGAAATCGCCAAGCCGTTCTACTACCGCGTCAAACTCGAAACCGGTGTCACCGTTGAGATGGCGCCAACCGAACGTGGGGCCATGCTGCGGTTCACGTTCCCGAAGGACGGCGATGCGTTTCTCGTGCTCGACGGTTACACCGGCGGATTCGGCGCCGAGATCGATCATGACGGGCGCCGCATCGAGGGTTGGGTCCGCAACGGCCGATTGCCCGATGGCTTACGCAACTACTTCGTGATGGAGTTCGATGAGCCAATCATCGAGCAAGGCGTCTGGGGGCGTCGGGATCGCGAAGTCGCGTGGGGCGAGTCGGCCCGACGGGGCAGGGGCGGCGGCGCCGTTCTGAAGTTCGCGCCGGGATCGGTGGTCCAGGTCAAGGTGGCGTCGTCGTACATCGACCACGATCAGCCCCGTGAGACATTACGGCGTGAATTGGGCGAGCATGAACAACTCGAGCAAGTCGCCGACGCCGCCAAAGCGGTGTGGAACGAGATGCTCGGCCGCCTCAAGGTGGAAGGCGGCAGCGAGGAGCAGACGGCGACCTTCTATTCGTGCTTCTACCGCACGTGCCTCTTCCCGCACCGGTTCTACGAGATCGGCGAGGACGGCGAGCCGCGGTACTACAGCCCTTACGATGGCAAGCTGCACGACGGTTACCTGTTCACCGACACGGGCTTCTGGGACACGTTCCGCGGTCAGATGCCGCTGTTCACGTTCCTGACGCCGAAGCAGCACGGCCGCTACTTGGCGTCGCTGCTCGACGCCTACGACCAGTGCGGCTGGCTGCCGTCGTGGTCGTTCCCGGGCGAGCAGGGGAGCATGATCGGCAACCACGCCATCACGCTCTTGGCGGACGGCTGGGCGAAGGGCATCCGGACCTTCGACCCCGAGAAGGCGATCGAAGCCTACCGTCACGAGGCGACGAACAAGGGCCCCTGGGGGCCCGCCAACGGCCGCGACGGGCACCGCGCGTACGACGAGCTGGGCTACGTCCCGTCGGATATCCGGGAGGGGACCGCCAAGACGCTGGAGTACGCTTACGACGATTTCTGCGGCTATTGGCTCGCCAAGGTGACTTCTCAGGAAAAAGCGAGCCGTTTCTTTGCCCAAACGGTATTTAACTACCGGAACGTGTTCGATCCGGAAACGGGCTTCATGCGCGGCCGGCAGCGGGACGGCGATTGGACGCCCGACTTCGATCCGATTGAGTGGGGTGGCCCCTACACCGAGGGCTGCGCTTGGCACTGGGTCTGGTCGGTGATGCACGACGTGGCGGGGCTCATCGACCTCTTGGGGGGCGACGAGGCGTTCGTCGCGAAGCTCGACGGCGTCTTCTCGGCGACTAACGAGTTCAACGTCGGCACCTACGGCTTCGCGATCCACGAGATGACCGAAATGAAGATCGCCAACATGGGCCAGTACGCCCACGGCAACCAGCCGATCCAGCACATGCCCTACCTGTATTGCTACGCGGGTCAGCCTTGGAAGACACAATACTGGGTGCGACAGATCATGGACCGGCTCTACAACTCAACCGAGAACGGTTACCCCGGCGACGAGGACCAGGGCCAGACGTCTGCTTGGTACGTGCTCAGCGCGCTGGGGTTCTACAGCGTCTGCCCGGGGACCGACGAGTACGTGCTGGGCAGCCCGCTGTTTGAGAAGGCGACGATTGGCCTGGAGTCGGGTGGCCAATTCGTCGTCGAGGCGCGCGGCGTCTCCGAGGATAACTGTTACATCCAATCGGCGGAGCTGAACGGTGAGCCGCTGTCACGGAACTTTCTGAAGCACGCCGAGATTGTCGATGGCGGCAGCCTCGTTTTGGTCATGGGCCCCGAGCCCAATCGCGAGCGCGGCGTCGCCTTGGAAGATAGGCCGTTCTCGCTCTCGACGGCTGCTGAGTTTGCTGAAGACCTCCCTGCTAAGTGATAACGCTATGAAGACCACGATCGCTCTTGCCGCTGCGATTCTCCTCGGAGCGATGCAGCTCCGCGCTGAAGAGAACGCCGATTACGCCGACGTCGTAAGCCCGCTGATCGGCACCGACTCGACGCATGGCTTCTCGCACGGCAACACCTACCCCGCGGTGGCGGCGCCGTTCGGGATGACGTTCTGGACGCCCCGCACGGGTGACGCCTCGGGCTGGATCTACCAGTACGGCGCGAAACGGCTGCGGGCGCTGCAGGCGACGCACCAGCCGAGCCCCTGGATGGGAGACTACGGCAACTTCGGCGTGATGCCATTCACGGGCGAATCGACGGCGGAACTGCCGTCGTCGGCCTTCTCGCACGACGACGAGGTCTCCAAACCGCACCTCTACGCCGTGACGCTCAAGGATTCGGGCGTGCGCGCCGAGATGACCGCGACGACGCGCTCGGCGGCGATGCGGTTTGCGTTCCCCAAGGGCAAGCGGGCGTGGGTCCACTTCGACGCCTACAGCCCCGGCGACTTTGTCGTCGATAAGGCGGCCGGCACGCTGAAAGGCGTCGCCCGCAAGAACAATGGCGGCGTCGCGGGCGATTTTGGTTGCCGGTTCGTGGCGAAGTTCAGCGCGCCGATCAAGTCGATCAACGCGTCCCCCGACAAGCACTGGGTAGCGGTTGAGTTCGAGGCGCCCGAGTCGGGCGTCATCGAGGCCCGCATCGGCACGTCGTTCATCGACCACGATCAAGCGGCGCTCAACCTCGAGCGTGAAGTCGGCGACAAGTCGTTCGACGATGTGGTCGCCGCGAATAAGGACGTTTGGAACAAGCGGCTCTCGGTCATCGAGATCGAAGGCGCCACGGACGACCAGCGTGTGACGTTCTACTCAAACCTGTACCGGGCTCTGCTCTTCCCGCGGATCTTCCACGAAGAGAACGCCGCCGGCGAGCTGGTGCATTACAGCCCCTACAACGGCAAGGTCGAGCCGGGCGAGATGTTCGCTGACAACGGTTTCTGGGACACGTTCCGGGCCGTGTATCCGCTGATGTCGATCATCGACCCTGAAATCAACGCGGCGATGGTCCGCGGCTGGCTCAACGCCTATCGGGAAGGGGGCTGGTTCCCCAAGTGGGCGAGCCCCGGCTACCGCGATTGCATGATCGGCACGCACGTCGAGAGCGTGATCGCCGACGCGTTGTGCAAGGGGATCGACGACTTCGATGTCGAGCTCGCCGCCGAGGCTTCGCTGAAGGACGCTACCGAGCTCTCGAGCAACGGCGCCTACGGGCGCAAGGGGATGGCGAGCTACTTGGAGCGTGGCTACGTCGCCAGCGATGAGACGGGTGAAGCGACCGCGCGGACGCTTGAGTTCGCTTACGACGACTGGTGTGTCGCGCAGGTCTGCGAGTACGCTGGGCGTGTCGATGCGATTCCGCGGCTGCTCAAGCAGGCGCAGAACTACCGCAAGGTCTTCGACCCCGACGTCGGCTTCATGCGGGGCCGGCAGGCCGACGGGTCGTGGAAGCCCGACTTCAAGGCGGACGAGTGGGGCAACCCGTTCACCGAGGGCAGCTCGTGGCACTACAGCTGGAGCGTGCTGCACGACCTGCCCGGCTTGATCGAGTTGATGGGCGGCGACGACGCGTTTGTCGGCAAGCTCGATGCGATGCTCGCCGCCGAGCCGACGTTCGGCGTCGGCCACTACGGCGGAGTGATCCACGAGATGACCGAGATGGTCGCCTGCAAGATGGGCCAGTACGCCCACGGCAACCAGCCGGTGCACCACGTGCTGTACCTCTACAACTTCGCCGGCGCCCCGTGGAAGACCGCGGCGCCCGTTCGGCAGGTCGTTGATACGCTCTATGGCCCCGGGCCCGACGGCTACTGCGGCGACGAGGACAACGGCCAGATGTCGGCGTGGTACCTGTTCAGCACGCTAGGCTTCTACCCCGTCTGCCCCGGCAAGGCGGGCTATGCGATCGGCAGCCCGCGGTTCGCCAAGGCGACGATCCATTTGCAGAACGGCAAGGACTTTGTGATCGAGGCGCCGGACAACTCGGACGACAACCTCCACGTCGGCTCAATCACGATGAACGGCGAGCCCGTCAGCCGTTCATGGGTCAAGCACAGCGAGATCGCCGAGGGCGGCGTGATGACGCTCAAGATGCAGGCCGAGCCGAACCGCGACTGGGCGACGGCCGAGGAAGACCGCCCGTTCGGTGATTGGGCGCCGTGAGGTAGACTGCCGCCACCTTTCTCCAACCAACCCTCGTCTCAGGAAAACTTCATGGCAGGAGCCATCGAAACCCGCCCCGCGACGGCTCCCACGACGGGCGCCACGGGCTCCAACGCCGGCGCGTTTGCGACGGTGACGCTGTTATTTTTCTTCTGGGGCTTCATCACGTGCATGAACGACGTGTTGATCCCGTTCTTGAAGGAGAGCTTCAAGCTCACGTACTTCCAGTCGGGCTTGGTGCAGTTCGCGTTCTTCGGGGCATTCTTCGTTGTCTCGCTGATCTACTTCTTTATTTCGGTGGCGAGCGGTGACCCCATCAATCGTGTCGGATACCAACGCGCGATCGTGTTGTCGCTCGTTATCTGCGCTGCAGGTTGTGCGCTATTTGCTCCCGCTGCGGGCGCCGTTTCGTACCCGTTCTTTCTCGGCGCCTTGTTCCTGTTAGCAACCGGCGTGACGATCCTACAGATCGCCGCGAATCCTTACGCCGCTATCCTCGGGCCTCCTGAAAACGCCTCGGCGCGGCTTAATCTAGCGCAGGGATTCAATTCACTCGGCACCACGATAGCGCCTATTGCCGGCGGGCTGTTGCTTTACAAGATCTTCGCTTCGGGTGGCGAGGTGACACTAGACGCCATCAAGACGCCCTATTTGATCTACGCGGGGATGTTCCTCGCGCTGGCGATAGTGATCGCCGTCAGCAAGCTGCCGGCGATCGGTGGCGGCGCAGCGGCCGAGTCCGGCAACGCATTAGCGTTTCCACAGCTCCGCTTCGGCATGGCGGCGATCTTCCTCTACGTTGGCGCCGAGGTGGCGATCGGCAGCTTCTTGGTGAGCTTTATGGCGCACGAGAGTGTGATGGGATGGCCCGAGGGCGTGGCCAGCCTCTATCTCGCCTACTACTGGGGCGGCGCGATGATCGGCCGACTCTGCGGTGCTACGGCGATGTCGACGACAATCGCTCCGCAGAAGAAGCCGCTCTACATGGTGCTTACCGCCGCGGCGCTGCTGGGTTTGATCTACGTCGCCACGGCGGTGCGATTCGAAGAAGGCCAGTTGCAGATGGAGTTCATGAAGCCCACCGAGTTGATCCCCTTCTCGATCCTAATCGCGTTGTGCCTCGCGGCGTTTGGTATCGGCAAGGGCAAGCCCGGGACGATCCTCGGCGTCTTCGGCATGGCGATCGTGGCTTTGCTTGTCGCGTCCGGCGTGGCGACTGGCAAGGTCGCCCTCTGGGCGGCGCTCGGCGCCGGACTGTTCAACTCGATCATGTGGTCGAACATCTTCACGCTGGCGATCGACGACCTCGGCGAGCACACTTCGCAGGGGTCGTCGCTGCTGGTGATGATGATCGTTGGCGGCGCGCTCTTCCCGCTGCTGATGGGCGCAGTCGCCGACAACTACGGCATCCGTGAGGCGTTCTTCGCGCCGATCATCAGTTACGTCTACATCGCTTGGTACGGCTGGTGGAGCCAGCGGCGCCTCAACGCGAAGGGGTTGGCGACATGACGGCAGCCGCCTCGGATATACCGCTGGTGCTGACGCTCGACGCGGGCGGGACGAACTTCTCGTTCGCCGCCCTGCGCGACGGCCAGCGTGTGGCGGGGCCGTGCGTGCTGCCGTCGGAAGCCAACGACCTTAAGCGGAGCTTGGCAAACCTCTACGCGGGGTTTGAGCGCGTCGCGGCCGAGGCAGGCGGCGGCGCGGCGGCGATCAGCTTCGCCTTTCCCGGGCCGGCGGATTACGCCAACGGGGTGATCTACAACATCGGCAACCTACCCGCTTACGCCGACGGCGTGCCGCTCGGCGATCTGCTCGGCGATCGTTTCGGCGTTCCGGTGCTGATCAACAACGACGGCGACTTGTTCGCGCTCGGCGAGGCGGCGTTTGGCCGCTTGCCAGAGATCAACGCGAAGCTGGAGCAGGTGGGCAGCGATCGGCGTTATCGCAACTTGATCGGCCTGACGCTGGGCACCGGCTTTGGCGGCGGCATCGTATTGGATGGCAAGCTGCTCCGCGGCGACAACGGCCTGGCGGGTGAGGTCTGGCTCTTGCGGCATGGCTTCCGACCCGGCGTCAATGCCGAAGAGGGCGTCAGCATCCGCGCGGTGACCCGCGCCTACGCGACTTCGGCCAGCGACCCGGAAGCCGCCCACCGCACGCCGCACGACATCGCCAAGATTGCAACGGGCGAACTAGCGGGCGATGCGGGCGCCGCCCGTGAGGCTTACGCCCAGATGGGCCGCACGCTGGGCGACGCGATCGCGAACCTTGTCACCGTGCTCGACGGTATCGTGGTGATCGGCGGCGGGCTGTCGCAAGCTCATCCGCTTTACATGCCGGCGCTGCTCAAGGTGGTTGGCGGCGCGTTCTCGGACGAACCGGACGCCCAGCGACGACTCGTACAGGTGGTCTACAACCTCGAATCCGATATCGAGGCCGCCGCGTTCTACGCGCCCGATCGGCAGTCGATGGACGGCAAGCGGGCGCCGCGGCAACCGCGTTCGGCGGTCGCCGTCTCGAAGCTCGGCGCCAACGAGGCCGTCGCCTACGGCGCCTACGCCCTGGCGATGCAGGCCTTGGGACACTCTTAATCGTTACTACTTCGTACAGCTGTTGAGTCACACCATGAATTATATTCTCGCCGCCGGCGTTCTCAGCGCCACGTTCGCCAGTTGCTGTTTTGCCGCGGAGTTCGAGTCGAAGCGTCCGCCGGTCGAGGAGCGTTGCTTCACGAGTCCCTCGGTCGAGCAGACGATCGCGAAGGTGAAGCCGAAGATCGCCGACGCCGAATTGGCGTGGATGTTCGAGAACTGCTACCCGAACACCCTCGACACCACCGTCGATTACGAGGTGATCGACGGCAAGCCCGACACGTTCGTGATCACCGGCGACATCGACGCGATGTGGCTCCGCGACTCGACGGCGCAAGTATGGCCGTACATGCGCTACGTCAACGACGACGAGAAACTGCGAAAGCTGGTGGAAGGCTTGGTCCGCCGGCAGACGAAGTGCGTATTGCTCGACCCCTACGCGAACGCCTTCTACAAGGACATGCAGAAGGAGTCGGAGTGGGCCAGCGACCGCCCCGCACCGATCGACGGCGTTCACGAGCGTAAGTGGGAGATCGATTCGCTCTGCTACGCGGTGCGACTGGCGAACGAGTACCACCGACTGACGGGCGACGCGTCGATCTTCGACGAGGACTGGCGGCGGTCCGCCAAGCTGATCGTCGAGACATTCAAGACCGAGCAACGCAAGAACGGCACGCCGTACCGCTTCCGCCGCTCTACCGACCGGATGATCGACGCGCCGCTGTTCGATGGCCTGGGACGGCCCATCAAGCCGGTGGGGTTGATCGCGTCGGCGTTCCGCCCGAGCGACGACAGCACGCTCTACCCGTTCTTGATCCCCTCGAACCTGTTTGCGGTGCAATCGCTGCGGCAGCTCGAGGCGATCTTCCGCGGCGAACTCGACGACGAGGCCTTTGCGGACGAGTGCGCCGGGCTGGCTGACGAGGTCCAAGCCGCGATCGAAGGGTACGCGATCGTCGAGCACCTCGACTTCGGCAAGATCTACGCGTACGAAGTCGATGGCTTCGGCAACCGCGCGCATTGGGACGACGCCAACGTGCCGAGCCTGATGTCGCTGGCGTATCTGGGCGTGCACAAGAAGGACGACCCGCTCTACCTCCGCACCCGCAAGTTCCTGCTCAGCGACAGCAACCCCTATTACTTCCGCGGCAAGGCGGCGGAGGGGCAGGCGAGCCCGCACTCGGGTCACGAGCGCATCTGGCCGATGGGCATCATCCTCCGCGCCATGACCAGCACCTCCGACGAAGAGATCGTCGAATGCCTGCGGATGCTGCGGGCGACGCACGCCGAGACGGGCTTCATGCACGAGGCGTTCAACAAGGACAACCCGGCCGACTACACCCGCGATTGGTTTGCCTGGGCCAACACGCTGTTCGGCGAGCTGATCGTGCTCATCGACGACGAGCGGCCGCACCTGTTGCAGACGTCTTTCGACTGAAGCCGACTTGTCGCCGGCCGTTTCTCAACGGGCGGACGCGCCACTGCTATTCCCTAAAACCCACTTCGACCCATCGGCGCCGCGATGGGTCGAAGTGGGTTTATCCATGGTAGGTAACCATGCCGGCGCCGTGATGACCGCTGTCCGCCGAGGCAAGCGGGGATAAGCAGTACTTATCTCAGCAGGTGTGCGGGGAGTTTTGGCCCCAGATTCTGTTTCGTGACGGAATGTCACGTGGCGATTGTGTGAAGATTGGGTTAAGATATGCGAGTTGCTGACGCATCCATGGTGTGTTCGCTCGCTCTTTTCTCGTTGTCGTTGCGATGCCAATCCCGCCAATCCCCGAGGATCGCATGCCGCTACGCTGCCCCAATCCGGCCTCACAACGGCGTGGCATGACGCTGGTCGAGTTGCTGGTCGTGATTGCCGTGATCGGCATTCTGGTGGCTCTGTTGCTGCCGGCGGTCCAAGCCGCCCGGGAGAGCAGCCGGCGTTCGATGTGCCTCAACAACCTGCGGCAAGTCGGGTTAGCGGTCCTCAACTACGAAGGGATTCACAAGAAGTTCCCGCCGGGCAAGCAGTACTCGGCGCCGCGGACCGACCCGACCGCGTTCGGTTACTCCTGGTCGAGTGTCATCCTTCATCACCTGGAGGAGGGCGCGATTCAAGAGCAGATCGACTTCAAGAAGCCGATGACCGACCCGGTGAATCTGCCCGCCGCTTCAGAGGTCGTGCCGGTGTTTCTTTGCCCCAGCGCGTCGCGGCTTGAAGAGCATCGCTCCCCGGAGGGCCGGCTCTTCAACCTGAATGGTCAGCCTGGCGAAGGGATGGGATGTATGGACTATCTCGGCGTGTCCGGCCCGGATAAGGACAAAGACAACCCGACCACCGGTGAGCAATACGGCGCGCAACGCGGTGTGTTGATCGGTAATAAAGGACTCCCGGACGAGGACACGATTCAGGTCCCGCCATCAATCACCATCGCCCGCATCACGGACGGGACCTCGAGGACCGTCATGGTGGTCGAGTGCACCGGTCGCGGCGCCGACGTCAACAAGTCCGGTGAAGTCAAGAGTCTCAATGGGGCTTGGGCGTCCGGTGGCAACATCAGTCACATCAAGAAGGGCGTCAACGAGGAAGAACCCCCGGTCGCCTGGGAGGATGAGCGGGTGTACTCGGATCACCCTTACGGATCGCACGGCCTGCTGGCCGACGGTTCGGTGCACTTCTTGAGCAAGTCGATGGAAGCGAGCACTCTCCGCTCGCTCTGCTCACGCGACGGCGGCGAGACAATCGAAGGCGTCGACGGACTCTAGGAGACGGGGCAAGACCATGAACGTCCGAGACGACATCGACCGCGTGGTCTTTAAGCTGCGCCCCATCGATCTAGCGGAGATGGACAGCGTCAGCTTGATGAACCGCGTCGACACCAAGTATGCGATGTCGGACCGCCTGCTCCCGGAGTTGCTCACGAGCATCTCGGACGACTACCGGATCCTCGAAGTGATCGGCGTCCGTAAGTCGCCCTACTCGTCGCTCTATTTCGACACCCCCACGCGCGAGTGCTACCACGAGCATCACAACGGCCGGTCGAGTCGACGCAAGTTCCGGATGCGCAGCTACACGGCCTCGAATCTGACGTTCTTCGAGATCAAGCAGCGGACCAACAAGGGCCGCACGGTCAAGAAACGCGTCACGATCCCCGGCATCGCCCCGCTGCTGGCGCCGGAAGCAACCGCGCTGGTTGAGAAAGTCGCGGGCGAGACGGTCGATCTGCGTCCGCAGATCTACACGGAGTTCTCGCGGATCACGCTCGTCGGCGTCGATTTCGTCGAGCGTGTCACGATCGACGTGGACCTCGAGTTCCACCGCGACCAGCAGCACGCCGCGTTGCCGGGCGTTGCGATCGTCGAAGTCAAGCAGGCCCGCGCGACGCGTGAATCGGCGATCCGCCGACGGCTCCGCGACCTGCAGGTGCGGCCGATGCGGGTGAGCAAGTACTGCGTGGGCAGCGCCCTGCTCGACCCGTCGCTGAAGCGTAATCGATTCAAACGCAAACTCATGGCGCTCCAATCCGAAGCGGCCTGCTATCCAATGCCGGGCGCCCGCCCCGACTCCCTCCTACGCGCCATCTAGCTACCGTTGATGACCTTCTTCGAGTCTCCGCTATACGACGACGACTTCGTCAAGATGCTCGTGCGGTTCGGCATGAACCTCGCGTTCTTGACGCTCATTGTCCGCTATATCTATTACCGGAACTCGCGCAGCAAAGACTACCTCTTCACCTACTACATGCTGAGCGTGGTGGTCTTCTTCATCTGCTTCACGCTGAAGAAGCTCGAACTCGAGCTGGGCATGGCGCTCGGCCTGTTCGCGATCTTCGGCGTGCTCCGCTACCGGACCGACACGATCCCGGTGCGGGAGATGTCGTACCTGTTCGTCGTGATCGGCGTCGCGGTGATCAACTCCCTCGCCAACCGCAAGGTGAGCTGGGCCGAGCTGATGTTCACCAACTGCGCGATCGCGGCGTTCCCTGCCGTGCTCGAATCGCTCTCCTTCTTGCGGCAGGAGTATCGACAGGAGGTGCTCTACGAGAGGATCGATCTGATCCGCGCCGATCGCCACGACGAGATGATCGCCGACCTCGAGCAGCGCACCGGGCTCAATATCTCGCGGGTCGAACGTGGCAAGATCAACTTGCTGGAGGATACCGTCGCGATCACCGTGTTCTACTACCCCCATGAGCAGGGGCCTCAAGTTCCGATCGAGTAACCGGATGGGCGATCGGGCTGATTCCATCGGACGATCCCCGAGGCGGATGCCGACGGTTTTGCCGGCTTTTGGGTTAAGGTTCTCCCGTCTCGGCGCCATAGAAGAGAGGCCGTAGCCGAATTGTCTCTCTTCTGAAATCTCTCGTTTTGAGAAAGGCGCCGTGGGGAAGCCGATCGCGATGAGGACTTCATTGCTGTCCCGCCGGGCGGTTTTGCTCTCGGCAATGATCCTTGGCTTCGCAGCCCCGCAGAGTTGCCCCGCCGCGGGTTACGAGGTTCGGGTCGTGTCGTTCGATCGGGTGACGCTCGAAGACGACTTCTGGCTGCCGCGTCTGCGGACCCAGCGACAGGTGCTGGTGCCGTACGCCTTCGAGCACACGGGTGAGGCGCTCGCCGATCTCGCAGCCGCCGGTGAGTTGCTGGCCGGTGATACGCCCGCTGAATTGCCCCCGCCGCACCGCTTTCGGACGAGCGACCTCTATAAGGTGGTCGAGGGCGCCGCCTATCTGTTGGCGATCGACCGCGACCCGGCCCTCGAGGCTCAGATCGACCGCGTCGTCGAGGTCGTCGCGGCCGCCCAGGAGCCCGATGGCTATCACGGCGCCACACGAACGCTCTACCCGCACCTCGCGATCGACATGATGGGCGACGGCCGCTACGCGTACGTCGATCACAGTCACGAGCTCTACATCGTCGGGCACCTCTACGAGGCGGCGGTCGCTTACTTCCATGCAACCGGCAAACGCACACTGCTCGACGTCGCCGACAAGAACGCCCGGCACGTCCGCCGCGTCTTCTTCGAGGGCGACGCCAAGTACAACCACGGCAAGCCCGTCCTCCGCGCTCCGGGTCACGAAGAGATCGAGCTGGCGCTGGTGCGACTCGCCGAGGCGACGGGCGACCCGATCCACCTCGACACGGCCAAGAAGTTCCTCGACATCCGCGGCGTCACGTACGTGCCGGATGGCGAGGGGGTCAATTCGCCGAGCTACGCCCAACAGCACCGGCCCGTCGCCGAGCAGCGGAAGCCGGCCGGCCACGCGGTGCGCGCGACCTACCTCTATGCGGGCATGGCGGACGTCGGCGCCAAGCTCGGCGACGACCGCTACAACGCGGCGCTCGACGCCATCTGGGAGGACATCGTCGACACCCGCATGCACCTTACCGGCGGGCTCGGCGCCGTGCACGGCATCGAGGGCTTCGGCCCCGAGTTCGAGCTGCCGAACGCCGACGCCTTCGACGAGACCTGCGCCGGCGTGGGCAACGTGCTGTTCAACTGGCGGATGTTCTTGCTGCACAAGAACGCCAAGTTCCTCGACGTCGCCGAGGTCGCCCTTTACAACAACACCCTCGCCGGCGTGAATCTGGCCGGCGACCGCTTCTTCTACGTCAATCCGCTGGCGGCCGACGGGTTCCGCCCCTTCAACCACGGCCACGCCGGCCGCGCGCCGTGGTTCGGCACCGCCTGCTGCCCGACGAACCTGGCGCGGCTCATCCCACAGGTCCCGGGCATGATGTTCGCCCAGGACGACGAGGGTTTGCTGGCGTGCCTCTACGCCTCGGGTCGCACCCGGGTCACGATCCATGACGTCGCGACGGAGGTGATCGAAGAGACGGCGTATCCGTACGACGGCGCCGTGCAGCTGACGCTGCGACCCGAGAAGCCGGTGCGTTTCGCACTGCGGATGCGCGTGCCGACGTGGACGACCGATCGCTTTGTCCCCGGTGAGCTCTACAAATACGCCAAGAGTGAATCGCCTAGGGTCGATGTTTTCGTGAATGACAAGCCGGTCGAGGTGACGACGGCGAACGGGTTTGTCTCCATCGAAAGAGAATGGTCCGCGGGCGATCGTATCCGACTCGAACTACCGATGCCGGTGCGTTACAGCACCTGTCGCGAAGAGGTCGAAGCCAACCGCGGGCGTGTCGCCGTGACGCGCGGGCCGTTGGTCTATTGCGCCGAGGCCGCCGACAACGAGGCCCACACCTCGACATACATGGTCCCTCCCTCGGCGATGACCGCGGAGACCGAGGTATCGCCTGCCGCCATTAACGGCCACAGCACTCGCGCGATTACGGTCAAAGCAGAGCGCCTTACAGAAAAGGGCGACCTCGAAGCGACTCCGCTGCGGCTTGTGCCCTATTACGCTTGGAACAACCGCGGCGTCGGTTCGATGGCGGTCTGGATGCCCGACAACGCCGAGACCCTCCGCGCCGGCGCGCTGGTCGTAGACGACAACGCCAAGCGGTTCGCTTCTGCTAAAGCGTCGCAAACCTTTGCAGGCGACACCGAAGCGGCCCTCATTGATGGCCTGTTGCCGAGCCATTCGTTCGACACCTCGATCCCGCGTTGGACCAGCTGGCCCGCGCGTGGCGAGGCTCAGACGCTCGAGTTCGAGCTCGCCGAGCCGACGCCGCTCCGCACGGTCGAGGTCTACTGGTACGACGACCACGGCGGCGTGCAGACCCCCGCCCGCTGGGAGCTGGAAGTTGCGGAGGAGGGAGCCGAGTGGCGTCCGTACCCCCTATACAACACCGACGCCTACGGCGTCGATCAGGACCAGTTCAACGTCGTCCACCCCGCCGAGCCGCTGACAGCGACCCGCCTGCGACTCCGAGTCTGGCCGAAACCCGACGCCGCAGCGGGGGTCCTCGAGTTCGTCGTGCGACCTGAATCGAGCCGCTGAGCGGCTTCGGGCCGCACTGGTCATGAACACCCGTCCAGATGCCCCTCTCAAGGCCCCGGGAGGCCCCAGAATCGCCTCAAACCGTCCGCGACGACGTTAAGCCCACCTACCGCGCCGAACCCATCAGAAGGCCTCCTAGCGGCTCCTGGGTGGGCCCCAGTGAGAGGGGTCTGGTAAGGCACGCCCCCGGGGTCATTGGCCCGTCGAACCTAGACGACCGTCGAACGTCGGGCCCGTCGATTGAGAAGTCGGCCTAGGCCAGCAATCGACGCAGCGGAGGACAAGGGATTCGAACCCTCAACCGGTTTCCCGGCAACTGATTTCGAGTTGAATTCTGACGGTGAAAACAGCGTGACCCTACCGAGCGCAGCGCCAGGCGCAGCGCCGGGTTCGGTCCCGCAGAGCGACATCGATCTGCAAGACATTGCTGCTCTATGGCCGGGGCTCGGAGAGAGGGTGCGTGCGGCCGTCGTCGTTCTCATTCGTGCGTCGAGTGTCCTGCCGAATTTATAGAGATTGATCCACACCTTATCGCGTTTAGAGCTAGGCCAGAACTGGCGAGGTGGGAAAGACTTCAGCGGATTCGCCGTTCACTTTCGGCGCATCGATTGAGCTGACCGCGGTGACGTCGGCGCACCTCAAAAGCGCGAAGAAGTTTCACTTCTCAGCAGATTTAGACGTGACGGAATCAACACTCGGCGTGTCGGTCCTACGCAGGTTAGGCTCTTGGCAACTCTCAGAAGTCAATCGACCGATGCGGAACGAAATGCTCCCGAGAGGCGCCGCTAGATAACAACCCGCCAGCGTCGGATCCAGCAGGCTCGCCGATCGACGCCTTAGCCCGCCGCGTGAGCAAATCAGTTCGCGATCAAAACCTCTCTTGGGGTCGTACTTTCTGCCGTAACCGGCAAGTACAATCGGAAGGTCGTGCCGACCCCGGCCTCGGACTCACACTCGATCTGGCCGCCGTGCCCCAGGACGACGATGTCGTGTGCGATTGCAAGACCCTGGCCGGTACCCTTGCCCACCTCCTTGGTAGTAAAGAACGGCTCGAAGATCCGTGAGCGAAGCTCGGGTGGCATGCCACAGCCGGTGTCCTCGACCTCTACGACAACGTGGTCACTATCAGATCTCGTCCGCACAGTGATCAGCCCTAGCGGATCGTCTTCACTACGTGCCTCGGCTATAGCGTCGCCCGCGTTGACAATGAGATTCAAGAGGACTTGGCTGATTTCATTCGACATCACCTCAGGCATGGGCAGGTCATCGTCGATGTCGATCTCTACCTCCGCATGGTACTTCCAGCGGCTACGGGTAATCGTCACCGCACTGCCAACGATAGCGTTCAGGTCAGTAGCGACGTGCTCCCGCTTGCCGGGGTGGGACATCACACGCATCGATTGGACGATCTCGGTCACCCGTCGAAGCGCCTCCGAGCAGTCCTCTACTGCTCCATAGGCGTTTCGACGCAGGTGATCCAGGTAGTGAGGGTCGATGGTTGGGCGGACGGAGAGCGATTCCGCTACCCCCACCTCGGCAACCGTAAGCAGCGTGGCCAGTCCCTCTTTCAGGTACTCGATGTTGCCCGACGCCGTCTGGATAGGCGAATTGATCTCGTGCGCGATGCCGGCCGCTAGTTGGCCGACCGAGCGGAGCTTTTCCGCCTGAACGAGCTCACGCCGCAGCCGGTTGAGCTCGCTTACATCGGTGTAGACGCCCACAAGTCCCCACGGCTGGCTCTGTTGGTCGCGAAGGATCAACGTACTTGCGATCAGCTCCAAACTACGCCCCGATTCGAGTACTTTGCAGTCGGGAGCGCCGATCACCGCGTGGTGCGATGTGAGGACGGCCCGCTCGGTTTCAATCTTGTTACACCGACTTTGGAAGTCCCACGGGAGGTCATCATCCGTGATCCCGATGACACGTTCGTGACAGTCGAAGCCGAGTATGCTCGCGAAAGCGGGGTTGCACCCACGGTAGACGCCCTCAAGGTCTTTCCAAAAGACCGCTGAGGGCAGGCTGTCAAGCAGTGATCGGAGTAGCTCCCGTTCGGCGGTCAGCTCGGCGGTGCGGTCCGCGACCGCAGTCTCCAGCCCATCATTGACCTTCGCGAGTTCATGCACGGCCCTCCGCTGCTCGACTAACATAGCCCCGGCGTAACCAAGCGTTGCGGCGAGCAACACGAAAATGAGCCGCTGGCGAGTGTTGAGGCTGTCTGTGTGCGACTCGATAAGGTCCCGCAATCGGTCGCTGGCCTGGAGCATGCGAGCGCGCGCAGGCGAGTCGGTCAGCCGGCTCAAAATCGCATCACATCTCGTCTGGCTCTGCACGATGAGATGGAGGTGGGCCTTCGCCTCGGCATACTGCGCTTCGCGCCAACGATCCTCTTCGAGGACCTTGCCGATCTTGTCCGCAGCCTCGCCATCGAGCTGCCCGGATAGTCGCATAACGAGCCAAGCAATTTCCCCGGCAAAGCGATCGGGGAAAACGACATGCGTTCTGTTGGGGTCAGCCAAAACCGCGAGCGATTTTCGTCGAACAGCGTGGTGAGTCTTGTAACGCTCGACCAACTCAAGGTCGTCGCGCAGCATTCCCGGCAGGTCGGTTGGGGTGTAACGGTGCTCCTGAGACTCGATCTTATCGATTTGACTCCTGAGGCCACGCTCAAGATTCGCCAGCGTATCGAAGTTCCACCGCGATCCGGAATCGATCAAAAGAACTTCGCCGACGACGGCCTCGTGATATTGGATCGCCGACTCCAGAGCACCTCGATCGCTCAAGAGCACCCCGCTTTCGCCGCCCATCACTGACGAAAAGGCGATCCCGATCACTGCGGCCGCGAACAGCGCAAGTGGCATCCGACTTTTACAACGGCTAGTCATGCCGACCGTCCCTTGAGAACACCCGTCAGACTGCGTAGGAACTCGACGAGGCGGTCGACTTCCGCCTCGTCGGGTTCAACGCCGACTTGGATGCGCAGCATCACTCTGACAGCGTCGGGCAGGGTTGCGGCGGAACCGTCGTGGAAGTAAGGGCCGGTCAGTTCGGCGTTGCGGAGAGAGGGCACACGGAAGACGTGTTTGTCGTGGCTGTCCTGGGTGTGGTTGAAACGTCCCAAATCAATGCGACGGAACGTCTGCGCTGCCTCGAAATACTCGCGCATCACGCCCAATCTTTGGAAGAGGTTTCCGCCAAACGCCCGACCCTGGTGGCAAGAAATGCAGCCATGCTGCTCGAACAAATGAAGTCCTTCGAGCGCCTTGATCGGCATAGCCTGCCGGTCGCCAAGGAGCCACCGATCGATGGGCGCGTCGATCGTGATGAGGGACTCCTCGAACGCAACGATCGCTTGCCTCACAAGTTTGGCATCAAGGGGAGCGCCGTAAGCTGTTTCAAATGCCACCCGATACGAGGCATCCGCATTCAAACGTTCGACGATCTGGCCCCAATCGGAGTCCATCTCGTTTGGGTTGTGGATGGGCCCATCGATCTGCGCGCTAAGCGTAGGAGCGCGACCATCCCAAAATTGGGACGAGTTGAGGGAAGCGTTCAGCACCGTTGGTGCATTCAACTCACCGAGCCGGTTATCGATCCCCACTGAGACCACCAGTCCGTCGTCGCCGCCGTGTTTCAGATCGTGGCAGCTCGCGCACGACACGGTACCGTCACGCGACAGGATCGGGTCGTGGAACAGCCGGTCGCCGAGCCGCACCGCAGCCCAGTTGAGCCCGCTGGGAGCGACTAGCGGCGTGAGTTTTGCATCGTGCTTCGACGCCAGCGCTAGAATCTCGCGGGCAGATTCGATTTGCGCCCCCTCCTCGCAAGCACCAAGCCACAGGAATACCGCCATCAGAGCGCCTGTGACGCAACCGACAACGGCCGGGCTCGACGTCAGATAGCGTGAGTGAGGCACAGCGATCGTCGAGGGATGGCGCACCATAGGCGGACCGTGAATGCGCATTTGGAACTGCCTAAAGCTACGCCAATCGACAAGCACCCGCCGTGCAGCTTGATGCGTGGTTTGCCGCAAAGCAGGCCGTGCCGCCAGTCGCGGTGGCGCCTACCGCGCTACGCCTGTCTATCGGACGTGATGCGCTAACGATTGGCGCGACTGCAAGATTTCCGCGGTTGCGACGGAAGTCCACATGCGGAAATCTCCCCCGAGGGGCGCTTAACGAGTTACTTGACGGTTCAGCGGTTGTAACGCCTCTCGAACTGTAGCGTCTGTCAAGCGCGCAGCGGCCACTCTTACCGCTCCGACCGGCCGTTGCGAAAGACTACGGCCAACCACATCAACACCCAAAAAAAGCACCGCCGTCGGGAGTCCACATCCCCGCACCCTACATTTCTCTTGCTTGCATTGGCCCGATCGGTTGGCAGTTGAACGTCGCTATAGCGGTAGGAGATGCGATATGTCGGTATCTGTCCTGTTCGTCGATGATGACGCACCGATGCTCCGCGCCCTAAAGCGCGAGTTCTCATACGAGTACGATCTCTCCGTAGCCTACTCCGCCGCGGAAGCTCAAACGTTGATAAGCGGGCATCGACGCTTCGACGTTGTCATCAGCGACGTGACGATGCCTGGAATGAACGAGCTCGAGTTTATCGACCGGGCAGCGCCGCAGAATCCGCACACATCGTTCATCGTGCTCACGGGCAACGGCGAAGAAGAGACGCTCAAACGAGCCTGCTCAATGCCTGCGGTCGTCCGCGTCCTAACGAAGCCTGCGAGCCGTGAGTTGATTCTAGAGGCGATTGGCGAGGCAGTGAGCCGGAAGAGTCTGTGCCCATAACCATTGTAAGGTTACGCAGCTGATGAGTGCTTCAATCCAAAGGCGTTCCGCTCTTGTTGGCCTGGCGCTCGTCGGCTTGCTGTCTGCGTTCTCGATCGCGGCGGCGGAAACTCGCTGGCCTAGCGGGACCCGGATCGACCACGACGGTAATCGCAAGAACCTTCTCGTCTTCATCCATCCGCGCTGTCGATGCAGCCGCAACATCCTTGATCATGTGCTGAGCGTCACCGAGACGACAGGTGTGCCTACAAAGACGACGTTCGTCTTCTATTGTCCTGTCGGCCAACCCCATGAGTGGGCCAAGAATGAATTGTGGGACCGGCTCGACGACGACGTCAGGCACACGCTCCTCGTCGACCGCGGCGGAATCGAGGCGGAACGGTTCAATGCCTCTTCTTCCGGGCATTGCCTCCTCTTCGATAACAACCGACGTCTGCTCTTCAGCGGCGGCCTTGTTGCGGGGAAAGACGGAATGCCGTCGCCTCCAGCCCTCGATGCGCTGGGGACGCACTTGTCGGGACGCCGCGAAGCGGTCTCTGCATTTCCGGTTGTTGGCTGCGATTTGCAAGAGCAATCATTTCTTTCCGAGTACGACTTCTTCACGAATTACGGCAACTACATGCCGCGAATCCACTGTCTCCAAACGGCGGAGGGAAGGCCGGACTGGGCGTGGATCGTCACGCTGATCGTGCTGAACATCACCGTCCTGGTGGGATACGCAAAGATCATGCGCACTTGGCGGGCGTGCTATCTGGCGGAGGAGGAGCGTGATCGCGACCCCAAGCTGATGGATTTGGCCTGGATCTTCTTCTTCTGTGGAATCTCTGGGTATGGCATCTCCACAGTCATCTTCTTTTGGCCAGCCTATCGGCTCCTGGCGCTATTTCTACTCCTGCTGGCGATCGTGACGTGGAGATTCGCCTACGACCTGAAGCCGTTTGAAGAGTCTTTCTCCGCGAAGCGCGTAGGACGCCAAACGAGGGAGTCGCTAGAAGAGGAGATCGCCGAGTCCGTTGCCCGCGAGTCAGAAAGTCGAGAAGCCTACCGTGTGTCGCAGGCGATACTTGACTCGCTGCCATCTCACGTCTGCATATTGAATACACGGGGCGAGGTCATCCTGACTAACGCAAGGTGGAACCGGTTCGCCGTAAATAATGGCGGTGACGAGGCCTACCTCCTTGCTAACTACCTCGACATTTGCCGATCGGCGACGGGTGAATGCCGTTCTAACGCGTTAGCGCTAGCGGAAGCGATCGAACGGATCATCTCCGAAGGCTCGGGGAGCTACACGGCGGAATACGCCTGTCACTCAGAACATCAGCAGCGTTGGTTTGAGGTCTGCGTGATGCCCGTCGAGAAGCACTTAGAGGGAGCAACCATTGTTACTCATACGGACATCACGAGTCGTGTGCTTGCAGAGAAAGAAGCTCAAGCACAACGGGAGGAGGCCGAGCGGTTGGCCCTTGTCGCCAAGTACACCGATAACGCCGTTGTCATTACCGACCATGAAGTACGAATCGAATGGGTAAACGATGGCTTCACTCGCTTGACGGGATTCACACTTGATGAGGTGAGGGGCAAGGTTCCTGGTGAGGTGCTCCAAGGCGTTAACACGGACCAGTCCACTGTCGAGTTCATGGCCGAACGAATCTCTCGCAAACAGGGGTTCGACGTGGAAATCGTCAACTACAGCAAGGCCGGGAAAGAATACTGGCTTGCGATGGAGGTGAGACCGATTGAAGACGCGAACGGGAAGGTCAACAAGTTCATTGCAATCGAAAGCGACATCACCGACCGGAAACGCCGCGAACAGGAACTTGCTGACCTAAACCGTGAGCTCTCAGAACAAAACGAGGTGATCTGCACTGAGCGTCGTCTGCTGACGACGATCATTGATAGCCTGCCTCAGGCGATCTTCTGGAAGGACCAATCTTCGACATACGTTGGTTGCAATTCGGTCTTCGCCGAGTTGGTCGGAATGCGGAGTCCTGCTGATATCGCGGGAAGGACCGATTTCGATCTGGCCTGGAGCCAAGACGATGCCCTGCAGTACGCGGCGAACGACCGCGAAGTGATTGCGGGCGAACAGGTTATGGTCAACGTCGAGCAGACGCAATCACTTAGTTGCGGGACACAGAAGACAATCTGGACGAGTAAGACCCCCCTATTCGATGAGCACGGAGCCATTGTTGGGTTGGTTGGCGCCTTCGCCGACATCACCAATCAAAAGCAGATCGAGCGGCGGCTAGCGCAAGCCGAAAAACTCGAATCCATCGGTCGATTGGCGTCTGGCGTTGCTCACGAAATTAACACACCGATGCAGTTCATTGGCTGCAACGTCAGCTACCTTAGCCGGATCGTAGAACAGTGGACGGGGTTGCAGACCGCCGTCAGCGCCTTACTCAACAGTGAGGGCAGCGGAGGACTTGAACGGCTCCGCGAGACTCTCCCTAGCGAAGATATCCTCCGGAGCAGTGAAGAAGCACTCGCCGACTGCCGCCTGGGTGTCGAGCGCGTCTCCGAGATCATCGGCGCGATGAAGGAGTTCGCTCATCCGGGCAGCGACGACAGCATGCCGTTTGACATCAATCGCAGTATCCAGAATGCCGCCACACTCACTAAGAACGCGACCAAGCAGCACGCGGTCGTCGAACTCGACCTCGCCGAATGTGGGTTAGTGCAGGGGTCGGCGTCGTCGATGAGCCAAGCACTCGTCAATTTGATCGTCAATGCGGCCGACGCGATCGAGGAAGCCAGCGACGGGGGGATAGTCCCCGGTCACATCACGATCTCCACCCGCCAGTTTGAAGACCGGGTGGTGGTGCGGGTCGTGGACACGGGGTGCGGCATGAGCTCGGAAGTCGCCGCGCGGGCGTTCGACCCGTTCTTCACGACCAAGGGAGTTGGCAAGGGAAGCGGCCAGGGTCTGGCCATTGCCTATAACGCCGTTGTCGAGAAGTGCGGCGGTGAGATCAAGGTCGACTCCAACCCGGGAGAGGGAACGACCTTCACCATCTCACTGCCAGTCGCATACCACGAGGATAGCTTGATGAAGGTCAGCTCGGTGACAAGCTAGGCTTAGATGGCGATGCACGTGTGGGCTAAACCGCGGCGTATGCGACGGCCTGCATCCGCTGCTGAGGCACTCTTCGTGTTGCCAGCTTACGATAGTTGCATCCGCTTCGCTGAGAGAGTCTGCCGACCAACTCGCTTTCGCTTATTGCTGGCTCGGTGGCGCCGGCTCTGCTCGGAACTTGCCGATCACGCAACTGACGCGTGCTGCACAAACTCGGGCAAGAGAAGGGGCCCGTCGAGCGCTGCAGTTATCGATTGCCGATCTCATGTCTCGGGGGCGTTCAAAAAAGGCGCGAGGGCGAGCAACAAACCGAGCCTGCCCCACAGGTCGTGGCGCCCGCCCTCGCTGATTGCTCTACTCGGCTCGCGGGGCGGACGGGATTAGGTAACTAAACCAGTTTCGGGCTATTCCGCTCCCTGTCGCATTAAAGTAGCTTTGAGCCCATCAGTCGCGGCGCTCATTCAATAGACTGCGACACGGCAACATTGCACATGGACGTCCGGGTCCTGGCAGAGATCGAAATCTCTCGAGCGAATTTCCGATCGACACCGCTGGCTATTCGTCAACTTCATTATACGGTTCAGCATGGAAGGGCCTCCGGACACCGCAGCGATATTTAGCCGACCGTTGCCGTCGCTCACCTCTTGCCGGGGCGGACGATCTGGCTGGAGTTTCAGGCCGACAGACGAGAGTGCTTGATCGTCTTTGATGTGGACCGCCCGACCGCACAGACCGACCCACTGAAGTCGCTCCGCGAATTGCGGCAGCGGGACGCGAGTGTCTCCAGCGGAGATCGGCGGATCGTGACGCACGTCGCCCCGTATTGATGGCATCCACGGCCCCAACGTTCATTCCCTAATCTGCGTCGGCCCATCCACTGGTAGCGCTTTGGGCGTCGCTTGACCTGCCGAGGTTCGAATCGTCCGGGCCGATCACCTACGGTGTGGGTCGCGATGCAGGCTAGGAGTTGTTCGTAGGCTAGTTCGCGAAGGCGTGTGCAACAGGCGATTAGTGGCTGGAAGGCTTCGAGCGTCTGCATCGCCCCCTTGAAGCTAAGCGACCGTGGCAAGAGGTCGTGCCGATTTGCCGCCTTCGCCATGATGGTGCGGATGAGGTTGTAGGCGAGCACGTGCGTCCAGATCTCCTTACGCACCAGTTCGGGTGTCTTGCAACGCAGTACCTCCATCCGCATGGTCGTCTTGACCGACCCCAGGTCCAGTTCCACGTTCCATCGTGCTCGATAGAGCGCCGCCAAGTCCTCCTTCGTGAACTCCTCAGGGTGGCGCCGCCGTTAACACCACCGAGAGCCAAGGGATGACGATGAAGGCAATCGCGGACCCACACGATCGGATAGTCATCCGCCCCTGGAAAGAAGGAATGCTCTCGGCATTACTACGCGCGGCGTGTCGACCACTTTCAGATTTCAGCGCGTTGATCAGTCCGTCGGCAGAAACACCCAAAGGGCCGGCCGTCCACAGTTGCAGTGGACAGCTCGCCCCAAGAGCCCGACACCGCTGGCACTTAAGAACACGGCCAACCTAGCCGCGTCCCAGGCGCCCCGCACGCCCAGCCTCATGGGGCCGCGGGTGCGATTCTGCACGCTCGGGATCGGGTGAAAGATTGTCTCAACGAGCCCGGGCCGCTCTGGCTCGTCGTCTTGTCGGGCATCGAGCAGACGCGTTGTGCGATCGAGCGCCTCGGGCAGGTAGCCGGCGTCGTAAAGTTGTCGATCCAGCTCGGCGACGGCTCGACGACTGAGGGTCGGCAGCACCAGCAGGCCCAAGAACGACCAAAGGGTAAACCAAAGGCTCATTGCGATCGTTCCGCCCGCCGTGCCAAGTTGATCGGGACCCGCCAACCAAGCCGACACGGCGACTCCGAAGAGGATGAAGCCGATCGCCACCGTACGCCCACGTCCCCATGCTCCGCTGCCGATCGCCAGCGACCGCCTCTTCAGAGCCAGTTCGAAACCCTCGGCGCCGAGCACCCGCCGCCACTCCAGTGGCAGCAAATGGCCCGTTGGTCGTGCCACGCCGAGCACGCCCCCGGTGAAACCCTCGTCGGCGGATTCAGCTAGCAACACTCGAAGGTAGTCTTTCCGCTGGAGGTTGTTCGGTTCACTAGGGGTCAAAGTGAGTGCCGAATACAGCAGCGCCAGTCGAGCTCGCGTCAGCAATAGCAACGCAGCCGCCAGCGTTGCCGCCAAGACGACGCCCACGACTCCCAGAGCGGCGCCGGCAAGCGTTGCCAAGCAGGCGCACGCGAGGAGGGTGATGGCGTGCATCGCGACTCCCCTGGTCAGCCCCTGCAGGAAGGCGGGAAGCGTCGGGTGGGCACGCCCGTGGTAACGTGGCAGGAGGTAGCCACCCAGGAAATCAAAGGGGAGTTGGACCAAGATGTAAGCAAAGACGAAGGTGACCAGACTAGCCAGCGTCCCGATCGCGGAATCGTTGGCGTGCCGGTTGAGCGCAGCTGGAGCGTCCATCGCCAGCGCCAGCGATGAGAGAACAACGATCGTGCCGACCGCGGAGATGCCAAGCCAAAGGCGTGATCGCCCGTACCCGGAGGCGCCGCTAGAAGCCGCCGTACGCGCCTCACGGGGCGCCTCTCCACCGCGGCGGATCGCCTCGGCAGTGTCGCGGATCCCCTTGAGCATACCCCCGAAGACGACGTTGTGCAGCGGCGCGACAGCGTACCAGTAGGCGAGTCCTACCAGGCCTCTCGGTCGGTAGCGCGCCGTCATGGTGAGCCGCGTCTTACCGGCTGAATCCGCCTCGCGGATGTCAAAGTCAAGCTGAGCTTCACCGGGCAGTTTCATCTCTGCATGCAGCGACAGCGACCGACCGCGCTCAAGTCCGACAACCCTCCAGAAGTCGAGGGTTTCTCCGTACTCGATGTCCTCGGGATGCCGTCTGCCGCGCCGAAGTCCCGGACCGCCCACCGCTTGGTCCATCCAGCCACGCAGTCGCCAGAGCAGGTCGCCCGCGTACCAGCCGTGGCCCCCGCCGATCCGGCAGACCGCTGCAAACACCGAATCGGCGTCCGCCTCGATGTCGATCGAGCGTTCGTCGACAAAGACCTTTCCGCCGGCCCAATCTGGGTCGCCGGGGACGGGTCCAGCTACGGACCAGCGTGTCTCGACGCGACCGGCTTGCGTCGCCGAAAGCGCATGGCGGATAGCCTCTCGCACCGTCAGCGCTTCGTGCGGCATCACCTCCTGAACCGGGTGATCCTCGACCACGACGCGGTTGCTCAGGCCGTCGGCCAAAGGCCGAGCGATCTGGTACGGGACCGGCGTCACGAGGCTGATCCAAGCCGAACTCAGCCGCGGAGTCAGCACGGGCACCGAGAGGATGAGCCGGCGCCGGAGGCCAAGCTCGGCAGCCGCCACCTGCATCAATTCCTTGTAGGAGAGGACGTCGGGACCGCCGACCTCGAGCACCTGTCCCGCGGAGTCGGGCGTCTTGAGGCATTCGGCGAGCCAGTACAGCACGTCGCTGATCGCGACCGGCTGGCACTCGGTTTCAACCCAACGCGGCGTCACCATCACCGGCAGGCGATTCACGAGATACTGCAGTATCTCGAAGGAAGCGGACCCCGAGCCGATAATCATGGCCGCCCTGAGCGTCGTTACCGGCACGCCGGTGGAGGCGAGAATCGACTCGGTCTCGCGGCGAGAGCGGAGGTGCTCGCTCAGCGAGTCGCCGACCTCCCCGAGCCCACCCAGGTAGATGATCCTCTCCACGCCCGCCGCCGCGGCGGCTTCCGCGAAGTTCTGCGCCAGCGCCCGGTCTCGATCGGCATAGCCGGATCCCGCCGCGATCATGGAGTGAACAAGGTAGTACGCCGCCGTGCAGCCACGAAGTTGCTCGGCGAGCGTCCGTGGGTCTGAGAGTTCATCCTTCACGACCTCAACGGCGTCGTGCCGACGCCAAGGCCTTTCGTCGAGCTTCCGGGGGGTCCGGGCGATACACCGGATGGAGTAGCCACGCTCCAGCAGCAGAGGGGCCAAGCGACCGCCGACGTAGCCCGTCGCGCCCGTCAGGGCGATCCGAGTTCCGCTTGCCGATTTCGGGTTGTCGGCGTCCTGGTTCATAAGTCCCTAATATCCGGAGCCAACCAACGAGCGATACGGTGCGGCCGCGGCGCCACCGGGAGTGACATCAATCCCACCGTCAGCGTGAGACCCAGGCCGCCGCGATTGAGCAAGCCGACTACTGAGGCGACTGTGTAGGGTAGCCTGCGAAGACGCCACGCGGCACGGACCCCCGGCAGCACAAGCCGCAACCGGGTTCCCTCCCCAAGGATTTCGACCGGGTAGCCGTCGAACGATCCCGACAACCGCCCGGCCACCGTCAGTTTGGGGCCGAGCTAGCCTCCTGCGTACGGACTTTGACGGCGCCGGAGAGGATCCATTCCGCGTGCTTCGCTTCCTCGCCGACACCCGAAGGGATCTTGATGTGCATATCGACGAAGTCGTAGATGATCTCTGCGTTGCGGCCCGTTAGCCGGTCGTAAAGTCCGATCGCTAGGTCGGGCCAGTTGGTGGTCTGAGGATCGGGGTCCATCGTTCTACCTTTTTCTTTTTTAAGAGAGAGCATTCAGGACTGTTTTCGTGGAGCAGCACGCCAATCGCCGAACGGCCGGTGTAGGCGTTTATCGGTCAACCGGCGACACGGCTTGGAAGAGGAGGTCGCACTCCGATTCGCCGATCCCACCCTGGACGGTGAGGTCACGACGCCAGCTCCGATGGACGGCTTCCTTGGCCGGGATCTCGATCTGTTTCCAGCCCAGCTCGACGAGACGGCCGATCGAGATCCCAAAGACGACTCGGGTAATCCCGGACCAGATGACCGCTCCCTGGCACATACAGCAGGGCTCCGCCGTCGTGTAAAGCGTCAGATGTTCCCAAGCCGGTCCGTCGGTTTTAGCGTACTGGCTGATTGCGACCATTTCCGCGTGTAGGGTTGGGTCGGTCGCTGAGTCGTTAACCCCCGATGCGACAATGCGCCCCGCGCGACGGTCGAGGAGCACGGCCCCGAAGGGCGCCTTCGGGTTGCCATGCGCGGCTTCGATCGCGGCATGCATGAAGGCTTGGTCATCTCTTAGCACAGCGTCTACCTGGGTGGCGCCCGCTATCCGAGAGTGCTGGGTCACTGCACGGGGAGGCGAATCGCGAGGGCAAAGCCTCTACTCAGTAGAAAGGCCTTTGTTCATCGTCAGATTCTGCCGACGATCGGTCGCTCCGCGTAAGCGCATTCGAGACGTCTATAGATGTCTGTAGGACGAGGCGGTCAGCACGGCCACCTCGGACTGGCCCCCATCACGGCCGCAAGTAGGCTGGACCGTGACGGTCAGCCAAACTATCGAACCATCGGCGCCGACTGGCAACTGGTCGACCATGAGAGTCCGTGGTTTCGGCTGGGGCATTTTCTTGGGGACAAACAGCCCGTTTCTTCTCGGCAGCCGCCCGAGGGAAACCGGAGAGATCGGCTTGAATCTAGCGTTTGGGAACGGAACTGCCTTACCGCGGTCAGATGAGGTCTCAGGCCGGGGGCGAATAACACAGCTTTTCCGAGCTCCGGTGAAAGTGGGTCAGCAAGATTGGATAAGTCGAGAGGCAGGCAGAGAGGATCCAGTCGGCTGCCTCAATGGTCAGGCCGCTGCTTCGAGCTACAGTGCGAACGGAACCGTTAACTCCCGGAAGGAGACGCCCCGTGTTCGGATTGTTCGGCGACAAGAAGGCCAAGCTGGAACGGCACTACAACAAACTAGCCGAAGAGGCCTACAAGCTCTCACACACCAACCGGCAGCAGAGCGATTTCAAACAGGCGGAAGCGGCGGAGGTGCTAAAGCAGATTGAAGCTTTGGAATGCGGCAGCACACCGCGGATGACGAAGTCGTAGGACCGCAATAAATCGACAAACAATCGCGTAGCGACGGGGTTTGTTGCGATTACCGCGGCGGCACTGGTCCAAGCTTGCATCTCGCTGAGTTGCCGCTCTGCGAACGTCATCAACTTGACACATCTCGGTTGCCGGAATCGGCGATGCCGCGGCGAGACCGCTCGCATTGAAGCGATCGCGTTGAGCGCCCAGGCGGCCGCAGAAGAGCAGGGGATCATCCCTGGTTCGGCAGGGACATTCAGCGTCCTCACTTCGGGCCGCGGCTACGTCGAATTGCTCTACTCGTCGTCACACGGTGCGGGGCAGCGGCTAAACCGTGGCGACGCCCGACGTGCCGTCTCGGCCCAGGCGCTCGCTCACTGAATAGGCGTGTGATGGCAGACCCGACGCGACAGGCCCACCGCCATCGCCCCCGCCGGGGCCGTCCAGCCCTCGGCCGCCAAGATAACGACCCGCAGCCGCCGGGCCTTATCCGCGTGCTTCTCGCAATGCTCCCGCCGCTTGAGCTCCCCAAGCGGTACGCGATCCTTCACCTCCATCCCCAACCTCCCAGAGCCCTGCGGTCGACTTAACGGCCGTATCCTGGGTGAGATGGGTGGGCGCAAGTGAAAGCGCGCTGATACTTACTAGAACGCGTATGAGAGGTCTGGTCAGCGAGAATCGAGGTGTCGCGCGGGTCCACAGCTTCGCGATCGAGCGTAGCGACTTCTTCACTGACCGCACGTATCCCTGTCAGGCGTTGCCTGCAATCAGGGGGCGAACGTGTGAGGGTTGCCCCTAGTGCAGGCCCGTCTAGACTCAAGGCAAAGAGCCACGAGCGATCGCCTTAATCCGCGGCCGTTCCGCGTTGGCTGTCAGAGCCGGCTAGCACCCGAACTGGAGCAACGAAGCGATGGCAAGACACTTTTTAGTCGCCCAGTTGCGATTCCTAGCGACGACACTTGCTCTGGTAGGGCTAGTAATCTGCCTTGGCGCTACCGCATCGTTCGGCCAAGAACCCCGCGGCGAAACCCCGCCCCCCCAGCCGAAGACGACGGTTGATACTGCCATCCCGATCGAGCAGCTTCGCGTTCTGGCCAGGCCGCTAACCCGAGAGGAATTAGAGGTCGAGGCGGACGCTTGGTTTGAATTGCTGCGGAAGAAGGCCGGTCAGATCTCTGCGGCTCAGCTGGGCGTCAAGAAGACGAACGATGCGCTGGCGGCCGATGACGAGGACGCCGCCAAGCAGGCGATCGACGAAGCGAGCCGGGTGATGGATAAGGCCGAAGCGGAATCGGAGCAGGCCGAGCGAGAGATGGCCGAGGGCGCCCAGGAGAGTCTCGGGCTTGATGGCCCCACCCACGCCGACGACGAACCCGAGAGTCAGCGATCCGATCAGGCCGACCGTGGCGAGGGCAGTGGAACGCATCCCGCAACCGACGCCGCCGCGATCAAGAAGGACGACTTGCTAGCCGATATCACCACGTTGCAAGACGAGAGAGCCGCACTGGCTGACCGATTAGAAGTGGTGCTCGCCTCACTAGAGAGAAAGTCGCTCGACGATGCTGACGAGAAGGTCGCGGAGTACCGCAAGTACGTACTCGCGGTGTCAGGCATCGAGCTAGATGCCAAAGACGCGAGCGCGACCTGGGCGGCAATCACCGGCTGGCTGAAATCAAGAGAAGGCGGTCAACGGTGGCTCTGGAACCTAGGCAAGTTCTTGCTGGTCCTCATGGCGAGCTACTTGGTGGCCGGCGTCGTTGCGTCTCTTATGCGTTGGCTACTGGAGCGACGCATCAATATGTCCCGGCTTGCCGAAAACTTGATCGCTCGGACGATCAAGAACATCGTAATGCTCATCGGCTTGGCGATAGCTTTGACGGCTCTCGAGATCGATATCACACCGATCATCGCGGCGATCGGCGCCGCCGGCTTCATCATCGGCTTCGCGTTGCAGGGCACGCTGAGCAACTTCGCTAGCGGCTTGATGATCCTCATCAATCGGCCATTCGACGTGGGCGACGTGGTCTCTGCGGGGGGGGTGACGGGTTTGGTGCAGCAGATGAACCTCGTCTCAACCACCTTCCACACGTTCGACAACCAGACGATCCACGTGCCCAACAACGAAATATGGGGGAACGTCATCACCAACATCACGGCCAACGACAAGCGGCGCGTCGACCTGGAGTTCGGCATCGGTTACGACGACGACTTCGAGCACGCCGAAGAGATTATCCACCAAGTTGTCCAGGAGCACGAGCTCGTGCTAGACGAACCGGAGCCGGTTGTCGTGACGCATGAACTGGCCGATTCGTCGGTGAACATCGTCTGTCGTCCGTGGGCCAAGACAAGCGACTGGTGGAAGGTGAAGACCGACATCACCCGCAGCGTGAAGCGGCGCTTTGACCAAGAAGGCATTAGCATCCCATATCCACAGACCGACATTCACGTGTATCAGCATCAGCTGGCGTCCGCTCAATCAGGATCCCAAACCTAAGCGGTGCCACTGCCGGGGCTCCACGGCAGAGGACCACGAGACGACGCGCCTTCGAAAGGAACGCAGGCATTATCGTCGCACGGAGTCTCCGATGCCGAGTCGTCGAGGTCGGACCGACACCAGCGGCCTCGCAGGCCGGCTGATTGCGGTCGGAGGCGAAGGCCTCTGAGGTTGTGCGGTCGTTTCGACAGTTATCGGCCGATGGTCCGGCAACGCCGTCCCGACCGTGGCATCGATCGTCCTGGCTGCCATCCCAATCCGGCGCCAGCCGTAAACGCCTCAGGAGCTTGCAACGACCCAGCGGGTCGGCAGCCGAAGAATCGGCAAGGACGAACGGCCTTGCCCGCGTGGCGTCACCACCACGAGTCGTAGTAGACGGTGTAGCCCGCGGCGATCCCCTTTCGCGCCTTGGCGATCAAGCCGATGTCCATTTTCGGTCTCGGAGCCGTCGCTCTCGCCGAAGAATAAGCCGGCGGTCTCCGGCAGCTTCCCCGCCACGAGGTCGCGCTCAACGCGGTCGAGGTCCTCGGTGGTGAGCACGACCGGCGTGCAGTTGAACTCTTGCTGGCCGCCCTTTTCACAGCAGAGCCGCTGCATCCAGCCGTGCAGGTTGGGATGTTTGCGCCAGTAGTGAAGCTCCAGCGCCGTCGCGATCGCTAAGTCTACCGGCGCGTAGATCGCGTCGAGGGTTTTGTGGGCGAACAAGTCGAGTCCCATGGGTTTCTCCTTCTTGGTTGGGGTTGAAGTCCGGAGCGATTTTTTTTCCGCCCCCTCACCACGGCTGGGGGCAAAGAATCGAGAGCCCGTCTTCACGGGTCCCAAACCGACAAGCGGAGAAAGAAGGGCTGCCCGGCTCGGATTCAGCCCACGCGGGCGATCGTGCCATCTGGTGAACGCCGGTGACAAAAAACGGATGAAGGCAGCGCCGACGTTCTTGGTTGACGTGAGCGTCCGACGGTGAGAGCGTGAAGGCGAGAACCAACCAAACGCCGTGGTGCGCAGCGTCGGCCACGACCGCATGCCGGTGCTGCTCGCTACGGCCGCCGAGCGGCGTCAGTGGCTGGTAGAGGGCGCGTCCGACGCCAACGATCCGCTGCTGCGGCCTTATCCTGACGGACGGCTTACGGTGCGACCGCTAGAGCCTTCCCCGGCAGGGCGCGACGTTTTCTTGACGCCTCGTCAGGATGCGGCGACAAATCGCCGAAAAAGGCCTTTTGTCGCGTTACGTTCATCCTACGAGCGGAACTAAGTTGAGGCGTCTCGCCTGCACGGCGGGCGCCGACCCTTGTCTGTCACCTTTTCATTCGGCGAGTCTGCCCAGGAGATGCTCCATGAGTCGTACTGCTCGATTGCTGCCCCGAATCGGCGCCACTGCTTGCCTCATCGTCGGAGGCCTTGGTCTGCCGGACCAAGCCGGCGCCAGCTTGATTCCGAATTACGACTTCGAGGTCGATAATGGCGAGACGTCACCGTCGCCCACGCAATGGTTTGCCGGCGGTAACGTCGCCTACGAGCTTGCCGACGACTCCGATGGCGTCGGAGAACGCAGTGCGCAAATTAACGCCAATGCGTCCGATTGGCGGTCTTCGGCGGTGTTTGTCACTCCCGGCGAAACGATGAAGTGGAAACTCGATTACAAGTGGCTCGATGGCGCCTCGGGCGAATTCAGCGCCGATCTTCGTTTCTTTTCCGGTTTCGATCCCATCGGCGGCGGGACGTCTGGCGCCTTCCGGGGCGAGCAGCGGATCGTCGTCGCATCGTCTAGCAACGGTCAGTGGCAGACCCTCAATGTCAATTCCATTGAAGTCCCTGCTGGAGCGTTAACCGCCGATATCCGGATCAGCTCGGGCTTCTTCGACGCGGGCCTGAGCGGCGACGGCTTCCGGATCGACAACGTCGACTTGCGTGTCCCCGAGCCCGGCAGCGTTGCGATCGCCGCCGTCGGCGTCGCGTTAATCGGCGCACATCGCCGTCGATTGTAGGCCCGACGTAGTGGGGTGGTTACAGGACCGGCGGCTTCACCGCCGCCGGTCCCTCCTACCGTTGTTCGGCCAAAGCAGACAACGCTACTAGAATCCAGATCGAATGAATCTAACTGTTCAAAAAGCGCTCGCTGTCGCCGTCTCGTTAGTGGCATCGGGCAACGCCGGCGCCGAAAACCCGTCGCGGATCTATGCCTACGACATGAGTGGCAGTAGCTCAACCAGCCGTGCGTTGATGGCGAGTCTGACAGGGATCGTCGCCAAGTCGTCGCCCGAGGTGCACATGGCCTTCCGCGGGTCGGCCCCGTCAGGGGGGGCCGCTTTCTGGCTCGATCGCTACATCGAAGACAACCCTGGCGCGACGGTGGAGTGGCAGAGCAACCCCCTCTGGTTCATCAACCGCTATAAGGGCCAGCTAAGCGGCTACGTGCTCTACGACGCATCCACGATCAATCAAGCGACGAGCGTCTCGGGCGCCCTCGGCGTGCTGATGGTTGACCAGTCGCAACTCGCCGGCCCGATCGGTGCGGCGTTGACGCAGGCCGGGCTCAACCTGGTCGAAGACGTTCGCGGCAAGAGCAGCGATTGGGTCTACGACACCTACTCGCAGCACTTTAATCGCGACTTGATCTACCGCCAGCAGCCCAACAAGGAGTTCCAGCTGCGGAGTCACGCCGTTCTGAACGCAGGGTTCGTCTTCGACGAGACCGGCGCCACCCGCGACCGATTCTTGGCGGGACAAAACGATCACTCGCTGGTCCTGGGTTGGGGGCATCAGAACGACGAAGGGGAATTCTTCGCCTCCGCCTCCGCCAACAACCTGATGACGGTCCCGGCAGATCATCTCCAGTCGGCCGCCTCCACCTCGCGGTGGGAGGCCGCCATCCCGCCGCGACCCGCCAAGGCAGACCCCCAAACGCCCACCAATCCGAACGCTCACTACGTCGCTTTCGTGATGAGCGACGGCGACAACGCCCAGTGGCTCACGAACGATTTTGCCACCGGCGACCGGTGGTTTGGCTCGCCCCACCGCGGCGACTTCCCCATGACTTTCGATCTGACTCCCGCGCTCGCGGACGTCAACCCGACGGCGCTGAAGCACCTCTACGACGAAGCGGCGGGCGACGAGGCCGCGACCTCGTTCGTGACAGCAGGTGGGTACGGCATCAATTACCCCAGCGGCCTGTCGGACGTCGCGGGGTTTGTCGAAGCGACTGTCGCGTCGATGCAGCGGGTCGATCACAACATCATCTCGGTGCTAGACGTCGCCTACGATAGGGCCGCGCTGAACGCCCTCGCGGATCGCCCCGAGATCGACGGCGTCATGTTCAAGACCAACAGCGGGGGTTACGCCGACAACAACGGCGACCTCTATTTCCGCGGCGACACCCCTGTGATGTCGGTCCGCCACACCCTCTGGGACGGCATCACCACGCCCAATTCCTTGCTCAATTCGCTGAACAACGCACCGCGTCAGGCGACGACCAACGGCGCCTCTTACTCGATCGTGAACGTGCATCCCTGGTCGTCCAGCGCCGCAGGCGGGGGCCTCGGCGATCCGATGAGCAACGTCGATTACATCGTGAAGAACCTCGACCCGGGCGTGCAGGTGGTGACCCTCGACGAGCTCTTCCTCCATCTGCGAAAGAATCGGGCGACTCTTGTTGGCCAGGGGGTCAGCGACAACCTGATCGGGAACCCCGATTTCGAGCTGCTGGATCCGGCAGATCCGTCGCGCCCCTCGGCGTGGTCCTACGCCACGGGCGCGGGAGTAACGGAACTCTTGTCGTCGATGGATTCTGACGGGGTCGGAAGCCGCGCGGCGGCGATCAACGCGGCCTCGGCGGATTGGAGGTCCAATAGCGTGGAAGTCGAGCCCGCCGCTGATTTCCTCTTCACCTTTGATTTCAAGTTCGTAGGTGTTGTGGACGGCGACGGTTTCCGCGCCGACGCGAGGTTCTTCACCGCAGCCGGAGGCGAGGCCGCGGCGTTCGCCGGCGAGAGCGTCGCCTTCCTCGACGCGGCGGACTACGCCGACGGCGAGTGGCACACCTACGTAATCAACACCCAATCACCCCCGAACGCTGGCTTCGCCGACGTCCGGTTCAGCACCTACTTCGGGCCGTTCGGCGGGGGACAGGTAATCATCGACAACGTTAATCTGCGTCCGCTTGTCGGCGTGTCAGGGGACTACAACGGCGACGGTGTCGTCGACGCCGCCGATTACACCGTCTGGCGTGACGCGCTCGGTCGAAAAGTTTCTCCCGGCGCCTCTGCCGACGGTGACCGAAATGGCCGCGTTGAACAGGAAGACTACGAGGTGTGGCGAGCTGCCTACGGCTCGCGCTCCACCGACGCAGCGAGTGTCCCAGAGCCGAACGCCCTAACGCTCGCAACGATACAAATCGTGTACAACGCCCTCCGTTGCCTGCGTGCACGCTAGGCCAAGTAACCCTGTCGCTATGACTCCCTCATCGAAGGCGCATTCGGCGTCCCTCTTCTCCCAGGCGAACGTGATGAATCACCCCTTCCGACTTCTCCAGGCCGCCGTCGTCGTTGCTGTCCTCCCCTTCGCGTCGGAGGCCGCCGGTCTCGCCAATCTCGTCAACAACGGTGATTTCGAGGTCCTTGAGCTCGACGAGTTCGACACGCCGGTCGTCAATGACTATGGCAACGCCGAGCCCGCCAGTTGGTTCTTCAAGGAAACGACGCCTGCTCAGACCGCGACGCCGGCGGTGCAGCTGATCGGCGACGACGACGCGGACGGCGACGGCGTTCACTCGTACGCGCTCAACTTCTATGAAGTCAGCGTGGGGGGGTTCTCGTTCCCCGGAGAAGCCGACATCCGTTCGCAGGCGATCGAGGTGATCGCCGGGGAAGAGCTCACCTGGTCGTTCAGCTACAAGCTGCTCGGGGTCGATCAGGGGCAGGGCGATGAGTTTCGAGCGGACTTGCGGTTTTTTGAAGACCTTTCTGCGACCGACACGAGTAGCACCGGATCGGCCTTCATTTTCGAAGACGTCTTCTACAGTAGCGAAGCGACCGTTCCCGACGGCGAGTGGCAGACCCTAACCCGTCAATTTACGGTCCCCTACGACTCGCCGGAGCCGGGCGACGACAGCCGACCAGCCGCCGGGACCACAGTCTATGCCGACGTGCGCTTCAGTATCAATGCGTTTACATCCTTTGGAGGCGGCCAAGTGCGATTCGACGACATCACCGTCACTCGCCCGGTGTCCGCCGATTACAACGGCGACGGTGTCGTCGACGCCGCAGACTACACGGTGTGGCGCGACACGCAGGGCTCCGAGACGGACTTAACCGCCGACGGAACGGGTGACGGCGTCATCGATATCGCGGATTACAACCGGTGGGCCGTCGAATACGGGTCGACCGTCGCGCCATCGACGTCGATGGCGATCCCCGAGCCCGCCAGCCTGGTGGCGACAACTTTAGCGTTGCTTCTGGCTGGCTCCACAATGGCGGACCCGCGTCGTCGATCCTAGCTTGGCTTCGCCATCACCCTCGACTCCCTCAGGCTCCACCAATCAAGATCATGTACAGGAAACCACTCGCCAATCCGGCTGACGAGCAGGGGTTCACGCTGGTGGAACTGCTGGTTGTCATCGCCATCATCGGCATTCTGGTGGCGTTGTTGTTGCCGGCGGTGCAGGCCGCGCGCGAGGCGGCCCGTCGGACGCAGTGCGTGAACCAGTTGAAGCAGATGGGCCTCGCTTGTCAGAACCTCGCCAATACCTACAACTTCTTCCCAACGGGCGGGGATAAGCGGTGGCCGAACATCGAGAACTACGTCCGTGGCGACAATCCGAATGGGCCGAAGACCCAGGGCCTGGGATGGGCTTTCCAGATCCTGCCGTACCTCGAAGAGAATGCGATCCATGGCCTCACGACGCAGGCCGCCCTCGATGAGGTGACGGTCGGGTCCTACTACTGTCCATCGCGTCGCGGGCCCACGCGAAACACATCGGGCGGCGGGCCATCCACTTTCCGCATGGACTACGCGGCCGTAACGGCGGGGCCACCCCCGCTGTCCTACGACGCCGCGGGCTACTACACGGCTCCCGGCTTGGCGAAGTTCATCTACTACGGCTACACGACGGACAGAGATTCACCCTCCAAAGCAAAGGGGCCGTTTGAGGGGGTGATCGTCCGGACGCCTTACGACATTAAAGACCCGAACAACCCGGCGGACGACGTCGCCGTCTCTTCCTGGTCCGTGACGCGCTTCGCGATGATCACGGATGGCACAAGTAAGACGATGCTGCTCTCGGAAAAACGTCTCGACCCTGCCAACTACGAGAGCAGCGAGTACGTCTGGTACGACGACCGTGGATGGACCGACGGCTGGGACCCGGATGTGATCCGTTCCACGATGTACCCGATGGGTCCGGACACCTCTCCCGTCGCGGCAAGGGGAGAGTACGGCTCGGACGATCCGGGCGAGGATGACCGTTTAGCTTTCAGCCTGGGGTCGGCCCACGCCGGGGGCGTCAACGCCGTCTACGCCGACGGGTCCACGCATTTCGTCAACTACGATATCGATCGCCAGTTATTGAATAACTTGGGCAATAAGGCCGACGGACAAGTTTCACCGTGAGCCGGATCGATCACACCGACGAGCCCTATGACGAGGCTGGACGAGCGCCCGCCCTTGAGGACTTGGTTCTTCAAGACGAAGGCGATGCCGCCCCTTCGGAGTCGCAACGGCAGGACGACTTTATCCAGCTCTTGACGGAGGCGCAGCCTCGACTGCTCGCCTATATCTCGATGCTGCTCGGAAGCGTGCAGGAGGCGGACAACATCCTGCAAGAGACGAACCTAATTCTCTGGAAGAAGTCGGACCAGTTCCACCCCGGGGATTCTTTCGCCGCGTGGTCTCGCAAGATCGCCTACTACAAGACGCTGAGCTTTCTGCGTGACCGCGGGCGACGCCGCGTAATGATCGACCATGGTCTCCTCGAACTGGCGGTCAAGCAGGTCGATCACAAGGGCGATGAGCGGCAACTCGCCCTGCGGCATTGCCTCTCAGAACTCGACGAGGGCCAGCTGAGTCTGCTACGGCTTCGCTATACGGTGGGTGATCCTCTGGCGGAGATCAGCCGGAGCCTGGGTAAGAGCGAGGGCGCGGTCAAGATGGCGCTGCGTCGTGTTCGACTCATCCTCATGGAGTGTATTAGCCGCCGCCTGGAGGCCGAACATGCCTGAGCCTGGCAAGGCAGTTCCCCGAAAGGCGATCAAACTGATCAGCGAGATCGCCGACGGCGTCGCGGACCCCGGCTCCTTCGAGCGTCTCCGCGAGATGATCGCGGGCGACGAACGGGTGCTCCAATACTACGCCGAATGGATGGACGTCCACGCCCGCCTGCACTACGACCTGGGTCGCGGACGGTACGCGCCGGCGGTTGCACGACAGCTGAGCACGAGCGACGAAGGCGCCCTGCGTAGTGCGACGACGGCGGAGCGAGTAGACCGCTCGGACCGTCGTCTGCGGCTACTGATTGCGATTGGGGCCACGCTTGCCATCGCCGCTTCTCTCCTGATCATCGCGCCGGTGATTGTGCTCCCCTCACCGCCAGGCGCGTCCGTGGCCCGCCACCCGGAAGACCACCCTGACAAGCGCGATCTTCGCGATTTTCGCACCAAGGGGTTCGGGGAGGTTGCGGTCATCGCCGAGTCAATTGACGCCGAATGGAAGGGGCTGCCGCTGCTGCGTGCAGGATCGCCTCTTTCGGCTCAACGCCTGAAGCTAGTCCGGGGAGTAGTGCAACTCGAATTCGTCAGCGGCGCGAACGTCATTGTCGAAGCGCCGGCCGAGTTCGAGATCGAATCGCCGATGAGCCTTTCGTGCACCGCCGGCAAGTTCCGGACGCACGTGCCGCAGCAGGCGATTGGCTTTGTCGTTCATACCCCCGAGCAACGCGTCGTCGACCTGGGCACTGAGTTCGCCGTCGAGGTGGGAAGCGGGTGGACCCAAGTGCACGTCCTCGATGGCGAGATTCGTCTTGAGGACCCCTCACCCAACGGCGTCACTATCCGCGACGGACGCATCCTTGGCGTTGGCCAGGGCGTCTCGCGCGACAGCCGAGGCCACGAACAACCGATCGTAGCCGCGAACGACCGATTTATCGGCCGCCAGCAGTTCTCCGAGATGTCGAACGTCGCAACCGAAGAACGGCGAAAGGAGTGGGAAGCGACCTATAATCGTCAAGCAACCAACCCCGACGTGCTGCTGTGCTTCGGTTTCGAAGGCGCCGAGCCTTGGGAGCGAGTGCTACGCCAAGAAGGGCCCGGGAGAGTCGACCGGCTGGAGGGCGCCGTTGTTGGCTGCCGCTGGTCCGAGGGGCGTTGGCCTTGGAAGCAAGCCCTCGAGTTCAAACGCACCAGCGACAGGGTGCGGATGAACGTCCCAGGCGAGTACGACTCGGTGACCTTCTCCTGCTGGATCCGAGTCGATGGCTTCGATCGATGGCTGAGCGCCATCGTCCTGACCGACGGCCATGAACTTGGCGAACCCCACTGGCAGTTTACCGAAACAGGACAGCTCTTGCTCGGCGTCAAGTCGGGCCAGAAGTCCTCGGAGTATCTATCTCCGAGCGTCTTGCAACTCGCCGACCTCGGCCGATGGCTCCATCTGGCCTGCGTCTACGATGGGCCAGGCGGTGCGGTCACTCACTACGTCGACGGCGAGGCGGTGCATATCCAAGAGATTGAGCAACCGACGAAGCTACGCTTCGGCGACACCGAGATCGGGAACTGGACTTCGAAAGGGTTCCTCGACCATACCGTGCGGAGCTTGAACGGACGGATCGACGAACTCATCCTGTACAAGACGGCGCTGAACGAGCTCGAGGTGGCCGAGCTCTATCAAAGCGGCCGTCCTTGATCTCCATCTCTCCGGAGTTTTCCCGTCGCAGCGGCTGCCGTCGCAAAAGACGTCAAGCATCGATCCGACGCCACCTGGAGCGTCCTGTGCTTACGAAGAGAGCGTATCGCAAATGCCTCAGCAGAGATTCCGGTCTTGGCCCATGTTGCTGGTGCTGTGCCATCCGATCGCGGCTAGGTGTACGCAACCCGACTACGCCGACCTCGCCAGCCCGCTGATCGGGACCGACTCGACGCACGACTTCTCGCACGGCAACACCTACCCCGCGGTGGCGGCGCCGTTCGGGATGACGTTCTGGACACCCCGCACGGGAGACGCCTCGGGCTGGATCTACCAGTACGGCGCCAAGCGGCTCCGCGCCTTCCAAGCGACGCACCAGCCGAGCCCCTGGATGGGCGACTACGGCAACTTTGGGGTGATGCCGTTCACGGGCGAATCGACGGCGGAACTGCCGACGTCGGCGTTCTCGCATGGCGATGAGGTCTCCAAACCGCACCTCTACGCCGTGACGCTCGAGGATTCGGGCGTGCGCGCCGAGATGACCGCGACGACGCGCTCGGCGGCGATGCGGTTTGCGTTCCCCAAGGGCAAGCGGGCGTGGGTCCACTTCGACGCCTACAGCCCCGGCGACTTCGTCATCGACAAGGCGGCCGGCACGCTGAAAGGCGTCGCCCGCAAGAACAACGGCGGCGTCGCCGGTGATTTCGGTTGCCGTTTCGTGGCGAAGTTCAGCGCGTCGATCAAGTCGATCGACGCGTCCCCCGACAAGCACTGGGTGGCGGTTGAGTTCGAGGCGCCCGAGTCGGGCGTCATCGAGGCCCGCATCGGCACGTCGTTCATCGACCACGATCAAGCGGCGCTCAACCTCGAGCGTGAAGTCGGCGACAAGTCGTTCGACGATGTGGTCGCCGCGAATAAGGACGTTTGGAACAAGCGGCTCTCGGTCATCGAGATCGAAGGCGCCACGGACGACCAGCGTGTGACGTTCTACTCAAACCTGTACCGGGCTCTGCTCTTCCCGCGGATCTTCCACGAAGAGAACGCCGCCGGCGAGCTGGTGCATTACAGCCCCTACAACGGCAAGGTCGAGCCGGGCGAGATGTTCGCTGACAACGGTTTCTGGGACACGTTCCGGGCCGTGTATCCGCTGATGTCGATCATCGACCCTGAGATCAACGCGGCGATGGTCCGCGGCTGGCTCAACGCCTATCGGGAAGGGGGCTGGTTCCCCAAGTGGGCGAGCCCCGGCTACCGCGATTGCATGATCGGCACGCACGTCGAGAGCGTGATCGCCGACGCGTTGTGCAAGGGGATCGACGACTTCGATGTCGAAACGGCTTTCGCGGGCTCGCTCCGTGACGCCACTGAAGTCGGACCTCACGGGGGCGCGGGACGCAAAGGGATCGCCGCTTACCTCGAGCTGGGGTACGTGCCCTGTGATGAAACGGGCGAAGCGACAGCTCGGACGCTCGAGTTCGCCTACGACGACTGGTGCGTCGCGCAAATCGCAGAACGGCTCGGCAAGGACCAAGCCGCTGCGACGCTGCGACGGCGCGCCGCGAACTACCGCAATGTCTTCGACCCCGAGGTCGGCTTCATGCGAGGGCGCCTCCGCAGTGGAGTTTGGCGGCCCGGCTTTGAAGCGGACGAGTGGGGAGGTCCCTTCACGGAGGGGAGCTCGTGGCACTACAGCTGGAGCGTGCTGCACGACCTGCCCGGCTTGATCGAGTTGATGGGCGGCGACGACGCGTTTGTCGGCAAGCTCGATGCGATGCTCGCCGCCGAGCCGACGTTCGGCGTCGGCCACTATGGCGGAGTGATCCACGAGATGACCGAGATGGTCGCCTGCAAGATGGGCCAGTACGCCCACGGCAACCAGCCGGTGCACCACGTGCTGTACCTCTACAACTTCGCCGGCGCCCCGTGGAAGACCGCGGCGCCCGTTCGGCAGGTCGTTGATACGCTCTATGGCCCCGGGCCCGACGGCTACTGCGGCGACGAGGACAACGGCCAGATGTCGGCGTGGTACCTGTTCAGCACGCTAGGCTTCTACCCCGTCTGCCCCGGCAAGGCGGGCTATGCGATCGGCAGCCCGCGGTTCGCCAAGGCGACGATCCATTTGCAGAACGGCAAGGACTTTGTGATCGAGGCGCCGGACAACTCGGACGACAACCTCCACGTCGGCTCAATCACGATGAACGGCGAGCCCGTCAGCCGTTCATGGGTCAAGCACAGCGAGATCGCCGAGGGCGGCGTGATGACGCTCAAGATGCAGGCCGAGCCGAACCGCGACTGGGCGACGGCCGAGGAAGACCGCCCGTTCGGCGATTGGGCCACTGACTGATTGGTGATCCGCAACCGGAAGACCGTGTCTCTTTTCTTTAACGCGCAGTGTCAGAACCAGAATCCTGCCTTGCGACGATAATACATGACGCTGCCGGTGAGGGGCGATGCCGGGCAGGCGGGCGAGCGCCTCGATCCAGCGCTGGTTTCTCTCTGCGTCCCCGCGTGAGACCGTGTCTTCAAATTGCTTTGATCCTCGCCAGTCGTCGTGACATGAAGTTGGTCATGGCAATGTAGATCATCGTTTCGCTGGTGTGGGGATTGTGCTTGTAGTCTCGGCTCTGGCGGCGGTACCGCATCAGCCAGGCGAAGGTCCGTTCTACGCTCCAACGCTTGGGTAGCATGACGAACCGCTCGGCTCCCGCCGGACTGAGCAGACGGTTGGTGGAGATCTTCAACCTCCTACGCGGGGAAGGACGAGGAGGTCGAGCCGCCAGGTCTATGGAGACCGAGAGCCTGTAAACGCCGCGACCGGCCGACGGCGCTGGCTCCCCGGTCGTGCATCACGGCTGGGAAACCGTTGATGCGAAATAGAAGAGTTCTCGTTCGGCTACGCCGTCGCGCCCAGCGATTCGGAAACCTCACCGTCTTGGTTGCGCTCGGGGGGGGCGCACCAGTTGGATCGCTGAGCGACGCCAGAAATGCTCCCCTGCGTTCTAGACCCGCTGCTACCAATCCGTGAGCAAACCGCAGCAAAGTAGTAACGCCCTGCTGCAGGGGCAGGGTTCGAAGCCGCCATCTACTAGATCGCCAGCCGCCAGCAACCCAAAATTCGCCAGCCGATAAATCGCCGGCTATGGAAAATCGCCAGCCAGGAAATCGCCGGCCGCCAGGAGGTTGGACGAGGCTGCGGATGTCGAGCAAGCTTCGCGACGGGTTCCGCTGACTATCGAGCGAGTAGGCTGAACCAGCGGCGATGGCGAGGGCTAGCCGCCAGCTAGGAAATCGCCAAGCACAAAATCGCCAGCCGCCAGCTACAGAAAAATCGCCAGCCGCAGAATCGGCAGCCGTCAGCACAAGAATCGCCAGCTACGAGTTCCGCCAGCGTCACGGAGTTTTCTTGGTGGATAGTGGCAACCTCTGGATTGCCACGACGATCGCCTGACTGCGGTTGAGTCCGTGGCGTTCTGCATATTCATCAACCCTGGCGACGATCGACGCGTCAACCTTCGCTGCGATCATCACAAGAGGCTCACCGCCAAGCTACAGGCGGCCATCGACCGCCTCTACGAGCTGCACGGGGCAAACAGTAGCGAGAGTGAGATCACGCCGGTGGTCCTGACGCTCTCCCCTGGCGCTAAGAAGTTGTGGGTCGACTTCTTCACGCAGCACGCCGAGGAGCAGCAGGCCTTGGAGAGGGATCTAGGGGCGGCTTGGTCGAAGCTCGAGGGGGGGACAGGGCGGCTGGCGCTGGTGCTCCACATGGTGGACGGTACGCAGGGGACCGACGGGCCGATCTCCCAGCAGTCGATGCAGCGGGCTGTCAAACTGATGGGGTGGATCAAGCACGAGACGCGTCGCGTCTATGCCAGGCTGGCTGAATCGGAGGATCAGCGGAAGGATCGCGAGCTCGTGGAGCGGATTCAGAAGAACGGCGGAAAGATCAACCCGCGGGAGATGCAGCGTGGTTCGCGCGAATGGCCGACGGCCGATTCCGCGGAGGGTGACCTAGAACGGTTGCAGGGCCGTGGACTCCGTGAGTGGGAGGTGAACCCGCCTTCTGGCAAAGGCGGCCGACCGGGGAGGGTGTTCTATTTGAAGGATCACGACGGCGATGTCGACGGAACCTACCCGCCAGCCGAGGAATAACGAGTTTCGTCAACGTCGACGCAGATAGTAACTTCTATGGGCGAGGGCTAATGAGCTCGGGCCCGTTTCGATAAGGAGCAGAACATAGCGAGTGTTTACAAGCGTGGCGGCTCGAAAGCGAAGGTAGTTGGTACGTGTCGTGGGTCGATCACACGCGCAAGACCAAGACGAAGAGCGCCCGGACGACCGACAAGGCGACGGCCCAGAGGATCGGCGCAAAGCTCGAAGGCGACGCGGCGTTGCGGCGCGAGGGGGTGATCGATCCGATGGCGGACCGATTCTCCCAAGAAGGAGGGCGCCCACTCCGGGAACACATTTCCGCCTACAAAGAGAGCCTCGAGACGGCGCAGAGGACGTCTCGTCACATCGATGAGACCATCGGCTATCTCTTGAAGATCGTTGAGAACGGCCAGATCGAAACTCTTCGACAGTTCGATGCGTCAATCGTCGATCGTTATGCAGAGACACTACGGTCGCGGGGACTGGGTGCGAGGTCGGTCCAGACGTGCCTGACGGCCGCCAAGTCGTTCGCGAAGTGGGCAGTCGCCACCGAGCGACTCTCCCGCGATCCACTACACTACTGGCTATCAAAAAGCCCAACCCGCAGCGTGATCGCCGGCGCTTGCGACGCGCCCTGACGGCGGAGGAGTGGCCTTGGCTGCTGAAGGCGACGGTAAGCGGCCCGGTCCGTCGCGAGATGAGCGGACCGGAGCGAGCGCTGCTCTATCGAGTAGCCATCGCCACGGGCTATCGGCCCATCGAGTTGCGTCGGGTCACAGCGAGCAGCGTCGACCTCCAGGGTCCTCCGTGCGTCCGTCTGGATGCTTACGGGACTAAGAACGGACGGTCCGCTGCTCAGCCGATTGACAGTCGGCTTGCTGAGATGCTCCGACTCCATACTTCGGGTCTTGCCCCTAAGGCTCCCCTCATTCGTCTGCCACATCCCACGAAGCTGCCTGAGATGTTGCGTAAGGACATGCTGGCTGCGCGCGAGGCTTGGCTCGGCGACTCATCTGACGAGGTTGAACTCGGCCACCGTCAGGCGACCGACTTTCTGGCCGAAGAGAACGAGGCGGGCGAGCGGCTCGACTTCTACAGCCTGCGATGCACAACCGCTACTTGGCTGGTCCAGTCGGCCGTCGACGTGAAGACCGCGCAGGAAGTCCTTCGCCATTCGACCCCTGAATTGACGATCGGAATCTTCGCCCGGAGCACAGCCGCTTCGCGAACCGGCGCGACAGACCGGTTGGTGGAGAGCCTCGGTGCGCAGCGCAAACCACAGCGCACGCCCCGCGATAAGGCGCCAGCGACCGCGACTCCGTGCGAGTGGGCCACGCAGCGGCCGCCCCGGAAAACCCGGGTGGCGATTCGCCACAAGAGCTGCCGCGACAGCAACTTAGGCGACGGGGCGCCGCTTCGTGCGACGCCATGCAGAGAGCGGAGGACAAGGGATTCGAACCCTCAACCGGTTTCCCGGCAACTGATTTCGAGTCAGCCTGCTAACCATTCGCTTATCCTCCGGGCAAGTCATCCCCGGCCGGGGCCGGAGTCGCTTACGCAGAACTGTAAAACTATCTGTCGGCCGGCCGGGTGACAAGCGACCCGCCGGGGCTTTTGGGCCCGTAGGACCGGCAATTTCCGTAGAGTGGCCGTCGGTTGGTGGATCGGGGCGGCGCGGTTCTGACGACTCTTCCCGCTGCGAGGGGGCGCCCCAGCACCGCTCACGGAGTGCTGGCGCCGCTGCCGATGCCAGAAGTCGAGAGGATGTTCGCCATGCGGGCGGCCGAAGGACGGCCCCGGCGGACGCCGCTGCGACGGACCAAGCCAGGATGGAGGGCTCCGCAGCCAACCGAGCCACCGATCCACCCCGAGACAGCCGGGAGAGGCCTCTATGCCGACGCCGACCATCCGAATCGTCACCCGCGGCGCGGGGGGCGAGATCCGCAGCAAGGACTACGCGCACTGCGACGCGGTCCTAAAGATGCACACGCAGATTGGCATCGACGACTGTTCGACCGACCTGGCGTTGCGGGGGCTGCCCGTCTTCCGTGGCCTGATCGGCCCGATGCCCGACGGCAAGGGGGTTGTGCGTTACGAGTCGCCCGAGGTTTTTGAGACGCTCACCAAAGAGTGGAGCGCGCCGCCGCCGAAGCGGAAGCGCATCCGCAAGAAGACCCAGGCGCCGGTCGATGTCGAGCAGCCGCAGGCCTGAAGTAGGCCGCCGCGCCACTAATTGAGGGCGTCCTGTGCTTGCTGTCGGGGGGTTTGTGGTAACAATCGGGTCATGCTTCTGCCCCGATTCACTCTCCGCACCGGTCTGGCCGGCCTGACGATTGGCGTCTTGTTGGCGATTGTCGTCCGCGAAGCAGCAATCGAAGAGCCCTGGGCGATTGGTGTCCTGGTAGCGATTGGCGCCGCGGCGCTGTCGCTTATTCTTCAGGCGGCGACGCTGGGGGTCTCCCTGCTGCTGAGCCGTGGCGGTAAGGAGCCACGGCAATGAGGAGCAGCGACTCTGCGAGGCGTTTATTACTCGCCCGTTCGTTGGCCATCGCTTGCGGAGTGCTGGCGATGCCTGCCGTGGCGGCGGCCATCTCCAATAACTTCTTTGTCCTGCCAGCGAGTCCGGACGGATCGGTTGTCTACTCGCCTCGAAATGGACTGAATCTCGAGATCGATGACCGCTGGTTCGACGGCGCTGGATATCGGCCGGTCCGACTGCGGTTCTCGTCCGTGACGCCTGCAACCGCTGCGCGGCGCATCGATGTCCGGATGTCGTTCTCGGATTCCGGCAGGGTCGGTGACAACGACCTCGTGGTCACGCAGTCTGGCGAGATGCCTGCTGACGTGACCCATTTCGAAATGGTGCTGCGTTGTCCGGGCGTTGTCGCCTGGTCGTCGGTTGCCTGGGAAGTCCGTGTCGGCGATCAGCTCGACAAGTCAATCAGCAGTCCCGGGTTCGTGCCAACGCAGAATGTCGCGTCGGGACAGGGGCCTATGCTGCGGATCGCGACGCCGTCGAATACGGAGGATCGTGCCGAGACGGGATTGCTGTACGCGAGGCAGGTGACAAGCATTGCTGTTGGCGGTCGCCGCCGGCAGTTTACCGAGCGGCTCGTATGCGAGCCAATGACGAGTTGGCTCGACTATTCCGGGGCCGAAGTGGTCTCGGTGGAACTCGCGACACTCCGCCTCTTTGCTGAGAGACCGGAGGAGGAAGTCGCCGCCTTGCGGAGGTGGCTTATCGCGGGCGGCGTTCTGTGGGTTGAGAACGCCGGCGTCACACCAAGCGTCTACACCGAGATTGAGTCGCTGTTGGGCGTTTCTCGTTGGCGGATGACTTCGACGGACGAAGTTATCGACGAAGACGAGCCGCCGCTGCCGGAGTCGCTTCTTGCGGAGGACGAATCGGACCAAGCGTCTCAGCAAGAGGCGGATGAGCCAATCGAACGCCGCGGCGACGTCACGCCGATCGCAGAAGCTCCCGGGTGGGGTTACGTCAAGATCGAGGTAGATTCGTCGGTGGAGGGGGACGCCAGTCCCTTTCGAGGCGTGTTGGACAGCTTGGCCGCCTCCGCTGAACGGGACACGCGCGGCTGGTTCGCCCAGCGCGAGGCGGGTTTTGGTCGTGTCCTGGCGTTCAATAAACTGCCCTTCGATGTCCCCCCACAGCTGCAAATGGGACGATCTCGGCAAGTCTTCGGCGCGTGGCAGAACCACCGCTGGGCGAGCCGGCATGGTTTGGAGCCCGGCTCGGGGAGCGCCGAGTTTGGCAACCTGATGATCCCCGACGTGGGTCTCGCGCCCGTGAACGCCTTCCAAGTGTTGATCACTCTTTTCGTGCTAGTCATCGGGCCGCTCAACTACTGGCTCTTGTGGCGCCGGCAGCAGTTGCACCTGCTGGTGGTGACGACGCCGCTGGTGGCGCTTGTCGCGACACTGGGGTTAGCGGCTTACGCTTCGGTTGCCGACGGGTTCGGCGTCAAGGCACGGGCCCACAGCTTGACTCTGCTCGATCAGACATCCGGCGAAGCGGCCACGTGGGGGCGCGTATCGCACTACGTCGCCACCACCCCAGAGGAATTGCCAAGCCTCCCCGCCGACACCGCGATCTATCCTATCGACCCCGTCTGGGAAGCGGCGTTTGTCGATCCCGACGCCGATCTGGCGGTCACGTGGGAGGGGGACCAGCAGGTTCTCCGTAGTGGCTGGATGCCGTCTCGCACGGCGGTCCAGCACTTGGTGGTGCGTAGTCACAAGACGGGCAAGCGGCTGGACTTGGTGGGGGAGGGCGCCTCGATCCGAGTCGCCAACCGCCTCGGGGCGCCGCTTGAGTTGGTTGTTGTCCGCAACGACGCCGGCGAGTGGCTAATGGCCGAGAACATTGAGCGGGACGGCGCTGTTGTGCTGAAGCCGGTCGAACGACTCGCAGCGATGCAGGGTTTCCGCACGATGGCCATTTCTAGGATGCCATCGTTTCCCGCGGGCGCCGGCCGCGCCGTCGAGGAAGCGCTCGCTCGAGTCGGCAGCAGTAATCGTGAATTCCGCCGAATGCAGGGCGGGATGGGCGGCGCGACGCTGTCGGAGAACTCGCAGTCGCGGATGCTCGACGCACTCACGGGGCTCGATGGCAGCCGCAGCGTCGATGTCCCGCCTCGTTCGTATATCGCCGTCGCGTCCCAATCGATAGACACGCCACTCGGTTGGGAGAATGTCGAAGAACTCGACAGCTTCCACGTCGTCGTGGGGAGGTGGTGAGGCAATGTCGACCACCGTACTGACCGCCGCTTCCGGCAGACCTCTCCGTGTGCCAAAGGCGTCGTCGGGACCGCCGATTGAGCTGCGTCGCGTCCACCGTTGGTTTGGCGACACCCACGCAGTGAACGACGTGTCCTTCATCGTCGAACCGGGTGAGGTCTTCGGGTACATCGGCCCCAATGGCGCTGGCAAGACGACCAGCATGCGGATCCTTTCGACGCTTGATGAACCGTCGGCGGGGGACGCTTTCGTTGATGGCTTCAGCGTCATCGACGACCCCGACCGGGTGCGGTCGCGGCTCGGTTTTATGCCCGACTACTTCGGCACCTACCAAAACGTCAACGTTTGGGAGTACCTCGACTTCTTTGCCAGGGCTTACGGACTTCGTGGCGACGAACGCCGCCGGGCGATCGCCGAGACGATGGACTTCACCGGCCTCGATGTGCTCGCACGGAAGCCGATCGACGGGCTCTCGAAAGGGATGAAACAGCGGCTTTGCCTCGGCCGCACCATGATCCACGACCCGTCGGTGATGGTTCTCGACGAGCCCGCCGCCGGCCTCGATCCTCGTGCTCGCATCGAGTTGCGCGAGATGATCTCGCGGCTTGCCGAGGCGGGTAAGGCGATCCTCATCAGTTCGCACATCCTCACCGAGCTGGCGGAAATCTGCGACCGCGTCGCCATCATCGAGCACGGCCAACTCGTGGCGGTCGGCACGGTCGATGAAATCAGCCGCTGTGTCGAAGAGGAGATCAACGTCCGAGTGCGGGTGGTTGAGAGAGAATCAACCTCGGGTCAAGAAGCGGCGGCGACATGGCTAGCCAAGCACGAGCACGTCGATCGCGTGGCGAGCACTAAGGACGGCGTCACTTTCACCGTTATGGCGGAGGCCACGCATCGCGACGAGTCGCTCGCCAGGTTGCTCGCCGAGATGGTCGGCGCCGGCATTGCGGTGGTTGAGTTTACCTCGCGCGGGAAGTCGCTTGAGGACGTCTTTCTCCACGTCACCAAGGGACGCGTGCAGTGAGCGACTCGTTAACGTCCTCCCCATCCGTAGGGCGAGCAGGTCAGGCGGCTGGCGGCGCCCTCGAGCCCGTGAGTCTCATCGATCGATTGCTAGAAGCGGCGGGCGATCGGCTCAATCCGATCCTCGTCAAAGAGACGCGTCAATCGCTCAAGAGCCGGCAGTTCACGCTGTGGTTCGTACTGCTGTTGATCGGCTGCTGGATAACGACGATTGGCGCCATCGCTTACGTTGGACCGAGCATCCACTACCTTTCGCTCGGCGGCCGACTGCTGTTCGTTTACTATGCAATTCTGGCGCTGCCATTGATGGTCGTGACGCCTTTCTCGGCCTACCGATCGCTTTCTAGCGAGCATGAAGAGAACACCAGCGACCTGCTAGAAGTGTCGAGCCTCAGCGCGCGACAACTCGTCAACGGCAAGCTCGGGAGCGCCCTGTTACAGATCGTTATTTACCTTGCGGCGTTGGCGCCGTGCATCGCCTTCACTTACTTGTTGCGCGGGGTCGAGCTGACGACGATCGTGCTATTGCTCGCTTACGTGGTGCTCGCGTCGATCGGCCTTTCGGCGGTCGGTCTCGTCATCGCCGCCGCGACGAGGCAGAAGTACGCCCAGGTGGTGATGTCGGTCACGTTTGCGGGGGTCTTGTTCCTTGCCTACTCGGCGATCCTTACCGCGGCGTCGAGGGTTCTCAGCTGGGACAGTCGGTTCATCCATAGCGAAGGCAATTTCTGGCTCCAACTCGGTTTGCTATCGCTCTACATGACGACTCTTGTGGTTGTCTATGCCGCGGCAATCTCGCTGACGACGTTCTCCGCGGCGAACCGTTCGACAGCGTTGCGGAAGGCTGCATTCTTGCAGCAGTCGGTCTTCATCGCATGGGCCGCCGGCCTTGTCCTCAACGGCATGCCTCGCGACGGTGTCGTCAGTGCGTTTGTCACCGCGGCGATCTACTGGTTTGTCGCAGGGGCGCTAATGAGCGGTGAAGCGCCCCTCTTAAGCCTGCGCGTGCGACGCACCTTGCCGCAGAGTCTGTTCGGGCGGGCGTTCGGCACTTGGTTCAACCCAGGCAGCGGGTCGGGATATATCTTCGCAGTCTGCAACACGGTGACCTGTGCTGCGCTCGCTGGTATCGCCTGTCGTTACTATTCTGAGGTCGGCAGCCATTCGTGGGAGGCGTGCCTCAAGACGATCGCGCTCTTGACGGGGTATCTGGTCGCTTATCTGGGGATCGGACGGCTTGCCGTCGTCGGATTGCGGCGTATCACTGAGGTGTCGTCGCTTGGGGCGTTTCTGATCCAGGTTCTCGTAACCCTCGGCGGATCAGGGCTGCCATTTGTCGTCCGAACGCTCAACGAACAAATTCGCGTCGCCGATATTGCGTCGCTCACGGCGCCGAGCCCGGCATGGAACGTCCCGCGTATGCTCGAAGGCTCCCTGTCGGCTGACATGGAGATCACGGTGCTGGTCGCCACCGGCGCGGTTGCTCTTGCCGTCTTCTTGATTAACCTGACGCTGGCAGGTCACGAGGCGCGGCAATTGCGAATCGCGGCCCCGCGACGCGTGATCGAGGACGATCAAGAGCAACAGGCCACGGAGCCGCAGGCAACCAACCCCTGGGGCGACCGGCCCGCGCCGGTCGAGCCAAACTCTTGAGTGGTCTGGAGGTCCCACGTCCGTCGTTTGAGCGAGCGAAACCTCTGGAGACCGGTCGCTACAGGCTAGCGGTAACGGGTTGCCCGGCGCCGGCGGCGGGGTGTGGTTGTGAACAGGCGTTTAGAGCCCCATAGAAGGCCCTAGGGCGCGTTTTGAGAGTGTTTACCCAGGCCCCCGTCTCCGACGCCGTAAACGGCCTCTTAGAGGCTCTCAGAGGGACAGGAGTATTCCGCCCAATCGGGGGCCGAAATTACTCGATCGAGGCGGTCCAACGGCTGCGCCCGCGCTGGAGCACGGCGCGGGGCGGATCGATCGAGATCACCTGGATGCCCAGAGCCTCCTCGCCGCTGCGGAGTGGCTTCACTTGGCCGTTGATCGCCAGCAGGACACGGGGCTCGTCTAGCTTGGCGAAGCCCATCAAGACGACGCTATCGGCCGACTCGCCTGTCGATAGTCGTGCTATTCGGGCGGCATGCTTCCTTGGCTCAAAGAGGTCCGTGCGATCCGGGAATGGGGCCTCGTAAGAGGCGGCAGCTTTAGGTGGGACGGACTCGGCCGGCTTGGCCGGGGAGACCTGTTTGGCGGCTTCCAGAGTCGCTTTGGTAGCCTCCTCTGCCTTGGCCGCGGCGGTATCGAACGGCGTGGGTGGCAGGAGTTCGACCGTCGGAGAAGTCTCTTCGGCGCAGCCCGCCATGACGACAACGGTCAGCCCTAAGGCGGCAGCGGCAATCCGACGGTGTGTCACGGGCAGTCTCAGTGGCGGTTCGAGCGGTGAGACCTCAACGCTCGCTTCAAGCGTAGGTTGCTCGCCGTTGCACGCCTGTTGGGGCGCCGCCCGAGGTTGTGCACGGCTCGCCGGCACAATCACGACACGCAGTACAACTGGAATCACCGCCAGAACTGCCAGAACGACTTGTTCTCCGCTTGCTTTTCCAAGGGCGGCGCTGGGTCGGCGAAGAGCCGCTCGCGGTTGGGGTTGACGCTTCCGGGGGCCCGGAAGCGAGAGTCGTAGTCGATCCGCATTGGCTTCTGGGATTGATCGACTTCTGGCTCGGACTCTCCTGCCCGGGGTGAGTCCGAGAGAGGCGTCGCGTATGCGACTGCCACGCGGGTTGCCGGCGGCAAGCGTCGCACGCTCCGACGCAGATCGGCCTGGCTCTTGTCTGACGCTGACGAAGCCCTGCCGATCGGATCGACCGTCTCCACCGGATCGGCCGAAGCCGGTGGGGAAGGGAGCACCTCATGCGAGTCGGGACCGTGTTCGGGAGTTACGTCGGTCGGACTCTCGGGGGCGGCGTACTCGGAAGTTGCGTACTCGGGAGTTGCATACGGCGTCAAAGCATGATCGACGATGGCGTTTTCGCAGTCGCAAGGCGCCGTCCCGTTGCAATGAGGGCAGCCCTCTGCGGGCGGGACACGATCCAGCCGACACCGAATCGTGTCGGCGGTTACACGGTCACGCTCGTCGAGGCAGTCGTTGTAGCCAACAATCTCGGGGGTAAGGAAGACGACCAACTCACTCTCCCGGATCTGCGTGTCGTGTGATCGGAAGAGACGCCCGATGTAACGGACGTCCTTGAGCAGCGGGACGCCGTTGAAGTTGCCGACATCGGAACGCTGCCGCAGGCCGGCGATCATGATCGTCTGCGAGTTGGCGACGCGAACGCGGGTCGTTGCGCGACGGGTCTCGATGATCGGCTGATCGGTTTCGGGCGTGTAGCCGGCGAGGCGACTGAACTCGGGGATGACCGTGAGATCAATCGTGGCGTCGCGGGCGATCTTGGGGACGACGTCGAGCTTGATGCCCACCTCTTTGAACGCCGTCGTGCCGATGTTGCCGCCACCGGTCGTCTGCGTGAGCTGCTGGAAGGGGATTTCCGAGATGCTCTCGATCTTGGCGGGCTCGTTGTCCATCACCGTGACGTTAGGGTCAGCTAGCAAGCGTGAGTCTTCCGCCTGTTGCAACGCGACCACCATCGATTGAAGGTTGAAGTTCCCTTCCAGGGCGTAGAACGTGAACGCTCCACCGTTAGCCGTCGATGCGAGTGGCGAAATTGTCTGGGCCGCCACCTGCATGCCCGATTTGTTCTTCCCGATGACGGCGCCGTTAGCGTCGACTGCGCCGTTGGTGACGCCGCCCCAGTTGACGCCAATCTGCTCCATATCGCTGAGGCTGATGTCGTAGATCAGCGCCTTGATGTTCACCTGCGGTCGCGGGCGGTCGAGCCTTGTCAGCACCGACTCGACCATGCGGATGTTCTCCGGATAATCGACAACCAAGAGTCGGTCATCGCCGTCAACCGGCGCCGAGCGTCCCTCGGCGCTCAACACCACCTCCAGCGCCTGGGCGGCGTCGGCGGCGGGGACGAAATGGGTGCGGAAGTAGGCCACTTCGAGTTGCCTTGGCCCCACGCCGTGCGAGCCGACGCCGCGGCCTGCTGTATCGAGTTGCTTGATCAGGTCGCGTATCATCTCGACCCGATCGGGGAAATCCACGACCAAGATGGCGCCGGCCGTCGGCAGGGGTCGGATTTGGCCCTGCGGCGTGCTCATCAGCTTTGCCGCTTCGACAACTTCGTCCACATCGCTGACGCCGACGGGGATTGTCTCGGAGACAAAAAAAGGATTGATCTGCCCGAGGGCCTCGAGGCGGCTCACGACGAGACTGCCGCCGACCGGCCGATAGGCGAACCCGTTGGAGAGCAGGATCGTGTCGAGGATGTCGCGGAGCGGGGCGTCCTTGAAGACGCCGTTCACCGATCCTTCAACCTTCGCGGCGACGATGTTGACGCCCCACAGCTCGCTGATGGTGAAGAGGGCGTTCTCTAGGGTCGCATCACGCAGCGTGAGGTCGCCGCGCCGGCTCAGCGAGTCCAAGACTTGCTGAGAAGCGGCCACTCGGCTGGCCGCGGTTGGGGCCGACGATTGCCCCATCGACACGCCGACGGCTAGGCAGACCAAAGCGACGCCCAACGGCCGCGCCAGCCATGGCGTGTTCGTGGTCGATTTGGGGCGTCGTCCCATGGGTCGTCCTTGACCGCACCTCGCGGGCCGCCTGTTAGGCGACGTCGCTGTTCCGTATGAGAGCGAAGTACCAGAGCGTCAGGTCGAGCTGCAGCTCGCTTTCCCTCTGACTCGTCGGTTTCAATTCGATCGTATTGGCGTGTTTCAGTCGTGTGTCAGCGTCGATCGCCTTCAGCAAAGCTAAGACCTCAGTACTCGAGCCAGTCACGCTGAACGCCACGGTTCTTGTCTGTAGCTGAAACAGCGTCTCTTTACTGGCTGCCGGACTCGTAGAGACGGGCGTCAGTGGATTGTCGTTTCCGCTCCATGGCTTCATCGTCGGCGCAGCCAGATCGATCCGCCGCACGCGGCAGCCCGATTGCCTCGCGGCCTCGACCAGCCATGACCGCAAGGCGCCGAGCTGCGCCTCATCGACCACGAGTTGTCGGAGCCCGCCAAGCTGCTCCTGCTTCTCCGCGAGCAGCCGCTCGTAGTCGGGCAGACGCGCGGCGGTTGCTTCCGCTTGCGTCAGTTCCTCCTGCAAGCTTGCCCTTTCGGATCGCTCTGCGAGTAGTAGATCGACCTGCGGTAACGCGCTCACGAGGCCTATCAGTAACGTGACGCCTGTAACGATTAACCAACGGTGCTTGCTTTGAGCGAGCCGCTCGGCGAGGTTCTCGATCATTTTCCCCCTCTCTTCGGCGCCGCCATTGCTGGCGCCAGCTTGATGTCCACGCCAAAGCTGGTGGCGGGACCTTGTGGTGTTTGTTCGACGCCGGTGCCTCGCAACGCGACGTCGTGATAGGTAGGCGCCTCATCCAGATAGCGGACAAACTCGTAGACGCTTTCCTCGGTGTAGCTGGCGCCGAGCACCGTCGCGCTGCCGCGATCGTCGAACTTGAGTTCTTTCAGCCAAACGTCGTCGGGCAGGCAATATCCGACTCCCTGGACGAGCGGCGTCACCCGCCTCTCGGGTGTGACTTCTTCCAACCGCGTGAGCTGCTCAATCTCGAGGGCCGCGTTTGCGAGTTCGTTGCTCAACTTCTGACCGCGCAAGTGCCCTGGCTTCGCGGCTTGAACCCGTGCACGCAGAGTCGTGAGCTGCGACTCTTGTTGTAAGTTGAACAGCCAGAGCCCCGTCGCGAGCAGCAGGGCCGCCGCGATGGGCGCCGCAGCGCGGATCAGGAAGGGTCGGATTGGCTCTTTAGCTTGGGCGTGGATTTCGTCCATCAGGTTGGGGCTGACGCCGGTTTCGTCGAACCTCCCACGCAAAGCTAGCCCCAACGTGGCGCCCATCTCTGCGGTGATCACGCCCGGGTCTGCCAAGTTCCAGAAATCCCCCAGCCGATCCATTGGCAAGACGCCCGTCTTGAGACCGAGCTTGGTTTGAGGCTTCGCGACCTTCACCTCGGAAGGCTCGCCGACCAGCCACATGCGGTCGAGGTCGCTTGGCGTAGCGCCATACTGCCGTTGGCAGAATCGATGAAGACGGTCGTGGTGATCGTCAACGACTTGGCCGAGACGGTCCGACTTCGAATCCAGCGAGGGGCGATACTCCAAGAGCAATTGACCGGCTCGCGCAACACCGATCTCGAATCGACCCTCGTCGAGCTGCGCGAGGATAGCTGCAGAGTCGCAATCGGCTTCGAGCACACCGTGGAGGCGACTCAATGACACCAAGGCGGACTCGACGACATCAACAACCAAACCCGCCGACTGCGACGCTTCAACCAGCAGCGCGAGAGTCCGTTGGTTGGTGACCGTCACTAGCGCGTGCTCGTGACGGGCGTCGATGTGCTTGCGGGCGATCGCGGTGGTCTTGGGTCCCGGCCCAAGCGCCAAGTAGAGCTGGCTGCGTTCGCGGACATCGGATATTTCCTGCTCGACCCGCGCTGTGGCGCCGGTCGTGGCGCGGTTGACGCAAAGGGTGCTGCTGATGGCGAGCGACACCTGACATCCCGCGAGTCGCTCTTCAGTCACCAGCACCCGCAGCGCCGCTGCTAGCTCCGCTCTCCCCTGATCGCAGAGGAGATTCGGCGCCTCTTGCCGCCAGTGGAGGGTTCGAGTCCGCAGGGTCGGCAGCGTGTCCTTCTCTGTGTCAATGACCACCGCAACCCGTAGCATCGACTGCCCGAGTTCAATGGCGACACGTCGCGTCTCGGCGTGGCGCCGCCGCGCAGAGAGGTTGCGTCGTTCTTGAGTTTTCCGACGGTCGCTTGGAGTTGGTCTCATAGTAGTTCGGTATTGAGTCGGACCTCAGAATTCGACCGTGGCCGATATGGTGCGTGAGCCGAGCCCCGAGTACCCCGTGGCCGTGACAAGGACGTTGCCGGCGCCGTCGTCCAGCGCCGTCGCCGAGTAGCCGGCGGGCTGCAGTGCCGGGGGGAGAACGCCGTCGGTGACCGTGCCGCGCCAGGCGGAGTCAGCCAGCAACTGGGCGCAGACGTGATGGACGCCGGCGTTCGCCCAATAGAGCGACTGCTCGTATTCGATCGAATTGCGGGTGACGGCGAGCTGAAGCGTCTCGGTCTGAGCGATGTTGAGCACGAAGGTGCTTACCATGCAGACCAGAAAGAGGCACATCAGCAACGCGACCCCACGGCGGTTCGGGCGGCGAGACACGTTGTCGAACCGGCGGCTCAATTTGCTCACCATGACCGTACCCATGCGCAAGCGGAATAGGTGCGTGTCCCGCCGGCGGGAAGCAGCGTTGTCAGGACGGCGTGAACGGTTTGCGTTTCGCCCGGGATCGCGGTGGGCGTGACGCCGTCCGCTTCGTAACCGATGAAAGTCAGCGTCTGGATGTCGTCCGCCAACGGCTGAGCGGCGCCGCCGTTGACGCTGAGCGTGACGCTGGTTCCGCTATGGTCCCAGGCGAGCGTTGTGCCGTCGGCGAGGGCGATCGTTAGGGCGCCACTCGGGTTTGACGCCGCGGTAATCGCCGTCACGCCCGCCGCTTGGCGGACATTCTGCACAAAGTGACGGAGGACCGCAGCGGCATTGGCGGACCGGTCGATGTCCGCCTCGTGAGCCTGCCAAGCCGTGTAGTTCGATCGCAGCAGCGCGACGGACGACGTCATCATGGTCGCCGAGATAACGGTCGCGGTCATCACCTCGAGCAAGGTGACGCCGCGGCGCTGGTCGTGTTGGCGACGGTGCTTTGTCACAGAGACAACGCCTCGTAGGTGGCGAACTTACCGATCTTGGTGCGGAACGTACAACGCATCTCGCCGGCACTCAGGGCGTCGTCGGCGTTGGAGTCGTAATAGACCGTCGAACGGATATCCATCAGCATGCCGACGACTCCGCCACTAGCGGCTTCGTCCGAGCAGGTTGTTGTGTAGCGGATATCGGGATGACCATCGGCTGAGTAGTCGCCCGACTGCGTGCCCTCGACCCAGGTCGCCGCCACGACGCCCAAACGCTCTTCGACTTGCGACGCCGCGTAAAGGGCGAGCAACTGTCGGCGGTCGTCTTCGAGGCTGCGTTCCATGCCGTAGCGGACAAACTCTACCGCCGGGACGAGGGTCGCCGCCATCAGCGCAATCGCCGCGACGACCTCGACAAGCGAGTATCCACGATGCCGCGCAAGCCGAGGCGCTAGCGCAGAGCTGGGGTGTCGTCGGTACGGATCGCGAGGCATGCGGAAGCGTAGCTCACCCCACGGTGCGGGCGCCGCTAGTTTGTCTTCGCAAAGCCGATTCGCCCTGTGACGGCGTTGATGGTGAGGGCCCAGTCCCACTGGCCGTCGCTGATCGTGATCATGCCACCGGCAAGCGGCGTGCTGAGCCCGCCGCCATGGTTAAACTGCCAGCGATCGCTGGCGGCCGTCACGGTCACTCCGTTTGGAACGGCAAGGGTCGCGTCGGTGGGTGAGTCGCCGCCCGAAGCGGACCGCACCACCTGAATCGAATCAACCACGCCGGCGGTCCTGTAGAAGACAACAGCGGCGGGCGTCCCTTCGGCAATGGCTTGGCGTCGCGCGACGCTGAGTGACATCGCAACGCTACGGGCGAAGCCCTGGGCCGATGCGGTTCGCAGGGCGCCGTCTCCCCACTTTAAGAGGCCCATGGCGCCGAGCATCCCCACGATTGCGACGACGGTCGCCATCTCCAAAAGCGAATACGCACGCCGCTCGAGACGAGGGCGTGCGTAGGGCTTGGTGTTCGTCATACCCATCGAACGCGCACGGCCTCAGTCAAGGCGGTGCGTCGTTGTGTTCATCGTGTAGGCGGAGTTGTCGATCGGGTTCACCGGGATGCCGTCCGGGAAGTAGGCGGGCACGTCCAGCTCCGTCAGGTTCGCCGAAGGCCACGAGCCGCTCTCGATGTAGTAGCGCTCGATGGCGGCGTTGATGGTGCCCTTGTTGTGAAGGTTCACCTTGGCCTTGGCGGTGTCGCTCGATGTCGTCACGCGCGGGACGACAATCGCGGCGATGATGCCGAGGATCGTGACAACAGCCAGCAGTTCCATCAACGAGAACGCATGGCGACGATGACGGGGGCGGTTCATGATCGGATCGTCAACCTTCATACCGGGAAACTGGTGAGCCGATATCGGCGTTTTATGCGGGCAGGTGGTCAGCTGGCACTCAGATGCAAAAGCGTAGGTCACCTTTCGCGCCGCAAACTGATAGCCGTAGTTTTTTGCAGAAGGGCGTCCGCCGTCTCAGTGGGTGTGCCCGACCACGTCCCCGGATGTATCGATTGTGTAGGTTGATCCATCGACCGGGCAGGTCGGCAGGCCGGTGGGGAAGTAACCGCCGTCGGCGCCGACGTCGGGCAGTCCTGCCGACGGCCATTCTCCGTGGACCCGACGCCAGAGCATCGATTGCAACTCGATCTCGGCCCGGTTGACCTGACACGCCGCACGGTTGCCACGGACAGCGGCGGACTCGGTGCGCGGCAGCGCCATCGCGGCGAGCAGCCCTAGGATCGCGACGACGGCCATCAGTTCGGTCAACGAGAAGGCGCGCCGCGTCACTCGTCGGCGATAGAGCAGGCGTTGCTCGGTCACGATCACGCCCCTACCGTATTGATCATGTCGAACATCGGGAGGTAGATCGCCAGCAGGATCACCGCCACCGCCGCCGCCATCGAGATGGTCAGCGTCGGCTCGATGACGCCAATCGCTAGATCGGTCTTCCGTGCGATTTCGTCTTCTAGCAGGTTGCGGATCTCCCGCGTCGATTTGGTTAAGCGACCGGTTTGCTCGCCGACGATCACCAGTTGGCTGACCATCGGCGGGAACAACTCGGCGTGGCGTTCGACCTCACGGCTGAACCTTTCGCCTTGCTGCACGGCGCGGCGCAACGCGGCGACGCCGTCCTTCATAGCGCGGTTGCGGACCGAATCGCCGGCTTCCTCAAGGGATTCGGCGAGGGTGAAGCCCGCCTCCATTAGGCTGCCGAGGACTTCCATGAGTTGCAGCAACGCCATGTCGCGGAGCATCGGTCCGATCAAGGGGAGACGGAGCAAGAAAGTATCGATGCGCTTCGCCAATGCGTCGTTCTGACGCAGCCGATGGAGCACCACCGGCGTCCCAACCATGGTGAGCAGGGCAATCCACCAGTAGGACTGGGCGACGCTCCCCACGGCGATCATGACCTGCGTGATCGCCGGCAAGGGGACGTTGGCGGAGGCATAAGTCTTCTCGAAGACGGGGACCACGTAGCAGAGCAGGAATGTCACCACCGCGGCGCCAACCGTCGCCAGCACGATCGGGTAGGCGAGCTTCTTGACGACGTTCTCTTTGATCTTGCCGGCCTTCTCACGCTGCTCGGCGACCTGCAGCAGCGTGTCCGGAAGCGTGCCGGCACGCTCGCCGACACGGATCTGACTGACCGTGACGCGGTCGAAGGCGCCATCGAGCTGACCCAGTGCGTGGCTGAAGGAGTCGCCCGACTCGACGCGGTTGCGGAGTTGCTTGAGCGTATCGCGCCGTTTCTCTAGCGACTTCTCTTCGGCAAGGGCGCCGATCGCCTTGGGAAGCGAGACGCCATTGCTGGTCAGCGTCGCCAAGTTCCGCAAGATGACGGTGACATCCTTGGGAGTGAGTCGATTCGCATGGCGCGCGTTGAGCGTCCAAGCCGCGGCCTTGCCGGCTTTCGGGCGCAGCGATTCGCCTAACAGCGTCGGGGCGAGCGACTTCTTGGCGGTGGTTCTCATCGCGTATCTCAATCAGCTCGAGAGCTTGTAGTAAACCTCTTCGAGCGTTGTACGGCCGGCGAAGACCTGCTCGATGCCGGCGTCGGCGAGGGAGACGAGGCCCTGCTTGTGAGCGATCTCGCGCAGTTTCGACGCCGGCGCGCCACGCTCGACCGCGTCGCCCAACTCGGGCGTCATCACCATGATCTCGTAGATCGGCAGCCGGCCTGAGTAGCCCGTGCCGAGACATTTCCGGCAGCCGCGGCCGCGATAGAACTTGGCGTTTCGTGGCGGGACCTGGGTCCCCATCAGCTTGGTCCAGAGTTGCTCGTTGGGCTGCGTCAGTTCCTTGCACTCGGGGCAGATCGATCGCAACAGGCGCTGCGCCACCGACCCTAGCAGAGCGCCGGCGATCTTGAAGTTGTCGACTCCAAGGTCGTTCAGGCGCTGGACGGCGCCGATGGCGTCGTTGGTGTGCAGTGTGCTGAGCAGCAAATGCCCAGTCAACGCGGCTTGCACCGCGGTGGTGGCCGTCTCATGGTCGCGGATCTCGCCGACCATGATGACGTCGGGGTCCTGCCGCATGATGTACTTCAGCGCATTGGCGAACCCGAGGCCGTGCTCGTTATCGCTGGCGACCTGATTGACGCCCGTCAACCGGTACTCGACCGGGTCTTCGACCGTCACGATGTTGCGGCAGACGGCGTTGAGCTTCGCTAGCACCGAGTACATCGTCGTGCTCTTGCCCGAGCCCGTCGGCCCGGTGACGACGATCATGCCGTGTGGTTTGTCGATCAGCTCCTGAACCTTCTTGAGGTCGCGCTCGCCGAGACCGAGGCTCGTCAGGTCGAAGTTCTTGCTCCCCTCGTCCAAGAGACGCATCACAACCTTCTCGCCGCCAACCGTGGGGATGGTGCTGACGCGGAAGTTGACGCGGCTGCCGCCCTCGACGATCGTCAACCGGCCGTCCTGCGGGCGGCGGTTCTCGGTCGTGTCCATATCGGCCATGACCTTGATACGCGCGACGACCGCCTCTTCGGTGTGGTTGGGGATCGTCATCACCGGCTGCAGCTCGCCGTCGACGCGGTACCGCACCCGCATCTCCGGGACGTGCGGTTCGAGGTGGATGTCGCTGCAACCCGCGTTGATGGCGCCGGTGAGGATTGACGTCACCAGCCGCACCACCGGCGCCTGCTCTTCATCAGCGACGACCGTGGCTTCGAGGTCTTCATCAACGCTCTCCTCGGCGGCGGCGAGGTCGGCGAGTTTCATGTCGACGATAGTTTGCCGAGCGGTGAGCCGGTCGTCGAAGCCGCGATCGAGCGCCGCCTGGATTGCGTGCTCGAGCGCCACCAGTGGCTGCACGTGGTACCCGGTGATTAATTCCGTTTCGCTGATCGTGTCGATGTCGTCCGGCGCCACCATCGCCAGCTGCAACGACCCTTTGCCAACGCCGACCGGGACACAGCTCCGCTGCCGGGCAAGGTCCTCGGGCACGAGTCGTGCGATCTGTGGGTTCACCGCTTGCGGCACGATGTCCATGTAGGGGACGCCGTACTGTTCCGATAGCGCGTCGCCCAGCTGCTGGATCGAGATCAGGTTGCGGCGCAGCAGGATCTGCCCAAGCACGCCGCGCTCCGACCCCTGCGCAGCGAGGGCCGCGTCGAGCTGCGCTTGCGTGATAAAACCACGCCGCACCAGGATGTCGCCGAGCCTTGCCATGAGAGATTACGCCGCGAGTTTATAACGAAGGGGCCTTAGGCTTCGACCGTGGTGAGCAATCGTTTGAGTTTGCGCTCGAGCATCAGCGGGTCGTACGGCGTCACCAAGTAGTCGTCCGCGCCGGCGTTAAACGCTTTCTGCACGTCCGTCAGTTCGGCGTGGGGTGAGAGCAGCATCACGGGGACGCCCGAAGTGCGGAGGTCGTTGCTAAGCCGGTCCACGAGGTCCATGCCGTCCATGTCGGGCAGGAAGTGACCAATGACGATTGCGTCCGGGAGCATCTGAGCGAGCCAAGTGATCCCCTCGGCGCCCGACGCCACTGCGGCGACGGCGTGCCCCAACAGCTCCAGTCGGAACTGGGTGATCTCGCGCAGCGTCGCGTCTTCCTCGATGAGGAGAATCGTCGCTTGATGCTTGTCGGCCATGCTGGTGAGTTATCGCGGACGGATTGTGGGCGCAGAACGCCTAGCGGTATGTACGTCGCCAGGGTTTGCCGTCAACTACAGCGACTGAAAACCGCCCCGCGCAAGGATCAAGGCGCCGGTCTCGAGCGTGAGACCGACGCCTTGGGCGTTGGATTATGCGGATTGTCGCGGCGCCGCCGACTAGCACGCCGCGTACGGCGCCTCGGCGTAGTGGAGCGCCCGCAGAACGTCGCGTCTGGCAACAAGCCCCACGAGCCGGCCATCTTCCATCACCGGGAGTCGCCTGACGCGGTGCAAGATAAAGGCGTCGGCGACTTTATTGATCGGGTCGCTGACGTTGATGGATAGGACGTCAGTCGTCATGTGCTCGGCGACGAAATCATCCGAGACGTTGTTGTCGTACGCCATCGCCAGCAGCGCAAACTCGGTGACGATGCCGACAAGATTCCCAGCCGCATCGACTACCGGGAGCCCGCTGACGCTATTCTCCAGCAGCTTATCGGTCGCTTCACGGATCGACGACTCGGGCGAGATCGTGACGATCTCACGAGTCATGATGTCCTTGACAGTGAGCATGTCGGTCTCGGCGACAGAGTCGGCTTAGGTGGGGCGCGGAGAGAAGCAACGGCGAATCAACTCTAGTGCGCAATCGGGATAGCGGCCCGATGACGAGGATCGGTTGCGGATTGCTGCTAGTCTCCCTCGGGTCCGGAAGCGCCGGCTGTAGCGACGGCGCCGGCGACGAACCGGGCGTCCATCGGTGACGTACAATGAACCGTCCCCACCGTGCGTCTGCCGAGGCGCTGCGATGCCTGCTTCTCTCGCTAACCGCCTGCCGTTCACCGCTCTCGCGCTGCGCGGGTACAACCAGACGAACCTGGGCCGCACCGGCGAACTGCTTGCCGTGCCCGCCTACCATGACGTCGTCGAGCGGCGCCTCGCAGAAGCGGGCGAACTCTGTGGCGTGGTCACCGGCCGCCAGGTCGATCTCATCGCCCGCGTCGCCGACGAGCGCGAGGCGGGCCTCGACGCCTATTCGGAGGCGATCGCCCTGGTCTTCGCGGCCGAGCTGGCGCAGCTCGACCTGCTACGCGACGTACACGGCATTGACCCGCACAAGGCGGGCCGGGCGTTTGGGTACAGCCTGGGCGAGCTCACCGCCGTCGCCGCCGCGGGCCTGTACCCGCTTGAAGCGGTGATGCGCATCCCTTTGTCGCTCGCCGAGGACTGCGCGGCATTGGCGTCGAAGGTGACGATGGGCGTCGTCTTCTCACGCAAGACGGCGCTGAGCGAGGCGGCGTTGCAACGCGTCTGCGAGGAAGTCACGGCCGAAGGCAGTGGCGCCGTCGCGATCTCGGCGATCCTCGCCCCCAACACGATGCTCATCATCGGCGAGACCGATACGCTGGAACGCGTCCGCAAACGATGCGAAGCGTGGGATGGACCGCCTGTGCTGATCCGCCCCAACGACGGCGCCTGGCCGCCGCTGCATACGCCGCTCGTGAGCGAGTTGCATATCCCCGACCGGGCGACGCTGATGATCCGCGGCGTGCCCCGGCTCAGCGAGACGCCGCGCCCGCCGATCTGGTCGCTCGTCACCGGCCAGCGCGAGTACGAGGGGGATAGCGGGCGGGGGGTTTTGCGGCGCTGGATCGATTCGCCCCAGCGGCTGTGGGACGTCGTTCACGCCACCTTGGCGAGCGACACCCGGACCGTACTACACGTCGGCCCCGCGCCGAACGTCATCCCTGCGACCTTTCATCGCCTCGCCGAGAACGTCGTCAAGCAGACCCTCCAATGGTCGCTTAGCGCTGTCAGCAAACGCACGATACAACGGATGGCGGGATCGGCGTGGATGGCGCCGCTGCTGCCGAAGAGCGGCTTCTTGCTCCGCGCGCCGATGATCGAACAGATCGTGCTCGAAGACTGGTTGTTAGAGCACGCCCCACGATGAGCTCCGGGCGCTGACGCTTACGGCTCGCCATCGATCGAGAACGGAGAGCCGTAAGCGTCAGCGCCCGGAGCGCATTATTGACTCTCTCTTCAATCCGTCGCCAACGGCAAGCGATACGCCGCCGCCTCCACCGCGTTACGCACCAACAGCACGTCACCAACAATGACCGGGTTGTTCCAGCAGGTCTCCTTCTCGGCCAGCACCTTTAGCGACGCCACTTCTCGGTAACGCTCTGGCGACGCATCGACCAGCACGACCTCGCCGATCTCTTCGGTCATCACCAGGATGTAGTCGCCCACGAGCAAGACTTGGCCGAAGCCTAGCTTCGGACGCCGGCGGCTCGACCACTGCTTCTTGCCGGTGGCGATTTCGATGCACTGCAAGTCATCGCCGTCCATCGCATAGGCGTAGTCGCCGCGGACGACGGTGTTGCTGAACTTGGTTTGCAGCACGCGTTGGATTGGCGGCGTCCAAACGTTCTCAGCGGACCAAGCGTCTCCGTCACGGATTACTTGGAGTAGAGAGGAGCCGTGGCTGTATCCCTTTGTCAGTAAGATTTGATCGCCCGGAAGCTCGATCGGTTGGCTACAAGTCGGCATGTTATCACTGCTGCCGTACCACGGGTGCTCGAACAGCACCGACCCGTCGGCGACGCGATGGGCCATCAAGTAGTCATCGACCGTCTGCAGTATCACACGCTCGCCGTGCAGCGTGACCAGTTCGGGCGAAGCATACGAGGTCTGCCGCGATCCGTTGCTCCAAACTTCTTCGCCGGTCTCGGCGTCGAAGGCGACGAGCGACGCGTCGAAGCCTTCGGTCGCTTCCGCAGGCGCTCCGACGTTGACGACCACGAGGTCACGCTCGACGCCGTCGTTGCTCGCCGGCACGAACAGGGGCGAGCCGCTTTTGCCCCAGACAATCAGTTCGGCCTTGTACTCGGCGATCGTGTCGACATCCCAGATCGGCTGGCCCGTGCGTGCGTCGAGGCACTTCACCATCCCTTGCGCGCCCTGGGTGTAGACGCGGTCGCCGACGATCGTCGGCGTCGCGCGCGGCCCCTGACGGCCCATGTTTCCTTGGAAATCGGTGGGATCGAAGCGGGCCTTGTCGGCGTGCGACCAAACGGGCTCGCCCGTCTCGACGCGGTAGCAGACGACGAGCTCGTCTTCACCGCGCTGCTCTTGAGTGATCGCGTACTTGCCATAGACGGCGAACGCCGACCAGCCCGCGCCAACCTCGCGACGCCAGAGCTCTTGCGGCGGGTTGGTTTCCCAGTCCACCGCGATCGGAGGCCCGACCGCTTCCGCCCAGGCGCCCTCGCCAAGAAACCGGGGGTAGTTGTATTCGCCCGGGCCCCAATCCGTGACGCCATCCTCTTCACTCACCACATCGACGCCGGCGAGGAGTTCGTCCGCTTTAACGTCGCCGCGGCGCATCAGGCCGACGATCTCGCCGGCGCCGTTAAACTGCATCGCGTAGAGCGAGTTGAAGATGGCCAGCGCAGCAAACGGCGCGACGCCGATGGCGAGCCGCAACCAGACCGGCCCGCGGCCGCGGATGGCGTACCAAAGGGCGAGCCCCAGCACCGCCAGCAGCGGGCCGATGATGTTGGCGCCGACGCGGATATCGACCGTGAAGCCGGCGAACTCGATCGCTAGCCGCAACGCCGCCAGCAAGCCGAGCCAGACCCAAGGGAAGATCACACGGCGGCGCCGTTTGGCCGGCTCTTGGGTCTCGGACTCGGCGTTCTCTGGGGGCATGTTCCGTTTCGCCTCGGGCTACTACCGTAGTGGGATTGGCTGTGCGTCCATCGTAGCGCGGCCCCGCGATTCCGACAACGCTTGCCGCCTTCCTGCGATATGCCGACCGCCGATACGCTCGCCCCATCGGACGCGATGACGCCGCTGGTGGTCGAACTCGACCGTTCGTTGCGCCCGGAGGACGCGTTTGTCGCGCTCGCCGGCTTGCCCCACGCCGTCTTCTTCGACAGCGCGATGCGGATGCCTGTTCTCGGGCGTTACTCTTACGTTACGGCCGACCCGTTCGATTGGCTCACGATCCCGTCCGATGGCCGCGCCGCAATCGACTCGCTATTCGATCGCCTGAATCGCTACCGCTCCGCGACCGTCGAAGGCTTACCGCCCTGGCAGGGGGGCGCCGCCGGTGTTGTCGGCTATGAGGTAGGCCGAAGCCTCGAGCGTTTGCCACGCCCTCGTTGGGACGAGTTTCAGCACCCGGCGCTGGCAATGGGCTTCTATGACTTCGTGGTCGCCTTCGATCATGCGGAGGGTCGTGCGTGGGCGATATCGACGGGACTCCCGGCCTGTGGCGACGATCGCCAACGTCGCGCGGAATGGCGAATGCAGCAGGTCCTCGACGGCTTGGCGAAGGGTTCGCCGCCGCAAGCGTTCGAGCACTGCCAGCCGGTCTCGCAGGAAGACCTTGCGCCGTCGTTCGCCACACCCTACGGCGTAGGCGTGGCAAGCAACTTTTCACGTGGCGGTTATCTCGCCGCGGTGGATCGTGTCCTTGAGCATCTTCGGGCCGGTGACGCCTTTCAGGTCAATCTTTCGCAAAGGCTGCTGCTGCCCGACCCTGGCGACCCTGTCGAGATGTACCTGCGGCTGCGTGAACGCAATCCGGCGCCCTTTGGCGGTTACGTCGATGGTGGCCCTTGGCAGGTCGCCAGCGCTTCGCCCGAGCGGTTCTTGCAAGTGGCCGGTCGCTGTGTTGAGACACGGCCGATCAAAGGGACTCGCCCGCTCGGCGTCGCGGCCGGCGCCGAGTTGCTTGCCAGCGAGAAGGACCGTGCGGAGAACGTGATGATCGTTGATCTGTTGCGGAACGATCTCTCACGGGTCTGCAAGGATGACTCGGTCGCCGTACCAACGCTGTTTGGGCTAGAGCCTTACGCCCATGTGCAGCACCTCGTGTCGGTTGTGACGGGTCGCTTGCGGGATGAGTGTGGCGTGGCTGATCTGCTTGAAGCGACGCTGCCGGGCGGTTCGATCACGGGCGCGCCGAAGGTTCGCGCTCAGGAGATCATCGCCACGCTAGAGCCCACCGCGCGAGGCGCGTACTGCGGGGCGATTGCATGGATCGGGTTCCCCGACGCGGCCGGCAGACAGGCGATGGACAGTAGCGTGTTGATACGGACGCTGACGCGCTCGCGCGGTTGGGTCCAGGCCCCGGTGGGCGGGGGCGTCGTCGTACAGTCGGACCCCGCGGCGGAGTACGAAGAGACTTGGCACAAGGCGGCGGGTCTTGTGGACGCGGTGGCGCCATGATCCTTGTGCTCGACAATTACGACAGCTTCGTCCACAACCTGGCGCGGTACGTCCGGCTCGCCGGGTACGAGACACAAGTCGTCCGGAGCGACGCGATCGACGCCGACGGCGTCGCGGCGTTGTCTCCCGAAGCCTTAGTGCTCTCGCCCGGTCCCGGAACGCCGGCTAACGCAGGATGCTGCGTCGAACTCGTGCGCCAATTCAGCGATACCTTGCCGATCCTTGGCGTCTGTCTTGGTCACCAAGCAATCGTCGAAGCCTTCGGCGGCCGTGTCGTCCGCACCGCGGAACCACTGCACGGACGGACTTCGTTGATACGCCACGATTGCGGCAAACTCTTCGCCGGCGCCCCGTCACCGCTGACGGTTTGTCGTTATCACTCGCTAATTGCCGAGGCAGAGACGCTTCCCGACTGCCTCCGCGCGACGGCGTGGACCGACGATGGTGTGGTGATGGCCGTCGAACACCGCAGCCGCCCGATCTTCGGCGTGCAGTTCCACCCCGAGGCGATCCTCACCGAGGCGGGGCAATTGCTCATCCGCAACTTCTGCGGCGCCATTCGCGAAGAGTAATGCGTCGAGAGGGCATCTTGCTAACGCCCTCTCTTCGTTTCCTGATCATCGAACAGCATCCGGTGGGCGGGCGTTTCGGTGTCGTCGAACTGCCCGTCACGCGCCGCCCAGATGAACGCCGTCACCGCGACGGCGGCGAGGACCAGCGCGATCGGCACCATAACGAAGACGACGGACATGGCTTACTCCCTTTTCGTAGAGCGTCGGTTCGCCAAGCTCGCCGCTGACGCCAAGACCGATAGCGAGCTGAGGGGCATGAGCAGCGCGGCGGCCAGGGGAGTGATCCAACCGATCGCCGCGAGCGACACGGCGACCGTGTTGTAGGTTAGCGAGATGGCGAGGTTGCGTCGCATCACGCCGAGTGTCCGACGGCTGAGGTCCACCAGCTCCACCAAGCGGCCAACGCCAGCCTCGGTTAGGTACACGTCGGCCGCAACGAGCGACGCCTCGGCGCCGCCGTGCACCGCGACGCCGATGTCGGCGGCCGCTAGCGAAGTGGCGTCGTTCACGCCATCGCCTACCATCATGACAACGCCGTTGCCGGCTAGTGTCGCCTCACGGACGCGAGCCAGCTTCTCCTCAGGCGCCATCTCGCTGTGAGCGTCGTTGCCATCGACGCCGACCGCTTCCGCCGCTAAACGCACCGGCCCCGACGCATCACCCGACAGGATCGCCGTGCGCCAGCCGGCGTCACGGAGCCACTGGAGGCGCTCGCGCGAGTCGGCGTGCAATTGATCCTTCAACCATAACACTGCCTCGCAACGCCCGTCCACGGCGGCGAGCACCACGGTCATGCCGCGCTCCAGGCCCAGCTGAACTATCTCGTGGTGGTGTTCTGCAATCGCAACGGCATTCTCAGCCGCGAATCGAGGCGAACTTACTAGCAACTGGCCAACTGGCGTGCGCGCTGTTACGCCGAAGCCGTGCTTCTCTTGCCGCTGACGCACTTGTTGCCGTGCCTCGGGTCCGACGGATGGAAGGTCCGCCACGATGGCTCTGGCGATAGGGTGGTTTGATTCTGATTCGATGGCCGCAATCCAAACGCGCAGCCGGTCATCGCCGTGGTATGCCTCGACGCGCATCTTGCCGCTGGTGAGCGTGCCGGTCTTATCGACGAAGAGTCGGCCAGGACAGTTGGGGCCGACGCTCGCCAGCTTCTCGAGGACCGCGGCGCTCTTGATGAGCATGCCCCGTTTGGCTCCGCTGCCGATCGCTACGGCCATTGTGAGCGGCGTCGCCAAGCCCAGGGCGCAGGGGCACGCAACGATCAACAGCGCGACCGTAGCGTCGATGCCGGGCTCAAGGCCCACCGTGCTCCACCACCAGGCGAGGTTGGCGATAGCGAGAGTCACGACGACCACGATGAACCGCCCCGCGATGCGATCGGCCATCTGGATGATTGGCGGCTTAGCGGCGAGGCCCTCTTCGACCAGCGACACGAGCCTGCCAATCCGCGTCGCGGCGCCAACTGTATCGACTCGCACACACAGCGTAGCGGCTACGTTCTGTGCGCCCGCGCAGACCGCGTCGCCGATAGCGACAGGCGTCGGCTGCGACTCACCGGTGAGTAGCGACTGATCGATCGCCGACTCGCCTTGCGTGACAACGCCGTCGGCGGGAAAGAGCTCGCCCGCTCGTACTTCGACAAGGTCACCGGATTGTAACGTGTCGATTGACTCGTCGATCAATACGCCGTCGCGCACCATGTGGCACTCGTCGGGGGTCATCGAAAGCATCAGGCCAACGGACTCTTGCGCCCAGCGCTGCTGACGTGCTTGTAAGAACCGCCCCACGAGCAGGAGGAACACCAGGGCGCTGAGCGAATCGAAGTAGACTTCGCCGCGATCGAGCAGCACGTTCATCGTGCCGGCAACTGCTCCGATGGCTAGGGCAAGGGCGATTGGCTGGTCGAGGTTCGCTGTCCGTGCCCGCCAAGCGGCCCACGCGCCGCGGAAGAAGGTCTGCCCCGGCCAGATGAGCGACAGCCAGCCGATCGCCAAGCTCAGCCAACGGAAGAGCGTCGCGAACTGCGCTTCGATGCCGTCGAAGACGCCCGCGTAGAGCGCCGTGGCGATCAACATGTTATTGCCCGCCAAGGCGCCGGCGATCGCCATGTTCACCAAGCGCCGCCGTTCTGCAATGCCCGCCGCAGCGCGGGCCGACCCGTCGCGGGCCGGGTGTGGCGCGTAGCCGAGTCGGTCGAGCGTCGTCGCTATCGTCGAAAGTGTGACGCCTTGCGGGTCCCAAGTGATCCGGGCCCGCGACGCTCCGAGCGACAACCGCGCCTCGACAACGCCCGGCGCGATATGCGGCAGTCGCTCGACTAGCCACACGCACGCCGCACAGTGGACACCTTCGAGGCGGAACTCGATACGGCGAAGCCCCGAGTCCGCTTCGGTCGTGTGCTTATCGAGAAACGATTGAGAGTCGTAGGCGGCGTAGCGTTTGTTTACCCTCCCAGTGGAAGCATGCCCGGAACCGAAGCGTTCGCGCAACGCGTAATAGTCGGCTAAACCGCAGCCGTGGATGGTCTCGTAAGCGACTTGGCACCCACTGCAACAAAACTGCTCCGTGGCGTCGGCGATGAAGAGCGCCTCGGGCACCGGTAGACCACAATGGTGACAGCCGCGCCTGGCAGATTTGCTACGTGTCTCGTTATCAGTTGCGTCTAGAACAGCGTTCACTTCTTGGCCTCCAACGCCGCGCGACAGCAAGGCGGGAGCACGCTTGGATCGGGCGTAGCGCCAGATGACGATTCGACAGCGACTTGTTGAGCCAAGTTCTCGGCCGAAAGCGTCATCCGCCCGCTCAGCGTCACACAGCCAACAGCCACCAGCGCCGCGGCGGTGGCGATCGGTAGTCGTTCGCCCAACACACCAGCGAGTTGACGGACGCCGACCCCCAGCGAAAGCAACACCGGCAGCGTGCCGACCCAGAAGGTCGCCATCACCAACGCCCCCTGAATTGGTCCCCCTGATCCAGCGGCGGTCACGACAAAGGCATAGAGCCATCCGCACGGCAGCAGCGTGGTAAGGAGGCCAATTACCATCGCGCGGGGCAGGGCGGCTTGCCGAGCGGCGAAGCGCTGTCCACGCTGCACGAGCCGGACCCACGCCGCGGGGGGACGCCAATGCCCGAATTTCGCCAAGCCAATCTTCCATTTCCGAAGTCGAGCGATCTCCGCCAGTCCGAAGAGCACCATCACGCCGCCTGCGAGCGCCAGAGCGATCGGCTGCAGTCCCGCCAGGGTCGAAGCCAAATCCAGCAACGCGCCGGCGGCTCCTGCCGCGGCGCCGACTACCATGTACGTCACCAGTCGCCCGCCGTGGTAGGCCGTGTGCAGCAGCGCCGCGGCGCCGCGCGAGCGACCGCCGCTCACGGCGATCGCGCAAAACGGGCCGCACATCCCCGCGCAGTGCAACGACCCAAGCAGGCTCGCCGACAGGACCGTCAGCAGCATCGCTGTCATGGCTTGGGCGCCTCGATCCAGAGGTCTTCGTCAACGAGCAGCCGATCCTCGCCGCGCTGCGCGACGGCGCTCAACCGCCATAACCCGTCGCGGCGTAGCGGCAAGACGGCTTCGTAAACGCCGAGCACCGCTTGGGGCTCGATCCGTTGCACGAAGCGATCCTGAGGCTTTGCGTGATGGTACATCGACAACTCAACCACCGCATTCTCGACCGGTGCGCCTTGCGAGTCTCGTAGCAGGAGTTGCACGCGGCGGTCGCCGTTGAGTTCCGCGAAGTCCAACGGCGTGAAGTCGAGTTTCCAGCCGAGCGAGTCACTCGCCCGCTTTGCCGCTTGCTGAGCGTCCCAGCCGAGAGCATCTTCGTACCCTGAGGGCGCCGTCACCGCGGCCGGGATCATTGCCGCCGCGACCGCTAGCGCGCCAACGATGATGAAGGCGTGACCCGCGAGCAGCGCGATGACGATCACGGGCCACTGGTAGTGCCTCCAGGCCGCGATTGGCTTCGCTTCAGGGCTTGGCATCAGCGGACTCACTTTCAGGGCTTGAGGGTGTGGTTGATGACTCGCGTTCGATGGCGCCGGTTACGGGGCCGAAGAGCAGGTAGACTTGCTCAACCGATTCGCCTACGTCATCGACGAACCGCAAGGTCGCTTTGACCGTGCCGCCGCGCTCTTGAAACGCTTCTTGGGGCGCCAGCAGATGAAGGGGCTCGGTCACCGATTCTCCAGCCCCGAGCTTCAGCTCGACGGAGCTGAGCAGGTGGAGAGACTCTGGCGCCACCGCCTCGACTCGGTAAGTTCGTTCTTGGTCGGTTCGGTTCACGAGCTTGGCGCGGAGGATGTTCTCGACCTCGCCACCTGCCGTGATGTTGAACGGGCTCCCCAAGCCGCGGAGCAGCGTCACGTCGAACGCCTTGCGGCTCACTAACAACGTGACGAATAGCACGCTGAGAGCCAGTATCAAACCCATGTAGATGAGCACCCGCGGACGGGCAATCGGCGTTGGCTTGCCTGCGAGCGCGGATTGCGAGCTGTAACGGATAAGTCCTCGGGGTAGGCCGACGCGGTCCATCACATGGTCGCAGGCGTCGATGCACTGTGTGCAGTTGACGCACTCGAGTTGCAACCCGTCGCGGATGTCGATGCCGGTTGGGCAGACCTCCACGCACTGGTGACAATCAACGCAGTCACCAAGTCCCTTTGCCTTCCGGTCGCGGCCATGGCCGCGTGGCTCCCCGCGGGTCGTGTCGTAGCCAACAATCAAGCTCGAACGATCGAGCAGCACTGACTGGAACCGTCCGTAAGGGCAACCGATGATGCACAGCTGCTCGCGCCAGTAGCAGAAGTCGAACAGGATCAGCACCGTGACGAACGCCACCAGCGCGAAAGCGCGGGGGTGCTCTAGGGGCGTCGAGTTCCAGATGTAGGTGTTGAGTTGATCCACACCGATAAAGTAGGCAAGGAACGTGTTCGCGAGGTGAACCGCGATGACGAGGAACACCAAGTACATCGCCACGGTGCGCCAACCGGCGACGGCATGGCGGGGTTTGCCACCCTTGCCCATCGTGCCCAGGCAGAGCCGTTCGATCGGACGAAAGACGAACTCCATATAGACCGTTTGCGGGCATGCCCAGCCGCACCACACTCGTCCCATGATGGCGGTGGCGAAGAAGACCGTCAGAAACACAATCAGCCCGAACACCGCGAGCAGTTCGAGGTCGGTGGGCCGAAACTCCAGCCCGAAGACCATGAAGCGGGCTTCCCACAGATCGAACTGCAATGCCTGCCGCCCATTGATCTTGATGAACGGCAGCAGCGTGTAGACAGCAATCAACGCATAGGCGACGACGCGTCGGCGTGACCAGAACCGCCCCGCCGCGAGCCGCGGCGTAAGCCAACGCCGGCGCCCGTCGCTCTCGAGCGTCGAGAGCACCCGCTCCTCGGGCGGCAGTACCGGCAGTTCATTCACCATGGCCATGAGATCGAATCAATGCGAGCCGGGTGGCCTCAGCCCCCGGAGGGCCAAGGAGCAATCTCAACGCCCTCCGTGAGTCGAGCGCTCTTCAAGTTCTTCCCACGCAGCGACGCCACGTACGCGGCGGCGAGCACGACTTCATTCGGGTGGAGGCGATTCCCCCATGCCGGCATGGCGCCGTTCTTCGCGCCGTCGCGGATCACTGTGGCGATGTCCTCGATCTTCTTGACGTTCAGGTAGTTGTCGTCGGTGAGGTTGGGGCCAGAGATGCCGATTCCTTCGGGGCCGTGGCACGAGACGCAGTTGGTCTTGAAGGTCGACTCGCCGACAGGGAGCCACTTGGGGTCGTTCATGAACTTGACGATCGTCGTTTCGTCGGGCGTCAAGTCGCCGATCTCTCCAAATTGCAGCCGCATGTTGTCGGCGAGGCTGGCCTGGTACTGGTCGGCGAGCGTGCGGCCTTGCAGCGGCGCATGGAACCAAATCGCATAGATCGGCGAGAAGACGATCGTCGCGACGAACATAAGCTCCCACCAGCGCGGCGTGGGGTTGTCGTATTCTTGGATCCCGTCGTATGAGTGACCGGTGAGGACTTCGTCGCCAGCGGGCTCAAGCGGAGTGGTGGATTCTTCGGCCATGCCGCGTTCCTTCAGTTGATCGAAACGAAGTTCTTATCGTGGCTGTTCGAGCCGTCGCAAACGCCGCACAAAACACTGTCCTCGTCGTCGAACGGGTCTTCAAGTTCACTCTCAAAGAGTTCTTGGAACTCCTCTAGCTCTGAGTCGTCCTCAACCCGATCAGCCTCATCGTTGAGCGGCAATGACGCCCAACCCGAGATCTGTTTGTAGAGCCGCGTCATTGTCCAGACGGTGATCGCGGCGTAGACGCCGAAGAAAGTGAGCAGTCCGTACACGGCGTACGGGGTGAGGCCGAGGTCGGCAATCGATTCTTTAACCATGATCCTTTCTTACGTTGTTAAGGCGCCGTCGCAGTGCGATCGGCGGGCGCTGGAGGCTCCGGGGTGACGCTTTTCTCGGCCGTTGTGCCGAGAACGCCAGAGTCCGCGGGCGACACTTCTTCGGCCGAAGCGTCGGGGGTTTTGAAGAGGTCCGTTCCAACTCGCTGGATGAACGCCACTAGGGCGATCACCTCTTTGTCGGCGAGGTCGATCGACTGGCCAAAGTTGCCGGCGCGGTCGGGGAGTTCGGTGTATGGTTGACCTTGGTTCTGCTCGACAAACTCTTTCGCAATCGAAGCGGCCTGCGCCTGAGCGTCGGCTTTCGCCTGCTCCAGATTGTCCCCCTCATACTGCGGGTACGGCACGCCGAGCGTCTGCATCGCCATCACGCGGAGCGGAATCGAGTCAAAGTCGAGCTTCTTCCGCATCAGCCACGGGTAAGGCGGCATGATCGAGCCGTCGTTGAACTCCTGCGGGTTGCGAAAGTGCAGAACGTGCCACTGATGGCTCTGCTTGCCCCCTTCGCGGGAGAGGTCGGGACCGATGCGACGCGATCCCCACTGGAACGGGTGGTCGTAAACGCTTTCGCCCGGCTTGCTGTACTCGCCGTAACGCTTAGTCTCGGCGACGGTGGGACGGATCATCTGCGAGTGGCAGTTGTAACACCCCTCGCTGACGAAGATGTCTCGCCCCGCCAGCTCAAGCGGCGTATAGGGCGTCACCGTAGCGATCGTTGGCACGTTCGAGCGGATGACGAACGTTGGCACCAGTTCGAGCAAGGATGCCGCCGCAACGGCAATCGTCGTCATAATGGTGAACTTAATCGGCATCCGCTCCCAGACGCGGTGCCACCACATACTGCTGAAGACGTCCCACGCCCGGGCGTAGTCGGTCACCGTCTCGAGGTTCGATGTCGGCGCCGTCTCTGGCGTGAAGGCCACGTCCTTCAGGGCGGGCGCCTCGTAGACAGGGACTTCGTAATTCGCCGGACGCGACTGCCAAGTCTTGTAAAAGTTCCAACTCCCGACGAGTGCGCCGGCGATGTAGAGGCTGCCGCCGATCGCCCTGAGATAGTACATCGGGATGATCGCTTTGGTCGTCTCGACAAAGTCGGGATAAGCCAGTGCGCCCTTGGAGTCAATCGTCCCCCACATCAGCCCTTGCAGAATGCCGGCGACGTAGAGCGGCAGCACGTAGACCAAGATGCCGATTGTCGCCACCCAGAAGTGGGTCTCGGCGAGTTTCGTGCTGTAGAGCTTCGTCTGGAAGAGACGCGGCGCGAGCCAGTAGCACATGCCGAACACCATGAAGCCGTTCCAGCCAAGCGCGCCGGCGTGGACGTGGGCGATGGTCCAGTCCGTGAAGTGGCTGAGGGCATTGACGTACTTGATCGAGAGCATTGGGCCCTCGAACGTGCTCATACCATAGAACGTGATGCCGACGACGAAGAACTTTAGCACCGGGTCAGTCGTCACCTTATGCCAAGCCCCGCGGAGCGTCAGAAGGCCGTTGATCATGCCGCCCCAGCTCGGCATCCACAGCATGAGCGAGAAGACCATGCCCAGCGTCTGCGCCCACTCAGGGATTGCCGAGTAGTGCAGGTGGTGTGGGCCGGCCCAGATGTAGATGAATACCAGCGACCAGAAGTGGAGGATGCTCAGGCGGTAGCTAAAGACCGGGCGATCCGCCGCCTTCGGTAGGAAGTAGTACATTAGCCCGAGGAACGGCGTCGTCAGGAAGAACGCCACCGCGTTGTGTCCGTACCACCATTGCATCATGGCGTCTTGGACGCCGGCGTAGATCGGGTAGCTCTTGATGATCGTGGGCGAGAGGATCGGCACCCACAGGTTGTTGAAGATGTGCAGCACCGCCACGGTGATGATCGTCGCGATGTAGAACCACAACGCGACGTACATATGACGCTCACGACGTGTCACGAGCGTCATGAAGAAGTTCACGCCGAAGAATCCCGCCCAGACGACAGCGATGGCGATGTCGATCGGCCATTCGAGCTCGGCATACTCCTTACTCTGCGTGATCCCTAGCGGTAGCGTCAGCGCCGCGGAGACGATGATCGCTTGCCAGCCCCAGAAATGAAGCCGGCTAAGCGTATCGCTCCACATCCGCGCCTTACAGAGTCGCTGGGTGGAGTAGTAGATCGCTGTGAAGATGCCGTTGCCGGCGAAAGCGAAGATCACCGCGTTGGTGTGCAACGGCCGCAATCGCCCAAAAGTGATCCACTCGATCCCACCGTTGAGCGAGGGGAAGGGCAACTGCAACGCGATCAGCATGCCGACGGAGAAGCCCACCAAACCCCAGATGAGGGTCGCGGCGAGGAACATCCGCACAATGGCGTCGTCGTAGCTGAAGCGTTCGAGCCGCGCATCGGCGGCGGTAGAGGACTCGCTCATCGCGTCAGAGATTCTCCGTGAATCGTATCGCGTCGGGGAACGATAGAATTTGATCGACTCGTTACTTCGCGAGTAGTCGCGTCAATCCGCCGCACCGCCGCCGGCCTTCTTGGGCGGCAGCAGGCTGTCGATCGTGAAGACATGGGGCGTCGTCTCGCACAGCGGCTTGAGGCCGGTGTTGCGACGCAAAAGTTCAGCAATGGTGGTCTCGCCGAATCGACGCTCGGTCTCGGCGATCGCCTCGTCGAGCATCGTGTGTAACGGGCAAAGTCCGCCGGTGTGCGTTTGCAGCCTGAGCGGGCAACGGGTGATCCTCTGGATGGGATCGACGCAGCCGATGATCTCCAGGACCGTCAACTGCTCCGGATCGCGAGCGAGCGAGTACCCGCCATTGATCCCGCGTTGACTGGTGAGGATACCCACCCGTCCGAGGGGTTGGAGCACCTTGGGGAGGTAGCTCACCGAGACGTGCGTCCCCTCAGCCAGCTGCTGCGTGGTTTGGGGCTCACCGGGGTTCTGAGCCAGCCAAACCACGGCCCGCAACGCGTATTCAGCGGTTTGGGAGACGGCCATAATTGCCTCGAAGGCTCAGTACGATGGGTAGTTAGTGCAGAGAAAGACATAGAGGATCTGTCTATCTCCAGATCGGAATATCGGCATTCAGGCCATTAAAGTCAAGTGTGTCATTTTGTCCGATAGGCTAGTTGGACCAATTTGTCGGGATTCGCTCATGTTGCCTGAGGCCTCTGTGCCGGTCGCAGCGCATCCACCACCACAGAGGTATTGATGAGGCAAAGCGGAATGCCGGCGCCGATTTAGATGCCAGCAACGGCTCGGATGCCGCGGCTAGCGGAGCGCGGCGATCGTCTGGCGCCCGGATCGCATCGGACACGGAGGTGACGCAATGAAACATCACGAATGGGGCCTGGTGGGCCTGGCGCTGGCCGCTGTAACGATGCCGGCTTGGGCGACTAGCGGCGACGTGGCATTCGCGACCAGCGACACGGCCGCAGCGATAGAAACGGCTTGCTGGGACACCGACTGTGGCGACGGATGTGGTGGTGACGCGTGCTGCGGTGATTCGGTCGGCTGTGGGTCGAGCTGCGGCTCTAGCTGCTGCCTTGAGAATTGCGGGCTCTTTGGCCTTGGGTGCCTAACGTATGACAGCTGCTCGGATGGCTGCGGCTTGCCGGAGTTGTTGCTGGGATCGATCGCTTGCCCGTCGGAGCGTTGCTTCGACGACTTCATCAGCCCGATGACCAACCCGGTCTACTTTGAAGACCCGCGGAACGTCACCGAGCTGCGTGGCATCTTCATCCAGCACAAAGTGCCGGCCACCGCGCTCGGCGGCGACGTGCAGCTCTACGCCTTACAAATCCGCGCACGACTGACCGAGCGTCTATCGCTGATCGCGACGAAAGACGGCTATGTCGTTTCGGACAATCCGCTGATTGATGACGGCTGGGCCGACTTGGACATTGGCCTCAAGTACGCCCTCTACCGTGACCCCGCTGCACAGCAGCTGTTGTCCGCGGGTTTCACCTACAACATCCCAATGGGCACGCCGCGCTCGCGTCAGGCCCGTGGCGACGGTATTTTCAATCTGTTCCTCACCGGCGGCGCCGAGCTCTTCGACTGCGGCCACTGGCTCAGCGGCGTGGGCGGCCTCCTGCCGGTCGATGGCGACGCGAATAGCTCGTTCGTTTACTGGTCGAACCACTTCGACTATCAGGTTCGTAAGGGCTGGTACGGGCTGCTGGAGTTCAACTGGTACCACTGGGCGGCCGATGGCGATAACCGCCTTGGCCTCACCGGCCTCGATGGCGGCGACTTGTTCAACCTCGGCTCGGCGGGCGTCGAGGGGAACGACATCGTCACCGGCGCTTTCGGTGGCAAGTACAAGCCGAACCGCAACACGGAGATCGGCTTGGCCTGGGAAGTACCGCTTACTGAGCGGCGTGATGTGCTGGAGAACCGCCTGACGGCGGACCTGATCTTCCGCTACTGAGTGACCCTCTTTGCTGCGGACAAGCAGTAAATCCTTCTGGTTGGCGAGCTAAAGCCGGCCGCCCCCGCTTAGGCAGGGCGGCCGGCTTTTTTACGGGGTAGATCAAGCGGCTTCCTTCGCCTGCGATGGACTGCTCGCCGACTTGTTGAGAGCGACCGCGAGCACCTCCGGCGCCGTGCGGATATGCAAATCACGCTGCGGGAAGGCGATCTCGATCCCTTCCGCGTTGAACGCGTTGTTGATCGCCGTGTGTAGTTCGTGCGTGACTTGCAGCCGGTAATCCAGTGCTGCGAGGTAAGTCCGCAAAACGAAGTTCAGCGAGTTGTCGCCGAACCCTTCGAACGACGCCACCGGCGCGGGGTCCTTGAGCACCAGAGGATTCTCCGCGGCTATCGTCAGCAGCAGCTCTTGAACGCGATTGGTGTCGGTGCCATAGGCGACGCCGACGTTGACCACGACGCGGTTGACCTTGTCCGTGAGCGTCCAGTTCAAGAGCCGGCCAGTGATGAACTCCTTGTTGGGAACGACGTACTCTTTGCGGTCCCAGTTAGTAATCGAAGTCGCGCGGATGCGGATCCGTGACACGACGCCGGTGATTTCGTCGACGGTGACAACGTCGCCGACGCGGATCGGCCGCTCGAGCAAGATGATGAGGCCCGCCACGAAGTTGGCGAACATTTCCTGCAAGCCGAACGCCAAACCAAAGGTTAGCGCGGTGGCGAGCCACTGGATCTGCGACCACTGCAGGCCGATCGTCGAGCACGCCATGATCGTGCCGATCATCACGATCGCGTAGCTGGCGAGCGTCGTGATCGCGTAGCGCACCGACGCATCGAGCGGCAGCTTCTGTAAGAGGGCGATCTCAAGGAGGCCCGGGCCGTTGCGGAAGAGCACGAACGTGACGAACGTCACGAGGAACGCCAGCCCCAGGTCGGAAAGCGTCACGGTGTTCTTGCCGGCAGCAACAGCGACGCTTGCGTCGGCTTTCGGTGTGCCCATTGCCGCCGCGGTTGGCATGGTGCTCGTTGCGGCGGCCGGCTGCGCGGTGGCTACGGCGGTGCTCCATAGCGGGTACTTGTCGAGCATGCCGAGCGCCGGCAGGACTTGGACCCAGATCAGCCAGAGCCCGACCACACAGCCCGCGAAGACGCCGGCGCCCAGCAGCCGCCGCGTTTGTTGGTTGTGCGCTGAAAGATCGGATTGCTGATTGCTCGCCACAATGCCGGCAACGACGGCGGCGCTCCCTCCGTCGGCCTCCGCCGCTGCGGTGGCGGTAGCGGCGCGTTGGCGGGCTTGCTCAATGCTCAGGTTCCGGCGTCGGAGCAGCAGCATACGCAGCAGCAAGTCGCGGACGAGCCACAACGCCACTAAGAAGCAGACCGAAGCGAAGAGCCGCCAGGCCAGAATCTGTGCCGTGTAGTAGTAGCCCGCGAACGCGAGCCCCAACAGCGTCAGCGGCGGCACGACCGCCAGCCAGGGCCAGAGGTGGCTCAGCCGGTCGACCCAGCCCCCTTGGTGGTAAGCGATGTGCTCGCGAAGCAAGCCGCCAGTCGACAAGAGTCGAAAAACGAACACCATCAACAGCGCCATGCCGACGATGAAACAGCAGCGTTCGAGGGCGTCGTGCCCCGGCGTCGGATTGCTGGAGTGCAGCGTCGCCGCCAAGAACGCGAAGGGCAGTCCCAACACGGTGAGCCACCGCAAGCGTCGGCGTAGCGACTGCGTGACCGTTGTCGGCCATGCAAAGTGCGCTTCGGCTAGACCGCGGGGGCGGCATACCTGGCGGATCAACTCCAGCGGAGCCCAGATCAGACACACGCAGTAAAGCCCGTAGCCAACCGCGGCCGCCTCAGAATCGTCCCCCCCCGCGACTCGCAGCCGCCACGAGAGTAACGCGACGATTCCCGGCCATGCCGCCGACACCAGCACAGTCAGGGCGATGGTGCGCAGCGTCGGCTCGATCGTCCGGCAGTTGGCGCGCGCGGCGATGTCGCCCGCTTCATTGAGGTCGCGCCGCAGCCTGGCTCCGCGTCCCACGAGGGCGCCAAACGAACCGAGGATGATCGCATAAAGCCACGGGGTAGCAATTGCGTCGCGGACCAGTGTTGCGCCGATATCCAGCCACTTCGTCGGATTAAGAAGCCACGCATCCGCCGTGTCGAGAACCTGCTCGTGCGTCATCGCCCGGCCGCTGCGGATCCATAGCACACGCTCGTCGATGAACTTCGCGTACTGGTCGGTTAGTGATACGACCTGCTGGTCTTTGAAATCCAGGTCACCGAGCGTATCCAAGTACTCGATGTAGGCTCGGCTCAACGAACCCAGATACTTGCGCTTGCTGTCGACCAACTCGCGGGCGGCTTCTTCGAGGAAGGCGATCCCGAAGCCGTCCCGCGGCGGCGCTTCGGCGAGGATCGACGCGACGACCGCGTCGGCGTCGCCGAGGGTCTGCCGTTCGTCGTCATACTCGATGGCTTGATACTGGACCTCGTCGGTGGTTGCGCTCCGCTTGGCGATCGCCTGACGCCGCTGGTTGATGTCGGGGAGCGTCGCCCGCTGCCGACGGAGCTGAGCCCCGACCGAACTGGTGAGACCCACCGTCTCGACCTTCTGCTTCATCAATTTGAACTGCCGATCGAGCGACTCGAACGCTTCATTGGCCGCCTTGAGGTCGCGCTCGGCGGTGGACAGCTGTTTGTAGATCGCTTGCTCGGTCTCGGCGAGTTCTTGATTGCGCTCCGCCAGGTGCTTCAAAGCCGGGGCCGCGACGATCGCTTCGAGCCGCGCCTTGCGGACCGATTCTTCGGCGGCGGCGTCGCGCGCGGCCTTCACCTCGTCACGGAGCTTTTGCAGTTGCTGTTCGGCAAAAGCCGTCTGCTTTGCGGCGAGGTCGCTCTGCATCCGCAGCAGGTCGGCGGCGTCCTCGGCGTCGAACTTGGCGATTCTACTCTCCAGCGCCGGCGCTTCGGCCTCGAGCGCCATGCGACGGGCGGCCATCTCGATGCTCTTCGCAGCAGCGAGATCGGGGTGCAAGTCGGTAGCCGGCGCCTGCGACGCCAGAGCCGAGAGGGCTTCCTGGATCGCGACGATGCGTGTGCGGACTTCTTTGCGAAGGTTCAAGCGGTGCTGCGGCTCCGCTTCGGCAGCGGCCTGGGCGGTCTTTAGCGTCGCGAGTTGCAACTCGGTCTTAGCGACCGCTTGTTCCAGATCGGCGAGCGTCGCATCAGCGGCTGTGAACGGCTCTTTTCTCTTGACTTCTTCGAGCTGCTGCTTCAGTTGCTCGATCCGATGATTGACGCCGACGGCGTCGCGCCCGAACGATTCGGCTTGGGCGGCGAACTCCGCGGCGCGCCGCAGTTCGGCCAGGGCGGCGCGATAGGCGTCCGCTGCTAGCTTGCGTGTCTCTGCGTCGAGCTCGGCCCTCTGTTCGATATCTTGCAGGAGTTGTTCAACCCGTTCGACTGAGAGGACCGAATCGGTCGCGCTGGAGAGGGCGGCTGGCTCGATCGCCGCGGCTTGAACGACCGCGGGATCGACGGCCGCGGGCGCATCGATGGTCTCGGACGCGACGTTGAGCGGCTCGTCGGTGATTGGCTCGTCGGTGATCGGCTTGGCTAGCGCGACGGTGCCGGAGAGAACGCCGAAGAGAACGAAAGTCGCGGCGACATACGCCAATCGATCAACCTGCATGGCGGGGTCCTTCCCTGATGCACACGGTTCGCACGGTCGCCTTGACGCCTCAACGTGTCCATGTCGAGGGTAGGCCAGTCGGCCTCAAGGCGAGTTTCCCCACCAACCTAACCCCACGCCCGCGGTCCGGCAACGCGAAACCACGCCGCCGATCGTTGCAAAGGGCCCGCGGCGCCAGCACTCGGGCCTTGCGCGGCGGGGGGTGAGCGGATTACCCTTACGGCTTGCCACTCGTCCAATCATTCCGCTTCCTTCCTCGTGACGCCCTCCTTGCCGATGTTGCCGATCCGCACCGACGCCTGTGAACTCGATTTCCTCGCCCTCGGCGCCCTCGTGCACCGTCTCGACCCGGGTCAGACGCCGTTCCGCGCGGCTCGTTCGTTCGAGGTCCACGTCTCCGGTGGCGAGTACAACTGCGCGGCGAACCTTGCTAGCTGCTTCGGACTGAAGACAGGGGTCGCCACCGCAATGGTCGATAACCCCGTCGGCGAGCTGATCGAGCGCCAGGTCCGCGAGCGCGGCGTGCGGCCGATCTACAAGCGATTCAAGCACGACGGCGTCCGCGGACCCAACATGGCGACCGTCTACAGCGACCGCGGCTGCGGCGTCCGCGCGCCGGTCGTGTTCTACAACCGCTCGAACGAGGCGGGCGCCCTGCTCAAGACGGGCGACTTCGATTGGAAGGCGATCTTCGGCGGCGGCGTGCGCTGGTTCCACTCCGGCGGCATCTTCGCGGCGATCGGCCCGCAAACGGCCGACCTAATCGTCGAAGGGATGCAGGCCGCCAAGGCCGCTGGCGCCGTCACGTCGTTCGACCTCAACTACCGGGCCAAGCTCTGGAAGACACTCGAGGGCGGAGAAGCGAAGGGCCTCGAAATGATGCGGAAGATCGCCGCGAATGTCGACGTGCTGATCGGCAATGAAGAGGACCTGCAGAAGGGCCTCGGCCTCGAAGGCCAGGACGTCGAGCACAAGACGGAACTCGACCCCAACGCCTTCTTCGGCATGATCGAGCAGGTGAAGGCGAAGTTCCCGAACGTCAAAGCCGTCGCCACGACGCTGCGTGAGGTGAAGACCACCAACCGCCACAACTGGGGCGCCGTCCTCTGGATCGAAGGGCAGCGGTACGTCAGCCCGACAATGGAACTCGACGTGCTCTGCCGCATCGGCGGCGGCGACGGCTTTGCCTCGGGGCTCGTGTACGGCCTGCTCGCCGGCAAGTCGCCCGAAGAAGCCCTGCGGCTCGGCTGGGCCCACGGGGCGCTGCTGACGACGTTTGCGGGCGACGTCTCGCAAGCGTCGCTGGCGGAGGTCGAGGCCCTGGCGTCGGGCGGTTCGGCTCGCGTCCAACGCTAACGGGCCCCGTTGATTGGCGCTGCTGACGGGCGGCGGGAAAACGCGTACGCTGTGGGGCTCGCCCGCCCCCAGCCCGCCCGATAATGCCTCTCGTAACGCTCGACAACCTGACGATCGCCTTCCGCGGCCCCGCGCTGCTGGACGGCGTCAGCGCCGTCATCGAACCCGGTCAGAAGATCGGCCTCTTGGGCCGCAACGGCGCCGGCAAGAGCACGCTGATGAAGCTAATCGCCGGCGAGGTGCTGCCCGACTCGGGCCGATGCGTGCTCGCCGAGGGCGTGCACGTCGCCCGACTCGAACAAGAGATCCCCCCCGAACTCGAGGGGATCGACATTGCCGGCGCCAGCGTCGACGAGGTGATCCGCTCCGGCTGGCGGCCCACCGGCGAGCACGACGACTGGCGGCAGGATAAAGAGGTCGAACGTCTGCTGCGCGAGTTGCGGCTCGACCCCACGGCCAAGTTCGCGGACCTCTCGGTGGGTCTCAAGCGCCGGACGCTGCTAGGACGGGCGGTCCTCGGTCGGCCCGACCTGCTGCTGCTCGACGAGCCGACCAACCACCTCGACTTGGCGGCGATCGAGCACCTCGAGTCGGTCCTCAAGGCTTGGCCAACGGCGCTGCTCTTCGTGACGCACGACCGCGAGTTCTTGCGACGCGTCGCGACACGGATCCTCGAGATCGACCGCGGACGGCTGTTCGATTGGTCTTGCGATTACGACGCCTTCCTCGAGCGTAAGGAACAGGCCCTCGCCGCCGAGGAGAAGCAGAACGCGTTGTTCGACAAGCGGCTAGCCGAAGAAGAGCGCTGGATCCGCCAAGGCATCAAGGCTCGTCGCACCCGCAACGAGGGCCGCGTCCGCGCGCTCAAGGCGCTGCGGGTTGAGCACGGCCTGCGGCGCGAGCGCGAAGGCAAGGCGAATCTCGTCATCCAGGAGGCCGACCGCAGCGGCGCGCTCGTCGCTCGGGCCGAGAACGTTTCATTCCGGTACGAGGGCGCCGACGAGCCCGCTTTCGTGGGGCTTACCACCACGCTGATGCGCGGCGACAAGGTGGGCGTTATCGGCCCCAATGGCGCCGGCAAGACGACGCTATTGCGGACCTTGCTTGGTGAGCTACGGCCGACGAGCGGGGCCGTGCGGCTGGGGACGAATCTGCAAGTCGCTTACTTCGATCAGTTGAGGGGGCAACTCGATGACGCCCAGACGGCCGAGCAGGCCGTCGCCGACGGTTACGACACGATCAAGATCGCCGGCGGCACGCGGCACATCATCGGTTACTTGCGTGACTTCCTCTTCACGCCCGACCGCGCGCGGACGCCGATCCAGTTCCTCTCGGGGGGCGAACGCAACCGGTTGCTGCTGGCGAAGCTCTTTGCGAAGCCCGCCAACGTGATCGTCCTCGACGAGCCCACGAATGATCTGGACGCCGAGACGCTTGAATTGCTCGAGGATCGCCTCACCGACTACGACGGAACCCTCCTAGTGGTCAGCCACGACCGAGCGTTCCTCAACAATGTCGTCACGAGCACACTGGTGTTCGAAGACGGCAACGTGAAGGAGTATGACGGCGGGTACGACGATTGGGTCCGTCAGCGTCGAGCGGCGCCGGTTGCCGAAGTGGCGGAGGCGCCGAAGCCGGTGGTCAAAGAGGAGCCCGCTAAGCCGCAGGCGGCGAAGAAGTTGGGATTCAAGGAGAAACGCGAGCTTGAGTCGCTGCCGGCGACGATCGAGAAGCTTGAATCTCAGTTAGCCGAGTTGCACACGAGGATGGCGGACCCCGCCTTTTACAAGTCGGCGCCCGAAGTGATCGCGGCGGCTCAAGCCGAGGCCGGCGCCTTGCAGTCGCAACTCGACACGGCTTATCAGCGCTGGGAAGAGCTCGAAGCGATCGGCGGCTGAACGGCGCGCTATTTCGGCAACAGCTCACGCACGACCTTCCGCACCAGACGTGGCGAAGGGTCGTATAGGCGAGTTGCCAGCTTTATCGCTTTCAATCGAAGACGGGCTCGCTTCTCGCCGGTCGCCAGTAGAACAAGCTCCAATGACCGTCCTTCCGGGTGAGTGATCTCCGCCAAACGCACCATCAGCACCGACAAGTCGTGTTCCCTTCCGAGCAACTCACCAAGTCGTCCCCATGGCTTTGCATAAGCTCTGCCTGCCGGGTGAAGCTTCTTCATTAGCTTGGCGTGATAGGCGTGGTGCTTAACCGACTTGCGCAACTCATGCCACGGCGTCGCCGGGCCGTCCAGATCGCACTTCTGTCGAATCCGTCGTCCATCGCGGTAGACACGTTTGACTCCGTCGGCCGCTGAGCGCCGGGGACGCTTCGCACGCCAGTCTTGCGATGCGACACGGATTGCTTCCAATCGCGCGATGACGCCGTCGAACGAGGCGGAATCCTGGTTGTTGGTTGTCGATAGAAGGAGGTCACGGGTCGATTCGACCGCCCCGCGAGTTTCTTCTTTCATGGTCTCGTTGAGCAACCCTTCACAGGTAGCGGGCAGCACGTCTTGATCGCGGGTCCCTGAAAGCAACCGAGCGATATCGCGTACTTCTCGATCCGCCGCCTTGTATAGGCTCCCGAGGCCCGGACGGTACATCCGCAGGAGGGAGCGGACCCGCTTACAAGACTTGCGCGCCTCGTGCACCGCCGTCTTGCGGTCGAGCGTTGACAACGCAGTAACGGCCTCGTCGAGTTGATCTCTCGCCAGGCGCGGGAGGGCTTCGCCGACCGGCTCGTCAATCAACAACGCGTAGGGCATCACCACGATCGAGCTTCAGAGGATGAAGTGTTCGCCTGGGACTCGGGCATTGACACTTGGGTTCAAGTGCCGCCTTTCATCCTACGCGGTGAGCAATCCACAAGCCACGCGGGCGAGTGCTATTTGTCCTGTCTCTGAAGACGTGACCGCACGAACGACTCTTCGTCCCGGAGCCGGGGCATGTGGGCGTACTCGGGGAAGCGGTAGTCTTTCGGCAGTTCGATCCCGGCGAGGTCCTTGTGGCTCAGGCCCGCCAGCCGACGGCGTTCGGCCATCCGGTCGAGCAAGTCGCAGAGGTTGCCGCGGGCCACCCGCTGGGCGACTTTGGCGTCGAGCGCGGCGAGCAGCGGTTCAAACCTCGTCAGTTGTTCGGCCGCGTTGGTTGCTCCCCCCACGACATCGGACCCGAGCATGAATCGATCGGGGTGCTTCTCAATGAGCTTTGCCCATGTCGCGATGTCGTCTTCGATGTAGTTGTCCCACACCACCCACGAGAGATCGATGTAAACGTGTTCGCCATAAACAGCGAGCACTTCGTCGATCCAATAAGGCAAGTTCTCAACCTGCACCCGACGGCTCGTGCCGGCGTGGCACCAGATGAAGACCGTTGATTCGCGGCCTGAGCCCGGCGTCTCGTGGCAATAACGGAAGAGTTCGATAAGCTCGTCCAGGTACACCGGCGGCCGATTCGATCCTGGTCGCGACACCGGCGCGATGTTGTGGTGGATGCTCACCGGCAAATGATTCTCCCCGGCGAACTTGCAGACGCGCAGCAGGGCGGGGTGGTTGGCCCGGGGGTGCTCGCCGAGTTGCAGGTGCGTGAGGTCGTCGTGCCGTGAAAAAACTTCGCCGATCCCCTGCCAGGTGCCGGGGTACTCGAGGATTCGGTGAACAACTTGATCCACGGCCCCGAGGTCCGTCGGATCGATGCCGCAGACGAACGGCGCGATCGCGTTGAGGCGTTCTAGTTGCTGTTCGTCGTCATGGTAACGCAGTCGCGCCTCTTCGATGGCGCTAGCGACAATAAGATCGGTGTCACGTGCGAGCAGCACGGGCGACTCGTTGTCGAGATACCCGTCGGGGCGTTCGTAGCTGTCGTTCTCGTCCCACTTCTTCACCACCGGCATGCCGAAAATTATTGCCCGTTCGATGTTGGACCGCTCCATGCAGCGCATAACGCCGGCGACGCGTCGCCAACGCTCGCCTGCGGGCAGCGTCACGAACCGCTGGTGGCGGACTTCGCCCCAACTGGACCCGGCAAAGGTGTCGTCGTCATTGAGGAACTCGCCGCCCTGCAGGAAGTTGAGCAGATGGATGTGGGTGTCGGCGTAGTGGCGCGTCGTCTCCTCACCCGATGAGAGGGATGAGGCCAGCAGGCAAAAGGCCACGGAAAGGCAGCGTGTTAGCAAGGTGGCGTCTGTCTGTTTGGGAAGAAAGCCTCTGCCTTGAAGCCTAGTGGAGGTAGCCGACAGTCTAGCTACGGGCAAAGCTGCGGCGAGTGGGCCTGCGGAGTCTGAGCCACGGAACGGATTCATCCGCGACTTCGCCGCAACAAGCACGATAAGACGACTGCCGTCAGGGACGCTGCTGTCGGCTCGGGGATCGCTCGGTGGGCCCCAGTCCTCCCACCGTAGGCCGCGGCCCAGACGTTGTAGTCGCCCGCGTCGATGACGCCATTTCCGTTACCATCCGCTGCCAAGTCCGTATTGAAGCGGTTCCAGGTATCACGCCACTTGGTGTAGTCGGCGGCATCGACGATGCCATCGCCCGTGTAGTCACCTGGAAGTGCCGGCGTGGCGTCCTGCAAGTCGCCAAGCCACTGGCCGATATAGCGCAGGTGGCTTAGGTGGTCGTCCGCCGTAGCGCCGAGCGCTCCCCAGAGGGAGAAGCCGCCGAGTTCCGCGTTTCGGTAGAATCGCAAGTCACCTAATCCCGTATCGCTGGTGGGCGTCGCGGTTATGCCCAGATGCGTCATCAACTCATCACCCGTTTCTGCGGTGCTCTCGTAGGTGAAAGTCGGGACTTGGGAATGGGTGAAGATGAATCGCTTGTCGCCGGCGGCCGCGGCGGTCGCGAACTCTTTGTAGCCGGCCATTTGCGAGTCGAGCGCTGTGCCGTCGCTAGCGGTGGTGGCGTACAGCGAGTCGGCGGCCAGCAGGCTGTTGATCGCATCGCGGTAGGTCGAGACTCCAAGGATCTGCCGCACCGCGCCGTAGCCCGCGCTGAACGAAGAGACCGATAGGTGGTCGAGCGCAGCCGACGCTCCAAACGCCGGAAGGATCGCAAGCCTCGTCCGCGTTTCGTTCAACACCTGCTGGAAGAGGGACGTATTGCTGAACGGCGTGCTGTAAGCGCTCGACAAGCCGCTGTAGTTGATTGTGACGATCACCGCGTCGAGGTCGGCGTACTTGGCGTTGTTCCAGACGGTCTGCGAGTCGCCGTGGAAGTGGACGAGCAGGTCGTACTTGCCGTCGGCCTGGGGCGCGTAACCCGTGGGGACAAACACCCGCCACCCGGATTGGCTGAGCGTGTACTGCTGTCCGGTGGCAGTCGGCAGCTGCGCATCTGCGACCGACGCGGTTAGTGCAAGCAGCAGTGCAACAACAGTCCGCATTGGCGTCGTAGGACAAAGGCAGGCGTGTACAGGAGCGACGAGACTTGATTCTCACCTTGCGTACAGCGTCTGTCACGCCGAATTCCGCCCCAGCGCCAACGGTCTGCGCGAATCGATGCGGTTTAGCGGTCCACCCGGGCCGCGGCGCCGGCGACGAGCTTCTCGACTTCGGCGAGCGTCGCCATCGACGTGTCTCCGGGCGTGGTCATCGCCAAGGCCCCGTGGGCGGCGGCGTACTCGACGGCCCGCTGCGGGTCATCACCGGTCATCAGGCCATAGATCAGGCCGGATGCAAAACTGTCGCCGCCGCCGACTCGGTCGAGGATCTCGAGGTCTTGGCGCGCGGTCGCCTCGTAGAACTGCCCGCCGGCCCAGCAGAGGGCGCCCCAGTCGTTGACGGTGGCGCTCTTGACGCTGCGGAGCGTCGTCGCCGTGACGCGGAAGTTGGGGTACTCCTGCACGGCTCGCTCGATCATCCGTCGATAGCCGGTGATTGGCAGTTCCGTGAGCGCTTGATCAACGCCTTCGACTTCGAGTCCCAGGCACGCGGTGAAGTCTTCTTCGTTGCCGATCATCACGTCCACCAGCAGCGCAAGACGACGATTCACTTCCTGCGCGCGGGCGTGCCCGCCGATTGCCTTCCATAATGACGGGCGGTAGTTGAGGTCGTACGACGTGGCGACGCCGTGCTCTTTTGCTTTACGCAATGCCTCTTCGATGACGGCGGGCGTCGTGTCGGACAGCGCCGCGAAGATGCCGCCCGTGTGCAGCCAGCGGACGCCCTGGCGGCCGAAGAGGTCGTCCCAGTCGATGTCGCCGGGCTTGAGCTGTGATACGGCCGTGTGGCCGCGGTCGCTGCAACCGACGGCGCCGCGGACGCCGAAGCCGCGCTCGGTGAAGTTGAGGCCGTTGCGCACTTCGCGGCCGACGCCGTCGTACTTCGTCCATCGGACGTTTGAGACATCGACGCCCCCTTGAAGCATCAGGTCTTCGACGAGTCGGCCCACCTCGTTGTCGGCGAGCGCTGTAACGATCGCCGTCTGCATGCCGAAGCAGCGCCGCAGGCCGCGGGCCACGTTGTACTCGCCGCCCCCTTCCCACACGCGGAAGTTACGCGTCGTGCGGACGCGGCCCTCGCCGGGATCGAGCCGCAGCATCACCTCGCCCAGCGACACGAGGTCCCAGCGACAATCTTTACGCGGACGGAGTGTTAGTAGCGACATCGTTCGATTAGGTAGGGCAGGCCTCGCCTGCCAGAAGGACGATCGTGTTCACCCGTAGGATGGGTCGCGACCCACCCTACGGCTTGGCAAGCGTCACCGCTTCGCGCACGGCGCGCTCAACGGGGCCGAAGTCGCCCCCTTCGTAGAGCGACGGCGCCACCATCCAACTCCCACCACAGGCGACAACCGATTTCAACGCCAGATAACTCGACAGGTTCGCCGGAGTGATCCCGCCGGTCGGCATGAAACGCATCATTGGATACGGCCCGCTGAGCGCCTTGAGCGTTGCGACTCCGCCGTACGCCTCGGCCGGAAAGAACTTCACGACTTCGAGGCCGAATGAGAGGGCCGCCTCGATGTCGCTCGGCGTGCAAACGCCCGGGCAGATCGGCAGGCCGAGCTTCAGCACGTGCTCAACGACTACCGGGTTGAGCCCGGGCGTGACGACCATCCGCGCGCCGGAGTCCGCGGCGGCGGACGCTTGGTCCTTGGTTAGAACCGTGCCGGCGATCGGCAGCACGTCGCCGCAGTCCGCCATGATCCGCAGCGACTCGGCCGCCGCCGCGGTGCGGAACGTCACCTCGGCGATCGGCAACCCGCCAACTACCAAAGCCTCCGCCAGCGGCGCGGCATCCTCGACCCGCCCCAGCGCGATCACCGGCGCGAGCCGATACACAGCGAGGACATCTAGCGGTGATTGATCAGCGATGCTCATCCGATCTCTTACAGTCCGAATCTCTTATAGATAGTCGTTAACGACATTCTCAAACAACTCCTGCCGACCGCTCGCATTGGGGGCGGCTTCGCCCTTGTCTAGCATCAGCTGTTCGAGCGACGCCAGCGAGTGCTCGCCGGCCTCGATTTCGGCCCCCAGCCCGCTGTCCCAACTCACGTAGCGATCGCGGACCATTTCTTCCAGCCGCCCATCGGCGCGCATCGCCGCGGCGATCTTGAGGCCGCGCGCGAACGCGTCCATGCCGCCGATGTGGGCGTAGAACAGGTCGATCGGCTCGAAGCTTTCGCGGCGGACCTTGGCGTCGAAGTTGACGCCGCCGGTCGTGAGCCCGCCCCACTTGAGGATCGAATGCATGCACTGCGTCGTCACGTAGATGTCGGTGGGGAACTGGTCCGTGTCCCAACCGAGCAAGAGGTCGCCCGTGTTGGCGTCGATCGAGCCGAGCGCGCCCGCCGCTCCGGCGACCTCCAGCTCGTGCTGCATCGTGTGCCCGGCAAGCGTGGCGTGGTTCGTTTCGAGGTTGAGCTTGAAGTACGGCAACAGGTCGTACTGTCGCAAGAAATTGAGGCACGCGGCGGCGTCCGAGTCGTACTGGTGCTTCGTCGGCTCCTTCGGCTTGGGCTCGATGTAGAACGGTTTTTCGAAACCGATCGACTTGGCGTGATCCACAGCGAGGTGAAGGAAGCGAGCCAGGTGCTCCTGCTCGCGCTTCATGTCGGTGTTCCACAAGCACTGGTAGCCCTCACGGCCGCCCCAGAACGTGTAGCCCTCACCACCCAGTTCGTGCGTCACCTCAATCGCCTTCTTCACCTGCGCCGCGGCGTAGGCGAAGACCTCGGCGTTGCAGCTCGTCGCCGCGCCGTGCATGTAGCGCGGGTTGCTGAAGAGATTGGCGGTGCCCCACAGCAGCTTCACGCCGGTGCGCTCTTGCTCTTCCTTGAGCACGGCAACGACCGCGTCGAGGTTCTTATGACTCTCGGCGAGCGTCTTCCCCTCGGGCGCCACGTCGCGGTCGTGGAACGCGTAGTACGGCGCGCCGAGTTTCGTAATAAACTCGAACGCGACGCGCACGCGGTTCTGGGCGTTCTCGACGCTGTCGGTGCCGTCCTCCCACGGCCGCACCATCGTGCCGGGGCCGAAGGGGTCGCTGCCGGCGCCGCGGAACGTGTGCCAGTAGACGACGCTGAACCGCAGGTGGTCCCGCATCGACTTGCCCTCGATCACCGCGTCGGCGTCGTAGTGCTTGAAAGCCAGCGGGTTGCGGCTCGTGGGGCCTTCGTAGGGGATCGACGACGCGACTTCGGGGAACGCGGGCATGGTGCGAAATCGAAGGTAGGAAGAGGTAAGCACAGGAATGCCTAGATCGTCGCCAACCGCCCCCCGCCGTCAACCGTCCGGGCAGCCTTGCGACCTAGATTTGCAAGCGAAGTCATAAAGCTTTTTTTACCACGACGGGCACTACGAGCACGACGACCTGATTGGCAGGGCGAAGCTACAATCGGAGGCAGGCCGTCGTGCTCTTCGTGCCCGTCGTGGTGAATCTACTTTTTCAGAGCCAGCGCGTCGCGCACCTCTATGAGTTGGGCCGTGATGCTCACCGCGATCTCTACCGGATGGTTCGTCCCAATTTGAAGACCCACCGGGCAATGGAACTCGGCACGCTCCACCGGCACGCCCGCCTCCTTGAGTTCCTTACGCAGCACCGCCGCCTTGGCTTTGCTGCCGATGACGCCGACGTACGGGAACGTTCGATCGCTTTGGAACAACCGCACGAGCACGGGTAAGTCCGACTTGTGCCCTTGCGTCATGCAGAGTACGAAGGCGTTGTCAGGGAGTCGATCGACTTCGGCGGGTGGGTCGCTTGTTTCAATGACGCGGACGCCCTTCGGCAACTTCGCTAACCACTCGTTGCGCGGGTCGATGCACGTGAGTTGGCACGGCAGCCGCACGAGGATTGCGGCGAGGGCTTGCGTCACATGGCCGGCTCCGAAGACGACGATCGGCCAGTCGGCGACGCCGACCGGCTCAAAGAACAGCTTCACGCGCCCGCCGCACGTCATGCCGACATCGGCCTTGAGGCTCCAATCGACGAGCTTGCAACCACCTTTCACTTTTAACAACGTGATCGCTTCATCGATCGCCTTCGCTTCAACCCGCCCGCCGCCAACCGTGCCGATCTCTAAACCGTCGGCCGTGACGAGCATCTTGGCGCCCGTGTCCGCGGGGGTGGAGCCGGTCGCCTCGATGAGCGTGACGACCACCAGCGGCGTCGCCGCGTCGGCGAGTTCGGACGATCGGCGGAGGAAATCGGCGGCGGCCATGCCCCGAATTGTACCCTCGCCAGCGTGTGGTCACAGCATCGCTTTTAAGGGCCCTAGCAGCCCGTCTAGCGGCCTCTGGCGCCTCCCGCCTCTTTAAACGCACTCGAGGCGCGAAACGCCGCAAGGGGCCTCTAGTGAGGCCTGGTGAGGCGCCGTCTTTTCCGGGAGATTTGGGGCTTTTTCGCTTGAAATTAGCCACCTCTCGGGCGGACTGGGGGAAGTCTCACGCAAAGCCGCTAAGGCACTAAGAAGGAAGGACGCAGAGAGACTAAATCGGACTTTTGAGCCGCGCCCGTCAGGTAGCGGAGTTGCGACGCGATGGCTCCGCTACCTGACGGGCGCGGCTCAAATTCGTTCCAAACTTTTCCAACTCGTTGTCGATCTCGATTGGCGCCATTCGACTACCGAAGAGAACGCGGACTTACACCAGAACGATGAACCAATTCCACTGCAAGGAAACGCCATGAAAGCCATCGACGCCATTCGCATCGCGCTGAAGTTCAGCGACATGGCGATGACGCACCTGGGGAGCATGCACGACGCTCCGCTGCTGCGGCCCGGCGAGTGGGGCGGCAACCATGCGATGTGGATCGCCGGGCACTTGGCGGTCTGCGAGGGGCGGCTGCAACAGATCCTGCACGGCGGGCCCAACCCGCTCCACGACTGGAAGCCGCTGTTCGATTGGGGGAGCGAGCCGGTCGATGACGCGGCCGCCTACCCGCCGTTCGAAGAAGTGATGCAGGCCCTCCGCGACCTGCGGCAGCAGACGCACGCCTACCTCAATGAAGTGAGCGATGAGGGCCTCGACCAACCCACCAACTGCCAACCGCCGGGGTTCGGAGGCTTCGAGACCGTCGGCGCCGCGATCCAAATCATCGCCTGCCACGCGATCGGCCACATGGGCGGCATGACCGTCGTGAGGGCCGCGAGCGGGAAGGAGCGGTTGTTTGTGCCTTCGCAGGAGTTGCGGGAATTTTGACGGGAAGGGAATGATGAGCGGGTGCCACAGTTGGCTAGCCCAGCAGTGGACGCCGAGCACCCGCGTCGCGCCTTACTAAATTCGCAAGGTGTCCAATCGCTTCAAATACTCGTTAGCCGCTTGGATTAGAGTAAACCCCTTCGATGCAACTGCATCCCTCATCTTGACTAGATTCTGGCTAACGGACTTCCAGGCAGGCTCACCTCTCCATTTGAAATGCACAACCGAATCGACTATGGCCAGCGACCGGTGATAGTCCATTAACGCAGTTGTCAGGTCATCCGAGCTTGGCTGAGGGGACCCTAGACAGGCTGCAGTTACATCCCTCTTTACCCTTACTATGACTATGCCAGACTGCTTTTTATCTTGCACACCTTGTTTCTCTATATCTAACGTAGCATTCCTCAGTATCCAGTTGTTATAATTTACCTCCGCAATCAAACCCGAAACCCTAGCAGACAACACCGATAAACTCTCGGCGGTCGTAGCTCGATCAATGGCAAGCAAGTCTTCCCCCTGAAGCATTCTCACATTCGCGCCATATCTATGCCTCAGCTGGCTGTAAAAGTGCGTCCGCGCTTGACTACTGAATGTTCCAGAGTTGATTGCATAAAACGCTGAAATCTTTTCCTCTGCGCCTGTCTGCGGATGCTTGAAAGGATTTGCAAATGCTTGCTCGCAATCTTGAATTAATTCCGCTACGGCTGACAGCCCGATCGAGGAAACCGCCTTTATCTGTGCAGCACAATACCTCACGTGTCCGAGCTTATCGATCTCGCCGAATACGACATCCTTCCCAAACTCATCGCTGCCGTGGTAGTACGCAACTACAGCATATCCCCGGCGCCGCAGCAGTGGCATAACATACTTAGTTGTGAAATCGGCCTCACTTCCATACTGCAGCTCGTCTTGGATTGCCATCAAAACCCTTGCACTGATTGAAGCACGGAGCAGACGGTTAGTGGGTCAGTTTGTAGGGTGCGATGCAGCGAAGCGGGATCGTACCTCTCCGGCGTTCATGATATGGTTGCTGGCCCTCCGCTTCGAGCGTGGGAGGTGCGATTCTATCGGCACCCTACTTTGGCGGCGTCAGGCACAGCCTGACCTACGAGCGCTGTCATCCTTGTGAGAAGTTCTTCCCCGGTCGCGGGGATCGATAAGCTCACCGGCTCGCCGCCGTTGAGGGATTGGAGGGCGTTCTTTGCTGCGAGCCACACCGCGACGCCGAGCATCAGTGGCGGTTCGCCGACCGCTTTGCTGAGGCGGACGTTTTTTTGGTGCTTGGGGTTGTTGATGAAATCGACGTTGAACACGCGCGGCGTGTCGGTGATGTTCGGGATCTTGTAGGTCGTGGGGCCTGTGCTGAGCAGGTGGCCCGCGTCGTTGTAGCGCAGCTCTTCGTTGGTTACCCAGCCGACCCCCTGGATGAAGCCGCCGATCACCTGGCCGCGGTCGATGCCCGGGTTGATCGCCCGGCCGATGTCCATCAGCAGGTCGGCGCGGTCGAACACGAGCTCTCCCGTGAAACGGTCGATCGTCACCTCGGCGATGGCGGCGCCGGTCGTGTAGTAGAAGAATGGGTTGCCGCGGCCCGTCTCGCGGTTGTAATCGACGCCCGGCGTCGCGTAGAAGCCGCGGGCGCCGATATCGACGCGTTCGCGGCGGGCCATCGCGCAGAACTGCCCGAAGTCGAGGCGATGCGACGGCGCGCGGTCGTCCCACACGGCGCCCTGGTCGATGACGATGTGCTCCGGCGCCGCGACGAGGCCGCGCTCGGCGCTGGCGAAGAGGCCCGCGGCATAGACCCGCATGCGATTGGTGATCTTCCGGCAGGCGTCGATCGCGGCCATGCCGTTGAGGTCGGCGCCGGCGCTGGCGGCGGTGGGGGACGTGTTGTTCGATTTTTCGGAAGAGGTCGCCATCACCCGCACGCGCGCGGGCTCGAGGCCGAACTCGTCGGCGACGATCTGCTGAATCTTGGTGTAGAGGCCCTGGCCCATCTCGGTCCCGCCGGTCGAGACCTGCACCGTGCCGTCGGTGTAGACGTTCACCAGGGCGTTGGCCTGGTTCAAAAACTTCGTCGTGAACGAGATGCCGAATTTTATGGATGAGATCGCGATCCCCTTCACGTGGGTGCGGCTAGCGGCGTTGAACTCGGCGACCTTGGCGACGCGGTGGCGATAGCTCGACGACGCGGCGAGGCGGTCGAACGTCTCATCCATGACGTGGTCACGGACGATCTGGCCGTAGTGCGTGACGTTGCGCGAGTCGTCGCCGTCGCGATAGAGATTCGCGCGGCGGACGTCGAACGCATCGCGGCCGACGACCTTCGCGATGTCCTCCAATAAACTTTCGATCAACGCGACGCCTTGAGGCCCGCCGAAGCCTCGGAACGCCGTGTTGGGCGGCAGGTTCGTGCGGCACACCTGCCCCGTGACGCGGAGCATCGGCACGTGGTAGGCGTTGTCGGCGTGGAGCATGGTGCGTTCCATCACGGACGTGGAGAGGTCCGCGAACGCGCCGCCGTTGGAATAGAACGCCATTTGGGCCGCGATCAGCCGGCCATCGCTATTGAACGCGACGCGATAGTCGGTCTGGTAGGCGTGGCGCTTGCCGGTGATCTGCATGTCGTCGCCGCGGCGGAGCGTGAGCCGCGCGGGGCGGCCCGTCTTCTGTGCGACGAGGGCCGTCATCACCGCGGTGATCGCCGACTGCGTCTCCTTGCCGCCGAAGCCGCCCCCCATGCGGTGACACTCGCACACGACCTGGTGCATGCCGAGGCCGAGGGCTTCGGCGACGACGGCCTGCGTCTCGGTCGTGTTTTGCGTCGAAGAGATGACGCGGATGTCGCCCGACTCGCCACGCATCGACATGGCGGCCTGGGTCTCGAAGTAGAACTGCTCCTGCCCGCCGGAGAAGAACCGCCCCGACAGCGTGTGCGGCGCCGTTCGAAACGCTTCTTCAAACGCCGCGTCGCTCTCAGCGCCGGGGCTCACCATGTGGCGTTCGGGGCCGATGAACGAGTTGGCGTGGAGCGCCTCATCGATCGAAAGGATCGGCTTACGCTCTTCGATATCGACGACAACCAGCTCGCGCGCCTTCCGCGCCGCGGCAGCGGTCTCGGCGGCGATGACGACGATCGGCTGCCCGACGTAAGCGACTTCTTCGGCGGCGAGGAAGGGCTCGTCGGGGATGATGGGCCCGAAGTGGTTCGGCCCGCCGAGGTCGTTATACGTCAGCAGACAAACCACGCCCGGCGCCTGCCGCGCCGCCGTCAGGTCGAGCGAGCGAATCCTTCCCGCGGCGACCGGTGAGCCGACGAAATCGACGCACAGCTCACGGTCGAGCCGCGGCAGGTCGTCGATGTACCGCGCGGCGCCGGTGACGTGACCGGTGGCGGAGTCGTGCGGGAGGGATTGGCCGACGGAGGGCATTGCGGGAGCGGCTAGGGGCTGAGGGGCTAGGGGGTTTTGCTTATTCCCCTCCCTTTCAGGGAGGGGCTAGGGGAGGGTTTAACCGTTCACTACAGGTTTGCTTTCATTGACGGACAGCTTACACCCTCCCCTAAACCCTCCCTCAAAGAGGGAGGGGGATAACTCACTTCGATCCGCTAAACACTTCTCCGCCCTTCACCTCATGCCAACACTTGGCGAAGAGGTTCTCCACGAGTTGCAAGCGATACTCGGCGCCGCCGCGGACGTCGGAGATCGGTTGGATCTCGTCGCGGGCGATGCGGCCGGCGGTTTGCATGGCTTCGAGCGTTAGCGGGCGGGCGACGAGTGACTCTTCCGCGCGCGGTAAGCGAACGACGGTGGGACCGACGCCGCCAGTCGCGATTCTTGCCGCGGTGCAGAGGTCGCCCTCGACTTCGAGCCAGAACGCCAGCGTCACGGTGCTGATGTCCATGTCGCGGCGCTTCGAGACTTTGTAGAGCCGCAGTCGGACGTTCGCTTTCGGCAGCGGTGTCCGCACGGCGACGATCACTTCGTCGGGCTGGAGGTCGAGCTGCTTGTAGCCGAGATAGAACTCTTCGATTGGGACCTCGCGGCGGCCGCGGATGCTGGCAAGTTCGAGCGTCGATTGGGCGACGTAGTGCAGCGGGATCGAGTCAGCGATTGGTGAGGCGTTCGCAAGATTGCCGATGAGCGTGCCGACATGCCGCACTTGGGGGCTGCCAAAACGAGTGAGGATGGCGTGGTAGGCGGGGATCGCGTTCTTGGTGTACGCCTCGATGCGCGCCCACGAAGTCGCGGCGCCGATGACGAGCTGGCCGTCGATCACCTCGAGCCGGTTCAGCTCGCGGACGGTCTGCGTCGTGATGAGCGCAGCCGGGGCGACCTTGCCGTGATTGAACTGCACGCCGATGTCGGTGGCGCCGCTGATGAGGCGCGCGTCGGGGTGCTGGGCCCGGTGCTCAAGTAGTTCGTCGAGCGTCGACGGCAAGAAGATGTCCACCGGCGGCGCCGCCGGGGCGTGGCCGTTCGACAGGTGGGTGTCGCGCGAGTTGACCCGCACCGGGCCGTCACCGAGCGTGGCAAAATCGGCGAGCATCGCCGTGGTGTCGTAGCGTTTGGAGATCGACGCCACCCGCTTGGGGTCGAGCCGCTTGCCCGCGTCGAGGATCTGCGAGTAGCCGGTGCAGCGGCAGAGGTTGCCCGAGAGGCCCAGCCGCAGCGTCTCGTCTTCGAGCGGCTGGTCGCCCTCGGACTCCTCGACGAGCCCCTGGAGGGCCATCACGAAGCCGGGCGTGCAGAAGCCGCACTGGCTGCCGTGGCAGTCGATCATCGCCTGCTGGACGGGGGACAGCGTGTCGCCGTCCTGGAGGCCCTCGACCGTCACCACATGCCGGCGGTCCATCTGGTAGACGAAGGCGATACAGGCGTCGATCGACTGGTAGACGACCGATCGTTCATCATCGGCGGGCTTACCCACCAAGACCGTGCAGGCCCCGCAGTCCCCCTCGGCGCAGGCGATCTTCGTGCCGCAGAGCCGGTCACCTTGCAGCGATCCGCAGCCGCCCCGCAAATAGTCGCTCAGAGTGAGCCCGGCCGCCTCGCCGCGCACCTCGTGCCGGGAGCCGTTAACATAGAAAACGAGGCTATTACGCATGGCGGTTGCACTCTGCAACCAGAGCGCCGCTGTGTAGAGTAAGGACCTGCCGCCCACCGCCTTGCCGCACGATAGGCCCCACCCCGGCAAGGGTCAATTCCTACCGAACGCTTTATCGCCGTGCCCCTCACCGCTCTGCCCACGCCGCTCTCGCTCGCCGACCGCGTCATGACGCGCTGCGACGAGTTGGCGGCATGCTCCGAATCGCCCGAGTGTCTCACCCGGAGGTTTCTGACGCCGCCGATGCAATGTGTCCACGACCTACTGCGCGAGTGGATGGGGTCCGTCGGCATGTCGGTCTGCCTGGATAATGCCGGCAATCTGATTGGGCGGCGCGAGTCTCCCGGCGCCAAGCAGACGCTGCTCGTTGGCTCGCACCTCGACACGGTCCCCGGCGGCGGCCGCTACGACGGCGTGCTCGGGGTGCTGATCGGCCTAGCCGTGGTCGAAGCCCTGGGCGACGCCGAGCTGCCGTTCAACGTTGATGTGATCGGATTCAGTGAAGAAGAGGGCGTCCGTTACAGCAAGCCGTACCTTGGTAGCGCCGCGGTCGCCGGCTGCTTCGATCCCGACTGGCTCGGGCGTGTCGATTCGACCGGTGTGACGCTCCGCGAAGCGATCGCCACTTACGGCGCCGACCCGTCGCACATCGACGACTGCGCGTACGACGCCGACGAGGTGATCGGCTACGTCGAGCCGCACCTCGAACAGGGCCCCGTCCTCGAACGCGCCCGCGAGCCGGTTGGCGTCGTGTCGGGCATCGTGGGGCAGAGCCGCTTGCGGCTACGAGTGGTCGGCGAAGCGGGGCATGCGGGCACGACACCGATGGCGGGGCGGCGCGACGCGCTCGTCGCCGCCGCGCAGTTCGTCACGAAGGTGCGTGAGATGGGGATCGACACCGACGGTCTGCGGGCGACGGTAGGGCACTTCGCCGTCTTCCCTGGCGCGCCGAACGTTATCCCCGAGCGCGTCGAGTTCTCGCTCGACGTACGGCACGCCCGCGACGATGTCCGCGAGCGCGCCGTCGATCAACTGATCATCGCCGGGCGCCGCATCGCCGAAGTCGAGCAGTGCCTCTTCGAGGTCATCGAGAAGTCGGCCCAGGGCGCCGTCGAGGTAGATCAGCCGCTAACGCTTGCGTTGGCGGACGCGATCAGCGACGTCGGCTTTCAGCCGCTATGCCTCCCCAGCGGCGCTGGGCACGACGCCGTGATCATGGCTCAGCGATTCCCCGTCGCGATGATGTTCATTCGTCATCCGGGTGGCGTCAGCCATCACCCCGACGAACGCGTCGAGCGCGACGACGTTGCGGTGGCGATCGATGTGTTGACGCGTTTCGTTCACAAACTAGCAGTCCAAACTAGCGACAAGTCTTGAGAAAACAGCCTATGAGCGGCCCCTTCGGCGAGACCCGCACCCGTGTCGAGTGGAACCACGCCCTGATCGCCCCGGACGGTCACGTGCCGGGGCTGCCGCCGGGATGGGGTTCGGCACGGGGTTACCTCCTCATCAGCCCCGTGATGAACGGCGCCGGCGGGCCGCGGTTCTGCCAGTACCTCGTCGAAGGGGGCGAAGGTAGTGAAACCCACTGCGCCGCCTTCGGCTTGCAGCGGCTTGTTTACGTCTTGGCGGGGACGGCGACACTCGACGGCGATACGCTCGCTACTGACGACTTCGTCTACTTTCCTGCGGACGACGAGTACCAATTCACCGCCCCAGCCGGAGCGAAGCTTCTAGTGTTCGAGAAGCCTTACGAGCCAGTCGAAGGCATCGAGCCGCCAACTCGGCGCACCGGATCGCTTGCCGATGCGCCGACGGAGCCGTTCCTCGGCGACCCCGACGCGATGCTCTCGACGCTGCTGCCGATCGAGCCCGGGTTCGATATGGCGGTGAACGTCTTCAACTTCAAACCCGGCGCCGCACTGCCGTTCGTCGAGACGCACGTCATGGAGCACGGGCTCTTCATGAGGGCAGGGCAGGGCGTCTACCGTCTTGGCGACAAGTGGTACCCGGTGCAGGCAGGTGACTCGATTTGGATGGCGTCCTACTGCCCGCAGTGGTTCGTCGCGATGGGCAAGTCGCCGGCGTCGTACGTCTACTACAAAGATGTCCACCGCGACCCGCTTGGTTTCTCCGTTTGATTTATTAGTTTGAACCATGAAGGAACAAAGGAATGAAGGCTCCTGACGAGGGCCTTTCCTTTGTTCCTTCGTTCCTTTGTGGTTAATCTTCTCTTGTGAATCCACCAATAATTGATATCGAGCGTCTCGTCGGCGAGTTGCAGCAGCTTGCGACGATCAGTGACTGCCCTGAGCCGCCTCCGGCGGTGACGCGGGTCGTCTTTACCGAGACCGACCTTCGGGCGCGGGACTACCTGCGCTCGCTCTACGAAGCGGCGGGCCTCGCGGTGCGTGTCGATGCGATCGGCAACACGTTTGCGCGCTGGGAGGGGAGCGAGCCATCGCTCGGCGCCGTCGGAACGGGCTCTCACTGCGACGCTATTCCGCACGCCGGGTTGTACGACGGCACGGTTGGCGTGCTCGGTGGGCTCGAGGCGATTCGCGCGCTGCAGGCTGCGGGCTTCCAGCCGCGGCGGTCGATCGAGGTGGTGATGTTCACCAGCGAGGAGCCGACACGCTTCGGCGTCGGTTGCACCGGCAGTCGGCTGATGAGTGGCGCCATGTCACCTGCCGACTTGGTGAAGCTCACCGACGAAGTCGGCGACGACTACGACACCGTTCGCAAGCGTGCCGGATTCTCTGGCGATCTCGCGAGCGCCAAGCTCCCCAATGGCTATTACGAAGCCTTCGTCGAACTGCACATCGAGCAGGGGCCCGAGCTCGAAGCAAACGACCTTGCGATCGGCGTGGTGACGGCGATCGCGGCGCCCGCTCAAGCGGACTTCACCGTTACCGGCGAAGGGGGCCACGCCGGCGCCGTGCTGATGCCTCGCCGCCGCGATGCGCTCATCGCGTCCGCGGCGATGGTCAGCGCGATTGACTCGGTTGCTCGCGCCAGCAAGAGCCCCGACATGGTGGCCACCGTTGGCAAGCTTGAAGTTCATCCCGGCGCCGTGAACTCGATCCCCAGCCGTGTGCGGTTCACGCTCGACCTCCGCGACATCGACGGCGCCAACCGCGACGCGGTGCTTAAGGAGATCGAGGATGAGGTCGATCGCATCGCCGTCGAGCGTGGCGTCAAGGTTGAGCACCGCATCCTCAACGCCGACCCGCCGGCGATCTCCGATAAGAATGTTGTGAGCGCCGCCGTCAGCGCCGCCGAGTCGCTGAATCTCGGTTACCAAGAGATGATCAGCCGGGCTTACCACGACTCGCTGTTCATGGCGCGCGTCGCGCCGATGGGAATGATCTTCATCCCCTGCCGCGGCGGCGTATCGCACCGACCGGATGAGTACTCGTCGCCCGAAGCGATCGCCGCGGGGGTGCAAGCGCTTGCGCTAACGCTGGCGAGCTTGGCGGGTTGAGTTTGCCCCTTACACTTAGCCCCCGGTCAATGACCGGGGGCTAAATAGGGTGGAAGCCCAAACTCACATCACCGCGTCGAGCGCCGCGAGAATCGTATCCACGTTCTCATCCCGGGCGCCGTGGCCCATGATGCCGATGCGCCAGCACTGGCCCGCGAGCTTGCCGAGCCCGCCGCCGATCTCGAGGTCGTGCTCATTGAGCAGCCGCTTGCGGATGCCGGCTTCGTCTTCGACGCCCGCGGGGATCTTCACGAGGTTCAGCATCGGCAGCGAGTGATCGGGGTCCGACGCGTACTCGAAGCCCCGCTTTACGAGGCCGGCCTTGAGCTTCTCGTGAACACGCTGATGGCGGGCGAAGCGTTCTTCGAGCCCCTCTTCTAACACCAGCCGCAGCGCTTCGTGCAGGGCGTAGTTCATGTTCACCGGCGCCGTGTGGTGGTAGGCGCGGCTGCCGCTCCAGTAGTTGCCCACGAGCGCGAGGTCGAGATACCAAGAATTGCAAGGGGACTTGCGGTTGTTGGCCTTGTGCATCGCCCGCTCGGAGAGCGTCACCGGCGAGAGGCCGGGAGGACACGACAAGCACTTCTGCGTGCCGCTGTACGCCGCATCAATGCCCCAGGTGTCGATCTCGATCGGCAGGCCCGCGAACGACGTCACGCAGTCCATCACCAAGAGGCCGCCGTGCTTGTGCGTCGCCTCGGCGAGCTTGTCGAACGGCTGCAGCGCCCCGGTCGAGGTCTCGGCGTGGACAAAGCAGACGAGCTTGGGCTTCAGTTCTTCGATCTTCTCGAGGATTGCGTCGGTGTCGAACACCTGGCCCCACTCGGCCGTCATGTTGTGGACAACACCGCCGGCGCGCTTCGCCTTGTCGGTGAGCCGCCCGCCAAACACGCCATTGATACCGATGAGGCACACATCGCCGGGCTCGACGAGGTTGTCCATCAGCATCTCGGCGCCGGCAGACCCCGTGCCGCTGCACGCCAGAGTCATCTCGTTCTCCGTCCGGAAGACCTGCTGCATCATCGCCCGGACCTCGTTCATGATCTCCATGAACGCGGGGTCCATATGCCCTATGCACGGCTTGCCGAGGGCTTCCAGCACCGAGGGGGCGACGGGCGAGGGGCCGGGGCCGTGGAGCAGGCGATGCGGGACAGTGAGCATGTCGTCGACAGGCGGGGCTGTAGGGGATCTGGGCGGAGGGATAAACCGCCAGTTTCGCCATTCAAAGCGTCAAAGCTAGAGCAAAGTTCGCGAAATGGAGGGCTCAGCCGCGGGCGGAAGCCAGCGGCCTGCGTCAGGGTTCGGCCGCTGGCTTCCGCCCGCGGCTAAGACCCATCGCGTGTCAACTTCCGCGGTACGTGCTGTACCCGAACGGCGACAATAGCAGCGGCACATGATAGTGCGACTCCGCTTCGGTGACGTGGAACGTCACTTCGATCCGCGGGTAGAACGACTCACGGTGCGTGCGGGCGAAGTAAGCTGTCGTCTCGAACGTCAGCCGATAGACGCCCGGCGCCGCTTCGCCGGGCGGCAGCAGCGTCGTCACCCGGCCATCGGCATTGGTGACGCCATGCCCCACCGCCGTCGGCTGGCCGTGCTCGTCGAGCTTCGCCAAAGTTATGACAACCCCCTCGGCGGGCTCACCGAGGCTGATATCGAGAACGTGCGTCGTAATCGGGCTCATAGAGGCAGTTACTCTTAAAAAATATTCACCACGACGGACACGACGAGCACGACGGATCAATCGGAAACTCTGTTATCTAATTTCTGCTTCATAGTGAAGTAGGTAGTGAGAGGGACTCGTCGTGTCCTTCGTGTCCTTCGTGTCCTTCGTGCCCGTCGTGGTTCAAATTCTTAAACCGGTTCCAGTTTAGCTAGCCGGAGGTGCGTAATCTTCCGTTGCTCGCCCGCGGCGATTGAGAATTCTGTTTCGGGGTCGTTGCCGAGGCGGCTTTGGAGGATCGCCAGCATCTCGGCGGCGCTCTTGCCGGTGGCGCAGACGATGAAGAGATAGCCGAAGCGTTTCTCGTATTCGTCGTTGCCGTCGGCGAGGCCTTGGAGGGTGGCGTCGTCGGCCGTGTTGACGCCCGACTGTTCGCCGCCGGACCATTCTTTGTTGCCGGCGAACTTCATCCGTAGCGAGTTGAGATCGCCGATCTTCGGGTGACTGGTGAATGCTTCGAGCCACGCCTCACGCGGCATCGCGTCGAAGACGGTGTCGGCGGCGACAGCGATCGCGCCGCCATCGGCAAAGGGCCGAGTGGCGACCATCGCGTCACACCACCAGCCGGCGCCGCAACAGCGTCGCATCGTTTCGCGGGCGTCATCAAAACTCATCGCGTTTAGCCAGTTGGCGATACGATCACTCATACCGTGCGTCCCTTTCCAGGCCCCGGCGACTCGCCGCGGAGAAAGACTTGCTTCACGACACCACGTAGGCGGCGGCCCTCGTACGGGGTCACCTTGTGGCGATGCAGCAACTCGGCGCCGACGACCGTGAACTCCTCGTCGGGGTCGAAGACAACCACATTCGCCTCAGCGCCTTCTTGAATGCCCGCATTGATTCCGACGAGTTGACCCGACTTATGGCTTAACCAGTCGGCGATCTCCAGCAGCGTGTGGCCGCGGCGCGACGCTTCGGTCCACACGGACGGCAACGCGAGTTGCAGCGAGCTGATCCCTCCCCAAGCCACATCGAAGCGGCCCTCTTCCATCCGCTTCAATTCAGGCGGACAGGGCGAATGATCGGTCGCGATGAAGTCAATTAGCCCTTCGGCGAGCCCTCTCCAAAGTCCCTCACGATTCGCGGCGTCGCGGATCGGCGGCGCGCACTTGTAGGCTGTTGCGCCATCGGGGACCTCTTCCGCCGCAAACGTCAGGTAGTGCGGGCACGTCTCAACGGTCAGCGGCAGCCCTTTGGCCTTCGCCGCGTCGATCGCTGGCAGACTCCCCGCGTCGGCGAGGTGCACGATGTGGGTCGGGCAACGCGTCTGCTCACATAGCCGAAGCAGCATGCCTACCGCGTCGCGTTCGAAGCTCACTGGCCGCGAAGCCAAGTAGTCGGCGTAACGCCGCGGGTCGCTCATTGGTGGCGTGTCGTGGACAATCTCGGCGTGCGCAAGCAAGGGAACCCCGCGCGCCGCCAACAGCGGCATCACCGCGCGTAGCTCGCGCTCGGTTGCTGCTGGAAAGTCGTCGATGCCGCTGTGACACAAGAACGCTTTCACGCCCCGGCAGCCGGCGTCGAGCAGCGCCTCGATCTCACCCTCATTGCCCGGCACCAAGCCCGCATGAAACGCCACATCAACGGAAAGCTTTCCCTCAGCGGCTTGCCGCTTAGCGGCGAGCGCCTCCACACTCGTCGTCACCGGCGAGCTGTTGAGCGGCATGTCGACGAGCGTCGTCACGCCGCCCGCCGCGGCAGCCGCGGCGCCGGTCGCAAACCCTTCCCAATCGGTGCGGCCGGGCTCGTTGAGATGGACGTGTGGGTCCACGAGTCCTGGCAGGATAACGAGGTCTCCAAAGTCTTCGCCTTCGTTCGTGTCATACGAATCGATCGCGGCGATGATGCCATTCTCGACTCGCAAACTCGCCGGCTTGACGCCCCCCGTCGTCACGACGCGACGGCTACGGATAACTAGGGCTGCGCCGTGAGGACTCATACGCTTTTAGTGTGTGACGCGGCCCGGGGCTGGGTTATCCTTGCCTCACAAGCGAAGCAGGCAATCCATAGCGTAACACGACAGGAATCCGCCGCCATGTCCGTCCATCTCGCCCGCGACAGCTACGGCAAGCACCGCGTCCGCGTCAGCAAGGTCCGTCGCCCGCGCGAGGCGCCCGCCAACCAGGAACGGCATGAGTTCGTCGAGGTGTCGGTCGATGTCGAACTCGAAGGTGACTTCGCGGCGTCGTTCACGGCCGGCGATAACCGTCTCGTCATCGCGACCGACACCTGCAAGAACACGGTCTACGCCCTGGCGAAGGACCACGACGTGGCGACGATCGAGTCCTTCGGCCTCGCAATCGCTGAACACTTTTTAGAGCGCTACGATCACGTCCAGCTCTGCCGCGTCTCGCTCACCGAAACCGTTTGGGACCGCCTCGGCGAGTCGCTGCACGGCTTCGTCGCCCGCGACCGCGCAACGCCGACCGCTGTCGTGACGCTCGAGCGCGACGCCGAGTCCGAAGTCGTCGCCGGCGTCGCCAAGCTGCTGATTGCTAAGACGACCGAGAGTGGCTTCAGCGATTTCCACCGCGACGAGTACCGCACCCTGCCTGACGTTGACGACCGCATTCTCGCCACCGAGCTGACCGCCCAGTGGCTCTACCGGGGCGAAGGCGCCGGCTCAGGAGGCGACTTCTTGGGCAACCGCCGCGCGGTCGTCGACGCCTTGTTGACGGCGTTCCTCGACCACTACAGCCGCAGTGTGCAAGAGACGCTCTATCGCATGGGCTCGGCGGCGCTCGAAGCGTGCCCCGAGGCCGACGAGATCACGCTGACGATGCCCAATAAGCACCACCTGCTGGCGAAGCTTGTTCCCGAAGGAACGACGAACGACAACGAAGTGTTCGTCGTCACCGATGAACCGTTCGGCTACATTAGCGGCACGATCAAACGCTAGCGTCTTGGTTAATCCCCCTCCCTTTCAGGGAGGCCGTTTTCCTATAGAGCGGGGGGAGGGTCGAGAGCATCCGGCTTTCAGCCGCACTGAGTACCGACTTCTTCCCCTCGCTATGTACGCCTGCACAACTGATAAGCCACAGCGTACTCGACAGGTTTCACCCTCCCCTAACCCCTCCCTAAAGAGGGAGGGGAATACGACGACAGCCCACCTTTATCCGAGCGCCAGATGTCCCTCCTAATCAAGAACGGCCGCGTCGTCACTTCGAACGACGACTTCATCGGCGACGTGCTCTGCGAAGGAGAGACGATTACCGCCGTGGGGCAGGGGCTCACGGCGCCGGCGGGGGCCGAGGTTGTTGACGCGACGGGCAAGCTCGTCTTCCCAGGGTTCATCGACCCGCACGTGCACATCTACCTGCCGTTCATGGGGACGTACGCCAAGGACGACTACGACTCGGCCAGCCGTGCGGCGCTCGTGGGCGGGACGACCTCGCTGATCGAGATGGTCTGCCCCGGCCGGCAGGAGGACCCCGTCGAGGCCTACAAGCTTTGGAAGAGTAAGGCCGAGGGGCTGTCGGCGTGCGACTTCGCGTTCCACATGGGCGTGACGCGCTTCGACGAATCGACACCCGCGGCGCTGAAGGAAATCGTCGCCGACGGCACAGCCAGCTTCAAAGTCTTCCTCGCTTATAAGGGCGCGCTAGGCGTTGACGACGAAGAGCTCTACAAGACGCTTGCGCTGGCGAAGGAACTCGGTGTTATCGTCACCGCGCACTGCGAGAACGAGTCGCTTGTCTCACAGCTCCAAGCCAAACTCCTCGCCGAAGGGAAGACAGGCCCCGAGTGGCACGAACCCTCACGGCCCGTGCAGGTCGAGACCGAGGGCGTAAGGCACTTGATGACGTTCGCCGAGCTGACCGGCGCCCACGTCTACGTCGTCCACACCAGCTGTAAGGGCGCCGTCCACGCGGCGATGGAGGCCAAACTCCGCGGCGTGCAGGCGTGGGTCGAGACGGTGATTCCGTATCTCGTGCTCGATGATACGGCCGCCCAAAAGCCTGACTTCGAGGGCGCCAAGTACGTTATGTCGCCGCCGATCCGCGCCGCGCGGCACCAGCCCTTCTTGTGGGACGCCCTGCGGAGCGGCGCGGTGAGCACGGTCGCCACCGACCACGCGCCGTTCGACTTCGGTCCCGGAGATGGAAGCGGCCAGAAGGAGATGGGCCGCGGCGACTTCACCAAGATCCCCAACGGCATCCCCAGCGTCGAGCACCGCGTGCGGTTGCTCTACACGCACGGCGTCGCGACCGGCCGCATCGACCTGCCGACCTTCGTCAACGCCGCCAGTACGCGAGCCGCCAAGCTCTTCGGCCTTTACCCCCGCAAGGGAACGATTCAACCCGGCGCCGACGCCGACCTCGTCGTCTACGACCCGGCGGTCAAAGAAACGCTCTCCGCGAAGACCCACCTGATGGCGACCGACTACGACGCCTTCGAAGGCTGGCAGGTCACAGGCCGCTGCGACCTCGTGACCGTCCGCGGCAAGAAGATGGTCGAAGCGGGCAAGTTCGTTGGCGAGCTAGGCCACGGGAAGTTCTTGAAGCGCGAGCCGACGCATTTTTGAGGGAGGGTTGCCCGCGAATTACGCGAATCGACGCGAATGAAAAGAGATTGGGTAGCCACCCGCGAGCGCACCATGAGTTACGACGACGACTGGTCGGACGACCTCGACGAACTCGATGATGACGACGACTGCTTCGAATGCCCTGAGTGCGGCGCCGAAGTTCACGCCGAAACGGAATCTTGCCCGGCGTGCGGTTACTGGATCACCGACGCCGAGCGTGAAGCGGGCTGGCAAGCCGGCTCGGCATCGGATCGTATCCGAACGATCGGCTGGTGGATGATTGCCGTTGCGGCGATCGGCGTTCTGTTGCTGTGGTGGGCATAGTTGAGCAATTGGCTACCCGTCAGATCGCCCTGTAGGGGCAAAGGACGATAGCCCAGGGCAACGCCCTGGGTGTGCTGGGGACGGGCCGCAAGAATGCGAAGAGCCCTGTAGGGGCGACGGAAGGCGTCAACGATCGGCCTTCCGTCGCCCCTACAGGGCTCGAATGGTATCTTCACGTCGAACATCCAGGGCGTTGCCCTGGGCTATCATCCGTTACCCCTTCAGGGCAATCAGCACGGTCCCTTTGTGACCAAAGCGCCAGTCCAAGGTATATAGCGTTCAGGTAGAAGCCTAATGAGACCAGATGGGCGGCAGGTCCGACATACTGAAAGGCATGGGCCGCCAATTCGTCAGGCATTTTCGTCCAACTCCCTGCAAACCGACCATTGTCATAATTCTGGACCGCTTCGCTATTGATCAAGCCGTTAACTTCCCATTCGCGATAGGTGCTCATGGTGGTCACCCGTCCCGCGTTATCCGCCGCCATTAGCAGTTCATACGAGATAACGCCGGCGGCTAGATTGAGCACAAGTAGGCATACAAGTGCTTTCCAACGTGACGATTGCGAGACAGGTGGGGGCAGCTCGGTGCTCATTCTTGATAATGGATTCCCTTCTATTCGCGCCCATTCGCGTAATTCGCGGTTAACTCTTCTCACCCCCGCGCTAGCGCATCCGACTGGTCCACAAAATCATCTCCCGACCACTCCGCGTCACCCTTAATCATCTTCTTCTTGTCGGCCTCGGCCTTCTTCGCTTCGCGGGCTTCGGCCTGGCGCTTAACGAGGTCGGAGTGGGTCGTGAAGTAGGGAAGGCTCTTGCCTCTAAAATCGTCGATCGTTTCGAACTTGTGCTTCTCCATGAACGCCAGGAGCTGGTCCTTCATCGGGCCGACGCAGTCGTAGCCGAACTTCATCACGCCCGTGCAGACCTGCACCGTGCTTGAACCGAGGAGGATGAACTGGGCCGCGTCCTCGCCGGTCTCGACGCCGCCGAGGCCGCTCAGCGTGCGGCCGGGGAAATCCTTCTCGATCACCTTCGAGATCTCCATGCACATCCGCAGCGCGATCGGCCGCACCGCTTGGCAACTGTAGCCGCCGGGGGTGGTGTAGCCCTCGACGTTCGGCTCGGGGCGGAGCGTGTCGAGGTCGACGCCGATCACCGAGCGGATCGTGTTGATCGCCGACACCCCCTGACAGCCGGCGCGGAATGCGGCCCGCGCCGGGTCTTCGATGTGCGTGACGTTCGGCGTCATCTTCGCCCACACCGGCTTGGTGGCGACGGCCATCACCCAGCGGCAGACCTCTTCGAGCGCGACGGGGTCCTCGCCCACCGCGGCGCCCATGCGACGCTCGGGCATGCCGTGGGGGCAGCTCATGTTGAGCTCGAACGAATCGACGCCCGCCTCTTCGCAGCGGCCGACGATCTCTTGCCAGGCGTCCTTGTTGTACTCCTCCATGATCGACGCGATCAGCACGCCATCCGGGTGCGAGTCTTTGAGCTTCTTGAACTCGTCGATCCACGTATCGAACGAGCGGTCGCTAATCAGCTCGATGTTCTCCCAGCCGTAGATCTCACCCGTCTCACGCGAACGCAGTCGCCCGTAGCGTGGCTGAACATTAACCACCTTCGACGCGTCGAGGCTCACCGTCTTACAAATGACGGCGCCCCAACCATCGTCAAACGCCCGGCCGATCACCTTGCCGTTGGTCCCCGGGGGGCCCGAGCCAATGACGAACGGATTGGGCAGCTTCAGGCCGTCAACGGTGGTCGCGAGCGTGGGCATGCTGTCTCCGGGTTCGGATTAAGGTGAACCACAAAGGAACTAGGGAACGAAGGGATGGAAACTAACCGGACGCTAACGCGTGCCGGCTGATTGCAAGTTTGAACACTGTATCAGCCGCGGGGCCTTAGCCCCCGGTTCTCCCACTTTGTTCCTTCGTTCCTTTGTGGTTAATTCAATTCGGAAAGGGTGAGGTCGAGAGCGTCCACCAAGTAGTCCGCGTCGTCTTTCGTGAGGCACATCGGCGGCTTGATGCGGAGGGTGTTGCCGAAGAGGCCGCCTTTGCCGATCAGCACGCCGTGCTCTTTCATGCGTTCCATGATCGTGGCGGCTTCGGTGTTGGCGGGCTCTTTCGACTTGCGGTTGCGGACGAGCTCGACGCCGAGCATCAGGCCCATGCCGCGGACGTCGCCGATGAGCTGGTGTTTCTCTTGCAGTTCGAGCAGCCGCCCCTTCATGTGGCCGCCGACGACGCGGGCGTTCTCTTGGATGCCGTCCTCTTCGATGACTTCGAGCGTCGCGAGGCCCTGCGTCATGCTGATCGGGTTGCCGCCGAACGTGTTGAAGTGGATGCGGTTCTTCATCACCTTCGAGATCTCTTCGGTGGTGGTGAAGCCACCGAGTGGGATGCCGTTGCCGATGCCCTTGGCCATCGTGATCCCGTCGGGGACGACATCCCAGTTTTGGTGAGACCAGAAGTGCTCGCCCGTGCGGCCAAAGCCGCCCTGGACCTCGTCGGCGATACAGATGCCGCCGTGCTCGCGGACGATGTCGTAGACGATCTTGAAGAACTCCTTGGGCGGCGTGACCGTGCCGCCGACGCCCTGGATCGGCTCGCCGATGAAGCAAGCGACCTCGCCGGGCGTTTGGTACTGGATGACGTTCTTGATGTCGTGCGCGCACTTCACGCCGCACGACGGGTACTCAAGGCCGAAGGGGCAGCGGTAGCAATAGCCGGCCAGCGTGTGGTGGATCGCCTGGGCCTGATTCGACTTGAACTTCCAGTTGCCGTGGGCGGTGAGGCCCATCGTCGTCGCGGTGCCGCCGTGGTAGCAGTTCCGCAGGGCGATGACCTCGGTGTTGCCCGTGTACTCGCGGGCGGAGAGGATCGCGACCTCGTTGGCTTCGCTGCCCGAGTTGGTGAAGTAGCTGCGGGTAAGCCCCTCGGGCATTTTCGAAGCGAGCTTCTCGGCGAACTGCGCGATCGTCGGGTGCAGGTAGATCGTCGTGGTGTGCTGCAGCTTACCGGTCTGCGCCTGAACCTTCTCGATCACCTTCGGGTGGCAGTGCCCGACGCTGACCGTGACGATGCCCGCGAAGGCGTCGAGGTAGCGCGTCCCCTTCTCGTCCCAGACGTACTGCATCTTCCCCTCGACGATCATCAAGGGGTCTTTGTAATAGGTGATGACGCCGGGCGAGACATACTGCGTCCGCAAGGCGATCACCTCCTCGCGCGAAGGCCCGTCATAGGGCGTCGGCGTGTGGTCGCAGATCGGGAGTTGGAGCTTCATGCTGGTGAATCGATTGAAGGGAAGGGGATAAGGGGGATGTTGGTGATAGGGGGGATAAACGGGCGATCGCGGAGCGGCCGATTAGCGTCTTATCTTCAAGGACTAGAGGTCTCTAAGCCACCGTTAGCAGCGAAGCAACTGTTGTGATGTCGCTTATCGCTTGCGATCTCCCCTATCACCAACATCCCCCTATCTCCTAAATCTTCATAGCATCTAACCAATCACTTCAACGTCGTCGATATCCGCCGCTTCGGGGACCAGCACGCCGGGGCCGTCATGCAGGCCGCGTTCGGCGGGCGTTCCCGGGATTAGGTTGTCGAGGGTGATGCCTAGTATCGCCGCGACCGCCATGCCGGTCTTTCCGATGGCGCCGAGCACGTCGCCGAGGCCGTAGGGAATATTCAACAGCAGGGCGGCGCCCGCTTCGCTGTTGAAATAGGCCGGTACGCTGAGGCCCATGAACAAGGCGAAGCCGCCGATTAGCAGGTTACGATCGCTGTCGAGGTCGGCCTTGGCGAACTGCCGCACGCCGACGGCGCTGATCAGTCCGAACATCACGCAGTAGAGCCCGCCAACGACCGGCTGGGGGATCGCCGCAGCGATGGCGCCGAACTTCCCAAATAGACCGAGAAGCACGAGGATCACGCCGGCGATCTGCACGACGTAACGGCTGCCGACTTTCGTGAGACCTACGAGGCCGACGTTCTCAGAGTAGCTCGTCGAGCTAAATCCACCGAAGACGCCCGTCAACGCACAGCCGACTCCTTCGAAGCCGATGCCGCGCGAGATCTGCTCAGGCGTCGGATCGCCGCCACCCGCCATGTGGCTGCAAGCGTGGTAGTCGCCGAACGACTCGAGGATCGACGCCAGATAGCCGGCGAGGACGGCGATGATGAACGAGGTGGCGAACTTCGGCGCTCCCCACGGAAAGAGCACATCCGTCGTCCGCAGCCACTCTGAGTTCTGCATCGCCTCGAAGCTGACACGCGCGGCGTGGTCCTCGCCGTACCAGCCGAACACCGTGCCGAGATAACAGACGCCGACCGACGCGAGGATCGCCAGCAGCATCGGAAACAATCGGAACAAGAGCAGTCGTCGCGACAGCGCTAGCGAGAACAAGATGACAAGCGTCATCGTCAGGATGCTCGTCGGCCAGTGCGACGCAGCCACCGGAGCGCCGGCCTGATAGAGCGCGAGCCCGATCAGCATGATCACGGGGCCAACGACCACTGGAGAGAGGAAATGCCGAACGGCGCCCACGAGGCCCGAGAACCCGAGCGCCATCTCGACCACCGCGCCGACAATCACCGCGCCGGCGATGTACTGCATCGCTTCGCCGCCATCACCGCCGAGGCCGCCGGCGCTCTCGGGACGCAACACCGTCGGGATGATGACGCCGCTGAACGCCGCCAAGAAAGAAAAGCTCACCCCCTGAATGATCGGCAGCCGCGACCCGAAGGTCGTCTGTAGCAGCGTGGCCACGCCGCTACAGAGCATGACCGACGAGATCAACAGCGCGGTCTGCGTCGCGTTCATCTGCATCGGCTCGGCGAGCAACAGCGGCACCGCGACGGTCGAGCCGAACATCGTCAGCACGTGCTGCACGGCGAGTACCACCGCCCGCGGAAAGGGCGGCTTGTCATCGAGGCCGTAGAGGACGGTCTGGCTACTCATTGTCCGGAGAGTTTTGTGAAGGTTCCGATTCAGCCTCATGCTTGAGCACTGCGCGAAGGTTCGCGTCATAGTGCTTCATACGACTCTTCGCCTTGCTCTTTGTTGCTTCATCGCCGCCGTACTCGACGTCAACGAGGTGATACTGGAGCCTGTCATAGCAGTGAAGGCGCAAGACAAGTAGCTTGAGCTGGAGGTCGTCACTCGTCTTCGCGTACTCGAGCAATTCTCCGTACGCATCGGCGTATCCCACTCCGTAGGCCTTGGACAACTCCGGGAACTCGGAGTCACCAGCATTGTGTAGCGACAATTGCTTGGCCTTCCGGTTATCTTCGGTTGCTTCGCTCAACAATTCTCGAACGTCAGCGGCTCCAGCAGTTGCGGCCGCACCAAAGAGCAACAGGAACGCTAAGGGTTTCATCATTTCGTAATACTTAGTGCGAGTAGCAGTGCTGATCGCAGTACCGAGATTGCTGTTGGCCATTGTCGAAACACTGAAAGGTCAGAAGGCATTGGTTGGGTAGGCCGTATCGCCACAGCTGCCGTTCCCATGGGCCGACAGTTAGAGTTCCGTTATCGCCCCGTAAGTTTCCGGCCGGCGGTCGCGGAAGAACTGCCACGTGTTGCGTACTTCGCGGATCATGTCGAGGTCCATGTCGGCGATCACGATGTCGTCCTCGTCACGCTTGTCGCTCTTGGCGACGTACTGGCCGCGGGGGTCGCAGAAGTAGCTCTGGCCGTAGAACTCGCCGATCCGCCACGGCTCTTCCCAGCCGGGCCGATTGATCGCGCCGACGAAGTACTGGTTCGCCACCGCGTGGGCGGGCTGCTCGATCGTCCACAGGTACTCGCTGAGCCCCGCGACGGTCGCCGACGGGTTGAAGACGATCTCGGCGCCGCCTAGCCCCAGGCACCGTGCGCCATCGGGGAAGTGGCGGTCGTAGCAGATGTAGACGCCTACCTTGCCGACGGCTGTGTCGAAGACCGGGTAACCGAGGTTCCCGGGGCGGAAGTAAAACTTCTCCCAGAAGCCTGGGTTGCAATGCGGGATGTGGATCTTGCGGAACTTGCCGAGGTACGAACCGTCGGCGTCGATGACGGCGGCCGTGTTGTAATAGACGCCCGTCATGTCCTCTTCGTACATGGGGACGACCATCACGATGCCGAGCTTCTTCGCCAGCTCCATCATCAGCTTGGTGGTCGGCCCGTCGGGCACGGGCTCGGTAAGCTCGTACCACTTGGTGTCCTGCTCGGCGCAAAAATAGGGGCCGTAGAACAACTCCTGCAAGCAAACGACCTGGGCGCCCTTGCCGGCGGCCTCCTCGATCATCGCGACGTGCTTATCGATCATCGCCTGCTTGATCTTGGCGACGGGCGACGTCGTGGGCTCGCAGGTGGTCGCTTGAATCAGCGCGCCACGGACAGGTCGGGGCATTCGTATTTTCTCCAGAACGGGCAGAGTCTTGCTCGAAGCAGTACGATACGAATCGAACCACAAAGGAACGAAGGAACCAAGAGCAGCGGGGCATGGGCCCTCACTCCCTTCGTTCCTTAGTTCCGTTGTGGTTCGTTCTTTTGGCTGCGCTTGGCTCGGCTTGGCGTGGTTGTGTGGAACGCCTGTCGCTGGCTACCTTAATCGAAACTTAACCGAACGCCTACGTCTTTCCGCCGGGAACTCTGCGATGACGACGACCGCTGCCGTGGCTATTGCTCCGATGCTGATTGGCGGTCGCTGGGTCGAGACGGCGACCGATACCTGGGAGGACGTCTACAACCCGTCGACCGGTCAGGTCATCGCCCGCACGCCGCACGCCGGCAAGGAAGCAGTTGACGAAGCCGTCGAAGCCGCCGCCAAGGCGCTGCCGGAATGGGCCGACACGCCCGTCGTCGAGCGTGCCCGGGTGATGTTCCGCTTCCGCGCGCTGATGGAAGAGCACTTCGAAGAGCTGGCGACCCTCGTCACGCGCGAGCACGGCAAGACGCTCGCCGAAGCGCGGGCCGAACTCAACCGCGGCGTCGAGATGGTTGAGTTCGCCGCCGGCATGCCCGCGATGCTGATGGGTCAAACGCTGCCCGACATCGCGTCGGGCGTTGACGCCGAGTGCGTGAAGCATCCCGTCGGAGTGTGTGTCGGCATCACGCCGTACAACTTCCCGAACATGGTGCCGCTGTGGATGTTCCCCGTTGCGATCGCCTGCGGCAACACGTTCGTCTTGAAGCCGTCCGAGAAGACGCCACTCTCCGCGGTGCGGCTCGGTGAGTTGCTGACCGAAGCGGGTTTGCCCGACGGCGTGTTCAACATCGTTCATGGCGCGCGGGCGTGTGTCGAGGCATTGCTAACGCACCCAAAGGTAGCGGCGATCTCGTTCGTCGGTTCGACGCCCGTCGCGAAGATCGTCTACGAGACTGGCACGAAGCACGGCAAGCGAGTGCAGGCCGCCGGCGGGGCCAAGAACCACCTCGTCATCATGCCCGACGCCGACATCGATCAGACCGTCAAGCAACTCGCCGCCAGCGCCTACGGCTGCGCCGGCCAGCGCTGCATGGCGGGGAGCGTCGCGGTGGCGGTCGGCGGGGCAGGGGACCCGCTCGTCGAGGGCCTCGTCGATTTCGGCAAGGCGATGAAGGTCGGCCCCAGCGACCCCGCCGTCTCAAGCGCCGCCGAGACGATCGGCATGGGCCCGTTGATCCGCGACGATCATCGCAAGCGGGTCGCATCGTATCTTGATATCGCTCTGCAAGACGGCGCGACGGTCGCGCTCGATGGCCGACAATCGGCGAGTGGCGACGGCTTCGTGCTGGGCCCGAGCGTTGTCGATCACGTGGCGCCGACGATGCGTGTCGTGAAGGAAGAGATCTTCGGCCCCGTGCTCAGCGTCGCCCGCGTCGAGACGCTCGAAGAAGCTCTCGCCCAAGGCGACGGCTGCGAGTTCGGCAATGGCGCCGTGATCTTCACGCAGAGCGGCCACGCGGCGCGTGAGTTCAAACGCCGCTTCAACGCCGGCATGATCGGCGTCAACGTCGGCGTCCCGGCGCCGATGGCTTGGTTCCCGTTCACCGGTTGGAACCGCTCGTTCTTCGGCGACCTCCACATTCAAGGGACCGAGGGCATCCAGTTCTACACCCGCCAGAAGGTGACGCTCACCCGCTGGCCCAAGCCGAGCGAGTCGCACCACGACCCCGTTTGGCGCAGCGGACGCTGACGTAATCCTTAGACAGGATCAACTCGAGGTCTTGATGATTGATCCTGTGAATCCTGTGAATCCTGTGAATCCTGTTAATCCTGTCTGACTTAAGGAAGTGCGATGTCGATCAGTCGTCGAGCCTTTGGCGGCGTCGCCGCCGCCACTGCCGGTCTGGCAATCACTTCCCCAACACGAGCCGAGACGGCCCCTGCGCCGAAGGTCCGCAACCGCATCGCGGTCTCGACCTACTCCTTTTGGCGGTTCAAGGACGACTCGAAGCTGTCGATCGAGGAGTGCATCGATCAGGCCGCGCGGATGGGGTTTGATGGGGTCGAGATACTCCACATTCAGATGGAAAGCGAAGACCCCGGCTACCTGCAACGCCTCAAGCAACAGGCCTTCATCAATGGTCTCGACCTCTGCGGCCTCAGCACGCACCAGGGTTTTGTCTCCCCCGATGAAGCGGTCCGGCAGAAGAACATCGATCACACGATCCACACGATCGAGCTCGCCTACGCCCTCGGCATTCCGACGATGCGCGTCAACACGGGGCGTTGGGGGACAAGCGGGGATTTTGATGAGCTGATGGCCAACCGCGGCGTCGAGCCGCGGCTGCCCGGCTACACCGACGACGATGGCTTCGCTTGGGTGATCGACGCGTTTGAGAAGATCATGCCCACCGCCGAGAAGTGCGGCGTGACGCTCGGCCTGGAGAACCACTGGGGCCTCGGCCTGACGCCCGAGGGGGTGCTGCGGATCGTCGACGCGGTGGACTCGCCCTGGCTCCGCTGCACGCTCGACACGGGCAACTTCCTCGAAGACCCCTACGATCGTCTGGAGAAGATGGCGCCGGAGACGGTCTTCGTCCAAGCCAAGACCTACCACGGCGGCGGCCTGTGGTACTCGCTTGAGCTCGACTACCCGCGGATCGCCGCGATGCTCCGCCGCCACGACTACCGCGGCTATGTCTCGCTGGAGTTCGAGGGCGAGGAAGACTGGCGGACAGCAATCCCCAAAAGCCTCGCCGAGCTCCGGGCAGCGTTCGGCTAATCCCCCTTATGGCGGGTCTTAGCCGTGGGCGGGAGCCCTCGGAGCACAGCGGGTACCAGCCGCCACCCAGGGCTCCCGCCCACGGCTCAGGCCGTTCAGAAGGCGCCCCGGACCCGCGGTTATGGACATACGTCCATATCGCCACAGAGGTGCCTAGAAGGCGGCTTCGCAGGGTCCGATGACCAAGATGTCGCCTCTGGCCTCCAGCCCCGCAGAATGGCTCCTAGCGGCTCATAGGGAGCGCCGGCGAAAAGCCCTGTACTTAAAGAGCGAAACGGCTACGGGTTGGCTGCGAACGACAACGGCCGGGGTCGAATCGTAACCTATTGCGGTGAAACAGGTTGCGTCAATCGAGTCGCCCTGCGTTTGCGAACTTTGCGGTTTCTCGGCCAATTTCTGCAAGAATAATTCGCTTTGCGAATACCAATCCGCCACCCGAGCGTGCTGATCTAAATAGCCACGCGTCTTTTCCCGCGACGGTTTCTCATCAGCTTATGGACGGACCGAGAGAAGCCTTCGCGCGATTGTTCGCCAAGAACCAGAGCTGGCTATACGCCTACCTCGTCACGCTGCTCGGCAACGTCGCCGACGCGGAGGAGGTGTTCCAAGAGGTTTGCGTCGTGCTCTGGAGCGAGTACGAGGCTTTCGACCCGGAGACCAACTTCCGGCGGTGGGCGAGTGTTGTCGCCCGCAACCGGGTGATGGGTTTCCGGACCAAGCAGCAGCGTGAGGCGAAGAGGCTGTCGGATGTCGCGATTGAATTGCTTGCGGAAGAAGCCGTGGAACGTGCCGATCTGCTCGAAGAGCGTCGGGCCGCGTTGCACAGGTGCCTCGACAAGCTGTCTCCTGCCGACCGGCAACTCGTCGCCAAGTGCTACGGCGACGCCGACCGATCGTTCAATACCGTCGCCGAGCAGCTCGGCCGACCGGTGAACACGGTCTACAAGGCGTTGCAGCGGGTGCGTCGGGCCCTGCGTGAGTGTGTTGACCGCCGTGTCAACGCGCAGGTTTGAGCGCTCGGCTTCCACGTTAGGCGTCCACGCCAAATGGCTGGAAGCGTCGAAGAGTTTCAATGTGAAGAGTATCGAGGGGTCTCCCTCAATAGAGCCGCATGAAGCGGTAGGAACTGCGAGCCAAATGGCGCACGACGAACAACTCCACGAACTGGTTGACGCCCTCAGCGACCGCTCGATCACCGACGAGCAGATCGCGACGCTCAACCAGCGTCTCGAGAGCGACCAAGCCTCGCGCCACGGGTTCATGAACCTGATGCGGATCGAGGCCGAGCTTGGCGCGCTCCATCACCCGCTTGCGTCGTGGTCGTTCGAGGACGGGGCGACATTCGTTGATTCCACCGAGCCGTTATCAACAACATCCGACCAAGCCAATCTACAGAGCCAAGCCGAACCACAGAGCCCGTCACGTCGCTCGGTCCGCTTCCTGCAAACGATGGGCGCCCTAGCGGCGTCGGTCGCGATCACGGCGGCGGCCTCCTCTTGGCTGACGTACGAAGGCGTCCAAGGCCGGGGCCCACTCGCCGCGATGCTCGCGACGGACTCCGTGAAAGGCCCGGCGGTCACCGATGTCGTCGCCCGCGTCGCCGCCACCCGCAACTGCCGCTGGAGTGGTGGGACCACGGACCTTGGGTTCGGCGCCGACGTTGCTGGCGGTGAGTTGCTCGAGCTGGAAACGGGTCTCGCCGAGTTGACCTTCCCCGGCGGCGCGCGGGTGGTGCTCGAAGGCCCCGCCGCCTTCCGCATCAGCGATTCAGAGACCGTCGAGCTCTACCGCGGGCGCGTCGCCGCCGCTGTCCCGACCGAGGCGCAGGGCTTCTCGATCAAGACGCCACGCCTGGTCATCGCGGAGACCGGCGCCCAGTTCGGCGTCGTCGCCGGCGCCGATGGCTCGGACGAGGTCCACGTCTTCGAGGGCGCCATCGAAGCCCGCGCGGTGGACGATCGCGGCCGCATCACCAGCGTCGTGAACCTCGCCTCGCTGGAAGCCGCCCGCTTCCGCTCCGCCAACCATCGCTTCGCCCGCTTCAACGCCGACGACGAGAGCTTTGTCCGCAGCCTCGAGACCCGCAACGGCCCCGGTGAAGGTCTGTTGGCGTTCGAGAACTTCTCCTACCCCGCCGGCCCCGTCGCCTGGCAGAACGGCGGCTTCGGTTGGGTCGGTCCTTGGGCCGACCTCGAGGCCGCGGCCACCGGCGCTTCTTTGGAAGAAGCCGCCGGCGCGGCGCCGAGCAACGGCGTCGCCCGCGGCAGCATCGCGGCCGCCGACTTGGTGGCGCTCGGCAACCGTTTCGTGCAGAGCGGCAACGCCAACCGCGTCCGCCGCACCCTGAGCACAAGCCTCGGCGGCGTCTTCGACGCGGCAGGCCTGATCGAGAGCGTTGATGGGTTGCGTCTGATCGGCCGGAACGGTTCGACGATCTACATCAGTTTCTTGCAACGCGTCTCGAAGACGAACGACGTCTTCTACGGCTTCGAGTTGCATCGCGGCGACGGCAACTTCAACCGTGTCCTCTGCATCGGCAACGGCGCCGAAGGAAACGGCTACGGCGTCTCGACCAACTTCCATTACCAACGCGACGTGAAAGAGGCCGCTTTCGAATCGCTCGGCGAGGAGAACGACGCGGTCAATTTTGTGGTTGTCCGCATCGACTTCGGCGATGACGACAAGGATATCGCAACGGTTTACCGAAACCCTTCGTCGTTGACGGAAGAGAATAGTTGCGTAGCAACCGCAAAGCTGTCGGGCATGTTCGCTTTTGACCGCGTCAGCCTCGGCAATTTCGAGGGCTCCAAGCTGCACGAGATCGACGAGGTCCGCATCGGCACCGACTTCCGCGCCGTCACCGGCCGGCGAGCCTCGGGCTGGAACAACAACCAAGAAGAGAGCTTTGCCTTGAGAGCGCCATTTGTTTGGTCGCTTCCGCTGGCGAGCTTAAAGTGAATATATAAGCGTCGTTACCGCGACGCCCCTGCGTACAGGCGACTTATCGAGCGGCTGCCAGCCGCTAGCCGTTTCACAACGGCGAACGACTCATCACGACTTGCTTTTCAAGACGGCGGCGCGTTACGCCCCTGGCCTCCGTATTGCTACTCACTACGGGCGAGAAATCTTGCATCTCTGGAGTTTCAGTCTCATGAATCCATGTCGAGTTGGCGCCGCGATCGGCGCGTGCCTGATGGGCTTACTAGCCCAACCCGCGTTTGCGGCCGTGATCGACGGCGCGAACATCCCAAGCGAGGGGCTTACGCTCCGCGCCACGCAAGACACCCCTACCGGCTTCGGCAACGCCACAGGCGGCGGCCAGGACTCGGCCGGTGGTTCGGAAGTCAACGCGCTCTACGCCGACATTAACGGCGGGGTGCTGACGATCGGGATCACCGGGAACCTCGAGGGCAACTTCAACAAGTTCTTCTTGTTCATCGACGCCGTTCCCGGCGGCGAGAATGTCCTCGCTAACGACAACGCCGATGGCGGTTTCGGTGAGATCAACAATATGGCCGGACTCGCCTTCGCGAATGGCGCGACGATGGACCACGGCCTGCGCTTTGAGATTGGCGGTGGCTTCTACGGCGTCCGCCAGTTCGACCTGATTGACAACACCGCCGGCGACGTCGCCACGGGCGGCGGCCCCGGCGACCTGCCGCTTGCGGGCGTCGGCTCGGGCGGGTTCACCGTCGGCTGGGACAACAGCAACGTGCTTGGCGTCGATGGCGCCAGCGCAGCGGGCGCCGCCACGGCGACCTCAGGGTGGGAGATCGAGATCGACCTTGTTCAGGCCTACGGGCTGTCTCAGGGAGACATCAATCTGGCGATGGTCGTCACCAATGGCGACGCCGGCTTTCTCTCGAACCAGACGCTCCCGGGGCTGAATGGCGCCGGCAACCTGGGCGGCGGTAACGGACAGACGCTCCCGGTCGTCACGATTCCCGGGCTCCCTGTTCCCGAGCCGTCCGCCGCTTTGCTGATGGGCGTGGTGGCTTCGACGATCGCCGCGACGCGTCGCGTCCGTGGTTGAGAAACGCTTTGACGATTGATGGAAACGATTGATTGACGACGCCCAGCCGGCGTCACGCCGACGCCGGCTGGGACCGTGATGCAGCCGCTAAGCCCCTTTCGATGCGGCATCTAAGCTGAGCAGACGCATTTCTGCGGGGTGGATGGATCAGCGCGGTGGTTGGGGCGATACAACGTTCACCTATTCAGACGGAGTTCTTTCGATGACGACTCGTTCGCTTGCTCCGAAGGCCGCGGCCGCCTTCGGTATCCTGCTCCTCGCCGGCGCCGCCCAAGCCCAGAACTACTTCGTCCCTGGCAGCTACGTCAGCGAGACGGGCGTTGGCAACGACTGGGACCCGCCGACGGCGCCGCAGATGGTTGAGACAGCGCCGGAGAGCAACATCTTCGACCTCGACTTCACGCTCACCGGCGTCACCGAAGGTCAGGGCTTCGCCTTCAAGATCCTCAACACGCCCGACAACACGGCGCCGGCGTGGGGACAGCCCGAGATCACCCCTCAAGACGTGCCATTCGACGCCGACGCCGACTTCGACATGACGATCCGTCTCGACCGTAATACCTACACCGACGGTTATTTCCCCACCACCAACCGCGTCGCCATTCTCGACGACTACACAACCTGGACCGCCATTGGCAACTTCCAAACTCAGCTCGGCAGCGCGTCGGACTTCAATAACAGCTTCCTGGGCACGGCGATGACCGAGACAACGCCCGGCGTCTATGCGCTAACGACCGCCATTCCGACCGCCGGCTCCTATGCCTGGCGTGCGGTAAAGACCGGCACGTTCAACGGCGTCGGCACGGACGGTCGCTCGGGTAACGCCGCGAACATGACCTTCAACACGTTCGAAGACAATCAAGAAGTCACGTTCGAGATGAACACGAACATCGGCGCCATCCGCTTCCTCACCGAGGCGGTTCTCGCCGGCGACACCAACAACAACGGCTTGGTCGAGTTCGATGATTTCACCCCGATCCGTGACAACTTCCTCACCTCGACAAGCCTCCGCGCCAACGGCGATCTCACCGGCAACGGGTTTGTCGATATCGCCGACTTCCGTGAGTGGAAGAACGCTTTCAGCGGCCCGCCCGAGATGATCCAGATGGCGCTGGCGCAGCTGCAGAGTGTGCCCGAGCCGAGCAGCCTCGCGCTGATCGGTCTGGCGACGGCCTTCCTCGGCGGCTCGCGCCGCCGAGCGGGCTGAGACGGTTCTGGTTCATTCCGAAACGCACACTCTAGAAGGCAAGACCCACTCATGAAGCGTTATCTCCTCCCGGCGGCGTGCACGGCCTTGGCGGCCGTCCTCGCCGCCACGCCGCCGGCCGACGCCCAGAATCGCTGGTCGACGTTCGCGGTCGACAATAACTGGACAAACGACAGCAACTGGGACGTCGGCTTCGCACCCGACCCTGCGTTCGACACGGCTGCGATCATCGGCGTCAACACGCTCGGCGCCGCCTCGTCGGCGACGGTTACGGTCAACAGCACAGTGACCTCGCCGACGCTGCAACTCGCCGACGGCGCCGGCACCTCGGCGACCCTGACGATCCCCGCCACACGCAGCCTGACGACGGTCGCCGACCTCTCGCCGGGCGACATGCAGATCGGCCTCAACGGCGGCCTCGCTACGGTCAATGTGCAAGGCACGCTCAACGTGGCTCGTGAACTGACGACGCCCACCAGCGGCGCCTTTAACAGCAGCCTCGCCTTGTCGGGCAACGCCGTTGTCACCGCTCAGCATGGGTTTCTCGACCGCCAGTTCAGCATCGCGGGGCCTAACGTGTCATTTACGATGACCGGCACGGATGCGAACGGGAACGGGCTGATCCTCGGCGGCGGCGGCGTCCACACCTGGGAGTTCGGCCCCGCGGGTCCTTCGCAACTGAACGTTGCCGGCAACCTTGACCTCGGCGGCACGCTCGCCATCAAGACACCGGGCTACACGCCGGTGGTTGGCAGCTCGTGGGTGATCGCCGACTCCGCCACCGTCGACGCCAACGACGGCACGCCCAGCGGTTTCGGCTTCATCGACACGTCGGGCGTCCCCAACCTGTTGCCGGGGACGGTGTTCGGAGTCCGCACGGGCGACCCCGGCACGATCGGCGTGCTCACGAAGCTCGAGGTCGTGCAGACGCCTGTCTTGACGATCAACCGCCAGACCGGCGTCGCGTCCCTCCGCAACTACAGCCCCGACGCGGCGACGATCTCGTTCGACTCCTATGTGATCCGCTCGACGAACGGTTCGCTCAAACCGTCGGGTTGGAGCAGCCTCGACGACCAAGGCGTCAGCAGCAACGAATGGTACGAAGCGAACCCTCAAACGACGGGCATGTCGGAGCTCAACCCTTTTGGCGACATCAGCCTGGCCACGAGCGAGACGATCTCGCTCGGCTCGGTGTTTACGCCGCCCGCTCCGGCGGCGTTCGGTGAAGAGAACGAAGACCTGACCTTCGAATTCGGCACAAGCGGCGGCGTCGCCACGGGTCAGATCGTCTACGAAGGATTGCCGAACAACACGCTGGTGCTCAACGTCGATCCATCGACCGGTGACGCGCAGTTGTTGAACCCCTCGGGCTTCAGTGTCGGCATCGACTCTTACGTGATCTCGTCCGAGTCGGGCTCGCTGAGCACCTCGGCGTGGTCGAGCCTCGATGACCAGAATGTCGAGGGCGCCAACCAGTGGTACGAGGCGAACGTTAGCGCAAATCAGCTGGCCGAGCTGCTCGTCGATGGTTCGACGGCGATGCCCTCGAATCTCGGCGCCGTCTACGACATCGGCTCTCCATGGCTCACCAGCGGCCAGCGGGACCTCACCTTCCAGTTCGCACTGGAGGGCGAGACGACGCTCCGCACCGGCAAGGTTGTCTACGGCGCCGCGCTGTCGCCGGTCGCGTTGGCCGGCGACTACAACGATGACGGCAAGGTCGACGCCGCGGACTACACCGTGTGGCGTGACAACACCGGCACGGCGACGACGCTCCCCAACGACCCGACCCCCGGCACGGTCGGCCCAAGCGACTACACGGTCTGGTCGTCGAACTACGGCGCCAGTTCGGCGGCGACCGCCGTCGCGGTCCCCGAGCCGACGGGCTTCGCGCTGGTGTTAGGCATGATTTTTGGCGCCACGGCCCGTCGCCGTGCGTAGAGGCAGTAAGGCAGTTCCCGAGAGCCGGCGGCCCGCCGCCGGTTCTCGGGGCGCCTCGCTGAGAAGAGAGCTCCAGTCCAGGCTTCGCTGTAAGAGGCCGCCCCGTCGCGCGTCGCGCGATCCACTTCGGTTTTAGGAGAGAACCCGTGTCCCGTCGAAGCGGCTTCACGTTAGTCGAACTGCTGGTCGTGATCGCGATCATCGGCATCCTGGTCGCGTTGCTGCTCCCGGCGGTGCAGGCCGCGCGCGAAGCGGCGCGCCGGACGCAGTGCAAGAACCAGATGAAGCAGATGGGTCTAGCAAGCATGAACCACCACGACGTGGTGGGGCATCTGCCGACGAGCGGCTGGGGATGGCGTTGGCAGCCCGATCCCGAGAAGGGCTACAACGGCGATCAACCCGGTGGCTGGACGTTCAATATCCTTCCGTTCATGGAAGAGCAGGCGTTACGCGACCTCGCCAGCGGCGGCGGCACACGCCCCGAAATCGAAGCCAAGATGCTGCAACTCGTCCAGACGCCGGTTCCGGTCTACAACTGCCCCAGTCGTAGACAACCAGAGCTCTACCAGTATCAGCGTAACGACGGCAGGCCACTTGCCGCGAACTTAAACTCTTGCAGGCCGGATGGGACATGCAGCATCGCGCGGACAGACTACGCTGGCAACGCGGGGAATGGTACGAATCCCGCCGACATGGGAAATGCCGGTCCGGACGCGCAAGCTCAGGTCGATGCTGGGTATAACGCGTGGATTTCGAACAAACACAACGGGGTCATGTTCCAGCGCAGCGCCGTGAAGTTCTCTAAAATCACGGACGGCACCAGCAAGACCGCGCTCATTGGAGAGAAGTACGTCAGCACGGACTACTATGCTACCGGCAACAGCAATGGCGATGATCAGAACATCTTCGTAGGGCACGACCAAGACAATCTCCGCTACACGGGCTTACCGGCCACATCGGGCGCCACCGGCGTTGTTGGCGCGGGGGCAATCGGCCCTTACCCCGACACTCCGGGCCTAACGCCGATGGGCGTCAGCAGCGGCGTCGCCGGCAGCAAGACACTGCCGACACAAGCGCGGCCGAGCACGCCGATCTCCCCCATCTTTGGCGGCTCACACCCGGGGTCGATGAACATGGCGTTCTGCGACGGCTCGGTGCAAACCATCTCTTACGACATCGATCCGCGCGTCTTTTTCTTCTACGGCGGGCGCAACGACGATGGCGACGTCTACCCGGGCCCGTGATCGTTGCTGGTCCCTCCAATCGCTCCATTGACGCACTAATTACCAACCTTTGATGAAGTCACGCTCTCTCCTGCTGTTAGCCCTGCTCGCATCGGCCTCCCTCGCCATGGCGAAGGAGTCGGCCACCGCGCAGCTCACCGTCACCTCGCCCGACGGCAAGAACGCCATCGAGTTCTCACTCGAAGCGGGCGCGCCGACCTACACGGTGTCGCGCAACGGCGAGACGCTCATTACCCCGTCGCGGCTGGGATTGGAATTGAAGGGGCATAAGCCGCTCACCGATGGCTTTGTCGTCGCCAAGACGGAGACCAACTCGACCGATAGCGTCTGGGAGCAGCCCTGGGGCGAAGCCCGCGAAGTCCGCGACCACCACAACGAGTTGCATGTTACGCTGCAGCAACCGGATGGCCTGAAGCTGCTGGTCACGTTCCGCGCCTACGACGACGGCGTCGCCTTCCGCTACGAGTTGCCAGAACAAGACGGCCTCGACGACGTCGCGATCACCAATGAGGTCACCGAGTTCGTGCTCGCCGGCGACTGGCCCGCTTGGTGGATCCCGGCGTTCGCCGACAACCGCTACGAGTACGTCTACTCGCACACGCCCGTCAGTGAGACGGAGGTCGTCCACACGCCCCTCACCATGCAGGCCGGGCCGCAGGCGTTCGTCAGTCTCCACGAAGCGGCGCTGATCGACTACAGCAGCATGGCGCTGCGGAACGAGGGCGACCAGAAGCTCAAGGCCGACCTCTTCCCTTGGTCGGATGGCGTGCTAGTGAAGGGCAAGGGCTCCATCCGTTCGCCGTGGCGGACGATTCAACTGGCGGACACGCCGTCGGGCCTCGCCGCTTCGACGATGCTCCTCAACCTCAACGAGCCGTCGAAGATCGCCGAGACGTCGTGGATCACGCCCGGCAAGTATGTCGGCGTCTGGTGGGAGATGCACGTCAACCGCGCGACTTGGGGCTCCGGCGATCGCCACGGGGCCACCACCGACAACGTCAAACGCTACATCGATTTCGCCGCGAAGAATGGATTCAAGGGCGTGCTCGTCGAGGGCTGGAACGTCGGCTGGGATGGCGACTGGATCCAGAACGGCGATAAGTTCAGCTTCACCGAGCCTTACCCCGACTTCGACATCGAAGAGCTCGCCCGCTACGCCGCCGACCGTGACGTGAGTCTCGTGGGTCACCACGAGACGGCCGGCGCGGTCTCACATTACGAGGCGCAGCTCGAAGACGCCTTCGACCTCTACGAGCGGCTCGGCGTCAAAGCGGTGAAAACCGGCTACGTGATGTTCGGCCAGGGCATCCGCCGCATCGACGAGAACGGCGTCGAGCAGAAGGAATGGAGCCATGGCCAGTTCATGGTCCGCCATCACCAGAAGGTGATCGAGTCGGCCGCCAAGCATCGCATCATGGTCGTCGCCCACGAAGGGATCAAAGACACCGGCCTGCGTCGCACGTGGCCCAACGCGATGAGCCGAGAGTGCGCACGCGGCCAGGAGTACAACGCCTGGAGCGGCGACTCCCGTAACCCGCCCGAGCACGAGTCCATCCTCGCCTACACACGGATGCTGTCGGGACCGATGGACTACACGCCCGGCGTCTTCGACATCACGCTCTCGACCGGCGTTGATCGTCAGAACGACCGCATCCCCAGCACGCTCGCCAAACAGCTCGCGTTGTACGTCGTGCTCTACGCGCCACTGCAAATGGCTTGCGACTTCCCCGAGGTCTACGAGCAGCATCCGGACGCGTTCCAGTTTATCTGCGACGTGCCGACCGATTGGGAGAAGACCCTGGCGCTCGACGGTATGATCGGCGACTACGTCGTTACCGCCCGAAAAGAGCGCGGCGCCGACAATTGGTGCCTGGGCGCGATCAGCGACGAAGAGCCCCGAACGCTGGAAGTCCCGCTGTCGTTCCTCGACACGGGCGTCGCCTACGAAGCCCAGGTCTACCGCGACGCCGACGACGCCGACTGGCTCAAGAACCCGACGGCCTACGTCGTCGAATCCCTGAAGGTGAGCGCCGACACGATCCTTTCGGTCCGCTTGGCGCCAGGCGGCGGCCAAGCCATCCGCTTCAAGCCGCTCGACACTGTGCGTGTCAGCGCGGACGGAACCACCGCGAAGTGACGCTCTCCTCGCCGCATCTCTTGATTCGCTCGCTACGGAACCGATGAACTCCACGCTCTTCAACCCGCTATCGCTGCTGCGCGCCTTTGGCTTGGCCGTGTTGCTAGGCGTCTCGTCGCTGGGCGGCGCCCAATCCGTCTCCAGCCCCGCGATCTTGCAGATCTACGAGGCGCGTTGGGACCTGATCGAAGAGCGGATGGCCGACATCCACGCCGTCGGCTACGGCCGCATGTGGGTGCCGCCGCCGACGCTGTCGTTCGAGGGGGGCTCGCAGGCTTCCGTCGGCTACGACGTGTTCGACCGCTTCAATCTCGGCGAGCCGCGGGCCGAGACACGCTACGGCACCAGCGAGGGCTTCCGCGCGATGGTCCAGTCAGCCCACAACGCCGCAGTGGCGGTGAACCCCGACCTGATCTGGAACCACAACGCCTTCCGCGACCGCTACGACACGGGCTTTGTGAATGCCGGCGGCTATCCCGGCTTCGCCGTGACGCTCCCCGGCGACATCAACGGTGATTTCCACGACCCCAGCGCGTCGGGCGATATCCAGGGCCGCATCTCCGGCCTGAACGACATCGCCCAAGAGAAGAACCACCAATTCATCCGCCACCCAACCCAGGTTGGCAACCCGAACAACATCCCCGCCGGCACGGTCTTCAACCAGCCCGACCCGAACAACGCCCGCCTCTACCCCGACCAAGGGCTCGGCGGGATCAACGTCATCGACGGCCGCGGTAACCCGACGACGCTCTACAACTTCAATGCCGATAACCCGCTCGCCGGCGACCCGGTGATGGAGAACGCGGTCGGCCTGTTGATGCGAAACGTGCGCTGGATGATCCAGGAGTACGACGTCGACGGCTTCCGTATGGACGCCATCAAGCACTTCGAGGCGCAGTACCTGCAGGACTTCGACACCGCATCGTATTTGGCCAAGCGGACGCCGCTGCTCGACGGCAGCCCGAACCACATCTACACGTTCGGCGAGGCGTTCGACGGCAACAAGGCCTTCTTGCAGACCTTCATCCGCCGCGACATCGACAACAACAACCCCGGCATCGTCAGCGGCAACCGTGACGTCCTCGACTTTTCGCTCTTCTTCGCCCTGCGCGACAACCTCACGTCGAACGGCTTGGCGAACAACTGGCACAACATCAAGAAGGCGCCCGTCGATCTGAACGACGACGGACTGATGAACGGCAGCCAGGGCGTCGCCTTCGTCGAGAGCCACGACTCGACCGGCGCCGCCCTCGGCAACGTCGCCCACGCTTACACGCTGATGCTGCCGGGCGAGTCGATCGTCTACATGAACTCCGACGCCATCCCCGGCGAGACGTTCCCCCATGCGGGCCGCAACGACGCCCTCGGCGGCTTCCATGGCGACGCGATCACCAAGCTCGTCGACATCCGTAACAGCCACGGCCGCGGCGACTTTCAAGAACGCTGGCTCGACGACGCCTTCAACCCCAACGGGTTCTCGAACGTTTACGTCTACGAGCGACTCAACTCGGCAGTCGTGGGCCTCAACAGCCGCAACGACGGCGCCATCGAGACCCGCAACGGCGTGCAAACGGCCTTCGCCCCCGGCACGGTCCTCGTCGAGCTGACAGGAAACGCCACGAGCTCAACGGTCGATCCCGGCAACGCCATCGCCGACACCGTGCAGGTCGACGCCAACGGCCGCATCAACGTCTCGATCCCCGGCAACGCCGGCCACGGCCGCGGCTACGTGATCTACGGCGTCGCCGGGCCGCAAGGCTCGTTGCAGGTGACCAGCTCTTCGGTCCTTGAAGGCACGACGCCCACCAGCGCCAACTTCGGCACGGCTCGAACCTCCGACGTCGAAGTCGTGACGACGCCCACGTTCACCGTGCGGCTCGATACGGCGCCCGTCTCGCTGACGAACCCTGGCGGCGCCGGGACGGTCCGCGACCCGCACGCCGACGGCGATCGCGCCATGCTAATGATCGACACGGGCATCGACCTCAACGGCAATGGCGTCGTAGACCACGTCACCCCCGGGAGCGTTTCTTACGGGTTCGAGGAGTTCCAGTCGGTGAACTCACCCGGCTACGTCTGGGACGGCGCGCAGAACGTCGGCACGGGCGCCGGCCACTACGAGCAAGTCATCGACACGACACAGCTCTCCGAGGGCCGCCACTACATCACCGCCCGCGCATTCCGCCACCGCGACGCGGCGACCGGCGGCGACGGCGGCCCGGCCGTTTTTAATGACTTCCGCACCGCGATCTACGTCGATCTGCTGCCGCCCGACTCGACCGTCGAGAGCTTCGAGCCCTACGGCGCCAGCAGCGAGCGCGACCTTGTTGTCCGATCGATCGACAAGACGGCCGACCGCGTCCACGTCTTCCTCGACCTCCCCGCGACGATGGCCGAAGAGGACATCCTCGCCATGGCTGACGCCAACCAGAACCGCGCCGGCTACTACGACCGCGACATGTTCGTTTACGGCATGACCGGCGTGACGAGCGGCAACCACACCGTGACGATCGTGACGTTTGAAGAGACGGGCACGACGAACGTTCAGCGCGAGGCCGGCTTCTTCACCGATACGAACATCGGTCGGGGCTTCGGGGACCTGAACCTCGACGGCGTGATCAACGCCGCCGACCTTACGGGTCCCGCCGGCTTCGAGCTCTTGCTCTATTCGCAGAACGCCGCGTTCAATGCGGCGGCCGACATCACAGGAGACGGGCTTGTCGATAACAGGGACTTGTTGCTGCTCCCCGACTACGTCCTCTCTGGCGCCACCGACACTCGCGTCCCCGATCGGCTCGAGCAGATGCTGCTCCGTCGGGCCGACGTGAACCAGGATCTAGTGACGGACTTAGCGGACCTTGAAGTGCTCGAAGCAGGATTGGGCGGCGACGATTGGTTGCTCGACCTCGACGGAAACGGCGTCGTCGACGCCGCGGACGCCGAGGTCATGGTGACGCAGCTCGCCCTCACGTCGCCGGGCGACTTCAATCTCGACGGCGTCGTCGATGCGGCCGACTACACGGTCTGGCGTGACAACCTCGGCGCCGGCCTCTTGGGCGACGCCAACTTTGACGGCGTCGCCGACGCCGCGGACCTCGCCATCTGGCAGAGCAGCTACGGCGAAGTTCGGCGGCAGCTGTCGCTCGCCGGTCCGAGTTTGACAGTCCCCGAGCCCTCCTCGGCCGCGATGGCGTTCCTCGCGCTGGCGGCCCTCCGCGATGTGCGGATATTCCGATCAGGTCGGGCGGGAGGGCTGCGTTAGATTGCGAAGTGGCGGTGAGCGGGTTACGTTGACTTAAACCCGCCGTTCTTTCCGCCCTTAGAGCGACACCCAAAGTCGCCCAAGATTGCCGTGAATTTGTCGCTCCACAAAGCCTGCTTCAGCCTGTCCGCGTTGCTCTTGTCGCTGGTTCCGCTTGAATCGGAAGCGCGAGTTCTCGTTCATTCAGGCGGTTTCGAAGCGTACTCAACGACCTTCGGCGGTACGGGAAGGCTTGAGGGGCAGGCCGCCACAACCGTTTCGGGAGAGGACGCGGGTATCTGGCTTAAAGACCAGGGCGTCAGCACGGCCGTTGTCCAATCGACCGTTGTCGAATCCGGCACGAAGGCGATCCGCGTCAATCGCGCCGCTGTTTCGGACAGCCGCTGGGCCGTCCCCGTACCGGCTCAATCGGCCGAGCGATTCGTCACCATCGAGTGGGACATGTACGTCGTGTCATCGGCGCCCACGGCGGCGTTCGGACCGTTCTTCGGCATCGAGGCCTACGATTCCAGCGGCGGGGTCAACCGCATCGGCATGCTCGGCGTTGACGCCGCCACCAGCCAATTGCTCTACGGCAACCAGTCCGTTGGTCTGATCCCCGTCCCCGGGGCTACGGCGCAGCTGAACACATGGAACTCTTTCAAGATCGTTGTCGATTTCTCGACCAAGTTGTACCACGGTTTCTTCAACGACATCCAAGTGATCGCGACGCCGCTGGAGTTCCCGGCTGCCGACGAGTTCACCGACGCCGACATCGCCGCCATCGCCGCCGCGGCCGACGCCGCGTCGCAAGTCCGAACCGGCACGGCCTACTTCGACAACTACCTCGTCCGTAGCGGCATCCGCGGCGACTACAACTCGGACGGCCTCGTCGATGCCGCCGACTACACGCTGTGGCGTGACCAGCGCAACACGACCGGTCTGCTGCAATCCGCCGACGGCGACTTCAACGGCGTCGTCAACGACGCGGACTACGCCATCTGGGCGTCTCAATACGGGGCTCCTCAGACCCTAGAGAACACAGCCGTCTCGGTCCCCGAGCCGACGGCGGCAGCCCTGGCCGCACTGTTGGCCGCCGCGTGCGGTCGACGCAGAGGCCGCTAAGAAGCGAGCAACGAGCTTGAAGAGAATCGTGTGCGCTGTGGACCCTGCGCATCGATGGCGACGATGATTAACCTGGAAGTCTCACTCTCCAAGGTATCCATTCGCGTCCGCCGACCATGAAGTTCGTCAAAGTCCGCCAAACGCTGGTATCGGCGCCGATACCCGACGTCACCGCCGAGGTCCGTCGGCAACTCGACCTGCTCGGCCCGCCGCCGCAGGGCGAGGTGGCGATCACCGCCGGTTCGCGCGGCATCAGCAACATCGTCGAAATCACGAAGGCCGCGGGCGACTGGCTCCGCGACCACGGCGCTACACCCTTTGTTGTCCCCGCGATGGGCTCGCACAACGGCGCCACCGACGCCGGCCAGAAGGAGATGGTCGAGTCGCTCGGCGTCACCGAGGCCGCGACCGGCATGCCGATCCGCTCCAGCATGGAGTGCGTCAAGGTCGGTGAGGTGCCCAGCGGCGACGTCTGGATGGACCGCCACTGCTACGAGTCGGCCGGTGTCTTGGTGCTCAACCGCATCAAGCTCCACACCTGCTTCAGCGGACCCGTCCAAAGCGGACTGACGAAGATGATGGTCGTCGGCATGGGCAAGATCCGCTCGGCCGAGACCTTCCACTCGACGCCCACGCCGCTGATGAAGCACATGCTTCTCGACATGGGGAAGCTCCTCATCGACAGCGGCAAGATCTGGGCCGGCCTCGCCATCCTCGAAGACGGCTACGACCACACCGCCGAACTACACGCCGTCCCTGCCGCCGAGATCCTCCAACGCGAACCGCAGTTGCTCGAGAAGCACCGCGGCTACTTCCCGTCGCTACCCCTCGACGCGATCGACGTGCTGGTCGTCGACAAGATCGGCAAGACCTTCAGCGGCACCGGAATGGACCCCAACGTCATCGGCCGCCGTGGCACGAGCGTCGAGGATGTCGAGAAGCCACAGGTGAAGATCATCGCCTGCCTAGAACTGGTCGAAGCCTCGAAGGGGAACGCCATCGGCGTCGGCCTCGCCGACTTCATCACTCGCCGGCTCCGCGACGCGATCGACGAGCACAAGACGTTCATCAACGTCTACACAACCGGCGACATGCAACGCGGCAAGATTCCCGCCACGCTCGCCGACGACGAGGAGGTCTTCGAGAAAATGCGGGCCCGCTACGGCGAACGCCGCTGGGTGGTGGTCCCCAACACCCTGCACCTCGACCAGCTCTGGGTGAGCGAGGACCTCGCAGACGAAGTCGCCGCGCACGCCCAGTGCGAGGTCGTCAGCAATCCGTTCGAACTGGCGTTCAGCGCCGGGCGGCACAACTTGGCGTTCGACGCGCCGCAGTAGAGCCCTCTCCGCATCACTCCGGTCGCTGACGCTCCCGGCTCGCCGACAGCGTTCTTCAATTTGCCGTAGCGTCTCGCGCAGAGGCGCGGAGACAGCAGAGTTGGATGTCTTGAGACTCGCGCAAAGGCGCGAAGTCGCGAAGGGCACGCAATTGCGCGTTCGTCTGCAGTTGCGGTCCTACTTCTACCAATCCTTATCTTCGCGCCTTGGCGGCTTTGCGTGAGTCTTCATCGCAGGCCCTCGGCGTCTCTGCGTGAAACTGCCCGCATCGTCGCGCAAGGCTAGCATCGCTACCCCGAAGCGAAGCACGCTCAGACGAGTAGCTGGCGAGCCGTAAGCGTCAGCGACCGGAGGATGTCACTCGTCGATCGCTTCTTCCATCGACGCCTCGGCCCCCGGCCACAACGCCGCCACGAACCAGACGGCGGTCATCACCAGCGCCAACGTCTTGTACGCGTCTAGGCCCAGCGCGCCGTTGATGTACGCAAAGGGCGCAAAGGCGATCGTCGCGATCGCCAGTGCCCCAACGAGCATCACCAGTTTCTTCATCGGTCCGTTCCTTAGGCGTCAGCGAGATGGGTGAGTTCCGGCTGCGGCCGCTGCGTCAATTTACTCAGCAAGAGGTAGATCACGCCGCAAGCGATCCACGCCGGCACAACGCAGTAAGCGGCAAATACCCCCTGCTTGAAGATCAGGTACAGACCCACCGCGACCGGCAGGCCCCAGGCGACCAGCACCGCCATGTTGAACTGCATGCCAGTCCGGGCGGCGTACTCCTCGGTGAGCCCCATCCGCTTCATCAGCCAGTAGTCGACGAAGATCACGGCGCCCATCGGCCCAAGAATTGTCCCATAGGTGCCGACAAAGTCGAGCAGTTTATAAGCCAAGTTGGGAAACGCGCCGGCAATCGTCGCGACGGCGCCGGCGATCAAAGTCGCCGTCACCAGCGACATGCCGGGGATCAGGCTCTGGAACGCAAGGCCCGATCGATAGATCGTTGGGTTCGCGGTCGTCCAACCCGCGATGACGACGCAAAGAACGCCGGTCCATCCGAGCGCGCTGAACGCCATCACACCCGGGTTGGGATCGGTGAGCTGCGAGAGCTTGATCTGCGCCGCCAGCAAGAGACCGGCCGAGATCCAGGCGACATAGTGGCCGAGGAACATGCCGATCGCCGGCGCCCAGCCGCTAGACGCATTCCGCGCGTAGCGGAAGATTGACAGGTCGGCCATCCCGAAGTGCATCGCCCCATTGCAGAGCCAAGCGAACGCCACCAACTGCCAGAACGGGAACGCCTTCTCACCCTGCTCATTCTGAATGAAGGCGATCGCGTCGCTCCAGAAGGCGCCCTCGGTCAGCTTCGAGAAGCTATCGACGCCCATCTGTCCGAGCGACACGAGCCCCGCCGCCGCGAAGACCGCGATCATCCACGGCGCCGCGTAGTTAGCGACCCGCGCGACCGTCTTGTAGCCGGCTGCCGCAATGACGCTCATCACGATGCCAACCAGCATGACAATCAACGTGAACGACGGAGACCCCAAGGCGAATGTCTCCTCCGGCACCTTGTAATCAACTCCAAACGGCACTCCCACCGCGCTGGCCGACACCGTCACCATCGCTCCCGCCAGGAAGCAGAACAGCACGCCGTTGACGACGTTGTACAGCTTCACCATCTGCGAGCCGGCGATCCGCTCAAGCTGATAATAAAGCGTCATCCGCTTCGCCATCGCGATCGGCACAACGAGGTACCGCCACGTCAGCACTGCTAAAACGTTGCCGAGCAATAGCCCGACGACCACGTCCTGCAGGCTCGCCCCCGCGGCGAGGAACAGCGGACCGATCATAAACTCGGTGCCCGCGCAATGCTCGCCGGCGTACATGCCCCAAAACTTGCTCGGTCCCAACAACGCCGACTCAGGCACCGGCGTGCGCTCGAACTCACCGCCGGAGGATTCCGTCTCAGCCATAGAATTGCTGTAGAAGAGGGCCGCTAGTTAGATCGGGGATTGAACCACAAAGGAACGAAGGAACAAAGGGAGCACTAAGTAGCAGTGAGCTGCCTTTTGCAAACGTCCTTTGTTCCTTCGTTACTTTGTGGTTAACTCAGCTGCGTTGGGACTGCACTTCGGCTTCGTACTTTTGGACTTGTTTGAGCCAACCCGCGCCCGCGGGGACGCCCTTCGCTTCACAGTAGTGCGTCCACACCGCGTCGAAGGGAAGCGTCTTGTGCTCTTCCATCAACGCGAGCCGCGCCGTCAGGTCGCCGGCGGCCTCGGCGTCGCGGACTTCGCCCCACGGCTCCAGCAGTGCAGCAAGCAGCGCCTTTTGCGTCGATCGCACGCCAATGACCCACGCCGCGATGCGGTTGATCGTCGCATCGAAGAAGTCGAGGCCGATGTGGACACGCCCGCCGTAGCCGCCGCGGACGATCTCCTGCGCAATCGCCCGCAGCTCATCCGACAGCACCACGACGTGGTCGCTATCCCAACGCACCCCACGGCTAACGTGCAGCAACACTTCCGGAATGAACTGCATGACTGCCGAGAGCTTGTCGCTGATCACCTCCGTTGGGTGGAAGTGACCCGCGTCGAGGCAAAGCACCTTGCCGTTCTTGATCGCGTACCCCATGTAGAACTCGTGCGAGCCCACGGTGTAACTCTCGGCGCCGATACCGAAGAGCTTCGATTCGACCGCGTCGAGGTTCTGCTTCGGGTTGAGTTTCTCGCTGAAGACTTCGTCGAGAGCGCAGGCGAGGCGCTCGCGCGGCGCCTTGCGGTCGGCGGGCGTGTCCTTCGAGCCGTCGGGTACCCAGACGTTCGTCACACACGGCGAGCCCGTCGCGGCGCCCATCGCTGCGCCGATCCGCCGGCACGCCTTGCCGTGGTCGATCCAGAAGTCCCGGACCGACTTGTCGGCGTGTGATAGCGTCACGCCGCTCGCCGCGAGCGGGTGCGAAAAGTAGCTCGGGTTGAAATCGAGGCCCACGCCACGCGACTTGGCCCAATCGATCCACGCCGCGAAGTGCTCAGCGGTCAGCTGATCGCGCTCGACCTTCTCGCCGCCCGTCTCAGCGTAGATCGCATGCAAATTGAAGCGGTGCTTGCCGGGCAGCAGCGACATCGCCAGGTCGGCGTCCGCGCGCAGTTCCTCGGCGTTCCGCGCCTTGCCTGGGTAGTTCCCCGTCACCGCCAAGCCGCCGCCCAACTCACCGGCGCCCTCGAAGCCCCCAACGTCGTCCCCTTGCCAACAGTGGATCGACACGGGATAGGCGTCCATCGCCGCAACAGCGGCGTCGACATCGACGCCATGCTCGGCGTAACGCTCGCAAGCAAACTCGTAGGCGGTTGTCACAGTTGTTATTGACCAAGTAAGGGAACCACCAAGGAACGAAGGAACAAAGGCTTAGGCGTCACGGTCTCCTTTCGTTCCTTAGTTCCTTTGTGGTTCAACGTCTTAAAATGTAGTAAGGGAACGAAACCGCCGCTTGGCGGTTGTCCATTCAGCTGACTCTGCGTTGGGCTTTACGACCTCGACATCTTGCGAGCGGGCGACGACGCCGCGTAGCGCTTCGATGTCCTTCACCAAGCCGAGGCCCATTGCTTGCACCAACGCGTTGCCAAGCGCTGTCGCTTCGCTGGGGCCGAGCTTCACGGTGCGGCCGGTCGCGTCGGCGGCGAGTTGGTTGAGCAGGCGGTTGTTGACGCCGCCGCCGACGAGGTACAGCGTCGCAATGCGATGATCGGTGAGCGACTCGATCCGCTCGATCGTGTCGGCGTAGCACAACGCCAAGCTGTCGAGGCAGCAGCGTGCTAACTGACCGGGCGTCTCGGGGATTGGCTGGGTCGTCCGATCGGCGTGGCCACGGAGCTTCGCGATGCTGTCGCCCGGCGCCGCTAGGTCCTCGGCGTTCGGATCGACGATCGTCCGCAGCGCCGGCGCCTCGGCGGCGAGGTCCGCCAGCTGGGCGTACTCGTACGATTTGCCCTGTCGCTCAAGATCGCGTCGCAGCTCTTGCACGAGCCATAGGCCCGCGATGTTTCGCAGGAACCGCGTCTTGCCGGCGACCCCCTGTTCGTTCGTGAAGCCCGCCTCAAATGCCTCACGCGTCGTCATCGGCTGATCGAGTTCGACGCCCAGCAGCGACCATGTGCCGCTCGACAAGTAAGCCCACGAACCCGCGGCCTCGCCTTCCGCCGGAACCGCCGCCACCGCCGACGCCGTGTCGTGCGTCCCCGGGGCCACAACCGCCACAGGGTGTGGCAGGCCGAGTGACGCCGCCAACTCCGGCCGCACTGGCCCCAGCCTCGTCCCCGGCTCGACGATCTTCCCCAATGCCGCACTCGGCAGTCCGACCGTGGCGAGCAGTTCGCGATCCCAATCGCCCGTCACCGCCGACAGCATGCTGGTGGTCGAGGCGTTGGTGCGTTCGTTCGCCCGGACGCCCGACAGCCAGTAGTGCAGCAAGTCGGGCAAGAGCAGCAACGATGAACCATCGATCGCGAATATTCCGGGGCTCGCCGTGTGACGGGCTTCGAGCTGAAAGAGCGTATTGAACGACTGCGGCGGAATCCCCGTGCGGCCATAAATGGCCTCGGCGCCGCCATCGATCCGGCTCAGCACGCGGTCACGCGCCACCGCATGCGCGGGATCGCGATAAGCGTGCGGCAAGCCAACGAGCTCACCCCCCGGCTCGACCAATCCCCAATCAACGCCCCACGTGTCGCAACCAACACTCTTGATCTCAACGCCCGCCTCGCGAGCCATCACCGCCGCCGCCTCGATGCCTGTCAGCACCTCGCGCCAAAGCGTCGTCAAATCCCAAACCGGCCCCGCCGGCGTATCGAGTGGTTCGTGGGAGAAGCGATGCGCCTCTTCAAGACGCACCACGAGCGGCTCACCGTCCAAAACGGCAAGCATCGCGCGGCCGCCCGAGGCGCCGAGGTCGATCGCGATGTGGGCTGAAGAAGGCAGGGAGGGACGAGGGGTTAGGGACGGGGGACGAGGGAAGCCTAGAAGAAGCATCGCTTGAACTAGATATCTACTTTCTTCCGTAGGGCTTGTTGAAGGCTGCGAAGCATTCGGCTTTCTTCGTCGCACATCGACTGCAATTTTTCTACCGCAGCAGGAGACATAAAGCCGAGTTGCGAGGCGATGATTAATTGAGTTTCCATTTCCGCCAGCGACCCGCTTGCAATCGATAAGTGTCGTAGGTAGTCCTTCGTCGATTCACGGGCATTTCCTTCCGCAATGTTTGAGGGAACTGAAACGGCGCACCGACGGAGCTGGCTCGTCAATCCGAAGCGTTCTTCTGCGGGGAAAGCACGAGTCGCCTCATAGACGGCCAGAGAGAGCTTAACCCCCAGCTGCCAAACCTTAAGGTCACGATAGCTAGAAACACTCGCCATCATTCTTTCCCTCGTCCCCCGTCCCTAGCCCCTCGTCCCTACCTCAAAAACGCCTCATGCAACCCACCATCCACACTCAACACCTGCCCCGTCGTCTTACTCGAACGGTCTGACAGCATAAAGTACATCGCCTCGGCTTGGTCGGCAGGGGTGATTGGCTTCTTGGTGAGCGTCCGTTGGGCGTAGAACTCGGCGAGCTTGCCGCGGAGGTCGTCGTCCGAGCCCGACTCCTCGAACGGGATCTCGTACTTCACCAGCGAGGCGATGACGCGGTCGCGCGGGAACATCGTCGACCCCTGCACCACCGTCGCCGGCGCCACGCCGTTGACCCGCACGAGCGGCGACATCTCGACGGCCAGCTCACGCACTAGATGATTGGCGGCCGCCTTCGACGTGTCATAAGCGACGGAGCCCTTTTTCGAGACAACCGCGTTCACGCTGGTCGTCAGGACCACCGAGCCGTTTAGCCCCTGGTCGGCGAACAGCTGCTTCAGCTCGTCGGCGATGTTGTAGGCGCCGTGGACGTTGACCTCGAACGTCAGCCGCCAGGCGTCATCCGAAAGCTTGCCCTCGCGGTCGGGCGGCAGGAAGACGCCGGCCGTCACCAGCAGGCTATCGATCCCGCCGTAGGCCAGCACGCTCGTGGCGAGCAGCTGTCGGATCGACTCACGGTCGGTGATGTTCACGCCCAGCCCGATCGCCGGGCCGCAGCCCGAGACGCCCGAGCCCGCCACGCCAATCCCTTGACCGTACTTGGCGGTGAGTTCGTCAGCAGTCGCCTGCGCCGCTTCGGCCGACAGGTCCGCGCAGATAATGTGAGCGCCTTCGGCCGCGAGGCGATGGGCCGCTTCCTTACCAATCCCGTTGCCGGCGCCGACGATCAGCACCACCTTGCGAGCGAACTCCTTCTCCGGCGGCATCCGCTGGAGCTTGGCCTCCTCGAGCAGCCAGTACTCGATATCGAACGCCTCTTGCTGTGGCAGGGCGATGTACTCATCGATCGCCTCGGCGCCGCGCATCACCTCGACCGCACAGTTGTAGAACTCGGCAGTGACGCGGGACTCGCTCTTGTTCTTTCCCCAAGCGATCATGCCGACGCCCGGGATCAACACGACCGACGGGTTCGGGTTCCGCATCGCCGGCGAGTTGGCGTGCTTGCAAGCCTCGTAATAGGCGGCGTAATCGTCGCGGTACTTGGCGAGCCCCGCTTCGAGCTTCGCCTTGAGAGCCGCTGTGTCCTCACTCGCGGGATTCCAATCGACATACAGCGGCTTGATCTTCGTCCGCAGGAAGTGGTCCGGGCAGCTCGTCCCCAACTCCGCCAGCCGTGGCGCATCGTTGGAGTTGACGAACCGCTGGATTGTCGCGTCCGTCTGGACGGTGCCGATGAGGCGTTCGCCCCTATGAGTAACGCGGCCCCGCAGCCACGGTAAAAGTTCCACTAGCAGTGCGTCGCGGTCGGCGTCGGCCATCGGCGCGACCTTCTGCCCACCAAAAGTCTGCTCGCCCTTGTCGCGTTCTTCGATGTAACGGGCCGCCTTCTCGATCAGCGTCAGCGTCAGGTCGTAGCACGCCTTGTCATCGTCGGCCCAGTTGATCAGGCCGTGCTGGCTCATCACGAGGCCCTTGAGGGCCGGGTTCGCCTCGACCTCACGCTGCATCAGCAGGCCCAGCTCAAACCCCGGCCGCAGCCAGGGCACCCAGCCCACCTCTCCACCAAAGATCTCTTGCGAAAGCTCCTTGCTCCGCTTGCTCGCCGCGATCGAGATCACGCTGTTGGGGTGCATGTGATCGACGTGCCGGGCCGGCAGGAAGCCGTGCAGCGGCGTGTCGATCGACGAGGCCCGCGGGTTGAGGTTGAAGGTGCAGTGCGGGAAGTAGCCGACCATGGCGTCCTCGGCCGGCGTCTTGGGACCCTTTTCGGGCGCCGCCGCGTAGACTTGCCGCAGGCCCAGCAGCTTGTCCATGTAGAGCGACGCGAAGTTGCCGGCGCTGCTGGTCCGCAGGTCGCCGCCCGAGCCCTTCACCCACAGCACGTCGGCCTCCTGGCCCGTCAGCGGGTCGGTCTCCAAGGCCTTCGACGAGGTGTTCCCCCCCCCCGTGTTGGTGATACGTTGATCAGCGCCGAGGCAGTTGGACCGATAAACAAGACGCTCCACCGGCGACATCCCAGCCACGGCGCCATCGTCCCACAGGTAATTGACGTGCTTGAAGTCCACGGATTCGGGCGCCTGCATTGGAGGGTTGGGAATGGGAAAGACGCTATTATAGCGGATTTTCTGGCTAGACGAAACCATTTTGGCCACTAAGTTGGTAAAAATCAACGCCACGCATGTGGATATTTGTGGGATTCGCTATGTTTGCCGGTCAACGCCAGAACGAGATCTACCGCGACCTCCAAGAGCAGGGCGCCGTCTCGGTGACTGCCCTGGCCGAGCGGTTCGCCGTCACCGACGAGACGATCCGCCGCGACCTGGCGAAGCTGGCCCGTAGCGGCCGCGTCAAACGCACCCACGGCGGCGCCGTCCTGGCGGCGAGCGATCCGAGCGAACCCCCCTTCGCTGTGCGGCAGACGGCTAACACAGCCGCCAAGCGGGCGATCGCCCTGGTCGCCGTCGGCGTGGTCCAGCCCGGCGACGTGATCGCGATCGACGCCTCCTCGACCGGCCTCGAGCTAGCGAAGTTGCTGCCGGAGGTTCCCACGGAGCTGCCGATCACCGTCGTCTCGAACGGGCTCGATGTGGTGCGGTGGCTCGCCGACCGCGCCGACGTGAACGTCATCTCGACCGGCGGCGAATTCGACGCGGCCGGCCAGTGCTTCGTCGGCCCGATCGCCGAAACGGCCCTACGGCAGTTCGCCTTCCGTCGGGCGTTCGTCTCCTGCCGCGCACTCGACGCCACGCGCGGCGCCGGCGAGTCGTGCCCGTCGCACGCCGCGGTAAAGCGGGCGATGCTCGCCGCCGCGGAAGAGAGCTACCTCCTCGCCGACAGCAGCAAGTCCGCGGAGCGCGCGATGTGCTACTACGCCGAGCCGAGCGAGTTCAACCGCATCTACAGCGACGGCGAGATGGCGCTCGACACCCAGAAAGACCTGACCGAAGCCGGCGCCAACTTGGTTTGCGTCGCGCTGTAACACAGTAGGTCAGAACCCGCCCGTCGGCTTCAAGAGGCGCTGTCGTCGCTACCTTCAAGGGTCGCCAGCGCAGCTCTCGGCAATCGCTTGGTGAATGAGACGCGATGGCGCCAGCTTCGAGAGTTTGGCTCCCGACGCGTCGAAGACGACACCGACGTACATGCCAACAACCGTGGCGCTTTCGGGTGATTCCTCGCTAAGAAAGACGGGCCCGCCGCTGGTTCCTTGCGCAAGGGCCGGCGTGCAGTAGATGATCGGCTCCACCCCCCAATCACTGTCGGTCGAGATCTCCGCCGACGCAATGTGTCCGACAACCACAACGGGTGATATCGGGTCCACGGCTCCGATGCCGAGGGGATAACCGGCGGTCTCGATCTTGGTCGTCCGTCCTGGTGTGTCGACGCCGAGGTTTTTCAGTGGGATTGAGATCGCCGTTAGCTGTGAGAAGTACACCTGCTTGTCTTCCTCAGGCGAAACTTCGGCAATGGCGAAATCCGAGTCCTCATGGCGTTTCCATGGGTTCGACCTCTCGGGGAAGAGGACGTCGAGCTTGGCCCATTGGGACCTGCCTTCTTGGTCGCGGTAAACGACCCGGCTGTTGCGATTGGTCTCGTCGCTGGCGTGGCCGGCAGTCACGAGGAAGAGCCTGGATTGATGGTTCACCAAGAACGCCGAGCATTGCGTCACACGGTTCGAGGTTCCTTCGCTCTTTGTCTGAATGCAGACGACGCGGTCCCACCGTTGAACGGACGGCGGCTCGGACGCCGTCGCCGAAGCCAGCGTCATCAGCAGAAGGACGAGCACGCTCGCAGAGCCTTGGTTCATAGTGCTGGCGACTTTCGTCGAGAGTTTGCCGTCAGTTTTGTAGGTCAGGCTGTGCCTGACGCGTCTCCATTTCTTCCGAGGGTTCTCGCGCTAGACCTACAAGGTCTCACCCCCGCCTTTACCCCGCCCGGTAGGCGACGTCTCCTCGCACCAGCGTCTGCCGCACCCAACGGTCATCCCATGCGAAGAGGATCATCGCCAAGGGATTAACGGGCGATTCGAGCCACGGCAAGTCAGGCTCGGCGATGAACAAGTCCGCCGGCGCGCCGGGTTGCAACCGGCCTGCGTCGGCGAAGCCCGCCGCGTCCGCATTACCTGCCGTGATTTGCCACCAGGCGTCCGCAGGGGTTGGGTAAACATCGCCGAGCGCCGACGCCGTTTCGACCATTGCCCTGGCGACGCGGACCATCGAGCGCTCATAGCCGCCGCCGATGTCGCTGCCGAGCGATAGCCGTACGCCTTCGTTGATCGCCATGGCGCGGTTCATAGCGCCGGATCGCAGGAACGAGTTCGCCAGCGGACAGTGGGCGATCACCGCGCTGGCTTCACGCAGCACCGCCCGCTCGGCCGCGTCGAGGTGAATGCCGTGGCCGAACAGCGTTCGCTCGGTGACGAGTCCGTGCGCTCGATACACGTCAACGTACTTCGACCCGTCGTAGAGCTCGCCGATGAGCTGACACTCGGGGATCGTCTCGCTGAGGTGGGTCTGCACGATCACTTCGGGATTCTCAGCGGCAAGCCTCCCAGCTCCCGACAGCAACTCCGGCGTACACGATACCGCGAACCGCGGTGTGATTGCCGCCGCAAGCCGTCCACTATGCGGGAACTGTTCAAGTAGGTTAGCCGTTTGGTCGAGCAGCTCCTTCGTGCCGCCGACAAGATTATCGGGCGCGTAACGGTCGCTCATCGCCTGCCCAACCACGCCCCGCAGGCCGGCTTTGGAAAGCGTCTCGATCGCCGCGACGGTCGCCTCGTGATGCACGGTGCTGTAGGCGCAGACCGTCGTTGTCCCGACCGAGACGAGTTGCTTGGCGACACGCTCGGTCATCGCGGCGGCGAAGGCGGCGTCTTCCCAACGCGACTCCGACGGAAACGTCACGCCCATCAGCCATTCGAGCAGCGGCATCCCATGCGCGCCGATCATATCGAACTGCGGCAGATGCAAGTGCGTGTCGATGAGCCCCGGCGACACCAGGCACTCTGGACCGCCCAGGTCACACGTCGATGGCAGTTCACCCTCGACAACTTCGGCGATGAAGCCGTCCTCAACACGGACATACCCCGGCGCCAACCGAGCGGCGCCCGGCGTCTCGGCGCACTCCAGCAGCAACTGCCCAACAACGATCATGCGGATGGCCTCGCGCAGAGACGCAGAGACAGCAGAGGAAGACTTTCCTCAAGAGTCCTTAGCGGCCTAGCGCCTTTGCGTGAGTAATTGAAGCAAAAAGCCTCACGCATAGACGCGAAGCCGCAAAGAAGGATTCCTATGTTCTCTGCGTCTCTGCGTCTCCGCGCGAAACACTCAGCCCTCTAGAACGCGGCCGCCTTCCGCCGGGCGCGTCGTGAAGCAGGTGGGTTCGATGCCAGTCGCCGCCCGGTAACGCTCGGTGATCGTGCGGGCGACTTCTTCGGCTTTGTCAGTGCGGACCAAGGTCACGGTGCAGCCGCCAAAACCGCCGCCCGTCATCCGCGAACCGATCACGCCGCCGGCCGGGCCGATCTCGCGGGCGATCTCCACCAGCGTGTCGATCTCAGGCACGGTGATCTCGAAGTCGTCACGCATCGCCGCGTGGCTGGCGTACATCAACTCGCCGACGGTCGCCCAGTCCGACGCCGCCACCGCCGCCGCGGCCTGCTCGGTGCGCGGGTTCTCGCCGGTGATGTGGCGCGCCCGCTTGAAAGGGAGCGGTTCGAGCTTGGATGCATTGGCGGCAAGCTGCTCGGGCGTCACGTCGCGCAACGCCTTCACGCCCAACGCCTCGGCGGCCGCCTCGCACTGCTGGCGGCGCTCGGCGTACTCGCCGCCGGTGAGCTCGTGCTTCACGTTGCTGTTGGTGATCAACACGCTGACCGACGGGTCGGTGAACGGCGCCATGTGCGGCTCTTGCGACCGGCAGTCGAGCAGCATCAGGTGGTCCTTGTGGCACAGGGCCGAGCTGAACTGATCCATGATGCCACACGGCACGCCGGCGCCGCGGTGCTCGGCCTTCTGGCAGAGCAGGGCCCGCTGCGGCCCGGGAAGCGACACACCGGCCAGCGTCTCGATCGCCAGCGCCAGCGACACCTCGAGCGCCGCCGAACTCGATAACCCACCGCCGAGCGGCACGGTCGAGTCGATCACGCCATCGAACGCAGGCACTTCGATGCCCTCTTCGCGATACGCGTCGATCACTCCGCGAGCGTACTTGGCCCAACCGGGAAGCTCGGCGCCGTCCGGTTCCAGCGACAACTCGGCGTCGCCGCCCATCGTCATGCTGTAGAGCCGCACCACGGGCCGGCCGTCGTCACGTTTTGAAGCCGCGACGACCGTCTGCCGATCGATCGCCATCGGCAGCACGAAGCCGTCGTTGTAGTCGGTGTGCTCGCCGATAAGGTTAACGCGGCCCGGCGCCGCGGTGACACACTGCGGCCCAGCGCTAAATTTTTCTGCGCCGAACTTGTCAGCGAACGTCTTCTTCACGCCAACGACAACGTCGGCAAGCGGCTTAGCGGTTTCGATCGACATCTAGCGGGGTGATTCAAGACTTCTTTGTGGGAGGCGTCTCCCGACGCCGATTACGCGCACCATACCCGATCGGCATAGACACCGTAATCGGCGTTGGGAGACGCCTCCCACAATTTCCTGCGGAAATCGCCGATCTAAGGCCGCCGGGCGACGACGCCAACGGGGCCCAATCCCGACCGATAAGGCCGCAGCGTCACGGTGTGCTCGTACTCGCCCGCCGGTAGGCGGTACTCGGCGTGCGTCCAGGCGCCCCACGAGTTGTCGCCGCCGACGCCCATCTGGTGGTGGTCGAGATGCAGCGTCAGGTTCTCACCGGGCTTGATCTCGTGCGGGTGCTTGGCGGCTTCCAGGACCTCGTCAGTGTAGGGCCTGACCGCGAACTCAAACACGGGCGAACCCGTGACGATCAGTCCGCGATCCGTATCGCTCGTTAGCGCCAGCCAGCGCACGTCGCAGCGCTGCCCCGTCTCCTGCGGCCGGACGTAGTCGTGCGTCAGCGAATCGGCCGGCGCCGAGTAGCGCCCCACCGCCGCGCCCGTCTTGCGATCCCACATACTCTCGTGCGGGCCGCGACCGAACCACGTCGCGGTCGCCATCGACTTGGGCGCCTCCATCGTCAGGCCGACCCGCGGCAAGTCGGGCGTGTCCGAAGCGACGACACGATGCGTAATCGCCAAAGCGCCTGACGCGGAGAGCCGATAGGTCAGCGTCTCGGTCACCTTGTCGTCGGCGCTCTTGAACTCCGCGGCAACCGCGTCGCCGTTGTCGACCGTCTCACAGCTCACGAGCTTCCGCCCTTCGGCGAACTTCTTCCAATAGCCCATCCGCCGCGGCATCTGATTGCCGTTGTCGTTGTCGGTCGGCGCCCGCCAGTAGCACGGTGTGATCGGCGTCTCGATCAGCTCGTCGCCTTCGAACGCAATCGACTCGACGAAGCCGGTCTGGCGATCGATACGGACCTCGGCGTCCGCGGCCGAAAGCACGAATGACTCCTCCGACTTCTCGACGGCTGACTTGCCCGACCCCTCGGGGTCCTTCTCCGACTTCGCTGTCGCCAGGACGGGATCAATCTCGAACTGCTCCCAAGCGACCTCATGACCCGCGTCGGCCCACAATGCATCGTCCTTGAGGCGATAGCTCACCGTCAGCACGGCTTCTTGGCCCGGCAGGGCAGGGGGCGCCGTGATCGGCAGGTTTACTTCACCCGACTCGCCCGCGGCGAGTGGCGGCAACTTGGCGACGCCGCGTTTCATCGCTTCGCCATCGACTTCGATCTTCCAAGCCAGTTCGATGCCACCGAGCGACTGGTGGTCGTAGCCGTTCTTCACGGTAAGCACGCCGAGCTTCTCGGCGTCGTGCGTCGTCTCGATCCGCTGATAGACCTTCTTGACTTCATGGAGGTGCGGATTCGGCTTGCGGTCGGGCTGCACGAGGCCGTTGCAACAGAAGTTCCAGTCCGTGGGCCGGTCGCCGAAGTCGCCGCCGTAGGCAAAGAACTCGCCTTCACCGCCATCAATCTTCTTGTAGAGCCCTTGATCGACCCAGTCCCAGATGAACCCGCCCTGCAGCAGGCGGTGCTTGCGGATGGCGTCCCAGTACTCCTTGAAGTTCCCGACCGAGTTGCCCATGGCGTGGGCGTACTCGCACTGGATCAAGGGCCGATCGGCCTTCACGCCGTCCATCTTGCCGGTGGCGTACTCGACCATCCGGTCGATCGAGTCGTACATCGGGCAGCGGATGTCGGTGTTGCGGTCCCGGTAGTACGCCTGCTCGTACTGCACAGGGCGCGACGGGTCGCGCTGCTTGATCCAGTCGTAATTGGTCATGAAGTTGACGCCGTTGCCCGCTTCGTTGCCCAGCGACCAGATCACCACCGAGGGATGGTTCTTGTCACGCTCGACGACGTTCTTTGTGCGGTCGAGGTGCGCCGGGCCCCACTCGGGCTGCTTGGCGAGCGACTCGGGCCCATAACCCATGCCGTGCGATTCAATGTTCGCCTCGTCGACGAGGTAGAGGCCGTACTCGTCGCAGAGGTCGTACCACTCGGGGGAGTCGGGGTAGTGGCAGGTGCGGACGGCGTTGATGTTGTTCCGCTTCATGAGGAGGATGTCCTCGATCATCGACTCCCGCGAAATGGTGTGCCCGGTGCGGGGGTGGTGCTCGTGGCGGTTGACGCCGTTGATGTAGACGTACTTACCGTTCACAAGCAGCACGCCGTCTTTGATCTCGACCTTGCGGAAGCCGACGTTGAGGGCCGTGGCTTCAATCGTCTCGCCGTCCGCGTCGGTGATGGCGACGACAAGCCGATAGAGGTTGGGCGTCTCCGCGGTCCAAAGCTGCGGCGATTCGATCTTCGCTGACAGGTTGGTCGTCGGCGCCGCGTCCGCTTTCTTTTTACCGCCGAACACAAGGCCCTTTTGAGCGTCAAAGGCTACATCGGTCTTCTTCGACTCGAGGGTGGCGACGCTCTTGCCTGCGGCGTCGAACAACTCGGCCTTTACCCCCGGGGCGCCTGGGGCGGCGACGTTGAGATTGAGAGTCGCGTCCTCGTACGAGTCATCGAGTTCGGTCTGCACTTCGAAGTCAGCGAGATGCGTCTCGGGAACGCCTTCGAGATACACGTCGCGGAAAATCCCACTCAGCCGCCAAAAGTCCTGGTCTTCCAAGTACGACCCATCGCTCCAGCGGAACACCTGCACCGCCAAAATGTTCTCGCCGTCCTTGTTCAGGTACGACGTCAGGTCGAACCGCGCCGGCGTGCGGCTGTCTTGCGAGTAGCCGACCTTCTTGCCGTTGCACCACAGGTAGAACGCACTCTCGACGCCGTCGAAGCAGATCTCGACCGTCCGGCCCTGCCACTCGGCGGGGACGGTGAACTTCGTGCGGTACGAGCCGACCGGGCTGCCGTTGCGGCCCGCAATGAACGGCGGGTTCTTGTCGAACGGGTAGGTGACGTTCGTGTAGATCGGCTGGCCGTGGCCCTGGAGCTCCCAGTTCGACGGCACGGGGATCGTGTCCCAGCCGCTGTCGTCGAAGCCGCTCTCGAAGAAATCGGTCGGACGCTCTTCGACGTTGCCGACGTACTTGAACCGCCAGTCGCCATTGAGGCTTTTGACGTACGGCGAATCGCTCCGCCCGCCATTGACCCGCGTCGCGTCTCGGGCCGCCTCGGCCGAATCGAAGCGGTAGAAGGTCGCCCGCGGCGCGAGCTTGTTGACCCGGAAAACCGCGGGGTTCTCCCAGTCGTTGGCGGCGTAGGCCATTACCGTGAAGAAACTAAATGCGATTGTGAGAAGCTGACGAACGGCGGTCATAGGGCCTGAAGAGCTGGGTATCTGTTTCTGAAAACGACGCCAGGCTGAACAGACTACCAACAAAGCGGCGGAATCGTCCACGAGGGCCCGCCCCGACGGCTGGCGGTGGGCGGCCCCTGCTGGCAATAATGCCGCCCACCGGAACGGACCGGACACGCCCCGCGGCGTGTCGCAGGGCTTGTCGTTGCTCTCCATTGCAGGCGGAAGGTTAAGACTGTGGGATTCTCCATACTCGACTGGGTCGTTTTCTTCGCCTTCATCGGGGCGGTCCTCGCCGTTGGCCTCTTCAAGAGCCGGCGGAAGAGCACCGACGGTGAACAGACCTCGCAGGACTACTTCCTCGCCGGCCGCGGCCTGAGCTGGTGGCTTGTGGGCTTCTCGCTGATCGCCGCCAACATCAGCTCTGAGCAGTTCGTCGGCATGAGCGGTAGCGGCGCCAGCCACGTCGGCCTGGCGATCGCCAGCTACGAATGGCTCGCCGCGATCACGCTGGTGGTCGTCGCCTTCGGCTTCCTGCCCTACTTCTTGCGGGTCGGCATCTACACGATGCCCGAGTTTCTTGAGTACCGCTACAACGGCCTGGCGCGGTTCCTCATGGCCGCCGCGACGGTGCTGATCTACGTGCTGCTGGTCGCCGCGGTGACGTACTCCGGCGCGCTGACGGTGCAGACGCTCGCGTCTCGCTTCGGCGTGGATGTCGCCCTCTGGATTCCTTCGCTGTTCATCGCGGTGATTGCGATGGTCTACGTCGTCGCGGGCGGTTTGAAGGCGTCGGTCTGGGCCGACCTGCTGCAGGGGTCGGCGCTGATCCTCGGCGGCCTGTTCATCATGTGGCTCGCCTTCGGACGGCTCGGTGAGGCGGAGACGGCGGCAATGTACGTCAGCACCACCACCGGCGAGATTGCGGTCGTCGATCTCGACCCCGAGATGAGTTCGGTCGAGCGGTTCGTCGAGCTCAACCGCAAGCAGCTCAACATGTTCCTCCCGGCCAGCGACAACGTGCTGCCGTGGACGGCGCTACTCTTGGGCGTGTGGATCCCCAACTTCTACTACTGGGGCCTCAACCAGTACATCACGCAGCGGACGCTCGGCTCCTCGAGCCTTGCCCAGGGCCAGAAGGGCATCGTCTTCGCCGCCTACTTAAAGCTGGTGATCCCGTTCATCGTCGTGATCCCTGGCATCCTTGCCTTCAATCTCTTCAGCGACGAGATGCGACTCGAAGCCCGCGGCGACGCCAGCGGCGCGATGACGGTGTACCTCAAAGCCAACCCCGACACGGCGTTCGTAACGACCGTCGAGGCGCCCGACGCCGCCGCCATTGAAGCAGCGCAAGGCCCCGGTTATGTGATCGCGCTCTACGAATCGAAGGCGGCGATCGCTGAGGAGAAGGCTAAGAGCCCCTGGGTCCTCCCGATGATCAAGGCGGACTTTGAGAAGAAAGATGCCGCCGAGTTCCAGGCGTTTAGCTATGTCGAGGACCACGCTTGGCAGCACGTCAACCAAGCCTTCGCCGAGGAAGTCGACGCCCACAACGCCGAAGTTACCGCCGCCGCCAATGCCGCCGGCAAGCAGACCGTTCGCCAAGCGATGGTTGCTTACAAGTACGACACCGCGCTGGGCCTGCTCCTAGCGATGCTGCCGCGGAACGGCATGTTCGGCTTCGTCATGGCCGCTTTGCTCGGCGCGGTGATCAGTTCGCTGGCGGCGATGCTCAACGCGGCGTCGTCGATCTTTACGCTCGACCTGTTCAACAAGCACGTCGCGCCGGGCGCCTCGCAGGGCACGCTCGTTAAGGTCGGTCGCATCACAGTCTTGGCGCTGACCGTCCTGGCCGTCTGGCTGTCACCGAAGCTCAGCGACCCGAACATCTCCAACTCGATCTTCACGATCATCCAGGGCGTGCAGGGCCTGATCTCGCCCGGCGTGCTGGCGATCTTCGCCTTCGGCCTCCTGGTCCGCCGCGCGCCACGTATCTGCGGCGCCGCCGGCCTGATCACCAACGCGATCGTCTACGGCTCGCTCTGGTACCTGTCGTCGAAGACAGACGTGTTCGCCGAGTACCCGTTCATGAACAACTTCTTGAACTGGATGGCGATCTCGTTCGTCGCGTGCCTCCTCGTGCTGTCGGCCCTGACGGCGACGGCGCCGCTCAAGGAGCCCGTCACGTTCGAAGCCAACACCGACCTCGACCTGAAGAGCTCCAGCGGCGCCTGGATCGCTGGCCTCGTCGCCATCGCCCTGACGATCGTCTTCTACATCCTCTTCAGCCCGCTGGTGATCGCCCGCTGACGATTTTGACAGGATCGACAGGATGAACAGGATAAAGAATTGATCCTGTAAATCCTGTCTGGCTTCACTTGCCTTTCGTGATGGCGAGCACCTGCTCACGCTCGGGCCGTTCCTTGTAGAACGGGTCGAGCGGGTAGCAGCCCGACACGATGCCGTTGCGCGGGGCGGTGGTGCATTCGCTGAACGTCCGGCAGACGCGCTTGCGGACGAGTGACTTGCCCGCGAACACGTCGGCCGGCAGGTCGGGGTACGACAGGACCATCCGGCCCAGGCCGATGGAGTCCACCATCCCGCTACGGACTGCGGCTTGCCCGACGTTTGGCAGGCAGTCTTGGAGGTACGTGTAGCCCGAGCCAACGATCACCAGATCGGGGTGCTCGCTCTTGAGCTTCGCCGTCGCGTCGATCTGCCGCGCGACGCCCGCCAGCGGGTCCTCGGGCGGCTGGTAACCGTCCGAGGGCGGGAACGCCGCGGGGCGCTGGATGTGGGGGTTGTAGTAGGGGCTGCCGCAGGTCGTGCAGACGAGGCGGATGCCCAGTTCCTTGAGCAGCGAGAGAAACTTGCTCGGCTCGGTGAGGTCGATTCCACCTTGGCCGTCGCCGCCGAAGGCGTAAGGGTAAGCGCCAGCGACCTCAGGGACGCCGTCGCCATCGGGCCCCGGCTTATACGGCGAGTAGTCGAAGACGCTCAGCCGTACGCCAATCGCCAGGCCCGGCGCCGCGGCGCGGACGCCAGCGACGACGTTCCGCAAGAAGCGTGTGCGGCCTTCAAAATCGCCGCCGTACTTGCCGGGGCGGTCGAAGCCCGACAGCAGCTCGTGCCCCAAGTAGCCGTGGCAGTGCTTCACGTCAATGAACGCGTAACCAATTTTCTGCGCGAGCACCGCCGCCGCGATGAAGTCATCCACCAGCCGATCAAGATCATCGTCCGACAGGATGGCGCCGTCGTCGGTGACGCCCGCCCGCGGGTCAAGCACCGGGTGGCGGTAGGCGATCCGCGGTTCGAGCCGCTTCTTGTCGTTCGGCCGCGCGTAGCGGCCCGAGTGCGTCAGTTGGAGGCCGACCACGAGGCCATCGTCGCTGCCGAACGCCTTCACATGTTCGCCGACGAGCTCTTCGCGAAGCGACTCGATCGACGAGGCCGTCGCGTCGTTGAGCATCAACTGGTTGGGATTGGCCCGCCCATCGTGCCGGACGGCGACCGCCTCGCCCCCCCAGATCAGTCCGGCGCCGCTGAGCCCAAAGTTCCGCCACCGCCTGCGCGTCAGGTCGGTCGGCGTGCCGTCGGCCTCGCCGTCCCAGCCCTCCATCGGCAGGATCGTCCATCGGTTGCCGATGACGCCCGCGCCCGAGTCGATCGGCTGCCACAGCGTCGAGCCCGCCCCCGCCTCGACCGTCTCATCGAACGGCATCGGGGCGCCGATCTCATTGAGCCGTGACTGGAAGGCGTCGGCGGTCTTGAGGCTGGCGATCTTGGGAAAGTTCATGAGAGTGGCAAGAGAAGGCAGGGCTGTCGAGAAAACCGGGGGCTAAGGCCCCGCGGCTGATTTGTGGCGCCTATGAATCAGCCGCGGGGCCTTAGCCCCCGGTTCATACGCACCGCCAAAGTAGTTGCATCGGCACGATCCGTCTTTGAGAATTGAGCCGAAACGATTTGCAAATCGGGCAATTCCGCGATGCCGTCCCACAAAACCCGCCACGCCCTCCCCGAAACGCTCCCGCCGTGGGGCGTCGCGGTGCTGGAAAGCCACCACGCCCTCGACTGGACGATGGACTGGCGCCGGCACCCCTTCCTGAAGGTCATTTACGTGCTGGCGGGGGAGGGGACCGTCGAGGTCGCTAGCAGGGGGTTGCCGTTCACGGCCGGCGACCTCGTGGTGGTTCCGCCCGAACGCCGCAACCGGATCATCGACGCCCCGGGGCAGCCGTCGTCGCTCTACGTGCTCTGCGTTACGCCGGCAGTGCTGCGGTTCGACCGAGCCTTGATCGCCCGGCTGCCGGCCGGCTGCGCCGAGCGGTCGAGCTATCTGGCGAATCGGGCGGAAGCGATCTTCCGTCGGCTGTTGTTCCAACAGTCGCACGGCGGGGCGAGCGCGAGCATCGCGATGGTCGCCTCGGCCTTGGAGCTGCTGGCGCTGTTGTTGGAGCCCCCTCAGGAACAAGCCGAAGACACGAGCAAGGCCCGACGCGAGGTCCGCCGCTATGTCAGCCGGCTCGACACCCACTTCTTCGAGACCACAACGATCGACGACGCGGCCCGCCGGCTCGGCCTCTCGCGCAGGCGCTTCACGCAGCTCTTCAAAGAAGAGACCGGCCAGGGCTGGCTCGCCTATGTCCACGAGCGTGCGGTGGATCACGCCGCGCGACTACTCGCCGAGACTGAGGCGCCGATCGCCGCGGTAGCGTTTGAGTGTGGGTTCAGCGACCTCTCGACGTTCTACCGCCGCTTCAAGTCGCTCCGCGGCGTTAGCCCCGGAGAGTGGCGGCGGCAGGCGCGCGGAGAGGGCTAGGCCGGCTTGGGCACGCTGTCGCCGTTCTCCTCAGCCTCCTCGGCGATCACGTCGAGTTCTTTGCGGAGCATCAGCAGCAAGGCCTGCATGAACGCCACCAGCATCGGGCCAACGAGGATCCCGATCGGCCCCAGCAACTGCAGACCGCCCAACACGCTCAGCAGCGCCAAGAGCGGGTGGAGGTTCGACTGCCCGTGCAGCACCCAGGGCTTGATCAAGTTGTCGATCGACGACACCACCGCGAATCCGTAGATCGTCATCCCGATCGCTGGCCACAGATCACCCTGCGCGAAGTAGACCCACAGCGCGACCGGGATCCACACCGCTGTCGCGCCGACGAACGGTACGATCGCCAGCAGCATCGTCAACACGGTTAGCAGGATAACCGGCGGATGGATCCGCAAGTTCTCCGGGACTTGGTCGATGTCGCCGCCGTACTGGGCCAGCGCGTTCGCCGGCGCCCAGTCGTCGATGACGAAGTAATAGCCAATGCCGCCAAGAATCCCTTGGACGAACGCCGACAAGAGCGTCGCCAGCACCACGGCTCGGCTAACCGTAGCGAATTGCACCAGCAATTCGCGTTCGTAGTCGTCGTCTAGCGGCGACAGGTGCATGAGCGTCTCGACGATCTTTGGGCCGTCGGCCAGGAAGAAGTAGAGCGCGAAAATCATGATCGCCATGCCGACCAAGAATCCGACCAATGCCTGAACCCCGACCCAACCAACCTTGACGACCTGCTGGGCCGCGTTCTGCGCCAACTTGGCGGGTTCGAACTCTTCGTTCATGTTGACACGGTACCACTCGGCAAACGGCTGCATCCACGCCGTCAGGGCTTTCCCTACTCCTCCCGCCGCCTCGTCTTCGGCGGCGTCTTCTTGCTCTTCTTTGTGATCAACGCCGTCGGGAATGACGGAATCCTCCTCGCCTTCGGCCGCCGCCGGGGCCTCAGTGTCGGCGTTTGTCTGGACGACTCGCACAATCTGCGAGGTCTCCACAAACGCCATCCAGCCGAGCAGCGCTGTCGGCACGACAACGCCGAGCGTGATGAGGGTCGTCGTCGCCAACGCGGCCAACTGATTGCGGCCGCCGACCTTATTGAGAATCCAAACATGCAGCGGCTTGAACACCACCGTCAGCACTGCCGCCAAGAAGAGCGGCACGAGGAATGTCGCCATCACCCGGAAGAACAGCACGCTGATCCCTAGCAACACCGCCACCAGCACGATCAGCGAGATCACCCGCGGTACGCCGGGCATCGAGACCGACAGCGGCGGCGCGTCGTCGATCGCCTCGGCAATGCTGTGGATATCGCTCCCCTCCGACGGTTCAGGCTTCTCGGCGGGGGGCGTTGGCTTCGACTTCGACACGGGTGGGGTTCCTGCAGGGGCTTGAGGCGGCGAGTATAACCGCCCCGGGATTCGCCGCGGAATGCGGGCCACTCAATCAGTGAAGCGTGAACGAACAGCCCCTAAGTGAGCGAACAACGACCAAGCCCCTCTGGCGGCGTTGGGTCGTCGCTGCCATCAAGTTCGCGTTCCTAGCCTTGGTCTTGGCTTTCGTCGCGCAAACCTTCCGCGATGGCCTCCGCGACCTCTATCAGCAGAAGCTGACGTTCTCCTGGTCGCACCTCGTCGCCGCCTGCGTGGCGTACGCGCTTGCCCAGCTGACGATGGGTGTCTTTTGGCGTCGCGTGCTGGCAGCCATCGGCCGACCGACAAAGCTCACCGAAGCCCTCTCGACTTACTACATTAGCCAGCCCGGCAAGTACGTCCCCGGTAAGGCGTCGGTCATCCTGATCCGCGCCACGCGGTTGCACTCGGCCGCAATGCGATCCGGCGAACACGCCGACTACAAGACCTCGCTAGTCGCCGCCGGGGCGTCCTCGTTCTACGAGACGCTCTGCTTCATGTCCGTTGGCGCGATCCTTGCGGCGGGACTGATCCCGTTGGTGGACGGAACCGACGAGCTACGGTGGCTAACGCCCGCGTCGCTTGCCTTGGCGCTAATCTGTCTCGCGCCGGCGGCGCCACCGGCTTTCCGCTGGCTGCTGGGGCGTTTTACGGCTTCATCAGGCAGGGCCGAGCTGCGTGACCGGCTTCGCCAAAGCCTCGGCTACGACCTGGCGGCTTACGGCGTCCTCTCCGCCCTTGGCGCCTGGTGCCTGCTGTCGGTCTTTCTGTGGCTAACGGCCGAGGCCATTGGGATGGCGGGCGGGCGAGGAGTTGCCGATCTACCGTTCTGGACTTTGGCCGCCACGCTGCCGACGGCGGCGGGCTTCGTCTCGCTGCTTCCGGCTGGGATCGGGGTCCGTGAGGCCGTCTCCTTGGCCGTCTTGGCGCCCGTTTTAGGGGACGGTGGGGCGGTGGCGGTCACCGCGGCCTCCCGGCTGCTCGGGGTTGCGACGGAGGTCGCCGTCTGTGCTAGCCTGCTAGTAGGCGAGTTCCTCCGTCAACGCCGCCGCAACGCCCCTACCCGCGAAACGCCTTGAGCGACTCTCCCGGACACAGCCGCCCCGCTGACACCCTCGCCGTTTCGGTGGTCGTTCCCCTGTTGGACGAGTCGGCCACGCTCGTCGAACTCCACCGCCAACTGCGCGCCGTCGCCGAGCGGGAAGGGTACGCGATGCAGGTCGTCTTCGTCGATGACGGCTCGAAGGACGACTCATGGCGGGTCATCCATGCGCTGGCCGACAAAGACCCACAGGTCCTCGGCGTCCGCTTCCGCCGCAACTTCGGCAAGGCCGACGCCCTGGACGCCGGTTTTAGGGCCGCCACGGCCCCGTACGTCGTCACGATCGACGCCGACCTCCAAGATGACCCCAACGAGATCCCGGCCCTCCTAGCCAAGCTCCAGCCCTCAGACGGGGGCTACGACGTGGTCAGCGGCTGGAAGATCGACCGCAAGGACCCCTGGCACAAACGCTGGCCGTCGCTCGGCTTCAACGCCCTGGCGAGCTGGCTCACCGGCGTCCGCCTCCACGACCACAACTGCGGCCTCAAGGCCTACCGCAGCGAAGCCCTCGCCGACGTCAACCTCTACGGCGAGCTGCACCGCTTCGTGCCGGTGCTCGCCGCGGCGCGGGGCTACCGCGTCACCGAGGTCGCCGTGCACCACCGGCCGCGGGAGTTCGGCGTCTCGAAGTACGGCGTCTCGCGGATCCTCAAGGGCCTGATGGACCTGATCACGATCAAGTTCCTCACCGGCTACGGCGACCGCCCCCAACATGTCCTCGGCGGCTTCGGCTTGGTGAGTTTCGGCCTCGGCAGCCTGGGACTCATCTACCTCGCGCTGCGTTGGATCGTCTCACGCCTCTTCGAGGACCTCGACCCCGTCCACTTACACGAGACCGCCGCTCTCTACTACAGCCTCGCGCTATGCCTCGTAGGCGCCCAGTTCCTCGCCGTCGGCCTCCTCGGCGCGATGATCACCGCGTCCCTCTCCCGCCGCGAACCCGGCTACTCCGTCGCTGAGCGGATCGAAGCGAAGAATGGGACGCGGATTGACGCAGATTAAAAGGATGAACGCAGATACATTTTTCTTCATCCGCGCCCATCCTTTGAATCCGTGTCATCCGCGTCCCATTCTTCAGAAGCAATGAGCGAGTCCGCACAACCAACCGCCACATCGGGACTCGGCGCCCCCCAGCGCTGGATCCTCTACACGCTGCTGATCGCTACGGCCTTTGGCCAAGCGGCCGGTAAGATTCTTGCGGTCAACTCGACCGACCTGGCGCGACTCGAGAAGTACCGCATCGACGCAGCTCTCAGTGGCGAGCGGACGAAGCTTGAGAAGCAGGGTCTCACCGCTCCAGAGATCGAAGCGGGTCTCGCCGAGCGCCGCGAAGAACTCGAAGGCAAGTTACGGCTCCAGCGTCCGTTCCTGAGCGCTAACGACCGCAGCCGCTGGATGGCGATCCGCGCGATCGCCGAGAATGGCAACCACGAGATTGATCCGTTTCTCCGAGAGCCGACCTGGGACACCATCGACATGGTGCAGCACGTCGGCCGCGATGGCGAGCCGCACCAGTACTCGAGCAAGCCGCCGCTGCTGATGGTGATGATCGCGGGGCCGTATTGGGTGCTGATGCAGCTCACCGGCACGACGCTCGGCGAGTCGCCCTACGAGCTCGGCCGCACGCTGTTGCTGTTGCTCAATGGCGGGTCGCTGGTGGTGATGCTCGCCGCAATTGGCCGGATTATCGAACGCACAGGCACGGGGGACATCGACCGCCTGTTCGCGATGGCGACCGCTTGCTTCGGCGCCCAATTGCTGGCGTTTACGCCGGTGCTCAACAACCACCTCTTCGGCGCCGCCGCGGCCGCGGTGACGTGTGACCTCTGGCAGATGCTGCTGCGCTCGGACAAGCCACGGCTCGGCCTGTCGCTGGCAACCGGATTGGTAGCCGCCTTTATGGTGACCTGCGAGTTGCCCGCGCTCGCGCTGGCGACGCTCGTCGCCATGTCGCTCCTCTACTCCCGCACGGGCGAGACTCTGAAGGGTTTCGCCATCGGCGCCGCGATTGTCACGGCGGCGTTCTTCGCCACCAACTACTGGGCCCACAACAGCCTGCGGCCGCCCTACGCTCACCGCAGCCAGACCGACCCCGCCGATAACTGGTACGACTACGAGTACACCGTGAATGGCAAGACGCGCGAGAGCTACTGGCGCAACCGCCAGGGGATCGACCGCGGCGAACCCTCGAAAGGCGTCTACGCCTTCCACGCGCTGGTCGGGCACCACGGCATCTTTTCACTGACGCCGGTGTGGCTGTTGAGCTTCGCGGGCATGGGTCTGCTTATGGGCGCCGCTGACCCCCCCAACCGCAAGCTCGCCTGGGCCACGTTCCTTACGACCGGGGCGTGCCTCGTCTTCTTCATCCTGCTGCGGCCGCAAGACGACCGTAATTACGGCGGCATGACCAACGGTTTCCGCTGGGTCTTCTGGCTGGCGCCGCTGTGGATCGCGATGCTCCCCCGCGCCATCGAACCCCTCCGCCGCAGCCGTCTCGGCATGGGCCTCGCCGCCGCCCTGCTAGCGTGGTCCGCCATGTCCGCCAGCTACCCCACCTGGAACCCCTGGACGAGCCCCTGGATCCACCGCTGGATGGACCACCTGGGCTTCACCCTCTTGTAGGTTGATTACGGGAAGGAGATAGGGGGATGTTGGTGATAGAGGGGATCGCAAGCGGGTAGATGCTCGGACCCTGATGCAAACCGCCTTACATTGCGAGCCCACTAGTGCGGCAATTGGGGATAGACGGGCAGTCGCTATGCGACTGCCCGTCTATCCCCAAAAGGAAGCACGAAAAGCCCACTAGGTCGAAGGACCCCCGAAGCGCACCCCCACAAACCACCCGCCTGCGATCCCCCCTATCACCAACATCCCCCCATCTCCTTCAAAAAAAGCCGCCCTCCTCCCGCTGACGCGAGAGGGTAAACTAGCCGGACTATGAGCAATCCGCAGAAGCCGGCTGAGCGCCGTGTTGTGATTACTGGCGTTGGCCTCGTTTCGCCCCTCGGGTCGTCGCCGGGCGAGTACGCCGCCGCCCTGGCCGAGGGCCGCAGCGGGGTGACGCTCCGTGAAGGGTCGGAGGTGGCGCCGCGCGTCGGTGGCTTCGCTACGGGCTTCACCGGTTCGATCGACAACTTCGGCGCCCTCGAAGGGGACGCCAAGAAGGCGATCCGCAAGGGCCTCAAGCTGATGTGCCGCGAGACTCAGATGGCCGTCGCCGCCGCCCAGCACGCGCTGGCAGACGCGGGCGGTATCGCCGACACGCACCCGGAGCGCTTTGGCGTCGTGCTCGGCAGCGACTACATGCTCACCCTCCCCGAGGACTACGTTGACGCCATCGCCAAGTGCGCGGACGGGGGCGAGTTCGAGTACGGCCGCTGGGGCGCCGACGGGCTCGACCAGATGCAGCCGCTGTGGATGCTCAAGTACCTGCCGAACATGCCGGCGAGCCACATCGCGATCTACAACGACCTCCGCGGCCCCAACAACTCGCTGACGATGCGTGAGTCGGGCGGCCTCGTGGCGATCGGCGAGGCGTTCCGCATCATCGCCCGCGGCGACGCCGACCGGATGATCGCCGGCGCCACCGGCACGCGCGTGCTGCCGATGCAGGCGATCCATGCCCTCCAGGCCCACGACATCCCCGTCAGCGACGACGCCACTGCCGACCCCGCGACGCAGTCGAAGCCTTTCGACCGCACGCGCGTCGGCATGGTCTGCGGCGAAGGCGCCGGCATGGTGGCGCTCGAGTCGCTCGAATCGGCCCAGGCCCGCGGCGCGCGGATCTATGGCGAGATCGTTGGCTACGGTTCGAGCGTCGTCGCGGATATGACGCTGAAGGGGAAGAACGACATCGCGATGGCCAGCGCGCTGAAGGCCGCGATGGCCGACGCGGGCGTCACTCCCACCGAGGTGGGCCACATCAACGCCGACGGCGTCGGCGCTCCGGACGACGACCGCGCCGAAGCCGCCGCGATCCGCACCGCTCTTGGTAATGCCGCGGACAAGGTCCCGGTCGTCGCCCTTAAGAGCTATTTCGGCGCCCTCGGCGGCGGCAGCGGCGTGGTGGAACTCATCGGCAGCCTCCTAGCGCTCGACGCCACCGGCCCCCTCGCCGGCAAGCTCCCCGCGACGCTCAACCACGCCGAGCCCGACCCCGAGTGCCCGATCCAAGTCGCCGCCCAACCCGGCACGTCCACCGGCGACGTGCTCCTCAAGGTGAACACCACCCCGCAGGGGCAGGCAGCGGCGGTGTGCGTGCGTAGGTTGGCGTAACAATGTAGGGCAGGCCTCGCCTGCCAGAATAAACGTATCGCCGGCAGGCGCCAGGAACCTACAGCCATGTCAACAATCGTCGTGGTGCGCAATAAGAGATATGCGGCAATTGCCGCAGACTTTCAGTCAAGTCAAGGGGAGACAATCGTTCCGGGGTCGATGCGTGTTGGCCCAGGGAAAATCCACCGAATTGGAGACGCGTGTATGGGCATCGTCGGAAGCATCGCCCATCAAAACGCTATCCATTCATTGTCGACAGCCCAACCCGAGTTGTTTCGACTCAATACACGCAGCGAGATTTTTGAAACTCTAAGAGATATACAACCGCGCCTCTGCACCGAGTACTTCTTGCGCACCGACGAATCCGCTGATCGTGAGCAGGAATATGATTCCATTCAGATGTCAGGGCTTATCTTAAGTAAGGGAGGGATTTTTTCCTTCTTCAGCCATCGTGAGGTAACGGAGTACACTTCGTTTTGGGCTATTGGATCGGGTGCGGAATTTGCCCTCGGCGCTTTGCACGCGAGGTATGAGCAGCAAGCTTGTGTTAAGGCACTGGCTGTATCCGCAGTCGAAACCGCATGCATATTCGATTTCGGAACCGGTCCACCAGTAGAATGCCATGATATGCACTTGGCAGAATCGCAGGACTAAAGGCTGCTGCGTCACTTCCAAGCCAATTATCAAGTAGGCCGTAACAACCGTCAGCGAAATTGCGGCATGGCACCATTGGTCGCGATTCTGGCTTACGGTCCGCGGACAGCGCGATATTTTCAAGAGGCCGTCTGGATATCGATCGCCGTAGAGTTTCGGTATGTATCGCATACGCACGGATTGAGGACGATGCCTGAATCACGAAGGGAGAGTGGCGTTTTGTACTTCGTACTGCCGTCCGTCATTCTGTGGATTGCAATAAATGCATTGGCGTTTGCCATTGACTCAAGTCGTGGAAGAATCGCTGAAAAGGAAGCATCTAGAAGAATTGGCATGATCGCCAGGGGAGAGGAGGTCCCTGCTAAATCTGGCTCGGACGAATTGCAGCCTGAGGAGCTGAAGCTATTGCCGTCTGGTGCAAGAGCGTTAGTGCGTCTTCAGGAGAGCCTTGCTGATGGGCCTTCCAGTATTCTCGGCGGTATGCCTGTTCAAGGGATCTTATCGCTTGTTATTTCATTCGCTATCCAGTTAGTGTTCGTAGCGACATTGTCAGACGGTTTGGGCCGGCTTTTTTTACACAAGTCAATTAGGCCGTAACAAGCGTAAGCGAAGTTACGTCATGGCGTCATCTGTCGCGTTGCCCGCCGGACCCGCACTATCGATTGTTCAGGCCTTCTTCTTCGTGTCCTTTGTGCCCTTTGTGGTTCAATCCTTAAAACCGCGGCGTCTGTCGCGCCGCCTGCCGTAACCGCGCTGGCGCTTGTTACGGCCTACGAGCTAACAGAGGGGAGACCGACATAAAATGGCTTTATCAACCAAAGCAAAGAAACTCGTCGCCGAGATCACCAAGGGCGACCTGAAGCTCGGCGACCTCAAGAAACGTGGCGCCGAGATCAAGAAGGATCACGATCTGGCGATGGAGCTTTGGTCAACAGGGGAATACTACCCGCGTCTTCTGGCGTCGCTCATCTTCGACAAGAAGCTTCTCGCCGAAGAGGTCATCGACCAGTTGGCCGCGGACATGCTCGAGCATGACTTGAAAGAACGCAGTCAGCTGGCTGACTGGTTCATGGCGAACCAGCTCGCTAAAGACAAGAGGCTCGCCGCGCTGATGACGACGTGGGAGGAGAATCCTTCCCCGATTCTGCGTCGCTTGTTCTGGTATCACCAAGCCCGCCTACGCTGGGTCGGCCAAACTCCGCCCGGGAACAGCGCCGAGCTAATGGTTTCCCTGGAAAAGAACCTGGCGACGGCTGAGCCCGAAGTTCAATGGACCATGAACTTCTGCGCCGGCCAGATCGGCATCCACGAGCCGAAGTTCCGCGCCAGGTGCATCAAACTCGGCAAAGCCCTCGGGCTCTACAAGGACGAGCACGTGTCGAAGAACTGCACGCCATCGTACCTTCCAGAGTTTATCCGGATTGAAGTGGCGAAACGGGAGTGATGCCTCTCAGCCTACTTCTACTTCATGTCCTTCGTGCCCTTTGTGGTTCAATCCTTAAACCAGCGGCGTCTGTCTCGCCGCCTGCCGTAACCGCGCTGACGCTTGTTACGGCCTACGCTTTTGCTGCGGGCGTTGGGCGCCAGATCCAGCCCTCGGCGCGGGGCGCCTCGGGGGTCGGGTGCTCCATCGCGGTGGGCGTGTGGGCGTAGAGGTGAGCCACCGCGGCGCACACGAAGGCGTCGCGGATGTCTTCCTGTTCGATCACTTCGTGACGGGAAGTCAGCTCGCACACGAGCGGCGCCCGCCGGCAGACGGTCGGATACGTTTCGAACAACGTCAGCCCGCCGCCGTCTGACCAGACGCCCGTCACGCCGGTGGGCCGCGTGAACTTCGCCGCCGTGTGCATCGCCTTCGTCGCCTGGCTGCCAATCATGTCCTTGATCGGCGACAACGGCGGGAACCCCTCCATCGCCAGCCGCCGCTCCGTATATCGGAACAGGTAACCGTTCTGCGAAGAGACTTTTGAGGGCTCAGCGGCGAGGCCTTTCGTCACAAGGTCGATGAACGCCACGGGAAACGCGAGCGCCGCATCGATCCCCAACGTCACCCGACAAGACCGCTCCGGCGGCGAGAAGCGGCACAGCGTAAACAACGCCGCGACCCATTCCGACGCGCTCGCCGACTGAAGGATCACCTCCCGAAGATTCCCCCGCCACGGCGTCCCGACGATGGCGGCGGCGTCATCGAGGATAACGATCGCGTCCCGGCTATTCGGGTTCTTGTCGCAGTTCCAACCGCCGACGTCCCAGCCGATGGCAAAGTGGTTGTTTGCAAGTTCACTCATAGCCAACGGGCATTCCAGCGGCGCCAAACGACGTTGCTTGTGGGAGGCGTCTCCAGACGCCGATTGCGCGCACCATGCAAGTACGGCTACGATACCGTAATCGGCGTCTGGAGACGCCTCCGATAGAACAGCTATTGCCGTTCACAGGCCGCCGGTCACGTCGAGTAGCGTGCCTGTGACAAACGCGGCTTCTTCGGACGCGAGCCAAAGGATCGCCTTGGCGATCTCTTCGGGCTGGCCGCCACGCTGCAGCGGCGTTCGTTTGGCGACGCGATCGACCCGGTCGGGCTCGCCACCCGAGGCGTGGATCTCGGTGTAGATCGAACCGGGCCGCACGCCAACGACGCGAATGCCCTCGGCGGCGACCTCCTTCGCCAACCCGATCGTCAGCGTATCGATGGCGCCTTTTGACGCGGCGTAGTCGACATACTCACCTGGTGAACCAAGCCGCGCGGCGATCGACGAGACGTTGACGATCACGCCACCGCGGCCGCCAGACGACTTGGACATGTGCCGCACCGCTTCGCGCGCACAGAGCATGGCGCCGATGACGTTGACGCGGAACACCCGCTCGAGCCGGGCGGCGTCGAAATCAATCAGCGGCGCCTGTCGTTCGAGGACGCCGGCGTTGTTCACCAGCATGTCGATCGAGGCGAACTTGCCGATGGCCTCTTCCCAGAGCCGGACGATGTCAGCCTCAACGGCCATATCGGCCTGAACCGCCAGTGCCTTTCGCCCCGCCTCTTCGACTTCACGACAAACCGCTTCGGCGGCGTCGGCGCGCTCGCGATACGACAGGCAGACGTCGTAGCCTTGTCGGGCCGCGAAGCGGGCCGTCATGGCGCCAATGCCGCGGCTGCCGCCGGTGATGAGAACCGTGCGTTTATCCATAGCTGCCTACTTCGTTGATTCCGTCGCTCTCTTTTAGCGGCTCACGCTGGTTCAACAAAAAAGCGGCCCGCTCCTTTCAGAACGGGCCGCTCGATTGCGAAACTTAAACCGTTAGCGATGATCAGCCGCGGACGCGGCGACCGGCGAATCCGGCCAGGGCGAGGGCGGCCAGAACGACGGCAGTCGGCTCGGGGACGATCACGTCCGGGTCGTAACCGGCCGGGGCGGCCGCCAGCGAGCTGATGATCGCACCGCCGTCGATCGCGCCGAGATCAGTCGCGGCGCCGGTGGCGAGGTTGATCGAGTAGAGGTTCGACACCGAGGTGCTGGCGGGCAGCAGGGCCGCGTAAGCGACGGCGTTGGCGCCCGAGCCGGTGACGTCAAAGCCGCCGACAGCGCCGACGTTGACGCCCAGCGGGCCGACCGTACCGAGCGTGCCGGCCGAGTTGGCTTGCGTCACAAGGATGTCGAGGCCGGTGTCGATGCCGTAAAGCTGCGTCGAGGCCGGCGCGGGGATCACGCTGTTGGTGTAACCCGAGAACTCGACGTTCGGGCTGACGCCGAAATTCGGATCGCCGGGGCCGAAGAACAGGTCCGTGACGCCGGTCGCGGCGCCATCGTTCGGATTCAGGACGTAGTTCTTCTTGGTGTTCGATACGACGCGGATTCGGTCAATCGCCGGATTGAAGTCGAAGCCGAAGTTCGAACCGTTGAGCGCCGGGGTGAATGGGCCCGCGCCAACTTCGGTCGCCGCGCCGGTCAACACGCTGAGCGTGTAAAGACGGTTGGTGCTGCCGAGGGCGTAGAGCTGGTGAGTCGCGGGGCGGAAATCGATGCCCTTGATCGTCTCGTTGTTTTGCAACCCCGAGATCGCGACGCCCGAGAGGAGCGTGCTGGGAGCCGAAGAATCGAAGCTGATGAGCGTCTGACCGCTCGAATCATCGATGCCGAAGAGCAGTGCTGCGTTGGAGACAGAAGACAGGCTAACAACGCCCGCAATTGCGAGCAGAGCCAGTGGGGAGAATTTCATCTCAGGAGCGTCCTTCAAGGTTGATGACTGACCGGGAGCACGAAAGTGAGCGTGCGTGTCGTGGGTGATAAGCGGCCACAATCCATCTGCGGCGAAGCCCATCCATGCCGTGAGCCACGAGCAGAGTATATACGGGTTTCACGTAACTGTGGATGGAAAAAAGCCTGCGGTTTCTGCACATTCCGCAAAGTCAGGTGGCTGGTTGTTCACGAACCAATCGGCATCAGACATGCCGGCACGCCCACCACAGCGCGGCGCCGACCAGCTCCCAATACACCTATCTTTTTGGCTGAATTTGCCTCTCGTCGGCAAAAGAGGCGGCCTCCCACTGCGGGAAGCCGCCTCTTCAACGGTGCTGCACTACGATCAAGCCTTTGCGGCATCGCGCAGGTCGCGAACTCGGTCGTGGGCGTCCTTGACCTGCAAATACTGGTCAGCAAGCAGCGAGTGGATCGGCGAACCAGTGGTTTCCTTGAGGGCGTCTTCGTAGGCCTCCTTGATGGCGTCTTCGCCCCGCTCGGCCTCGCTCAGGATGTAGGCGTCGTCGTGCTTGCCCGACATCGCGTCGCGGACTTTGATCCACGCACGGTGCATTGCGGCGAGATAGCTGCCGTCTTCTTCCTCGTGCCCTTCATTCCACTCGATCTGGCGCTCGAGCTCGGCGTCCAGCCCGCGACGCTCATCGGCGATGGCGATGAACAGACTCTTGAGCCCGGCGCTGTCGGTCAACTCAGCACATTCTTCGAATCCTTTCGAGGAATCGACGCACAGACGGCGCAGTTCGCGCAATTTTGTGAGGGTGCCATCCGACAGGCCAACGATTGCGCTATTGTGAACGGACATATGTCTTTACTCCGTAATTTGGTGATGCCAGCCGATCGATCGGGCGCCGGCAGAATGGTGAAACACGCAAGTGGTGGAACGCCGCCGCCGAGCGTTCACTAGGCCGAACGCTTGGCTTGGGACTTGAAGCCGCATAGTCGCTCCAGCTCTTCCCACTTTTCGAGCGCCGCTTGGCGACGCTGGTTGCGTTGCGAATCGTTCCAACAGTCGCGGACGGACTGCAAACGAGCGGCTTGCGACGGGGCGTAATGACGGACGGCGACGAGAGACATGATCGACTCCTGGCTATCGGGCGCGCCCCAGGGGAGCGGGGCGGTTTGTTGTCGCCACGCAGGTAGAGCATCCGTCGTGCCAACCGCCGCCTAGCGCCGTGGGAACCGAATAATCGCGGGCGCCTCGCCACGGAAAGGCGCTTGCTGATGACAAATCTGGCCGGCGACACGTCACGTTGATCGCGACACGCTCAGGATCTCACATCTCGCGACGGAGTGTTTGGTTAGCAACCACACCAACCCGAGGGGTGACCGATTTGCCCCGTAGGCGGCGAACCGCGTACGGTTGAGGCGATGCGAGCCCTCGACTCGCCCACTAGTTCCCCCCAAAGGATCTCCACGATGAAGTCTTGGCAAATGGCGGTTGCGGCGTTGGTCATGGCGGCGACGCCCCTAAGCGACGCCCTCGCGGCTGGCGTTGCAGTAGGCGCCGAAGGCCCCGCTTGGGTCGATCTTGAGGGCGTCGATAGCGAACGGCACAGTTTGGCCGACCTGGAGAAGGCTAAAGCCGTGGTCGTCGTCTTCACCTGCAATCATTGCCCCGTCGCCAAGGCGTACGAGGACCGCCTTGTGCAGTTGCAGAAGGATTACGCCAAGAAGGGCGTCGAGATCGTCGCCATCAATGTGAACAACCTCGAGGCCGACAAGCTCCCCGCCATGAAGAAGCGGGCCAAGGAGAAGGGCTTCAAGTTCGCTTACCTCTACGACCCTTCGCAGGAGATCGCCCGTGAGTACGGCGCCACGGTTACGCCGCACGTCTTCCTGCTCGACGGCGATCGCAACGTCGCCTACATCGGCGCGATCGATGACAACATGAAGGCCGACAAGGCCGAGCAGCACTACTTGCGCGACGCCCTCGACGCGGTCCTGGCGGGCAAGGCGCCCGAAACGGCGTCGACCCCGCCCGCCGGTTGTGGCATTCAGTACGAGTGATCCGATGAAGCCCTACGCATCTTGGTCAGCTGCGCTCATGGCCGTTGTGTTGGCGGGATGCTCCGCCAACACAACGCCGAGCGATCGCCCCGCGACGAACTCAGAAGCGGAGGTCGCCACGTCCGCCGCGGTCGGGACTGGCGAAATTGTGTTGACGGCGGTTGATCGCGCGGGCTACGACGCCGTTTTGCAGGAACACGCCGGCAAGGTCGTGCTGGTGGACTTCTGGGCCACGTGGTGCTCGCCGTGCATGAAGCAGCTCGGCCACACCGTCTCACTGACGACCCAGCACGAAGGCCTCGCTGTCGTCACCGTGGCGATGGAAGACCCCGACGATTCGGAGGCGCTAAAGAAGGCTTTATCCGCTCGGAACGCTACGGCGACCACCAACCTCGTCAGCAAGGCGGGCGGCGGCTCGCCCGCAATGGCCGCGTTCGACATCCCCGGCGGCTCCCTGCCGCACTACAAGGTCTACGGACGCGACGGCAAGCTCCGCCAAACGATCGCCCTCGACCCGACGGCCGAGAAGCAGTTCACAACCGCTGACGTCGATGCGGCCGTGGAGAAGCTGCTGGCCGAGTGATCGTTTAAGAAGGCGATTCGGGCTCGTCCGGGATTGCTTTGCCGTGCGGGTCGGTCGCCGAGATCGAGGTCTCTTGGTCGAGCAGGTCGCGCATGGCGCGGTCGGTGATGTGCTCGAGACGCTCGGCCTCGGGGTGGATGCGGTCGGGCGCGAGGCCGGCGCGTTCAACGAGGTAGTGCTCCCAGAGGCGGTGGGAACGGACGAGTTCGCGGGCCTGGACGGCGCCTGCCTCGGTGAGCCGAACGCCGTGATGATCGCGATCGATCAGGCCGCGGCGGCGCAGCTTCCATAGCACCACTCGCAGCGGCAGCGTCTGGCAGAGAATGTGGGCGCGCAGGGCCGCCTCGGTCTGGGCGATCGGCTCGGCGGAGGCCGACTGCTCGTCGGCCCTGTAGAGGACGCCGAGCACGTCCTCACCGAGAATCCGCAACGATAGTCTGGCGCGGCGCACGGCCCGCACGACGACGCCTTCCTTCGGCGAGAAGAAAAGGGCGGCCGAGAAAAAGAGGCCGACGACAACCGCCATCATGCCGGCCGTCGTCGTGCTCCGCAGTCCAAACCAGGCCGGGACCTCGACCGCAGCGAGGTGCCCTAGCACGGCCGAGGCCGCCGCGATCAGCGCGCCGAGCCAGATCATCGTGCTCAGCCGGTCGGTGAGCAGCCGGGCCGTCGCCGGCGGCGTTACGAGCATCGCCACCACGAGGATGTTGCCGACGCTCTCAAAACTCGCCACCGCGGTGACGGCCACCAGTGTCGTTAGCGAGTAGTGCATCAGGCTCGCGCTGAAGCCCGAGGTGGTCGCCAAGCCCGGATCGAACGCCGCGATCTTTAGCTCCTTAAAGAACAGCGTGACGTACAGCAGGTTCACCAGCGCCACCGCCGCCAGCGTGACGACGACGCGCGGGACTTGCCACCCCAGCACCTCCCAGGTGTCGAGCGGCGTCAGCTCAATGGCGCCGTAAAGGACGCAGCCTGGGTCGAGGTCCACATGGTCGGCCGCCTGGACGATCATCACCAGCCCAATGGCGAACAGCGACGTGAACACCACACCGAGCGACGCCCCCTCGTCCACCTCGCCGTAGCGATGGACCCATTCGGTGAGGAACGCCGTCGCGAGCCCGACCGCCACCGCGCCGACGAACATCGGTAGGCTGGCGCGCTCGCCCGTCAAGAAGAACGCCGCCGCTAAGCCCGGCAACACGGCGTGGCTGATGGCGTCGCCCAGGAGGCTCATCCGCCGCAGCACGAGGAAGTTGCCCACCAGCGACGCGGCGACGGCGCACAGCACCCCGGCGGCGATGATCCAGCCGTCGAGCGCCCAACTCCAAGCTAGCGGCAACGCGATCATTCAGTCGTCCCCCGAATCACGTGCGGGCTTGCCGGCGGCGCGACCGCGGAGGAGTCGTGGAGCAGCAGCTCAAGTTCGTGGATCGTCTCGGGGTCGAGAACGTGCTCGATCGCGTCGGCGCCGCGATCGACCTTGCCCGGGGCGACCTCGGCGTGGGTGATCAAATAAAGCTCCCACAGCCGGTGTTGCCGCGTCAGCCGCTTCGCTTCGACGGCGCCGCGGGCCGTCAGCCGCACGGCGTCTTGCGAGTCGAGCCTCACCAAGCCTTGCCTAGCGGCGCGACCGATCACGTGGCGAAGCTGCGGCTGCGACCAACTCCGGAGGGCCAACAGCCGGTCTCGCGGCGCGGCGTCGTCTTCGCGGTGCTCGGCGACCTCGTAAACGCTGCGTAACAGGTGCTCCATCTCGATGCCACGGAGGAACCATCGTCGTCGCAACCAGCGCAGCACCACGCCCCGCTTCATGCCGAAGAGGGCGCTAAGGACGAATGCGGCCGCAGCCACGAGGACGATCGTCGCCCCGGAAGGGAGTTTGGGGTAGCTGGCGCTCAGGATGGCGCCGACAAAAGAACTCAAACCGCCCAGCAGCGCGGCGATACGGGTCATCGTGCGGAGGTCTTCGGTCCAGAACCGCGCCGCGGCAGGCGGGATCACGAGCAGGGCGATCATCAGGATCAGACCCACCGCTTGCAGGCCGACAATCGTGATCACGACCACCATCGCCATCAACGCCGCATCGAGCCAGCCGACCGGGTAGCCCCGCGAAGCGGCGAAGCCGGCATCGAAGCACAAGAGAGCGAGCTCCTTGAACAGCAGCAAGCTAACCAGCACACAGGCCGCCGACGCGCCGGCGATCAGCCAGGCGTCGCTCGACAGCATCGAGGCGGTCTTCCCGTAGATGAACGACTCCAGCCCCGCCGCGTTACCGCCGACCTGTTGCGTGACGCCCAGCAGCGCGACGCCGGCGCCGAAGAAGACGCTGAGCACGATGCCCAGCGCCGCGTCCTCGCTGAGCCGTGTAAAGCGGCGCACCATCAAGATGGCGCCAACGCCAAGGACGCCGCTGATGGCGCCGCCGAGCAGCAAGATCGGCAACGACTTGCCGTCGCCCCACAGCGAAGAGCCCACCAGGAACGCCGTGGCGATGCCCGGTAGCGTCGCGTGGCTGAGGGCGTCGCCGATCAGGGCCCGCTTGCGCAGCAACGTAAAACTACCGACCACGCCGGCTCCAACGCCGAGGAGCGTCGCCCCGAGTACGACAACGCGGGTGTTGTAATCGCGGAGCAAGAGCACGTCGGCCCAAGCCAGAAGCGTTGGCCAGAGAAGGGCGATCGCTCCGCTCACAGGGCGCGCTCCCGGCGCCGCATCGCCTCGGTCGCCTCGTCGAGGAGCGTCAGTCGGCCGCCGTAGGTTTTCTGGAGATTCGCCGGCGTGAAGACCTCCGCCACGGGACCGTAGGCGACGACGCGCATGTTGAGCAGCAGCACGCTGTCGAAGTAGTCGGGCGTCGTCTGCAAATCGTGGTGGACCACCAGCGCCGTCTTCCCTTGGGCGCGCATGTCGCGGAGCAACTCGACGATCGCCGCCTCGGTCGACGCGTCCACGGCCGCAAAGGGCTCGTCCATAAAGTAGAGGTCCGCGTCCTGCACCAGTGCGCGGGCGAGGAACGTCCGCTGCTGCTGGCCGCCGGAGAGCTGGCTGATCTGCCGGCCGGCGAGGTCCGCCATGCCGACGCGCTCGAGCGCCGCCATCGCCCGCTTGCGGTGCTCGGCGCCGGGACGCTTCATCCAACCGATCTCGTGGTAAAGGCCCATCGTCACCACGTCGAGAGCGTCGATCGGGAAATCCCAGTCCACGCTCTCACGCTGCGGCACGTAGCCGACGCGGCCGCGGTTCTCGTCGTAGGGCTTGCCGAAGACGTGGACCCGGCCCGAGGCCCGCGGCGTGAGGCCGAGGATTGCCTTGAGGAGCGTGCTCTTGCCGGCGCCATTGGGGCCGACCACGCCGATCAGCTGCCCCGGCGCCGCGTCGAAGCCTACGTCCCAGATCACCGGCTTGCGGTGGTAAGCGACCGTCAGGTCGTGGACCGATAGCGGAACCGACGGGTCGTCAGCCGGAGCGATCGGTGCGTGGGTCGGCTCGTTGCTCATTCGTCGCACCCCGAGAGCTTGCCGGTAAAGCCGCAGGCGTCGGCCTCGCCGCCGAGCGATCGGACGACGGTCGTCACGTTGTGGTCGATCATGCCGACGTACGTCCCTTCGGTCGTGCCGGCGGCTCCCATCGCGTCAGAAAACAACTCGCCGCCGATCACCACTTCATGGCCGCGCGACGCGGCGCCATCGATCAGCGCGCGGATGTTCTTCGGCGAGACGCTCGACTCGACGAACACGGCGGCGACCTTGCGATCCACCAGCAGCGACACCAGTTCGTTGACGCGTTGCAGGCCGGCTTCGGACTCGGTCGAGAGGCCCTGCACGCCGAGGACCTCGAGGTCGTAGGCGCGTCCGAAGTAGTTGAACGCGTCGTGGGAGGTCACGAGCACACGGGCCGACGTGGGGATCGTCGCGATCTTCGTCCGTGCATACGCGTGGAGCTCGGCGAGTTGCGTCTCATAGGCCGCCGAGTTTTCGGCGAACGTCTCCGACATCTCGGGAAGCAGTTCGACGAGCGCGTCGCGGACGACAGGGATGCCTCCGGCCCACGTCGCGACGTCCATCCAGACGTGCGGATCGGCGTGGCCCTCGGCGCCGTCGGGCGTCAAGAGCTTCGACTCGTCGATCAACTCGGTGACGGCGTAGACGGGACGGCTGCGGCCCACCTTCACGAAGGTGTCCGCCATCTTTCCTTCGAGCAACAGGCCCGAATAGAACACGGCGTCGGCATCGAGGATCGTCGCGACGTCGTCGCGGGTCGCCTTGTAAAGGTGCGGATCGACGCCGGCGCCCATGATCTGCGTCACCTCGACGGCGTCGCCGGCGATGCGGCGGACCATGTCGGCGACCATGCCGGTCGTCGCCACGACGCGGGGCTTACGCGTCGCGTCCGCCGTGTCGCTGGCGGCGCTACACCCCAGCAGGCTGATCGTTGCGACAACGGCGAGCAGGGCAGCGAGTGAAAAGAATCGCATGTCGGCGGTGTTTGCTCTCGGGGATGGTCGTGTTTATCCTAGGCTAAACCTTGCCGATAGCAAGGCCCGCGGATTCCCGCCGCCCCCAACCGAACGCTGGCGGGAACCGCACGCCCTGAGCATGCTGGAAGGGTGACGCCGCAGCGTGCGGCGAGCCACTTCTCGACGGAACACGAAGCTGTGCCCTCACCTGTTACGCCACGCGCCGCCGCCCAGCAAGCCTCCAAGCCCTTCAAGCGGACGCGCAGCGACCACGCCAACGAGACCGCCGAGGACTACGTCGAGGCGATCGCCGAGACGATCGCCCGCAGCGGCGTCTGCCGCAACGCCGACCTGGCCCGGCTGTTCGCTGTCAGCCACGTGACCGTCAACAAGACGATCGGTCGGCTGCAAAAGGAAGGCCTCGTCGCGACCGAGCCCTACGGCCCCGTCGCGCTGACCCCCGCGGGCGAGAAGCTCGCCGCCGAGGCGAGCCGGCGGCACGAGACCGTCCTCGCTTTCCTGCTGACGCTCGGCATTAGCCAAGCGGTCGCCGAGGTCGATTCCGAGGGGATCGAGCACCATGTCAGCGACGAGACGCTACGGGCCTTCCGCCGGCACATCGACGCCCAGACGGACCGCTAGAGCGGGGCGTAACGGCTCCCATCCGTGCACATCTGAGCCGTGGGCGGTAGCCCTCGGAGTGGAGGACGAGTTGCGCTGCCCTCCGAGGGCTACCCAGGATTATGCAAGAGCTAGCAGTTCAAAGTTGGGCGGATTAAAGAAGCGTTAGCGCGATGTGTCCCCCTCCTTCTTCAGAGGGAGGGGCTAGGGGAGGGTGCTGAAGCGGGTACTAGGGTTCTACCCCCTCCCCTAGCCCCTCCCCCGAAAGCGGTGGAGGGGGACACAACGCGCTAACGCTTCTTGGATTAGGCCACCTAGCCGACTCGCGCTGCTAGCCCTTGCATAATCCTGTACCGCCCACGGCTCAGACGCTACGGTATGGCGAAGCGTGCTCTAGTTCTCGATCACCGCGGCGGGTGTGACACACCTTTGTCGCTCGCGCGATCCCGTCTTTCCCAGGGTTTTCTTGATCGGGCGGCGCCCGCAATTAGCCTCCGACTCGCTGATCGTTTCGATCCCGAGTCCGGAGAGTTGGTTATGCGATTCTGCGTCGTTGCCGCTGCCGTGGCGTCGCTGCTGGCTCCAACCGCTAGCCAGTCGCAACTCCTCGTCACCGAGGTGATGTACGACCCGGCTTCGGACGAAAGCCGCTGGGAGTGGATCGAGGTCCACAACACGGGAGCCGTTGCGATCGATCTCGATGGCTACGTCATCGACCGCGTTGGCGACCGCGCACGCACCACGGTGACGGCGAACATCCTCAGCAACCCGCTGCTCGGTTCCGCCGTCGTCAATAACCCGACGGTGCTGCCCGCAGGCGGGATCGCCGTGCTCTACAATGGCCCCGGGCTGAGCTACGACCGCGGCCGATTCCGCGCCGCATGGCCGCAGATGCCGGCAGGGGCGACGCTGATTGGCGTCGAGGGTTGGTCGTCGAACGCCCTCACCAACGCGCCCAAGGGGTCGGATTACGCTCCTTCGCTCCCCGCCATGACCATTGGCTTGTGGGCGGACGTGGAGTCGTATCGGCTCGACGCCGCCGACTTCGGCACGCCGAGCAGCGCTGATCGCCGAGTGTTCCGTGTCGCCAACGCTGCCGCCGCGTTTGGGTACGACGACGACGCCCCGTGGCGCGACCCGCAGGGAAAATCGGCAATCCATTACATCAGTGGGCCGGTCTTTTCCCCGACGAGTTGGGGCCGCAGCAATGCGGGTTACGGCGGAGCGACGGCGAGCTCCAAGACCTTCGTCCCCGAGCCCATCAACGCCGGCGACTACGGCAGTCCCGGGATGGTCCCGTCCGGCACGCCCGCGCGTCCCGGACTCATGATTACCGAGATCCTGTACGACTCGGCGTCGAACACGGGCGCCGGCAACGAATGGGAGTGGGTCGAGGTGTTCAACTCGGGCCCGTCGATCGACTTCGCGGCGACGCCCTACTGGTTCGATGACGACGACCAAGCGGCGCTCACCGCGGCGAACCTGACGACCGGCTCGATCGCGTCGGGGGGCGTCGCCGTATTGTTCAACGCCTCCGCCGCCAGCATCGATCGGATACGGGACGCCTGGGATCAACCCGGCGAGGCGCCGATCAACTGGATCGCCGTCAGCGAGTGGCCGGCGCTCGCCAACGGCGGCGACGCGGTCGGTCTCTGGAACAGCGGCGCCCCCTACGCGGCGGACAAAGCGGGGGAGGAACCGACCTTCGCCAACGCCGTGGCAAGCATCGCCTACGACGACTCGTCGCCCTGGCCGACCGGCGTCAATGGCGACGCGATCCGCCTGTCCAACCTCGGCAGCGATCCCGCCGACCCGGGGGCCTGGGCCCGCGCCCGTGGGGCCTACGCCGACCCGCAGGCCTACCGCTCGGCGGACGTGCTCGCGCCCGGCGGCGTGGTCGATAACGCGGGCGGTGACCACGGCAGCCCCGGCTACCACTGGCCGGACATCTACCCGCCGCTGCCCGGCGACTACAACAACGACGGCCGCGTCGACGCCGCCGACTACACGGTTTGGCGGGACAACAAGCCGCTGCCGACCGAGACCGCCAGCGTGGGCGTCAACGACGCCGCCGACTACGCCGTCTGGCGGGCCAACTACCGCGGCGCGGGGCTGGGCGGGGCGCGGGCCGTTCCCGAGCCCACGGCAGCCCTCTCCGTCGCCATCGGTCTGATGGCTTTCGGCCGGCGGGGACGCCGCCTCGGATCGGGCCCAATCGCAGCGACCAGACCGCCGCGGTCATGAACATGCGTTTAGAGGCCCATTGAGGGCCCTTGCAGCCATCCTTGCGCTGCCTCCCGACACTTTGTCCACCTAGCACGAAGAGTGCGGCAGAATGGCTCCTAGAGCCTCACGGAGGGTGTTCTCAAAAAACCCGTGTTTTGTAGGCCCCGCGGAGGCTCGTGGCCGCCGGGCGCCATTCCCTACCGTCGCGACGCCGGATGCGCAGAATGGCGGGCTGATTGACGTTCAACCTTGGCCCCGCCCCCTCAGGAACTCCCCCATGCCGCGACCGGCCGAGGAGCGGGTTCTGGAGGTCGCTGCCGAGACCGCCGGGCGTCGGGTTCTGGGCGTGACCCTCGGGCGGGCGGCGGCCCTCGTGGGGCTGGCGCAGCGGCGGCCCGACGCGACCGTCGCCTGCTGGGTGCGGGATCAGTTCCGCGCGTCGCTGATCGAGGGAGCGCCCGAAAACCTGTCGGTCGTCTGCGCCGCCGACCCGCCGGCCGACGCGATCGATCTCGCCCTCGTGCCCACGACGATGCACGGCGAGGCGGAGCTGACGCGGGAGACGTTGCAAGCGGCGGCCGACCGGCTCGAACCCGGCGGCGTGTTGATCGCCGCGACGGACAACCCGCGCGACTCGTGGTTGCGGCAGCAGATGGACGCGCTCTTCAAGGGCGTGCGGCTGCATCGGTTCGCTGACGCCGTCGTCTACTCGGCGACGAAGGCCGAGCCGCTCCGCAAGCTCCGCGACTTCTCGTGCGAGTTCGTTTACCGCGACGGCGCGCGACTCTTGAAAGCGGTGACGCGGCCGGGCGTCTTCTCGCATCGGCACGTCGACCCCGGCGCGCGACAGCTGCTGGCGGCGGCGACGATGGAGCCCGGCGCGCGGGTGCTCGATATCGGCTGCGGCGCCGGGACGGTCGCGATGGGGCTGGCGGCGCGCGAATCGTCCGCGACGGTTCACGCCGTCGACAGCGACGCCCGCGCCATCGAATGCACCCTGCGCGGCGCCGAACTCAACGGCCTGACCAACCTAACGGCCGAGCTCAACGCGTTCGGCGACTATGTCGGCGCCGGCGATTACGACTTGGTCGTCACCAACCCGCCCTACTACGCCGACAACCAAATCGCGGCCCGGATGATCGATGCGGCTGGGGAGAGCCTTCGCGCGGGAGGGCGGATGCTCGTCGTGACGAAGACGCCGGCGTGGTACGAGGAGTACCTAGCAACGCGACGCTGGCGCGGCGTCGAGATCGCGCCGAGCAAACGCTACAGCATTGTCACGGCGACGAGGGTTTGAAATCCGTTGGAACGCTGCCGCGGACAGCGCTGCGACACTTGCGAGAGACCGACGTGGGGAGGCAGCAAGGGGATTCGTTAGCGGCTAGCTTAGACGCCCACCGAAGAGTTTATGACCCAAGTAGGTTTTGGTACGGCCGCCACGACCATCAGTGACTTAGTCGGGACAGCGACTCTGCGAGCGGCGCCGAAAGCAGTCGGATCGACCGCAAGGCCTCGGAGGTCTTTGCCACCGACCGTAGCTACGCGGAAGCGCAACTCAAGTCGGGTGGTCCAACTTCAGCGAATTCAACCGAGCTCAATTCGAGCTAGAACATGTCCACCCACGGCAATCTGAGCCGATTGGGCACCACTGACTGGCTAGTCCAGCAGCGGCACTTGTCATGTCATCATAGGCGTGGTGCTCGGTTCGAAGAGTGTCGAACGCTAACGTCTTTGGAACGCAAATCCAAAGACTAGCAGGGACGAAAGGATGGCTGATGAGGGTTCTGGTACAGCAATGAATCGCATCGTACCACCTATACGCCGAAACGGAATCGTCTGTGTATCCCCGTCAAGGAACGTCAGTCTCAGCAAACCGTCGCTATGAGAGATATCGCCGGGATTAATCCGATGCCCATCGACCGACGCCTCACGAGCATGCCATTCAACAAGCCCCGTATTTTGAAACAATCCCAGTGGTGATTCGAATTCTCCCCCATGGATTTCCAGAAGCCCGCCGATCTGTGCGACCGTCAAGGCATACCGCGAGCTTCGGAAGACGCCACCGTTGATCCGAACATCGCCACCCCCGCGGTGCTCGAGCGCGCCAGAATCGTCTGCGATAAAATTGCCACCGTTGACAGTGATGCTACCGTTGAACCATGTACGCAGAGTGGCGTCGTTGGTGGCGGTAAACGATCCGTCGTTAATTGTAGCGTGGGCGTTGTTGCTCACTCGGAGCAGATCGCCTGATGAGCTGCTATCGAAGAATATACCCCCGTTGACTGTCAATCGACTGTTGTCTTCGAGGTGAAAAACATGAGAAGTACTCCGTTGCGCAACGTCTCGCAAGACACCACCATTGACGACCGCTGTCGCATTGTCGAGCAACCGAATCGGTGATCTCGCAAGGCCGGTTGGCTTCTCTATCCGGCCTCCGTTCACTACGATCTCGCTCGACTCCGTGCCGTACAGCCAGAGGTAGCTATCGCCATCCTCAACATAGAAGGGATCAGGCGCCGACGCTCCGAAGATGTTGTCAGAATTCGGAAAGACACCAGCGTGAGATACTCCTCTCGTAAAAAGGAGGAAAGCGATGACGACAAGAACGGTACTGGCAGCCATTCCGGGGGATAGCGATGATCGATGCAGATGCATTAGTCGGTGGCTCGTGAACAATGTTGGAAACAGAGTAGCAGCAGCCATCCACATTAGATCGGGGCCCGTAGGATTTGTAGAGTGGCGATGCCAGGAAAGAATGGGGGCCGCACATCGTTGATGGACGCATCCGCCTCGCTAAGGGGAGTCACGGTCTCGTGACGATGTCAAGCCCCGTTCAGTCCAATGCAAATAGGCCGGTCCCTATTGTTCTGGTGTTGGCCCCTCTGACCGCAGCTTCGCCCCCTCAAGCGCGAAGTGGTGAGGCTCACCTCTGCGGCTTCGACGACGTGCGAACTGCGGCCAGCTGCATCGACCTCGCGAACTTCGGACTCCGGCTAACTCGCTGAGGTCGTTCGTCAGCGACGCCACCTCGGTCAGCCCAGTTTGCGGTCGATATGACTGCCCGAGCCGATGGTGGCCGGCCCAGAAGCTACCGTTTCCTTCGATCTCGGCAGTCGATTGAACCTGCCCAGGACCGACCCATCCGGGCTGTATTCAAATCCGCACAATCGGCGGCCACGGCTAACCGCCCGACGGCGCCTTCGTGCGCTTCAACTCGTACCGCCGGATCTTGCGGTCGAGCGTTGAGCGTTCGATGCCGAGGATGCTGGCCGAGCGGCTCTTGTTCCAGCCCGTGCTCTTGAGCGTCGCCAGGATGTGGCGGCGTTCGATTTCCTCCAGCGGCAGCGGCTCGTAGTGGCCGACCTTGCCCGGCGGCGTCTCGGCCTCGGTGTCGCCGCTGGTCTTGAGCGTCGAGAGCACGAGGTCGTCGACGTCGATCACGTCGCCGCGCGAGAGGACGACGGCCCGCTCGATGACGTTCTTCATCTCACGCACGTTGCCGGGCCAGCGGTAGCTGAGCATCGCGTCGACCGCGCGGCTGGAGAAGCCGGTGAGTCGCCGGCCGGTCTCGGTGTTGAAGCGGTCGAGGAAGAACTGCGCGAGCACGGGGATGTCATCTGGCCGCTTGCGGAGCGGCGGCACAACGATCTCCAGCACATGCAGCCGGAAGTAGAGGTCGCGGCGGAAGAGGCCCTCGGCGACCTGCTGTTCGAGGTCGCGGTTGGTGGCGGCGATGACGCGGACGTCGACCGTGATCGCCTTGTTGCCGCCGACACGCTCGAAGGCGTGGCCCTCGAGGACACGCAGGAACTTGGCCTGGATCGACGGGCTCATCTCGCCGATCTCGTCGAGCATCAGCGTGCCGGAGTGCGCGGCCTCGAACTTGCCGACCTTGCGATCGGTGGCGCCGGTGAACGCGCCCTTCTCGTGGCCGAACAGCTCGCTCTCGAGCAGCGACTCGCTGAGCGCCGCGCAATTGAGGCACACGAACGGCCCTTTGCGCCGCGGGCTGCTGAAGTGGACGGCGCGGGCGACGAGCTCTTTGCCGACGCCGCTCTCGCCACGGATCAGCACGGTGGCCCGGCTCGGCGCGGCCCGGGCGATCTCTTGCGTGACGCGATCGATCGCCTCGCTGCGGCCGACGATCTCGCTCTCAACGCCGAGGCGTTCGCGGAGCTGTGAGTTCTCGTACTTGACCTTGTCGAGGTTCTCGGCGAGCGCGTCGCGTCGCGCGAGGTTCCGCAACGCGACGGCGACGGTGTCGGCGACGGCGAGCGTGACCTCGAGGTCGTCCGGGTCGAGGCCGTGGGCGTTGTCCGTCGAGTAGAGGTGGATCATCCCCAGCGGGCCGGCGTCGCCCCGCAGCGGCGCGCAGAGGACGCTCGTCGCCAGGATGTCGCCGCTGGAGTCGCGGGCGCCGAGCTGGCTGTCGTCCATGATGTTGCGGGCGAGGACGCCTTGCCCTTCGCGCAACACCGTTCCCGCCAAGAAGTCGGAGACGCGGTGGTAGCGGTGGAGCGAATCACTCCGCGATGAAATCTGCCGCAAGTCACCGGCCGACGCCGCGCCGTCGGTCTTCTTGCTATCGAGCAGCAAGACAGCGCCGGCGTCGGCTTGCGTGCCGTCGATGAGCCCATCGAGCGCGCGCTTCGCTAGCGATTCGACGTCCGGCTCTTTCGCGAGCTCGAACGCCAATCGGCAGAGCATGGTCGCCGCGCGGCCGACCTTCGGCGTCGAACCCACCGGCTCGATCGCGGGGTCGCTGAGACCGGGATCGAAACCCGGCTCGAGATAGCGGCTCTGGTTGCGGCGGTGGGTGATGTGGGTCGGCTCGTTGGGCAGCGGCTCGAAAACGCTTTCGGCGTCTTCGTCGAGCACGTCGCCGTCGAGAACCGCTTGTTCGAGCTCGGCCGCGATTCGACCGAGCCCCTCGGCGCCGAGGTCGGTCGAGCCGCCGATCGGCTGCGCGGCCCGCAGCACGCTGTTGGAGTCGGGGAAAGCCAGCGACAGATTGTCAACGAACGCCATGCAGGCGCTGCCGACGCGGATGATGTCGCCCGGCTGGAGTGGGTGGTCCGCCGTGACGCGGCCGCCGTTGACCGTCGTGCCGTTGCGACTCTCGAGGTCGCGGAGCACCCAACGCCCGCCGGAGGGGAAGACCTCGGCGTGGCAGCGGCTGCAGCGCTCGTCCTTGACGACGATGCGGTTGGTGGGCGCCCGGCCGATGGTGACCGTCTCGCCCGGTTGGAGCCGAAAAACGTCGGTCCACTTCGCCCCTTCGCGGATCACCAGATAGTCGGTGGTTTCGCTTTCCGAGGACATGGAGCGGGGGCCAAAGCGTTGCAGAATTGAACAACCGGCGGCTATCTCTTCTAGCGTAGTTGCCAAGGCCGCCGTTCGGCAAGGCAAACCGCCACGGAAGTTGAAGCGATCAAAGAAGTTACGGCCAAGGGGGTCACGCCGGATGGGAGAATTCTCCGAGGCGTGCAAATGACCGAAGAACCCGAACGATCGGGCGGGCGAAGCTGAGCCGCAGTGACCGAAACCATTTGATACGGCACGACTTACCAACTATTCTCGGATCACTGGGGCGGTCGTTCTCGCGCCCGCCCGACCCCACTTGAGGCAATTGCCGCCCGCGCCCCGTGGCCGATGGGCGATCACCAGCGGAGTAGAGAGACAACGATGCAACGTCGGTTCGCTAATCGTCTGGCCGGCTGGACGGCTGTTTTCGCGGTGCTTGCGGTGAGCAGCTGGACCGCTCCGGAGCTACAGGCCGGCGGCCTGATTCGCGCGCCGGCGGTCGGTGGCGTTTACATCGACGCCGAGGGCGTCGTCACCGCTCCGCCGATCGATGGCGCCGAAGCGCTCCGCGCCACGTGGCAGCAAGGCCTCGAGCCGACGCCTGCCGAGATGGAGCCGCTGACCGATCTGCGTTTTGTGTCTTTGCGGAAGCTCGACGAGCAGATCGCCGCCGCGAAGCAGGCGGGCGAACCGCTGCCAGACGCCGTGCGTTACTTGGCCGGCCTGTTGCGTGTGAAGCACGTGCTGGTCTACCCACCGAAGGACGGCCAGCCCGGCGATATCGTCCTCGCCGGACCCGCTGAGGGTTGGAAGGTCGATGCGTTGGGCAACACCGTTGGCATGACGACGGGCCGCCCGGTCCTGATGCTCGACGACCTCGTCGTCGCGCTCCGCACCGCCGAGACCTCCAACGGTCCCGGCGTAAGCTGCTCGATCGATCCGACCAAGGAAGGCTTGGCCCGCGCTCAGAAGGTGTCACGCACGCTGACGGCGGACCAAGGCCCGATGACGGCCGCCCGCCGGCTGGAGCAGGCCTTCGGTCGCCAAGTGGTGACCGTGAACGGCGTCCCCGCTTCGAGCCACTTCGCTCGTTCGCTCGTGGCCGCCGACTTCCGCATGAAGCGCCTCGCCATGGGCATGGAGCCTTCGCAAGTCGCGGGCCTGCCGAGCTATCTCGAAACGCTCAACACCCGCGCCGTGAAGGCGAACCTGCTGCCGCGTTGGTGGCTGGCCGCCGACTACGAGCCGCTGGCGCGCGACGCCGAGGGCCTCGCCTGGGAGATCCGCGGCCAGGGCGTGAAGTGCCAGGCCGAAGAGGACTTCGTCAACGACGCCGGCGAAGTGAAGCGGGGCGGCGGGCGCGGTGACACCGACGCTGGTAAGTGGGCCGCGACGATGACCGAGAAGTTCGACGAGCTCGCCGACCACGACTCGGCCTTCGGCCACGTCCGCAACGCGTTCGACCTGTCGGTCGCGGCAGCGATCATCGCGATGCACGAGCTGACCGACGTCGCCAAGCTCGACACGCCGCATCTCTCGGCCGAGTACCAGCCCGAGGAGTACAACGTGCCGAAGTACGTCGCGACACAGGCGACGTTCCTCAAGCGTGGCGGCAAGTGGGTCGTCACCGCCTCGGGCGGCGTGCAGCTCTTCCCGTGGCAGATCGCCGACGACCAAGAAGAAGTCGCCAACCTCGGCAAGCTCCGCACCGAGACCGCGTCGAAAGCGAACAAGGCGTGGTGGTGGCAGTGAGCCGTCACTGGTGAGTCTTCGGCCCTAGCCGCGGGTGGCGCAAACGTAAGTGATTGCCGCCCGATTCAAGAACAAAGCCCTGAAGGGGTGACCCTTCAGGGCTTTTTGCTTCTTGCCACGCTTTGCCCATTCAGGGCAATTGAAAGCTACGCCGCCTTGGCGAACGGGTTGAGCCGCTTCATCAGCGCCGAAAAACCGTGGCGGCGCTCGGAGCGGCGCACGGCGGCTTCGTCGACGACGTAGTTGAGTTGCAGCGCGCGGCGCACGCCCTCGAACGGCGCGTGGCCGTGCCAGGCGGTCGGGCCGTTCTTGAAGGCCACCAGCGTGCCGAACTGCGGCGACACCTCGGCGAACGCGCTGTCGAGCGACTCGCCGTTGCGGAGCAGCTTGAGGCGGCCGCCGTCGGCGTTCCACGGCTCGTTGAGGTACAGCAGGACGGTGATCAGCTTCGTCTTGCTGTCGGTGTGGATCTGTCCGTCCTTCATCCGGCAACGGCCGCGGACGGTGAGTGTCGTGGGCCGCTCGTTGAGGTCCATACGGAACCGCTCGGCGAAGACCTTGCGAACCTCTTCACCCTGCAACTCAGCGCAGAGCTGATTGAACAGCGGTCCGCCGTGCGTGGCGCTGAGCGGGAAGCTGCCGCCCTTCTTGACCTTCGGATAGTCGCCGAGCACCGCGTCGATCCGCGCGGGGTTTACCACGTCCGAGGCGATGAAGTGCTCGAACGGCTCGGTCTCGATAGGGGCGTTGCGCAGCGCAGTGAGATTGAGGAGCGACATGGTAGGGGTCCTTGAATCGAAACGGCGTTGGCGCTACGAAGCCATCGCGGCAGGGGCGTGAGGGAAAGCGTTCGCGGTGCGGTCGAGGACGCGCTGGCAGGCGGCCCAGGCGTCATCGACGGTGATCTCACGCATCGCCGAGTTGTCAGCGTTGCGTCGATCACGACGACCGCCGTCGTGGAATCGCTTGAGCACCGCCTCGTGGGGCAAGCCATAGGGCCCGCAGGCGTCGGGGTGCGTGGCGCCGAAGAGCCCCACCGTGGGCGTGCCGACGGCGACCGCCAGGTGCATCGGCCCCGTGTCACTGCTCAGCAGCAGCCGCGACTGGCGGAGCAGGGCGGCGAGTTCCGGCAACGTTGTCGGGGGCGCGAGCGTCGCCCAGCCGCCGCTCGTCGCGACGATCGTCTCGGCCCAAGTGCGTTCGTGCTGGCCGCCCCAGACCACGATTGACGGCAGGCCGCGGCGCTGGCCGAGCCGCTGGGCGATCGCGCCGAAGCGTTCCATCTCCCAGAGCTTCGAGTCCCAGGTCGCGCCGCAGTTGATGACGGCGAACGCTTCGGTCGGCGCCCACTTGGCCACCGACTGTTCCGCGCCGGGCGTACGCGGCAGGTCCCAACGCACCGGCTCGTACGCATTCGTGGCCGCCTCCATGCCAAGCGGCGCGAGTAACTCCAGGGTGCGATCGGTAAGGTGCGGGCGACGCGGCTCGACCAAGCGGTTGTTGAGCCAGGGGCTCAGCTCGCAGCCGTACTGCCCGCTGCAACCGATCCGCAGCGGCGCGCCGGAGAGCCAGCAGGCAAGCGCCGACTTGGTGATGCTCTGGCAATCGATCGCCACGTCGAAGCGCATCGGCTTCAGACGGCGACGTAGGGCGTGAACCGACTTGGGCGAGACGAACCAGCCCCGCGGCAAGACGATCGTCTCATCGATCGCGGGGTGTCCCTGGATGAAGCGAGCCGACTTCTGCTCGACGGCCCAGACGATGTACGCGCCGGGGAAGCGGTCGCGCAGTCGGCAGACGACGGGCGTGGTGAGGATCGTGTCGCCGATCGCGCTCATGCGGGCGATCAGCACGCGCGGCCGCGACGGGTCGCGCGCCCAGGTGGCAGCGGGCGAGTTGGCCGCCGTCTGTGGGGCAGAAGTCCGCGTCATCCGTGACGCTCCGGGGTGCTAGCGGCGGGCGAGTCCTTCGCCCACGGAGCCGCATGCTACCGCCGATCACCTGTTCGAGACAACAACAGTTGCGGCGCTAGCGTCGCTCGGGTCGGCGGAGCAATCCTTCGGCCCATGCCTCGAGTTGCTGGCGCCGGGTCGGCTCGTCTTCGGTAAGCAGAACCTTGGTTCCCGTTTTTCGTCCGTCGTTGAGCGAGACGCCGTACAGCAACACGGGCTCTCGGGCGTTGGGCACCTGGGCGTTGGGAGCGGCGCTCATGCGGTGTGTCTCGACGCGGAAGGTCCAGACCTGGACCCACCCGGGCCGCTCGACGGCCGCCAAATGCACGTCGCGGGTCTGCGAGGCATGGACGGCATAACCCGAACGCCGCAACTGCGCGCGGATGGCGTCAGAGAGGCTTTTGTCGCCAGTCCAGTCGCGCCAACGCTGCAAAAAGCCGTCGAACACTTGATCTACCTCGGTTTCGCGGCGTGGTGGCGGTCCTGCACGGTCGAGGGCATAATCTCCCTTCCCAACTCTACCCCGCACACGCCGCCGATCCTTCACCGCCGCATGCTCACCGCCAACGACCTGCTGTTTTCGTACCGCTGGGGCGTCGATACGTTCGCCAAGCTCGTTAGCGACGTGGCCGACAAGGACATGGCCCGCCAGCCGGTCGAGGGGATCAACCACCCGGCGTGGCTGTTGGGGCATGTCGGCACGTACCACGAGGTGATCGCGTCGCTGCTGCGGGGCGAGGCGTTCGACAACCCGTGGGACTCGCCGTGCGGCAAGAATTCGACGCCGTCGGCGGACCGGTCGCGGTACCCGTCGAAGGAGCAGCTGCTGAAACATCACGAGGCCGCGGCGGCGCTGGCCTGTCGGACCATCGAATCGGTGAAGCCGGAAGCGTGGACGCGGCCGATGGACCACCCAACGTGGGGCAAACAGTTCGCGACCGTGGCGCCGGCGGTGGTGTTCTTGGCGACGTCCCACCAGTCGCTGCACCTGGGGCAGCTCAGCGGTTGGCGCCGGGCGATGGGGCTGCCGCGTATCTGACGACCCCCACCTGAGATAAGTAGCCACCGGCCGTTTGCCTCCAGCACCCTGCGGATGCTATGTCGTTGATCGTTGGCATCGACCTGGGGACGACGAACTCGCTGTGCGCGTCCTTCCGCGACGGCAAGCCCCAACTCGTCAGCAACCCGCACGGCGACTTGCTGACGCCGTCCGTCGTCGGCGTGTTGCCGAGCGGCGAAGTCATCGTCGGCGCCGCGGCGAAAGAACTCTCGGTCCGCTACCCTGACCGCGCCGTCTCCTGCTTCAAGCGCTGGATGGGCGGCACGCACGAGGCGACGCTCGCCGGGCACAAGTTTTCGGCGGTCGAGCTGTCGAGCCTCGTGCTCAAGTCGCTGCGTGACGACGCCTCGCAGCATCTCGGCGAAGAAGTCGAGGAGGCCGTCATCACGGTGCCCGCCTACTTCAACGACCTCCAGCGGAAGGCGACCAAGGCGGCGGGCGAGCTCGCCGGCCTGCGGGTGCGACGGATCCTCAACGAGCCGACCGCGGCTGCGCTGGCGTATGGGTTCCACGATCGTGAAGCGGAGAAGCGGCTCTTGGTGGTGGACCTCGGCGGCGGCACGTTCGACGTGACGCTGATGGAGGTCTTCGAGGGGACGCTCGAGATCATCGCCACCGCCGGAGCGAGCCAGCTCGGCGGTGAGGACTTTACGTCGCGGCTGGTGGCCGAAGTCCTCAAGACCCAAGGCAAGCAGCTCGAGCTCGCCGAATTGCAATCGCCGCTGTACGTCGCCCGGTTGCGGGTCGAGTGCGAACGCGCCAAGCGCGGGCTCGGCGAGAGCGGCGACGCGTCGATCCGGTTGCCGAACGAGGACGGCACGATCGACGACGGCGCCAAAAGGGTGAGCATCGGTGGCGAAGCGTTCGAGAAATCAACCGCGGCGTTGCTCGAACGGATCGCGGGGCCGATCGACCGTGTGCTGCGTGACGGCAGGTCGAAAGCCGACGATGTGGACGACGTGATCCTTGTCGGCGGCGCCACGCGGATGCCCGTGCTGCAAAAGCTCGTCGAAGAACGATTTGGTCGGCCGCCGCAGGCGCGTTTCGACCCCGATCAAGTGGTCGCCCTGGGCGCCGCGGTGCAGGCGGCGTTGATCGCTGATGACCGTGCGGTCGAAGACATGGTGATGACGGACGTCTGCCCGTTCACCTTGGGCGTCGATACGGCGAAGCACTTCGGCGCCGAGCACAGGTCCGGTTACTTCACGCCGATCATCGACCGCAACACGACGGTGCCCGTATCAAGAGAACAAGCCTTCTACACCCTGCGACACAACCAGCGGCAAGTGCGCTTCGCCGTGTACCAGGGGGAGCACCGACGTGTCGAGAAGAACCTGAAGCTGGGAGAACTGGTTGTCACCGAGGTTCCTCCCGGACCGCCCGGACAAGCGGTCTTTGTCCGCTTTACTTACGACATCAACGGCATTCTGGAAGTCGAGGGATACGCCGCGGGCCGCGAGGAGCACAAAGTCGCAGTCGTCCTCACGCAGCACGCATCCGCCATGGACGCCGAAGAAATCGCCGCAGCGGTCGCGCGGATGAAAGAGCTCAAGTACTACCCGCGCGACGACCAAGAGAGCCAGCGATTGCTGCGTGCGGCCGAGCGGTTCGTCGCCGAGGTCAGCCCGCTGCAGCGCGAGCAGCTGGAAAGCGCGATCGATGCGTTTGAGGCGGCGCTCGCCGAGGCGGATCGCGACTTGGTCCAGTCGGCGCGGATGACGCTCGAGCACGTGCTGTCGGCCCTTGGTTACGAGGCGTAAGGAGCGTCGAGTGAGCACCACGCCGCCAAAAGACGCCGCCGTCGCCCACGTCGCGCGCTGCCTCCGACTCAACCCGATGTGGCAGGCCGACGGGGTGCTGGCGTCGCGGGCCGAACTCCACGGCGTCGACGCCGCGAAGCTGAATCCCTACCAAGCCGCCCTCGACGAGAGCGCCCGCAAGCAGGCTTTGCGCAACAAGGTCTACGCCCTGCGTGACGAAGTCTGGGAGGCGCCGATCGAAGAAATCCGCAAGAAGCTTAATCGCTTGCGGCTGGAGGGCGAACCGGAACTCGCCAAGCTTGCGGTTCGCTTGAGAGTGATTGTCGATGCGCGCGAGGAACTGCCGCGATTGACTCAGCACCGCGATTTCAATGACGACTTCTTCGAGTGCTTCAAGCAGGTGCTCACCGGGAGCGTGCGGCAGAGCGCGGAGATGCGGGAGCGTGTGGCGGCGTCGTTTCAAGATCGGAGGCTGAAGAAACGCGGCGTTAGGATGGTCACGCTCTTGCAGCGGGAGCATCCAGAGCTAGCAGCTCTAGAATACGAATGGCTTGATTACATTATCCGCCACCATGCCGGCTATTGGAATGAAGCACACTATGTGATGACTAAGAATGTCGATATCGGTGAATATTACTGGCAGCCGCACTGGGCGATCGTCCTTCTGATTTGGTTCACCTCTCCCGTCGGCGGTACAGTGTGGATTGCCGTCTCGGCTGTCATTTGCGTTAAACGACTAGTGAAGGCAAAGTAAGATTTGGCCTCTCCAAGCCCAGGCGATTCAACGATTCCCGACTGGTCGCGATTACCGCACGACCCCGTGGGCTTTTTTGAACTTGCGGCGGGGTTTGATCGCAAGGACCTCAAACGCAGCTACAACCTGTTGCTGAGGGTCTACAAGCCCGAGAAGCACCCGGCCGAGTTCCAACAGATCCGGGCGGCGTACGAGGACCTTGAAAGGCGTCTTCGCTACGGCGACGCTCGCGAGGCGGCCGGCGAAGCCAATTGGAATGCTGGTGACAAGTCGCCCTCCCTCCCGCAAGGGGAAGCCGCGGAAGCGAAGGAGCCATCGGCGCCCGATGCGATTGATTTAGAGTCGCTGGCGAATCGCTTGGAGTCGGGCGACGAAACTTTGCGGTCTGCCTACGACGAACTCGCTAAGAAGCGACGGAAAACGCCGCCCGACTACTACGCGCTCGCGCTGATTGGCGACGCGGTTGGACCTCCCGAAGAGCAGCTCTTTCTGCGATGGACGCTTGACGGACTGACTTCGTGGCCGGGCGACTCGGCGTTGTCGCAGCTGGTTTATGGTTACCTGCGCGGGCAGGCGCCGATCGATTCGATCCCGGCGCTGTTGTTGATGATCAGCAAGGCGGTCTCGAACGATGGCTACTATCGGCTGACCGAAGGGGCGTGGGAACGATTATTGCGTGAGCGACCGTATTCTGTCTTCGTTCAAACCTTGGAGACATGCGAAGCCAATGTGGCGGAGGGCGCCGGCAGCGACCCAACGATTGGTGGGCGTGTCGCCTTCTACCTGTTCGCGCTGCGGCACGCGCTATGGAAGGACGCCGGCGACTGGAAGGACCGGGCGCTGGAGTTCGTCGAAGAGCACTTCGACCAGATGCCCGAGCACCTCGTCAACGACCTCGACGGCCTGATGATCCTGCGCGAGTACCTGGCGCACCGGGCCGAGTTCGTCGCCGCCCACCCGCTGCGGGCGCGGCTCGACGCGGTGCTCGAGGCGGCCTACACGCACGATCAGATCGAGGTCGATCGGATGATGGCGGAATGCCAGCGCGAGGTGTTGGCGTCGCCCGAAACGGTCGCCGAGGCGTTCCCCGTCATGGAATCACCGGCCTGCCAAGCGTTCTATCCGTTGTGGGCTTGGGTCTCGCACGAAATTGCTGCCCGAGTATCGCCGCCACATGAGGAGGCAATTGACTTGGCGTTATGGAAGGGGCGCGTCATTGACCTGCTTTCCAAGAGCAAAGCGAAGATGGGATGGCACTCGGCCGTGCTTCCCTGCGCGCAGTTTTGTCGCGGCGTCGCGATGGTGGCTGGCGTTATCGTTGTGGCGGTGCTTGTGTTCGCACTCTGTTTCATACCGGTGCTCTATCTCTCGATGAACGAGTACGGCGAAGTTCCGCCAGAGACTTTCATGTATGGGCCTCTGCTTTCGATCATACCGACCCTTATCGCCTGTATCGGCTATTGGAAGCGATTCCCGCGACTCTTCGATCGCCGAGTGTTACAACCCCTTGGCGTCCGGGTGGCGGAACATTGTTATCGCCGTGTTTGGCGACCCCTGACGTTCGATTTCATGCGGCGGTCGGTGCTCGATTTCTTCACCTTCCGCGAGTTCGTAACTCAAGCCGCGGCCGAAGCTCCTCCTGATGAGCGTGGCTGGATATGTCACTACGTCCAGCAGGATTTTGGGTTGGCCGTGTACTCAATCGCACAGCGGTATCGAGAGTAGTTGATAGAACCGTACCGTGAGAAACCAGGGAGGACACGGATAGCACGGATGACAGGTGCGACCCAATCCATGCTATCCGTGTTATCCGTGGTTAGCCAAAGTGGCGAAAGGTGGGTATCGCCTTCCCCGCTGAGCCAAGCACAACGGTGGCGGCCCAGGAGGCGGCCGGGGGGTGGCTAAAAGTGGAGGCGACTTCGGTGCGCCGATAAGTTAAAATACGCCCGTTGTCCGCGGCCTGCGGACCGAGCGGACCTGCCACGTTTCTCACCACGCCCGTACGGCGCACGAAGCCCCTCCGGACCCCTAGGCATGCTGCCCGCGTTTGTCGCCATTTACCTCTTGGTGTCGATCGGCATCGGTTTCATCGCCGCTCGCAAAGTCAACAACACCTCCGACTTCGCCCTGGCGGGCAAGTCGCTGCCGCTGGCCGTGGTGATCGCCACGACGTTCGCCACGTGGTTCGGCTCGGAGACCGTGCTGGGCGTCCCCGCCAAGTTCATCGAGGGGGGCCTCGGCGCCACGCTCGAGGACCCCTGGTGCACGTCGATGGCGCTGGTGATCGTCGGTGCGTTCTTGGCCCGCAAGCTGTATCCGATGCCGCTGCTGACGATCGGCGACTTCTACCGCCAGCGGTTCAGCCGGGCGATCGAGCTGCTCGCGTCGATCACGATCTGCATCTCGTACATCGGCTGGGTGGCGGCCCAGGTGACGGCGCTCGGCCTGGTGTTCTCCGAACTGATGGGGGACACGATGAACCAGACCCAGGGGATGATCGTCGGCACGGTCGTCGTGCTGATTTACACGGTGCTGGGCGGCATGTGGTCGGTCGCGCTGACCGACTTTGTGCAGATGGGGCTGATTGTCATCGGCCTGCTCGCGATCGCCTGGAACGCCGCGTGGCTCGCCGGCGGCGTGCAGCCGGTGGTGCAGATGGCGAGCGAGAAGGGGATGTTCACGCTCACGCCGCACGACAATTGGCACGACTTCTTTTTCTTCCTGGCGCCGTGCGTCTCGCTGCTGATCGGTTCGATCCCGCAGCAAGACGTCTTCCAACGCGTCATGGCCGCCAAGGACGTGAAAACCGCCACGCGCGGCCCGATCATCGGCGGCCTGTCGTACCTGGCGTTCGCGGCGGTGCCGGTGTTCATCGTGCTGGCCGCCTCGATCGTGATGAAGGAGGAGGGCGCCGCGATTGTCGCCGACGACACGCAGAAGCTGCTGCCGCGGTTCGTCATGGCGCACATGCCGCAGGCGATCCAGGTGCTGTTCTTCGGGGCGCTGTTGTCAGCGATCATGTCGACCGCGTCGGCAACGGTACTCGCGCCAGCGACGGTGCTGGTGCAGAACATCGTGAAGGGGCTTGTCCCGGCGATGAAGGACCGCACCGAGCTGATCCTGATGCGGGTCGCGGTGTTCGGCGTGGCGACGACGGTGCTGGGGTACGCCCTAGCGATGGAGGGGACGTCGATCTACGAGTTGGTGGCCAGCAGCTACGAAGCGACGGTCGTCGGCGCCTTCGTGCCGCTGATTGCCGGGACCTTCTGGAAGCGGGCGACGAACGTCGGCGCGCTCTGCTCGGTCATCGGCGGGTTGGCGACTTGGCTCTTCTTCTTGCTGTCATCGACGTTCATGGACGACCCGATCGGCGACAAGTTCCCCGGCGTGATCGCGGGGCTGATTGTCGCCGTCGTGGGGATGATCGCAGGGTCGCTGCTCGGCCCGGCGCCGGACCCGGAGAAGGTCGCGATCATTCCGGCTTGAGCAAGTTGGATGCACCACGACGGGCACGAAGAACACGACGGCCGGCCACGAGAATTGACGGCGCCTCGCCTCGCGAGTCGTTTTGCTCTTTGTTTCCGTCGTGGTTCTCACAGCTGTAATCTGAGCACGCAGCGAAGTGGGTCGGAATCCTGTCTTAGATAATCACTCCTCGGTGGCAATCGTGGACGGCGTGAGCGGCTGGGCAATCGGGTCGGCGGCGACGCGTTCGACGGTTTCGGCGCGGGTCTCGTTGTCGGAGTCGGTGAGTCGGACCGCCAGGTAAGAGCCGGCGCCGATCACCAGCAGGGCGCCGAGCCCCCAGAGAGCGTACGGCATCCAGCCGGCGGCGCGCTCGAACTGCTCCGCTTGGGCGGCGATCTGCGCCGCGGCGAGGCGGCTACGGCCCTCGGCTTCGCGGCCGTCGATCTGGGCCTCGCGCCGGTCACGGGGCGGGCCGTCCAGCGGTAGCGGATGCGAGGCGGGCTTCGCCGCTATCGCCGCCGGCCTTGCCGTCGTTGCCCCGGGCTTGGGCGCCTTGTCGATGGCCTTCCAGGCCTTGGCGTCCTTCACGAACGGGAGCTTCTCGACGACCTCGCCGCCCCGGGCACGCCAGTGCGTCAGTAGGTCCTCGAACGCCGGCTCGAGCCCCCGCAGCCGATCGAACGGCTCGGCCTCGAACGCAATCGCAAGCCCCCCGTCGCGGCGATGCCCCAGCGCGATGTGGTTGTTGAAGTGCTCCGCGTACCGACGCAGCGCCGCGACTTCGTCGGCGCTGGGGGTGTGGCCGATGGGGAAGACGATGTAGCGATAGGCGGACATGACGCGGCTCCCGGAAAGAGTCGCGGCTGATTCTAACGACGCAACTCCGAATCTTCGCCTGATTTCTTCGTCTTCTCACTGGGAGTTGTCACACGGCAGACGACCACCTGCCGTTTGGGCCGGTCGATGCCGTAGACGACGTTGGGGTTGGAGGGGTCCCAGCAGAAGGCTTGCCCAGTGATCGGTAGGCGAACCGTATCCACAAGCCGCAGCGTCGAACCGGCTTGTGGAAGCTTAAGCAAATAGAGTTCGGGACGGTCGTGTCCCGTTACTCCAAGCAAGGCGTCGGGGCCCCAGCCGCCGCCGGACGTGCTGTGAGGTGAGAAGCGGTCGAGAACTTCTGCCGGGAAGACCCAGCCCCCCAGCCTGCGCCAATTGCTGTCGAACTTGACGAGAGAAGTGTAGGCGTGAGACAAAGCGTGGGGATTGTCATTGACGCGTTCTGTGTAGTGCGCGAAGCCTGCCCACCACGCGCCGCCATCGGGGCTCTGCACGTCCTCTCGCCAATCGATCCAAGTCAACGAGCCTTCATAGATGCCGAAGCTATGCGACGCGACGTGCGTCATCGATCTTGTGTCGAATACCTCTACGGAACTGATTTCGGGCCAGGCCGGGAAGTTTGACTGGGCGCAGTAGAGCCGGCCGTCGCGCACGATTCCGGCGTTGAGGTGGCGGAGCGGGAGTTCTTCCGTCGCTTTCCACTCGCCAATTCGCTTGCCGCTGTGCTTCTCGTACTTCCCGATGGAGCTGTTGGCGATGGCGTAGAACGCGGCTTCCTCATCGGAGTCGGGAGCAACCGCTACGCCTTGCACGGCTTCGGGCGCGTCAAAGCGACGTAGCACTTCGGCGTCGCTTGCTAGTGCAGCAGTCGATCCGAGCGCGATGATTGCAAAGCACGCGACAATTCTCGGAGACGCTAGTAGGAGTGGATGACGTGTCATGACTCCGGCGAGTCTCACCGCAACGGCGCAGCACGTCCAGCAACTACATCAATTCTTCACGCACGGGGAATACCGACCATAGCGGCACGAGCATCTACTCGTCGCCGGAGGGGCCGTAGAGACCCGGGACGGGGATGTCGTTCAGACGCAGGTAGACCGTCATGATGCCGCGGTGGTGGATCGAGTGGTTGATCACCCAGGTGCGGACCACGCCGACCTTGGTGGAGGTGATCATCGGCTCGCCTTGGACCAGTAGCGACCAAGGCTTGGCGAAGGTCTCGTCGTCGGTCGCGGCGAGCAGCGGCTTGGCCAGCGCGACGTTGGCGTCGAACATCTCGAGGATGGCGTCGATGTCCTCGTGGGCGGGCGACGGGACGGGCTCGCCGCCGACAGGGTGGATGTCCCACTCGTCGGCCTGGATGGTTCCTTCGACCCAACTAGGGATGTTCGCCAGATGGTTGGCGACCCAGCCGATCGTGTTCGACTTCTCGTGCGCCTTCCAGGTGAGCTTGTCGGTGGGGATGCGCTCCAAGACTCGGCGGACGCCGCCCATCTCTTGTTCGAACTCGGGCAGCAGCAGCGTGGCGATCGATGTGGACATAGCGGGGCTCCGTGAGGCAGGCGACTCTGGCAACGCCGCAAGTGTACAGGCGCACCCATCTCGTGCAAGCAACTTCTCAAAGCTCAAACGCCCGACTTTGACAATCACCAAAAGAAAACCCGCCGCGTGGCGCTGGCCAAGCGGCGGGTTCGTGGTTCGGCACTGAGGCAAGAGAGAGCAGCGACTACTCGGTGCGGCTCTTCTTCTCCCGCTTCTCGATGCGCTTTTCTTTGGCCGTTTTCAGCGGCTTCTTCTGTACTTCCTTCTTAGCGCGGTCGCTACGTCCTTTGTCGCCCATGGCATTCCTTCCGGTTGATTGCTCGGCGGCCGACGCGGCTGTTCGCTGCGGACGCCGACGACATTCTACTCGTTCGGCAGTTGGGGCGAAGGGCAGGGGGCGAAATGAATCGAGCCGCTTTCTGACGGGCGAGGATCGATTCTGTGGTTGCGTGGCTACTTCCCCATCGCCCTTTTCAGCGCCGCGCCCATGTCGGCGGGGCTTTCGGCGATCTCGATTCCGGCGTCTTTCAGGGCGGCGATCTTATCGTCGGCCGTGCCTTTGCCGCCGCTGATGATCGCGCCGGCGTGGCCCATCCGCTTGCCCGGGGGGGCGGTGCGACCGGCGATGAATGCGGCGACGGGCTTGGTGACGTTCGCCTTGATGTAGGCGGCGGCTTCTTCTTCGGCTGTGCCGCCGATCTCGCCCATCATGAGGATGGCTTCGGTGGCGCCGTCGGCTTGGAACAGCGCGAGGCAATCAATGAAGTTGGTGCCGTTGACCGGGTCACCGCCGATGCCGACGCAGGTCGATTGGCCGAGGCCGAGATTCGTGAGCTGCCAGACGCCTTCGTAGGTGAGCGTGCCGGAGCGGCTGATGAGACCGACGGGGCCCTTCTTGTGGATGTAGCCCGGCATGATGCCGATCTTGCACTCTTCGGGCGTGATGACGCCGGGGCAGTTGGGGCCGATGAGACGCACCTTCTGACCGGCGGCGACGCGGGCGTCGAGTTCGCGCTTGACCCGCACCATGTCGAGGACGGGGACGCCCTCGGTGATGGCGCAGATCACTTCGATGCCGGCGTCGGCTGCTTCGAGGATCGCGTCGGCTGTGAACGGCGGCGGGACGAAGATCATCGTCGCGTTAGCGTCTTCCTTCTCGACCGCCTCGGCGACGGTGTCGAAGATCGGCTTACCGAGAATCGACTGCCCGCCCTTACCGGGCGTGACGCCGCCGACAAGCTTGGTGCCGTACTCGAGGCAGTTCTTGGAGTGGAACTCGCCGGCTTTGCCGGTGATGCCCTGGCAGATGAGGCGGGTGGACTTGTCAACTAGGATCGACATAGCGTGTGTTGGATTAACCGCGGAGTGTGCGGAGGACGCGGTGAGTTGGTAATGACGAAGCCCGAATGACGAATGACGAACTTTTGCAAAGCACTTTCGTCATTCGTGCTTCGTCATTCGTCATTCCGACGCGAGCATAGTTGGCTTGTAAGGTTCCGAATCAGTCACGCGGCAGTGGCGGCGGCGACCACCTTTTTCGCCGCGTCGGTGAGGCCTTCGGCGTTAATAATGTCGACGCCGCTCTCCGCCAGGATCTTGCGGCCCTCTTCGACTTCGGTGCCTTCGAGACGGACGACGAGCGGCACGTTGAAGCCGACTTCCTTGTAGGCCGCCAAGATCGCGTTGGCGATCGTCGTGCACTGCATGATGCCGCCGAAGATGTTGACCAGCACGGCCTTCACGTCGGGGTCGCCCAGCAGGATGCGGAACGCCTCGGTGACTTGGTCCTTGTTGGCGCCGCCGCCGACGTCGAGGAAGTTCGAGGGCTGGCCGCCGTGGAGCTTGACGATGTCCATCGTGCTCATGGCGAGGCCGGCGCCGTTAACGAGGCAGCCGATGTTGCCTTCGAGCTGCACGTAGCTGAGGCCCGCGGCTCCGGCACGGAGTTCGTTGGGGTCTTCCTCGGCCGTGTCGCGGAGCTCGGCGAGCTTGGCGTGGCGGAACATCGCGTTGTCGTCGAAGGTGATCTTGGCGTCGAGCGCCATGAGGTCGCCTGAGCCAGTTACCACCAACGGATTCACTTCGGCCAGCGAACAGTCGTTCTCGACGAAGACCTTGCAGACCGCCCGCATCAGCTTCTCGGCGGCGCGGACCGACGTGCCGCTGAGGCCGAGCTTCCAGGCCAGTTTGCGGGCTTGGTAGGACTGGAGGCCGAAGTCGGGGTCGAACTCCGCGGTGTGGATCAGGTGCGGCGTCTCGTGAGCCACCTTCTCGATGTCCATGCCGCCCTCGGTGCTGACCATCAGCACCGGCTTGCCGCAGCCGCGGTCGACGACGATGCCCAGGTAAAGCTCGCGGGCGATGTCGCAGCCGGCTTCGACGAGGACCTGCTTGACGGTCTGGCCTTCGGCGCCGGTCTGGATGGTGACGAGGTCGCCGCCGAGTAGGGCCTTGGCGACGCGGGCGGCGTCCTCGGCCGTTTTGACGAGCTCGACGCCACGCTGCTCAGTCCCCTTGATGGTCCCCTTGCCGCGGCCACCGGCGTGAACCTGGGCTTTGACGACGGCGATCGGCCCGCCGAGCTGCTTGAAGGCGGCAGCGGCTTCCTCGGGGGTCTTGGCGACGATCCCCTCGGGGACAGCAATGCCGGCTTCGCGGAAGAGCTGCTTGCCCTGGAACTCGTGGATTTTCATGACGTAACGTGTTATTTCGACAAGGGTTACAGCACTTCCGGCGAGCGAATCGCCTGCCGGCCCGACGCGGGGCGAGTATAGGGCGGGTCGAAAAGGCCAACAACGGGCCTCTGCGCAAGAGAGGGCCGCTTTCTGCCGGCTTGCGGTAAGAGATTGATGTCGGGACGGTTGCGAGTCGAAGACGGTTGCACGTTTGTAACGTGCCTGCCTTGCAAGCTGGACTTGACGCGGGCCCGATATCGTGAAAGATTTCACAAACCCTCCGTCGGCGACCCTTTGCCGCACCAGTCCGCGCACCGCGAGCACGGCTGGGCGCAAGGTCCGCTGACTCTGGCCCACCCCATTATCGGCCGCGGCGGCGACGCCCGGCTGCCACTCACGCGGCAGGATAGCGCGTCTTATGGCGACCACCGCAGCAATCGCCAAGAAATTTTCCCTCCAGAAGGGCCTCGACCTGCCGATCGCTGGCGCCCCGCCGCAGACGATCCTGGCCGGGCCCACGATCCGCACCGTGGGCCTCATCGCCGATGATTATCACGGCATGAAGCCGACCATGCAGGTCACCGAGGGGGACACGGTCCGCCTTGGGCAGTGGCTGTTCGAGGACAAGAAGACACCTGGCGTGAAGTACACGTCCCCCGGCGCGGGGCGCGTCGTCGCCGTCAACCGTGGCGCGAAGCGCAAGTTTGAGTCGATCGTCATTGAGTTGGAGGGCGACGAACGGCAATCGTTCGAGGCGTACCGCGACCAGAACCTGACGATGCTCGGCCGCGACGCGGTGCAGCAGAACCTGATCGAATCGGGCCTGTGGACCGCGCTGCGTAGCCGGCCGTTCGACAAAGTCCCGGTCCCCGGCACAGCGCCCTATGCGCTTTTTGTGACGGCGATCGACACGAACCCCCTAGCGGCCGATCCGCAGGTCGTCATTGCCGAGAAGCCCGCCGAGTTCACCGCCGGTCTGGAAGTGCTCAGCACGCTTACCGACGGCAACCTCTGGCTTTGCAAGAAGTCGGGCGTCTCGCTGCCGGGCGAAGACCTCGGCTTCGTCGAGGCCGCGAGCTTCGATGGCCCGCACCCCGCGGGCCTGCCCGGCACGCACATGCACTTCTTGGCGCCCGTCAACGCTGAACGGCACTGCTGGGATATCGGCTACCAAGACGTGATCGCCATCGGGCACTTGTTCCTGACGGGCGAGCTGCTGGTGGACCGCGTCGTTTCGGTGGCGGGCCCCGCGGTCGCCCGGCCGGGCTTGTACCGTACACGGTTGGGCGCGAGCCTCGCCGACCTGACGGCTGACAGCGGCGCCGCTCGTGACGGCGTGCGGACCATCAGCGGCTCGGTCTTCAATGGCCGCACGATGACCGACATGAAGGCCCACCTCGGCCGTCGTGACGTGCAGGTAACGCAGCTTGTGGAAGGCCACGAGCGCGTCTTCCTCGGCTGGATGGGCCCGGGCTTCGGCAAGTGGTCGGTGACCAATGTTTTCATGCAGAAGTTGCTCGGCCCGCCGGAAGGGGGCTTTCGCTTCACGACCAGCACCGAGGGGAGCCACCGGGCGATCGTCCCGATCGGCAGTTACGAGAAGGTGATGCCGCTGGACATCGAGCCGACGGCGATGATGAAGGCACTCTGCATGCAAGACACCGAGCTGTTGCAGTCGCTAGGCGTGCTGGAACTGGCCGAAGAGGACCTCGGCTTGTGCAGCTACGTCTGCTCCAGCAAGAACGACTACGGCCCGATGCTGCGGAAGGCGCTGACGACGATCGAACGTGAAGGGTGATGCAGGAGTCCGGTAAGGGATTAGTCCGGTAGTCCGTTAGGGACGCGGACGATCAGCCCAACCCTACCGGTCTATCGGACTACCCACCTAACTACCTAACAGAATGAAATTCCTCCGAGACCAACTCGACGCGGTCGCCCCGCTCTTCAAGAAGGGCGGCAAGCTCGAGAAGCTGTACCCGCTGTACGAAGCGAACGACACGTTCCTCTACACGCCGGGAGAGGTGACCAAGGGCGTCTCGCACGTCCGCGATGCGATCGATATGAAGCGGATGATGTCGACGGTGATCGTCGCGCTCATCCCGTGCATCTTCATGGCCCTCTACAACACGGGTTACCAAGCCAACTTGGCGATCGGCACGCAGGGCGCGGTCCCGCTGGACAACACGTTCACGGGGATCGACCCGTTTACCCGTGACGACGTAATGCACGCCATCGGGCTGCCTTACGACCACACCAACCACGTGTCGAACCTCGTCCACGGCCTCTTGTGGTTCTTGCCGGTCTACATTGCAACGATGGTGGTGGGCGGCGTCTGCGAGGTGATCTTCTCGATCATCCGCGGACATGAAATCAACGAGGGCTTTTTGGTTACCGGCATGCTGCTGCCGCTGACGCTGCCGCCGGCGATACCGTTGTGGCAGGTCGGATTGGGCATCGCGTTCGGCGTGGTGATTGGGAAGGAGATCTTCGGCGGCACGGGCAAGAATTTCTTGAATCCCGCGCTGACAGCTCGGGCGTTCCTGTACTTCGCCTATGCCCAAGAGATGTCCGGCGACAAGGTCTGGACCGCGGCTGGCGTTGCGGCCGGCGAGGGCGTCGATGGTTACACCAACGCCACCGTGCTCACCGGCATGGCGGCTCAAGCCGTAGGGACGACGCCCGAAGCCTCTTCCACCATGTCGCTCGGCTTTTGGGATTGCTTCTGGGGATTGATCCCCGGATCGATGGGCGAGACCTCGACCTTCGCTTGCCTGATCGGCGCCGCGATCTTGATCGCGACCGGCATCGGCTCGTGGCGGATCATGGCGGCTTGCACGATGGGCGCGCTCGTCACCGCGATGATGTTGTTCGCCTTCCGCGACAGCGTTCCGTACCCGCTGGCCTACATGAACCCTCTCTGGCACTTGGTGGCCGGTGGGTTCGCGTTCGGCGTGGTGTTCATGGCGACCGACCCGGTCTCGGCGGCCATGACCAACACCGGCAAGTGGTGGTACGGGGGTTTGGTCGGATTTGTGACTGTCCTCATCCGCGTGATCAATCCGGCGTATGCCGAAGGGATCATGCTGGCGATCCTCTTTGGCAACGTGATGGCTCCGCTCATCGACTACTACGTGATCCAAGCGAACGTGAAACGGAGGGCCGCCCGCTATGCCGCAACCTGATCGAGATTGGTACACGTTCCTCCGTGAAACGACGCTGGGCGCCTTCATGGTGGCGGCGGTGCTGTGCGTCGTCTGTTCGGTGCTCGTCGCGAGCGCTGCGGTAGCGCTCAAGCCGATGCAGGACAGCAACAAGCTCATCTTCAAGCAGAAGAACGCGTTGATGGCCGCCGGCTTGGCGAAGGGCGACGCCTCACCCGAGCAAGTCAAGAAGGTCTTTGATGAGTCGATCAAGCGCGAGCTGATCGACATCTCCACGGGAGAGTTCGTCAGCGAAGGCTCGGTTGAGTTCGATATCGACGATTACGACCCCGCCCTCGCGGCGAAGGACAGCAAGCAGAACGTCGACGTCGAGCCGCCGACGGCCTTGATGGGAGTCCAGAAACGCGAGCCCTACACGTTCGTCTACCAGATCATGAAGGAAGGAAGGCCTGACGGCTTTATCCTTCCCATCTACGGCAAGGGGCTGTGGTCCACGCTGCAAGGCTTCCTGGCCCTCGAGGCCGACGGCCAGACGGTCCGTGGCATCACTTACTACGATCACAAAGAGACCCCGGGTCTCGGCGGTGAAGTCGACAACCCCGCTTGGAAGGCGACCTGGGAGGGCAAGAAGGTCTACGACGAGGAGGGCGACGTCGAACTCGGCGTCGTCAAGGGCAACGCCACGGACGAGTACAGTGTTGACGGCCTCTCCGGCGCCACGATCACCAGCCGCGGCGTGGACAACATGATCAAGTACTGGCTCGGGCCAGAAGGCTTCGGCAAGTTCCTCGAAAAGCACCGCGTCAAGTCGGAGAGCTGAAAAGAACCGCTCAACGGTTCGCCAGCCACCACCTATAGCCAAACTGCGAAGGCATGGCCAAGCAATCGATCAAAGACGTCCTCATCGATCCGGTTTTTAACAACAACCCGATCGCGCTGCAGGTGCTCGGCATCTGCTCGGCGCTAGCGGTGACGACGCAGCTCAAGACATCGATCATCATGAGCTTGGCGGTCATCGCGGTGACAGCTTGCTCGAACGCAGCGGTCAGCCTTGTCCGCAAGTTCATCCCCAGCAGCATCCGCATCATCGCGCAGATGACGATCATCGCGTCGCTGGTGATCGTGGTCGATCAACTGCTGCAAGCGGTCGCCTACGAGGAGACCAAGAGCATCAGCGTCTTCGTCGGCCTGATCATCACCAACTGCATCGTGATGGGACGGGCCGAGGCGTTCGCGATGAAGAACCCGCCGCTGATTTCGTTCTTTGACGGCGTCGGCAACGCCGTTGGCTACTCGGTGATCCTGATCGCTGTGGGGTTCGTCCGCGAGCTCTTTGGCTCTGGGAAGTTGCTCGGATTCACCGTCCTGCCTCTGGCTACCGAGGGCGGCTGGTACGTCCCCAACGGCCTGATGCTGCTATCTCCCAGCGCGTTCTTCCTGATCGGCTTGCTGATCTGGCTGCTGCGTACCTGGAAGCCCGAGCAAGTCGAGCACGAGTAAAGGATGAGCTGTCAGCGATCAGCTTGCTGACGCAGAACATGAAAGCTGACCGCTGAAAGCCGACCGCTAATCCCCACGGGATAACCATGGATCACTTCTTACAACTGTTTCTCCGATCGGTCTTCGTCGAGAACCTGGCGCTCGCCTACTTCCTCGGCATGTGCACGTTCATCGCGATCTCGAAGAACGTGAAGACCGCCGTGAGTCTTGGGATCGCTGTGATTGTGATCATGGGGCTGACGATCCCCGCCAATAATGTCATCTGGCAGTTCCTGGTGAAGCCCGGAGCTCTCAAGTGGCTGGGCTCGGAGTACTCCAGCATCGACCTCAGCTTCCTGGGCTTGATCTCCTACATCGGGATGATCGCGGCGATGGTGCAGATCCTCGAGATGACGCTCGACAAGTTCTTCCCCGCGCTCTACCAGACGCTGGGCATCTTCCTGCCGTTGATCACGGTGAACTGCGCGATCCTCGGCGGTTCGCTGTTCATGGTCGAACGCGATTACACCTTCGCCGAGAGCTGCGTGTACGGCGTCGGCGCCGGCTTCGGCTGGGCGCTGGCGATCGCGGCGTTAGCGGGCATCCGTGAAAAACTCCGCTACAGCGATGTCCCCGAAGGCCTGCGTGGCCTGGGAATCACGTTCATGACCGTCGGCCTGATGGCATTGGCGTTCATGTCGTTCGGGGGAATGTGAGAAAAGCTGTCGGCTCTCGGCCATCGGCTGTCGGCTGACATTTTTAAGCGTTAACTGGGCTGACAGCCGATAGCTGGCAGCCAATAGCCAACTAAGCCGAAGGCTTGCGTCATGTCACCCCTCCTAACTGTCGTTCTCGGCGTCTTCTTCTTCACCCTCGTAGTGCTCGCGCTAGTGGCCCTGATCATGGCTGCCCGCAGCCAGTTGGTTGCTACGGGACCGGTGGAGATCACTGTCAACGAAGACAAGAAGATCAAAGTCGCCGCGGGCGGCAAGCTGCTCAACGCGCTTTCCGACGCGGGGATCTTCGTCTCCAGCGCCTGTGGCGGCGGCGGCACCTGCGCCCAGTGCGAGGTGAAGGTCTTCTCGGGCGGCGGCGACATCCTGCCGACCGAACGGACCCACATCTCCAAGAAAGAGGCCAAAGAGGGTTGCCGGCTCTCTTGCCAGGTCGCCGTCAAGCAGGACATGAAGATCGAGGTGCCCCACGAGGCCCTCGAGACGAAGAAGTGGGAGTGCACGGTCCGCTCAAACAACAACGTCGCGACCTTCATCAAGGAGCTTGTCCTCGAACTCCCCGAGGGTGAGGACGTCAACTTTAAGGCGGGCGGTTACATCCAGATCGAGGCCCCGCCGCACGTCGTCAATTACAAAGACTTCGAGATTGAAGAGCGGTTCCGCGAAGATTGGGACAAGTACAACGTCTGGAAGTACGTGTCGAAGGTCGAAGAGCCGGTGATCCGCGCCTACTCGATGGCCAACTGGCCGGGTGAGAAGGGCATCATCATGCTCAACGTCCGCGTCGCCAGCCCGCCACCCCGCGCCCCCGAGGGGACACCCCCGGGCAAGATGTCAAGCTACATCTTCAACCTCAAGCCGGGCGACAAGGTCACGATCAGCGGCCCCTACGGTGAGTTCTTCATCAAAGAGACCGACTCCGAGATGATCTACATCGGCGGCGGCGCCGGCATGGCCCCGCTCCGTAGCCACATCTTCGAGCTGTTCAAGAACCTCCGCACCGGCCGCAAGGTCAGCTACTGGTACGGCGGCCGCAGCAAGCGCGAGCTGTTCTACGTCGAGCATTTCCGCGAGATCGAGCGCGAGTTCCCGAACTTCAAGTTCAACATCGCCCTTTCCGAGCCGCTGCCCGAAGACAACTGGGACGGCTACGTCGGCTTCATCCACCAGGTGCTCTACGATAACTATCTGAAGGACCACCCGGCGCCCGAGGACATCGAGTACTACATCTGCGGGCCGCCGATGATGAATGCCGCGGTCTTCAAGCTCCTCGACGACCTCGGCGTCGAGAAGGAGAACGTCGCTTACGACGACTTCGGCGGTTAAGCCACAAGAGTCTTAGCCGCAGACGCGTGCAGATGATCGCAGATAGGTTCCTAGGTCGGCTTGCAGGCGGGTCCTGGCGGCTGTTGTTGCTGTGTCTGGTCGTCGGGTGCGCGAAGGGCGTTGCCGTTGAGGAGGCGCCGGTCTGGTCTTTCTCTGGGCCGACGATGGGGACGCGCTACAACGTCTCGATCGTTGGCGGGACGGAAGAGAACGCGGCGCGACTGCAGAAGCTCGTCGACGAGCGTTTGGCGGAGGTGAACCGCCAGATGTCGACTTACGACTCGAAGTCGGAGCTGTCGCGGTTCAACGCGAAGGAGACGCCCGAGTGGTTCCCGGTTTCATCCGAGACAGCGTCGGTGGTGGCGTCCGCGCTGAAGTTGGCCGCACAGTCGGATGGCGCCTACGACCCAACCGTGGGGCCGCTGGTGAACCTCTGGGGATTCGGCCCCGACAAGCGGCGCGACGAACCGCCGAGTGATGAAGAGATCGCCGCCGCTAAGCAGCGGGTGGGATACAAATCGGTGGAGACACGCCTCGACCCGCCCGCGCTCCGTAAGTCGAAAGCGAGTGTCTACCTCGACCTCTCTTCGATCGCCAAAGGTCACGGCGTCGACGCCGTGGGTGAGTTGCTCCATCGCGAAGGGGTTGATTCTTACATGGTCGAGATCGGCGGCGAGGTCCGGGCCCGGGGCGTCAAACCCGCCGGCAAGCCGTGGCGGATCGGCGTGCAACGCGCCTCGACCAACCCTAAGCAAACGCTGCAAGAAGTGATCGAACTGCGTGACCAGTCGCTCGCCACCTCGGGCGACTACTACAACTTCTTCGAAGTTGACGGGGTCCGCTACTCGCACACCATCGATCCCAAGACGGGGCGTCCCGTGAATCACGATCTGGCGACGGCTACGGTCCTCGCCGAGACGTGTCGCGACGCCGACGGGCAAGCGACGGCGTTGCTCGCCCTCGGCCCTGTGGCGGGGTACGATTGGGCGGTTGAGCACGGCGTCGCCGCCCTGATGGTGTCGCGCGACGCCGACGACCAACTCGTCGAGCGCACCACCCCGGCGTGGGACGCCGCCTTCAAGAACTCGCCATCGGCCTCCGCCGCTGCGGAAGCTGGTGAAGCCGCAGGAGAGTCGTCATGAATACCTTCCTGGTAACACTCGCCGTGTTCGCCGTCGCGCTAGCGGGGATGGCGATCGGCGTGATGCTCTCCGGCCGACGGATCAAGGGCTCGTGCGGCGGCTTGTCGTCGTTCAAAGACCATGAAGGCAACTCGGTCTGCGAGGCATGCACGAATCCCTCGACCGATTGCACGCAGCGCCGCGAACGCGAAGCGGCAACCGGTGGCGCGGCAACCGGGGGCTAAGGCCCCGCGGCAGATTGATCGATCGCAAAGCGATAGACCATCACGGTTGAAGAGACCCGCTCGACAAGGTTGGCGTTGAGCCGTTCGACGAGCCTGTCGCACACCGCTCGCTGCGGGTGCCCGATTGGGAACCATTGGGTCACGAGCCACGCGGTCTCGCGCGGCGCCGCTTCGCGAGCGAAGTCGGGGAGCTTCGCGTCCCAATCTTGCTCGGCTTCGGGGTGGGCTGACACGGTTAGCTTGAGCCAGTCGTCCGGCAAGCCGTAGAGCGCGCCCTCACCGTAGTGCAGCGGCGCGCCGAGCACGGCCGGCGGCTTGTTCTCTAGGTCGAGACGCTCGATCAACGCGGCGACGGCGTGGAAGTCGTTCTCGCAGTAGTACGGGTCGAGGTGACGGTTGAGAGTGGCGCCGACGCCGAACGCAATTAGCGCGGTCGTCGACGCCATGACTATCGGCCGGCCGCGCATCGTCGTGGCGCCGACGCCCATCGCCGCGGTCAGCGGGACGAGGACCCACACGTAGTAGCGGTAAGTGAAGCCCGTGCTGACCACCGACGAGGCGGCGAGCACCACCAGGGGCGGCGCCAGCACCAGCGCGGCGATCCAGACACGGTCGCCAGATTTCAACCGTCCCCAAGCGGCGAGCAGAAGCACCGCGACCGGCGCGATGGCCGCCAGTGCCCACGGCGCCATCGCGACTATCGCTTCGCGCTTTTGGCCAAGTGACGTCATCTCACGCAGGTCGCTGACTGAAGGTCCCAGCGTGTTTCCGGTGACGAGCCACAGGTAGCCCATCGCGTAGGCCTCGGAGTCGAAGCCGACGTGGTGGAAGAACTCGCCGGAGTCAGCGAGGTCAGCGCGGAGGCTGCCGACCAGCGGTAGGCCGGCGATCGCCAGAATCACAGCGGCGGCGATCGCCCTGCCAAGAGCCTTGCCGCGTTTCTCAGCGAGGAGTAGCCCACCGAGGATGATCAGCAGAACGCCGCCGAAGTAATGCGTCGCGACCAAAGTCCAAGCGGCGATAAGGAACGCGGCCCAGTCACCCCAAGAGTCGCGCTCACGCAGCCGCCAAGCGAGCAGCATCGTCACCGCAGCTAACAAGATGAGCGGCGCGTAGGCGCGCCCGAGTTGACTCATGAGAACGTGATTGGCGGAAACGGCGATCAGCCCCGCCGCCGCGACGCCCGCCGCAGCGCCGCCGAGTCGCCTGCCGAGCATGCCAACGAGGGGGATCGTCGCCACGCCGCACAATAGCGAGAACCAACGCGCCGCTTGGTCGGTCTTCGCCGCGGCAAAGAAGAGGCTCACGACCCAGTGATACAGCGGCGGGAAGTTGTCGTGGCGATACCACTGCTTCGTGAGGTCGGTCTCACAATGGACGATCTGCCAGACCTCGTCGTTGTCGAACGACGGCGTCTCGATCCGCCACGCACGCCAGCCCGCGGCCAACGCCGTGATGATGACGATCGCCATCCAGAAGACGCGACCGCAGGAACGGTCACGTGATTGCGGAGAGGTGTCCGAACTCATGCGGCGTCGTCAACTCGATCGCGCCTACGCCGCAGTGATCAACGGACGCTGTCCGTCTCAGTTCCGGTAGGCGGGGCAGGGGGAAGGTCGGCGTCACGACGATCGACGCCGCTGCGGCGTTCGCCGATCGCGCTCGGCGGGCCGGCGGCCGCCTGGCGGCGGTCGTCTTGTTCGCGTTTCTCTATCAGACTAGCCAGGTCGTCGGGCAACTCAAGTCGATTCGACACGGCAGGGCCTCTTCGGCGGAAAGTGGACTAGCGGAACCACGAACGTTTGGGTCGCTCGACGACTTCTGGCTCCGCGGGGACGACTTCGACGGGATCGCGATGGACGGCGGGCTCGATCAGTTCGGGCTGAAGAATGTCGGGCAGCCGGCGCGGCCCCGTCGATCCTTCTGGCGGCTCACAGACCGCGGTCGTGCAGACTTCTGTCTCGGTCTTCGGTCCCCAAGGCCAGGGGCGGTAGCCCTTGAGGTCTTCGTGCGGGTCGGGGAGCCGCGGCTCGTAGGGACGCGGGTTACGAACGAGCGGTCCGGTGAGCAATGGATCCGTCGCCCGCATGACTTCTTCTTGGTTGCGGCACTCGATCTCGGGAGCGTAAGGAAGAATGTGAGGCACGAGTGCAATGATCAGCTCGCGTCGCTCTTTCACAAGAGCCCGTCGCTGGAACAACCCGCTAACGTAGGGGATGGTGCTCAGCACAGGCACACGGTTGATCTGGATTGAGTCGGTCTCTTGGATCAGCCCACCGATGATCATTCCCTGGCCGCTGTGGAGCAAGGCATTGGTTTGCGTCTTGATGAGTTCCTTGTTGGGGATCCCATCGATCAACTCACCGTCAGAGACTTCTGGAGCCACACGCAGCAGCACGCGCCCGTCGCGGGTTATCCGCGGCGTTACGCTAAGGATAGTGCCCGTTTCTAGGAACTGAATGTTCTCGGCTGTGGTCGTATTGACCGTCGTCGTTGTTGCGTAACCGATGTCCCTACCTACCTGAAGACGAGACTCCTGGCCGTTAACGCAAAGCAGTCGCGGGTTGGCGAGGCTCTTGGCGTCGGTAGTGGAGATGAGTGCTTCAATCACCAAGTCCAAGTCGCCTCCGCTGGTCTGCACGAAAAAGCCGGATGAACCCGATGACCAAGCTGACCCGGACGGCAACGAGGCGGCCCCGTTAATTGCCGTGCCAGGAAGCACGGAGGTTAGACCCTGCGATCCGACAGTAAGAGGCGTCCCCGCGATCCGGCCTAGCGCCTCAAAGTTCACGCCGCAACGCTGGTCATCTTCCAGGGTCACCTGCAAGAGGTTCACTTCGATCAACACCTGCCGCGGCGGTTGGTCGGCCTCGGCGATGTAGCGCTCGATGCGTTGCAGGTAGGGCTCGAGGTCCTCGACGACCAGCAACTCTTTCGTGCGGCGGTTGTCTTCGGGGTTGGTCTCGACGTAGTGCGACTGGCCGACAGCCGAGAGCAGGCCTTCGACGGCTGGTTGCAGGTCGGCGGCCGAAGCGAAGTCGAGTTCGATCACCGCGACACGCCGTCCCTGCGCGACAGGCGAGAGCGTTCCGCCGGTCGCATTGCTCGTGACAATGACGACGCCGTCGCTCTCGGTCCAGGTGTGGCCCGTCGAGTTCATCAACGTCGTGAAGACGTCATCAATGGACATCCGCTTGAACTCGGCCGTCACTTGCGTGTCGGCCGGCGCAGCGATGACGAGGTTGAAGCCTTGGGTCTCTGCGAGGGCGGCGAGGACTTGGCGGAGTGTCGCGTCGCGCACCGAGAGTGAGATCAGCCCCTCATCGTCTTGGACGACGACCGGGAGAACCGGATCTTTGACGAGCGGCGCCACGAACTGGCCTTCGGCGGCCTTCTCGGGCGCGGGAAGCTGCTCGGCTGAGAGGATTTCAGGGCCGTTGACTACTCGCTCGAGTGTGCTGGCAAACTCTTGCAACGTCGGCAGCGAAGGCGTCTGCGCGCGCGACGATGCGGCGCCCGCGGCGAGACACGCCACAAGCACCCACCGGCAAGCGGCGAAGGACCACCCGCTATGCGCCATCCACCCCCTCCACTGGCCTCTTAGCGGCCGGCATGAAGACGACGCCGGTCGGCGTGATGTCGATGACTTCGAAGCCATCGATCTGGTCGCCGACGCGGACCGTGCGGTCCCCGAGCTGCGCCGCTCTCCCTTCGGGCGATACGAGGATCATCGCGACCCCCTGCGAGCGGATCGCTTCAAAACGCTGCGTCGCATTAGCGGAAGCATCCCCCTCTGCCGTACGGGCCATGAGGCTGACCGCGGCCGGCGACCAGGCGGGCGCGGCGAACGGGTCGTGCTCGCTCGCCTCACTGGCGGTGAACTTCGGCAGCGCGCGCTTCTCTAGCGACGCAGGGGCGAGTGTCGACGAGACCGCCTCGGCATTCGCGGTCTGATTCGCTCTCGTTGGCTGAACTTTTACGGCCTGAGCCTTAACCACAGCGGGCTTCGGCTTTGTCGGAGTGATCGCAGCTAGGGCGGGCTCTTCGTCACTTGAAGAAAACAACTGCGGTCCCCAGACGGCGACAAGCGCAATCGCGAGCACAGCCACGATGGCGGCCCGGCCCGGCGTCATCCCATGTTGTCGGAGCCACAGCGTCATGGCGTCCCCTCGGGCGGCGCGTTCCCGGCCGTGGTCAGTCCGTAGTACAGCGCGTAAGTCACATCCACCGAACGATCGTCCGAGTCGGGCTGTCGTCGGATCACCATCTCGGTCAGTTCGGCAACTCGTGGCAGCTTGGTGATCTCTTCAATCAACTGGCAAATCCCTCGATAACTCCCTCGCAAACTCACCGAGACCGTCACCGCTGAGTAGCCCTCTGTCTGCAAAGCGGCTCCACGCTGAAAGTCCTCGATCGCCACGCTCTGTTGCTCAGCCAAGCGTGTCAGGTCGGCAAGAAACTCTCCTTCCCTCGGTTGGTCGGGGATTCGGCGGGTGACTTCAGCGACTCGGGCGGCAAGCTCTTCGAGCTCTCGGGTCTGCGTGGCGTGCTCGAGACGCAAGGCGGGGCCTTGCGTCAGCTTTTCGCGGACGAGTTCCGCCCGACGGTCGAGGTCGATCCTCCATGTCTTCAGCGGTTCGTTCAGAGCAGCACAAGCAAGCGACGCTATCGCGACAGCGCTCGCTGCTGCCGCGATGTACAACACCCTTACGGGTAATCTCGGTACTCCCGATTGTCTGGGTTGCATGAAAACACCCGCCTGCCGGGGAATGCGTGAAAGTTAGAGGTTTCCGCCAATCGAAAACTGCCGCAAGCTAGCGACGCCACCATCGACGGGTTGGGTGTTTTGCACGGTGAGATCGGTGAAGACGCCGGATTCCCGAAGCTTCGCGGCGAACTCCGCTACCGAGATGCCGTCGATTCCGACGCCGCTCAGTTGCACGGAATTGGCCGAGCCGACGCCCTGCTGGGGGCTGGAACGCCGGTAAGCCAGGCTGTCGAGGTAAACATCGCCGCCCGACTTCGCCGCCGCTTCGGACATCACTCCCAAAAGCGTCATGCCGTACTCGTCATGCGAGACTTGCAGTGCGTTCTGTTCGCGAGTGCGTAGCTGAGCGATGCGGGTGTTGAGGACTTCACGTTCTTCGGCGAGTCTCAGGAAAGGGGCGTACCGTGCGTCGAGGTCCATGAGCTCACGAAGCGCCGCGACACCCCGAAGCCACTCGACTCCAAGGAAGAGGCCGGCGCAGGCGCCAGACGCCGCCAGCCAGAGCAACCAGACTCGCGACACGCGTCGCAGCGCGTAGCGTCTCTGGGTTGCGAGAGGGATCAGGTTAAGGCTCTCGCTCATAGGACGCCCTCCCGTGACGAATCCCACGCTAGCGCCGACAAGGCAATCGCCTGACCGAGAAGACAGTCGGGTACGACTGCGACCCCCGTGTCGCGATCCAATGCCGGCGCGCTCCAGGGCTCGACGGTCAATCCCAAGGCTTCGCCAACCAACGTCGACAAACCGGGAACGGCGCCTCCCTCACCAAAGACGAAAATCCGCTTTGGCCCAGGCGTTCGGAGTTTGCCGCCGAGGTGTTCTAGGGTCCGCTTGAGCTCTTGTGTGAGAGGGTAAACGGCGTCCTTGACCGCGTCGCGTATTGCACGCGTCACTCCGGCGCCGTTGGCCGACGTGTTATCTCCGCCGCCACGTAAGAGCCTGCCCACATCCTTCGCTGGCAGCGACAGCGACTGAGCAACGCTCTGACAAACATCCGCCATGCCGCCGCCGTGGAGGCGCCGGACATACCTCGCCAGGCCATTAGTCGAAGCGATGAAAGTCGCACTGGCGGCGCCGAAGTCTAGTGCTCCGAGGAGCTCTTCGCGATGGTAGTCTGGTGAGAGCCGCAGCGCTCTGGCGATCGCCAGGGGCTGGCCGTCGATCGCTTCGCATTGCCATCCCGCAACGGAGAGGCTCTCGACAGCGTCCTCAACCCGCCGCGTATCGACGCTTAACGTGTAATCCGCGCCCGACCCGGCGACCCATCGGCCCGCACAACGATCGGCAGAAACAGCATCATCAGCCATCGAAGGCTCGACCCGACAATCGTTCATCGACAGCGTCGCCGCGGCGTGCGAACCGCACAGACGCTCGGCGAGCACGCGAGCCGCGATGATCTGATCCGCCAACTCACGTGGCGATATGCCCTCGGCTTCGCTTGCTCGGACGCTCACCGAGGCCGCGGATAGTCTTAGGCGGTTGTGGTCGGAGGTCAGCTGCGCAACCTTGATTGCACGCGCCCCGATATCGACGCCAATCCAGCCGCGTGTTGATTTCCAGATCATCGTTCTGCCCCGAGGCGTTCGCCAGCGCACTATCCCTGTGACAACGTTGCGATGTCGAAGACCGGAAGCATCACCGCCAGCACAACAAGGGCGACAAACCCGCCCATCACAATCGTCACGATTGGTTCAAGCATCGAGACCAGTTGGCGGGCGAGTGTCTGCCCCTCCTCTTCGTAGTGGGCGCCCATCATCTGACTGACTTCGCCGAGGCGACCGGTCTTCTCCGCGGTGGCGATCAGCTCGACGGCGGAGGGCGGCAGAGCTTCGTTACCTTCGAGAGCGTCGCTGAGGCTCCGGCCATTGCTCACCGCGTCTTCCAGGTCGACCATGAGCCGGCGAAAGACGCAATTGCTGATCGCCAATCGGAGCAGTCGCAAGGCTTCCACCAGCGGGACGCCGCTCAAGACCAGCATGCCAAGCAATCGGCAAGCCCTCGCGCCGATCAGCGATTGCGTAACGCGTTTGAGGCCGGGCATCCGCAGCAACGCCGTATCAAAAAGCACTCGGCCCTTCTCGGAAGCGACCGCCGCCGCCGCGCCTCCGACGCCTCCGGCAAGCAGCGGAACCCACAACCACCAGCGCGATCGGGCTTCGTCCGCGATGCCCATCAGCACCCGTGTCACCAACGGCAGCGTCAGCTCGTACTGCTCAAAAATCGTCGCGAATCGAGGCAAGACGAAGATGACGAGCGTCGTGACGACCGCGAGAGACACCAACGTCAGCAGCACGGGGTATACCAGCATGCCGCGGATGGTGCGGCGGAGTCGGAGGTCAGCGCGCTGCAGCTCGGCGAGCTGCGTCAGCACTTGCTGCATGCGGCCCGACGCTTCGCCGGCGGCGATCGTCGCGATGTAGGCGGGGTCGAAGAGCTTCGGGTGCTTGCGGAGCGATGTCGAGAGACTCGAGCCGCCGAGCACGTCGTCCTGGATGTCCTGTAAGGCCTCCCGCATCGTCGGGCTTTGGCACTGCCTCGTCAGCGACTTCAAGGCCGAAGACAGCGAGACTCCCGCGCCGACCATCATCGACATCTGCGACGTGAAGTTGACGCGCTCTTGCAGCGGGATCGACTTGGTGCGACGCCATATAGGCCGCGGCACCGCGGGTTGCTGCGTGCTTCCCAGCAAGAGAGCGGTCGGGTCGGCGAAGCGGGCGTCCACGGCTTGCATCCGGTCGAATGAGACGATCAGTCAAAAAGCGTCACGCGGGCGACTTCATCCAGGCTCGTCACTTCTCGTGACGCGAGATCAAGACCGCCGTCGAGAAGCGTCGGCAGGCCCGCCTCGCGGATCCAGTCACGGAGCGTATCAGCCATCGCGTCGCGGGCGACCATCCGCCGCAACTCGGCGTCGGCGAGGAGCACCTCGTAGACGCCGATCCGGCCGCGGAAGCCTGTGTCGTAGCACGAACGGCAACCTTCCCCACGAGAGAACTTGCGGTTGAAGTCGCCCTTGTAGTGCAGCGTCTCGAGCAGTTCGGCCGGGGCGTAGTGCTGCGTGCGGCAATGCGGGCAGATCATCCGGACAAGCCGCTGCGCGACGACACCCACCAGAGCTGCGGCGAGCTTGTAAGGCTCGACGCCCATATCCACCATCCGTGTGACCGCTCCCGCGGAGTCGTTGGTGTGCAACGTGCTCAGTACCAGGTGCCCGGTAAGGGCCGCCTGCACGGCGACTTTGGCGGTCTCCGCGTCGCGGATCTCACCGATCATGATCACGTCCGGGTCCTGACGCAGAATCGATCGCAAAGCCGAGGCGAACGTCAAATCGCGGAAGCTATCGACCTGTACTTGATTGACCAGTTCGATCTGGTACTCGACGGGGTCTTCGACGGTGACCAAGTTTGTATGGATCGACTTGATGAGCTCCAGCGCCGAGTAGAGGGTTGTCGTCTTTCCGCAGCCGGTCGGGCCCGTGACGAGCACCAAACCATACGGCCGGGCGAGCATCTGCTTGATATCGCCAAGCTGCCGTGGCGGAATGCCGAGTTCGTCGAGGTTGAACGTGAGGCGTTGCTTGTCGAGCACACGCATGACGACCTTCTCACCGATCACGGTGGGCAGAGTCGAGACACGGAGGTCGACCTCTTTCCCATCGACAACCACCTGACAGCGGCCATCCTGGGGCTTGCGTTGCTCGGCGATGTCGAGCTTCGCCATAACTTTGATGCGCGAAACGACGGCTGGGTAGATGTCGCGACGCGGTCGGATCATCTCCACGAGTTGGCCATCGATGCGGAATCGCACGATGCCGTGTTTGCGGCTCGGCTCGATATGGATATCGCTCGCAGAGCGCCGGATCGCCTGGAGGATTAGGTAGTTGACCAAGTTGACGACCGGGCTGCCCCCCACCATGTCCTGCACGGCGGTGAGATCGACGTCCGTGATGTCGGCCTGCAGTTCGACCGCCGACTCGTCCATGTCAGCGGTGACCGAATCGACCTGGAAGTCGTCTTCGTAGGCCCGCGCGATCATCCGCTCGATCGATGTGCGGAAGGCGAAGATCGGCGCGACTCGCAGACCGGTTGTTCGCTCGACAAGGTCGAGGCGGTCGAGATCGTTCGGGTCGTCGAGGGCGATGGTCAAGACGCCACGGACATTGAACAGAGCGAGAACGCCATGCCGTTCGCAGAAGACGCGGTCGAGCGTCCGCACAACGATCGGGTCGATCAAACCTTCGCGCAGTTTTAGCGCGGGGACGCCGAGCTGAGCCGCGATGTGGGGCAGCAGATCGTCTTCGGTCGCGACGCCCATCTCGAGCAGCGTCTCGCCGAGTTTCATGCCGCGTTTTGCCTGAATCTCCAGCGCCCGCGACAAGTCTTCGGCAGAGACGAGGTTGTCACCGAGCAATCGCTGCCCGAGTCGCATGGGCGCCTTGGGCGGAGGCGCTGGCGTGGGGCTCTCGACCTCCGCTTGCACCGCCGACTCTAGGGCGTCGAGCGCAGCATCAATGCTCTGCTCGATGGCGTCTGTGCTTGTCGGCGTTGTCAACGGATGGCTGGTCATTGATCTAGCAAGGTCGCCACGCAGTGGCTTCTATCGCGAGTATTGGCCGACGGCTTCCTTAACGCCCTCGAAGACTTGGAAGTAGCGGATGACGCCGGTGACGGTAAGGATGTCGCGGCAGAGGGGCGATAATGCCGCCAGGTGAACGCCTCCGCCGACGGCGACCGCAGCGTCGCGCGCGTCAAGCAGTGACTCGCAACCCGCGCTGTCGATCAAGGGGGTTTCGGCGAGGTCGACAACCCATTGCGGGCGGCCGGCGCGGGGCGCGGCGGCGACCGCTTCGTTCAACCTCCCTGCTTCTTCGACATTGAGAGGTCCCTCGACGGCGAACACCTGAACGGCGCCTTGAGCCGATGTCTTGATCACTGCGACGCCTCCTTATTGGACCGGCAGTAGGGCGGTGAACGTGCTTCCTTCGCCGAGCTTGCTGGCGAGCGTGATGTCACCGCGATGTAGCCGCGCAATCTCCCGAGCCAATGGCAAGCCAAGCCCGGTGCCAACGTTGTCACGGACCGCGGGGTTGGCGCTGCGGAAGAACTTCTCGAAGACCCGATCGGCCTCTTCTTCGGCGATTCCGACCCCCGTGTCGCGGACTTCGATCTTCAGCTCTTCGCCCTGGCGGATAGCGGCGAGAGTGACGGTTCCGCCTTCGGGCGTGTACTTCGCCGCGTTGCCGAGCAGGTTCACCACCATGCCCGACACCTTGTCCTTGTCGATGCGGGCCTCGCCGAGCTTCTCGGAGAGGGTGACCTCGAACGTCATCGAGCGTTGCTTCATCAACGGCCTGATTTTCTCGGCTGCCTCTTCGAGCAAGCGGCGGACATCGACGTTGGTGCGCTGGATGCCGATTGATCCGACTTCCAGGCTGCTGATCGACAGCAGGTCATCGACGAAGCGCGCGAGACGCGTGGCTTCGGCGTTGATGGTGTTGCAGAACTCCTTCTGCTCTTCGACGTCGATCATGTCGCCCATCGCCAGCGTTTCGGCGTAGGCTTTGATGTTCGCAAGCGGTGTTCGCAGTTCGTGGGTCGCGGTGTCGATGAACTGGTCGCGCGACGCGTCGGTCAGCTTCTGCTGAGTGATGTCGCGAACCGACCAGACGTGGCCCGGGAGGGCGTCGCCGTTGATCGGGGCTCTTGAGAGCCGCAGTGTGCGTTCGCCGACAGGCGTTGCGACCTGCAATTCCGAGACGACCTCGGCTTGGAGCGAGTCGACGTTGAACGCCGAGGCGCCGTCCGGGGCCACCGTCGCCAATAGCTCCTCAAGCGACTGGCCGTCGAGCAGCTCGCCGTCGCAGGAGTCATCACAGCGGAGCAGGGCGGCGATCGCTCGATTGGCGAACTCGATCCGGCCCTGGGCGTCGGTAACGGCGATGCCTTCGGAAAGGCTTTCAAGGGCTGCCCGGGTCTTCCCCCCCCCGATCCCCGCCAACTCGCTGAGTCGAGAGGCGACTCCCGCAGAGTCTTGATCGCGATGCTCGTCGAGGCTATCGACGACTCGGTTCCAACCGATCGCAGCGAGGCTCTTGGCGGCGATTCGTTGGCCGCGGGGCGAGTCGTCGATCGGTAAACGGGCGATCGACGACAGGGACTGCGCGATCTCTGCGAGCGGTCCGGTCGTCCGGTTAAGCCACCAGCCTCCGAAGGCGATTAAGCCGATAGGTCCGAGGATCGCAACCGGGGCGTAACCCGCAAGGTCTCGAGAGACGGCTTGCCAGCTGGGAACTGCAAACGCCAGCACTAGCGAGCCCGCCGGCCTCTGATTGATCATGAAGGGCGCGCGATACTCGTGGATGAGCTGGCCCGTCTCGTTGCGGTAGGCAATGCCGTCATTCGCGCCCCACCGGAGGGGGTCTCCGATGGGCTCAATCATCGTGGCGTCAATCAGCGAGCGGTCGGTGTGCGCGACGAACTTACCATGAACATCGACCACGGCGCACCAAGCGAGCTGCCCTTCGAGGCGGGCCCGCTCGACGAGGTCTTGGACCTCGGCTCCCGACGTCGAATGGTGGTCGAGCGCGATCGCCGATGTTAATCGACCGACCTGCGACAATGCGTCGGCCGTTGCCCGCGATCGGAGCAACGATTGAACGGCAATGACGCCGCCACTCGCCAGCAGCAACAACGCCCCAAGGCTGAATAGCAGGTAGAGAGAGACCACCCGCCGCGGGAATCCGAGTTGGGCCGTGGTGGTGGGCATTATCGAGTCGTCGGAGTGGCGGAGTCGGAAGCAGCGGCGATCAGACGAGCGCGCCGACCAGTTCCTCGGCCAGCGACCCGAGTTGCGAGGGGCTGAACGGCTTGTGGAGCATCGCCGACACGCCGTAACGCTCGCGGAGTGATTCGATCTCGAGTTCGAGTCCCTTGGCGGTTAGCAGAATCACGGGGGTCTTCGCGTTCGTGGCCGAGGTCCGCAGCTGCTCGATGAGTTCGAGGCCGGTCATGTTCGGCATCTGTTGATCACTCACGATCAGATCGAACGTCTGTGCTCTGGCGATTTCCCATGCCTCGGCGCCGTCGGCCGATGCGGTTGTCTGGAAACCACAACCCTTCAATGCGAAGCCGATCACCCTCCGCAAGGCGGCGTTGTCCTCGGCGACGAGGACGCTCTTCGTGGTTTGTTGCATTAGAACCAGCCGGCAAGGGGAACGAAGTGGTTACCGTTCCGAACGTCAATAGGCGCTATAAGCCGTCCCGAGCGCGTCCGTTGACGTCGAGTTGCAGATGAAGTCGCCGGTAGCCGCGTTGTACATCCATCCCGAAGCGTCATCGGCCACGGCGCCGAACGTGACGGTATTGTTCGCCCCCACAGGCGACTTCGGGAACGCGCCTCGCAGGTAGGGCCCCAAGGCGGCCTTGAACGCCGCGTCGGTGCCGCCGACAGGAAAGACGCCGTTGTTCTGCGCGGCGTGCATTTCAATCGCGCTGCGAACCACGGACAGAGTTTGCTTGAGGCTGCTTTCGGAAGCCGCTGCTGAGGTGTTCAAGAACTTCGGCGCGGCGACGCCGGCCAAGATCCCGAGGATCATGATCACGACGACCAATTCAACCAGCGTAAAGCCTTGGCGATGCGGTCTCATTTTTGTGTCTCTCACATGAACTGTTGTTGGCCTGGCCCCAGCGGTTTGCGGTGGGCCGTTAGTGAGCAGGCTGATCAACTGTAGGTCGCCCCTGGCCGCCGATAGGAGAAACGCCCCCGATTTCGGCCAGACGCCGTCATAACCGGACTTTTGCACACGCCGTGCGGTGATCGATGACGGCCGTAAGCTAAGCTCCGAATGGCGTCCCTACTCTACGCACGCCCTCGTTCGCCTCGTCGGGAATCCCGATCGTGACTCAGACAACGGCACAAGCACCGGCGCTTCGACGGCTATCCAAGGACGAGAAAGGTCTGGTCGAGCACCTGACAGAGGCGACCGGTGGGCCTATCGAAGTCTTTTGCGCTGACGATGCCGCGATCGACGGCAACGACCGATGCACTTGGTTCCTGGACGATCAGGCCGCAGAACCGGCGCCAACGGACTATCACGACTTGGCCGTGGTCCCAACGTCGCTATTGATACAAGCGGCAGAATCGGACCATGCCTGCCTCGACGTGGTTGGCGACGAGTCGATGGTCGCGATGCGCCTCAATCGGCAGGGTGACCGAGTCGCCGTCGCTCGGGGCACGCAAGAGGAAGGCGAGTTGCTGCGCCGCCTCTTCGCGACGGCCGCCGCACTTCACCGATCCGGCGACTCAGCCCGCAACCTTTCGACCGAGAACGAACTCTTCGCCGCGCAGCTCTCCTCGGACCTCGAGGAACTGTCGTTCCTCCGGTCGATGGTCGAGAGCCTGACGTCAGGGCGATCGAACGATAATCTGACGAGCCTCGCGCATGCGACGCTGCCCGTACTCAATACGACCGTGCGGGCCTGCTGCATGGCCTTCATGAACCTCCCCGACCCGAGCGACCCCTACCGGGCGGATGCCGGGGTCGTCATCGGTTCGACTCCGGTCAACTCGGCGTCGCTGTCGATTGCCGTTCAGCGATACGGCCCCGCCGCGTTACGAGGCCCGGTCGTGAAGAATTGGGACACGACCAACCTCCCCAACGCCGCCACCCTTTGGGATTCGTCCGAACTCATTCCTGGCGTGCGATCGCTGGTGATCGTGCCTCTCAACTCGGGCGAGCGGATGCTCGGATGGCTGGTCGCGGTCAATCGCGAACCCTCGCTCGACCCGATACCGCAAAAGTCGTGGCAGCTGGCAAGCGAGGAGTTCGGCAGCGGCGAAGCGACCCTGATGGCGACCACCGCTTCGATCCTCGCCACGCACGCCGCCAATCTCGAGTTGGTGCGTGAGAAAGAACGTCTGATGGTGAGCATGGTTCGCTCGCTCGTCTCGGCGATTGAATCCAAGGACCAGTACACCCGCGGCCACTCCGAACGCGTCGCCTTGTTCACCCGCCGGCTCGCCCATCAAATCGGTTATGACGGCAAGGCTCTCGAAAACATCTACCTGTCCGCTCTGCTGCACGATGTCGGCAAGATCGGGGTCAGCGATGCGGTGCTGCAGAAGGAAGGAAAGCTCACCGAAGAGGAGTACGCCGAGATCGCTCGACACCCCAACGAGGGCTGGGCGATTCTCTGCGACATCGAGCACCTCGAAGGCATCCTGCCGGGCGTGCTGCACCACCACGAGCGTTGGGACGGTCGCGGCTACCCCGACGGATTGCATGGACTGGAGATCCCGCTCGACGGCCGCATTATGGCGGTCGCGGACGCCTACGACGCGATGACCTCGGACCGGCCGTACCGCGCCGGCATGCCGAGCGAAAAGGCCGAGGCGATTCTGCTTGAAGGGGCCGGCAAGCAATGGGACCCCTCGTGCGTCGAGGCCTTCATAGGTTGCATCGGCGACATCCGACGCATCAAGTCCGAGTACCGGCTTCGCGACCGTAAGTGTCGCGCGCCCCTCCGAAACCAGAATGAGAAGCTGGTTCATGAAGTCACCGGCGCTATGTGCCTGCTGCCGCCGAGGGACTAACGACCCCCCTCTTTCGGGGGCCCTTCTAGAACGCCCCAGGAGGCCGCTTACAGCGTCCGGCACGGAGGGCCTTGGTAAACCCTTAGCAACCTTCCAAGACGCCTCTAGCGTGCCCCTACGGGCCTCTAAACGCATGTCCAGGTGGCGCCTCGGGTCGCCGGTTGCAGAACACCGCCTACCCCCATGCGAACCCCCCGTCGCGGGGGGGGCAGCAGGGCCTTCGGCGATTCAGTCAGACGGCCCCACCGCTCACAGCCCAACTTCACGCCACGAGCCCGGCAGAGGTCGCACCCCGGCGCCAATGGTGAATCCTGGCGGCGGATAGTCCCTCGCATACGGCCGGTACTCGAGTGTGAGAACCTTGTCCGCGTTAACCGTCACATTGCCAGCCACCAAGCATCCACGGATCACGGCGTCATCTGAAATTGTCGCCGTGCCGGTTACGTAGACGATGCCATCCAGCGTCGCAGGGCGGGCGTTGTCCACTTGATCCGAGTCTTCCACCCCGTCGTAAGGGGCGCCCGGGGGGTTGTAGTTGATCCGGCTTAACTCTTGCAACTCGGCGCCGGTGGTGTCGCTCTGCAGGTCGATGCTTAAGTCGCCTTGAACCATGAGACTAGGGTAGTTGTCTGCCTCCGGTTGAATGATTGCTACGTCACTGATCGCCGTATTTGGCCCCGCGTTCAACAGCACCAGCGTTCCGTAGACGCGGCATAGACTCAGTTCCACGTCGGCGCCCTCGCAATCAATCACATAGATGCCCCATGGGTTCGTCTCCCCGAACGGGTTGAGGTGACGACTCAGCACGACGCCACGAAAGCGACTGGGGTTGGCGCCTGTCAGGCTCCCGATCGGGATCGTCGTCCCACGGCTCACGTAGTAGTCGAAGACATGGTCGCTAGGCATCGACTTCGCCGGCGACGCAAAATACGCCGCCTCCGAGTTCGAGGTCACGTCGCCGCTGCGCTGGATGACAGCACCAGGAGCTATCGTCAGGGCGTCGTCCGCATGCAGCGCCGACTCCAGGCAAGTCACGGCGGAGCTTAGCGGGACGGTGTGATTGAAGGGCTCGACCGTCACGGTCAATGCCGACCGAGCCTCTCCGCTCTTACCGATCGCACGGATCACGGCATGATCGAGAGGGTCATCGGCCAAGTCGCCATCGACATCCGTGACCGACCACGAGAACCGGACATGGTTCGAGATCAGGTCGCCGGACTCGACGCCACTCGTCATCCGCGACCGCCAGTCGGAATACTGGTTGATCACGCCGAGCATGAACTCGACGCCCGACCGGGCGGCGACCTGCGCTTGCCGACGGTCGCGTTGGTCGCTGGCGCTGCGGAGCGCGAGGCGCCCCATCGCCGAAACCGTTAACGCAATCGTCGCGACGATCATCGCCGCGCCAAGCACGGCGACGTAAACCGACCCGCTACGATCTCGACTTGGTTGAGTCATGGCGTGGGCGCCTCATTGAGAGGTTGCTCGCCGAAGAGCTGTTGCGCGCCCCCTGCGACCGAGAGGGTCGCCGACACGCTGCCGACTTCGGATAAGCCCAAAGGAGTCGGATACTCGCCAGCCCCGTACCGAGAGCGAAGCATCTCGTACTCCGTCACCCACCCTTGGGCGTCGGAGACCCGCACCTGGATCCGTTTGACGCCCTGGTCGCTCCCCGCCACGTTGATGACCGACCCGCTTGGCGTCGAATGGCAGTGAGTGACGATGATCTCAACGATCCAGCCGTCGTATCCCGTCAGATCGACCCCGTCGCTCGATTGCGGCGGCGATTCGTACCAGTCCTCGTAGTCATCAACGTCGTCGAGCTGATCGCGGGTCGAAACGACGCCGTCGTTTGACTCCGTGCCGAAGACGACACTCCCCTGCGGGTCCTCGTACGGCTTCGCCATAATCTCAGCGGCGTAGCGTTCGGCGAGCGCCCAAGCCTCTGCGGTCGTCGCGCTCTCTTGATAGGTCCGAGTGGCGCCGCCGAGCGTCTCGAGCGCAGCAACCAGCACGACGCCGACGAGCGTCGTCGCGACGACGACTTCGATGAGCGTGTTAGCGCGGCGATGATCGCGGATGTGGGTCATGGTCCCACCAGGATTCGAGGCGTGATGACAATTGTGATCGTGGCGTAGTCGCGAGGCGCACTAAGCTGGTAGGAAGCGGTGCCGGTGGCTGTAGAGGAAATCGGCGATGAGTAGGTCCAGGCAGCCGTAAGGAAACCGCTGACACTCTGTGCCCAGATGCGGTTGTAATCCGAAGGGTCCGAAACACCGACACTGCCGCCAAACGCGCCGAGCCGCATCGCAATCGAGTTGTTCTGCACGACCGACGCACTTGGGCAGGTTGCATTCGTTCCCGTAAAGTTCGCCCGTGTCGCCATCCCCGTTGGAGCAATCGGCACGCTCGGGTTGTGGTTCGAGACCACCGCTATGCCGCCCACAGCATCCGCGGCATTCGGCCAGTACCAAGAATGCACGCCGGGCTCCGCCAGGGCGGCTGTCTTCTGCCACACGCTGAGGCGTAACTTTGCATTGTTGGTATTGTCGGCGTGGCACAGCTCAGTCCACCCAGCAGCGGTGACCGAGGTTTGCTCGCCCGTCGTCGCGACCATCGCAAGCATCAGGTCACCGGGAACGACCTTAGGCGGGGTCGATAGCGCCAGAGTCGTAACGCCCGTCGCCGTTGCCGGCGTACCCTGCGACCACATGATGGGGCTCATTGCAAGCCCGGTTGAGATCACGTCCTGAGTCGCCACCGCGCGCGTCGTCGACTCAAAGGTTAACGCTCGCACATCATGCAATAACGTCACCGCTGCGCCACCGTTGAGAGTCCGCGTTAAGGGGTCGCCCACCACGCCGCTCCACTCGTAGCGCAGCCGATCAGCGGCGCTATCGCCCGTACGATCCGCGACATCCAACTCAATCGCCGTCGGGGTCACGCTGCGAAAGCGTGTCGCGGTGCGGGCGTCGGCCAACACCCGTCCCATCACAGCGTCAGCGCGTCCGCGCGACGCCGACGCTCCCTGATCGAGGTTCAAACCTTGTGCTGCGATGAAGAGCGCCGAAGAGAGGCCTGCCATCAGCACGCTGGCCGAACCCAACGCGATCATCAGTTCGAGCAACGTATAGGCAGGGCGAAACATCACAGCGACACCTCCACCAGCCCTGTCTCATTGACGGTGATCACCGCCGACAGTGCGCCAGCCCCTAGAGTCACCGCCCCCGCCTCGGCCGGTTCGCCGCGGAAGTCAAACGTCACCTCGGTACCAGCGCCAAAGATCGACGAGACGATCTCAACGCCGTGACCTCTCGCGCCAACGTTCTCTGATAAAGTGGAGATGCTCCGATCGACATCGGGCAGCGTCGCCGAGCTGTAAGTCTCCGTCGCCGGGTCAATCGAGAGGACGACCGTAGTCGCCGTCGCTTGAGCGACCGCCTGTGCCCGGCGCAGGTCGGCCGCCAACTGCTTCGCGGCCGCTTCGAGTTGAACGCCCGCCAGCGCGGCTTTGTACCGGGGCACAGCGACCCCCGCCAGGATGCCCAGCACCATGACGACGATCACCAGCTCAATCAGCGTGTAGCCTGCTCGCAAGACGCGTACGCCATGCCTCGGAGCGAACCAGATTCGGCCAGAAAGGGTCATCCTAAAACTTAGCCCGCGGCAGCCGACAACCGCCGCACCCAACATCAACGACCCCGCCACAAAGCCCGCGCAACCGGAAATTCCGCCACAACCCGCCAGGGGATGAATCAGACGCCTTGGCGACCAGCGAAACGCGTCGTAGACTGGAAGCACCTCAAAAGGGGCTGTAGCTCAGTTGGGAGAGCGCCTGCTTTGCAAGCAGGATGTCGCAGGTTCGATCCCTGTCAGCTCCACTTGTTGTAAACCGAGTCGGCGTCGGACCTTAGGCCGAACCTCGCGATGGTCGCGAGAGCTGCCACAGTGCAAAAACGGGAGTAGTCACTACTCCTGGAGTCGCATGGCATGGCAGCACGTCCTCGAATCTCGCGGAAAAAGCCGCGAATTCCGTCCTACTGCCTTCACCGGGCGACCGGCCAGGCCTATCTGAAATTGGCCGGCCGGGTGACCTACCTCGGCCTCCACGGCAGCGAGGCGAGCCGCCAGGCGTACGCGTCGGTCCTGACCGACATTATGGCCGGCCGGCCCATCCAGCGGCCGGAGAGCCGCGCCACGGCGACGACGCCCCCCACCCCAGCCGCGGTCACCGTCGGCGAGGTCTGCCGCCGCTACAAGCTGCACGCCGAGGCCTACTACCTGAAGAACGACCAGCCCACCAACGAGGCCGGTCTCGTCGCCAAGGCCTGCGACCGGGCGGCCGCGCTGTTCGCGGATCAGCCCGCCGACCGCTTCGGCCCTCTAGCGTTGAAGACCGTCCGCGATGCGATGGTCGGCGAGGGCCTCGCCCGCTCGACAGTGAACGGCTCGATCAGCCGCATCCGTCGGGCGTTCAAGTGGGCGGCGGCCGAGGAGCTCATCCCGGCGACCGTTTCAGCGGCGCTGGGCACGGTCGCCGGTCTTCGCGCCGGCCGGACGACGGCCCGCGAGACGGCGCCCATCTTGCCTGTCGATGACGTCGTCGTCGAAGCGACGATCCCGCACCTGCCCGAAGTCGTCGCCGATATGGTCCGCTTGCAGCGGCTCACCGGCATGCGGCCGGGCGAGATCTGTTGCCTTCGGCCGATCGACGTCGATCGGTCCGGCGAGGTTTGGACCTATCGGCCCGCGTCGCACAAGACTGAGCACCACGGCCGCGAGCGGGTCGTCTTCATCGGACCGAAGGCGCAGGGCGTTCTCTTCCGGTACCTGGCTCGCGACGCCGAGTCGTATTGCTTCCGCCCCGCGGACAGCGAGCGGAATCGGCGGGCCCTCATGCACGCCCAGCGGCGGACGCCGATCAGTTGCGGGAACCGGCCGGGTTCGAACCTGAGCGACCGGCCGGCCAGGCCGCCAGGCGATCGCTACACGGTTACCAGCTACCGCCAGGCAATCACCCGCGCCTGTAAGGCCGCGGCGGCTGCTGCCGAGGCGGCCGCCGCCGCCGAAGGGAAAGACGAGCCGGAGCTCAAGATCGACGTTTGGACTCCGAACCAACTCCGCCACACGGCCGCGACCGAGGTCCGGGCGAAGTTCGGCCTCGAGGCGGCGCAAGTGACGCTCGGCCACTCGACGGCGCGGACCAGCGAGATCTACGCGGAGAAGAATCTTGCGGCCGGCGCCATGGTGGCGAAGGCGATTGGGTAGCAATTCCCACGACGCCAGGTCAGCTGAGAGAGCGGGCGTGGTTGCCCTCGAAAGGATCGGGTAAACAACACTTACACGAGCACGCCAGTAGGGGAGTCATGCCCCCGTCTCGCCGCCGCGTCTTACTCACCTGATCCGGTGAGACGCGGCGACGGGGCTGGCTAAGGAGATCAGGAAATGCCAGCGCATCTAGGCTGTCAGAAGCTACCGCCCACCAAGGTGGCGCGTCTCTTCAAACTTCGCGGCGACGGTCTGAGCCTGTCGCAAGTAGCGAAGCGTCTCGAGTGCCACCGAAACACGGTTTGGAACTACGAGCAGCGGAAGGCGGAGAACGTCGCTTTCCTTGAAACGCTGAAGGGGAGCACCGCGATGCGGTGCCCTGAATGCGGCGTCGTTTGCAAGATGCCTTGCGTTCTCTGTCTAACTCGTGAGGCGACGAAGATCCCCTGCAGCAATCGCAGCGATATGGGGGAATGCAATGAATGACTCCGCACCGGAGGAGCTGAGTCGAGAAGATGCAGAGAAAGACACAGCGTGGGATAAACTACAGAGCCGATTTGCAACACTTGGAGAGCTTGTCGAGGAGAGGAGCCCGATCCTTCGAGGTTGGAACGATGCTTTTCTCGACGAGTGGCGCTCGAAGTATGGGGACATCAAGTGCCCAATTGAAAGTCTCGAAGTGGGGGAATATTGCGCAGCGCGTTACGGTGGCAAACTCTCATTCGCAGAGATAGACGCGTCGACGCCCCAAGAGATTCTAGATGCAACTATCGCCAGACTGGAGCAGGATACCAGTCAACAGCTTCATCGCGCTCAGAGTGATGCGGCAGACGGCCGAATAGCTCCTAGGCCTCTAATTATTGAGCAGAGGCAGTCACCAACCGAATCGAGACCAGTACGGCCAATTGATGCTCGGAATGCGTGGATGTACCAGCTTGCAGCGGCTGGCGACACGAACAAAGAGATTCTGCAGAAGCTCAAGAGCGAGTACCGGACACGCGATGGGTGGGGCCTGCTCTCATCTGAGCAGGGCGTCAGCAATGCGTTAAGCCGATGGGCAAAGAGCAATGGGAAAGACTGGCCCGTGAGGTTCGATCAGTCGTTGGGTAATCATGGGTAATCTTGTTTATTGATCGGGTAAATCTTCCCGGCATGATGCGGCTGTTGGTTTCCTTCACCTCCAGCCCGCCCCGTTTCGCATGCTTAAGATTCAGCCAGGCGACGAGCTCCTGCCCGTCCCGGTCGCCATTGAAGAGGCGATCGGTTACCGCCCTCACCCGACGACCTGCACTCGCTGGACCCGCAAAGGGGTCCGTGGCGTCCGCCTCGAGTCGGTGCGCGTCGGCTCCCTCGTGAAGACGACAGTCGCCGCAGTCGTGCGTTTCATCGAAGCGCAGAACGAGGCGATCGAAGCCCGCAACGCAGCCGACTCGCACGAGCTCGCCGCCGCGAGCTAACGCCCCCATCGACTACCCGGGGAGCTCGCTAGGTGTTGTGTGTCCGGGGGTGCGTTGCCCCCATTTCCAGCGGTGAGCTCTCCGGCTTCCACGGGGGCCGCGTCCCGATGCCCGCATTGTCAGCGACGGCGTTCCGCCATCGCCGTCGCCGTTGGGCGCGGCCCCTCTCTTGAATTAACCGAGGGCCATTGAACCGAGCCTGCCAAGGAAAGGCGGGCGACCTACGCGAGGGCAGGGGAGCGGCGGCGTCGCCGCGGCCATCGCGTAAACGAACCACGGGTCCGCCGACCGGCGCCACGTCACTGGCGCCGCAAGTGGTCGGCAGTCCCGTCATCCAATCGCAGGGATGAACTATACACAACCGAGCGGCCCGATCGAGCCCATCGTCGGCACGGTCCGCACGCTTGCCCGCCAACGCGGCCTTACCGGCTGGACCGAGCTCCGCCCCTTCGGCGCGGCGATGCAAACGCTCGACGAGCTGCTGCTCGCCCGCGATATCGCTCTCGGCTTCCGGCTTCGCCAGCGCCGTGAGCTCACCGAGCACGAGACGTCACTCGCCGACCGGGTGGCCGAGACGATCGTCGCCGCCTCTCGCGACCAGATCCGCAAACTGGCGGGGAGGGCGCCGCGATGACCACGCCCACAATCGTACGCAGCGCCGGGCCCGATCCGATCCGCGCCAAGCGTCAGCGCTTGCTGTATGCGATCGATGGCGCGGCCGTCGCGCCGCAAGTTACCGCCGATGATTGGCCATCGGCCCGCGCCTGGGTGACCCTGCTCGCACTACGCGGCGATGGCGAGATCTGCCGCGCCCGGACCGCGGACCTGGTCGACCACTTAATCGAAAGCGGCTTTCGATCGGGTGAAGTCGTCCAGGGCCTCTCGGCGGCGCTCGCGCTGGGCATTGTGTCGCTGCACTACGGAGCGGCCGACGGCCTCGACGTTTGGGCAATCGATTGGGACCGCGTCGCGGAGCTCGCCTGTTACAAGCGGGGGACCGCGTGACGAGCAACACGCAAAGAGAGTTCCCCTACAAGCGCTCGCAGCGGTTCGCGCTTTTGGACGCGATCGACCCGGCGTCATTGGAGCCGTCGCTTGGCAGGCGACGCTGGGCGCCGGTCGTCGAGCTGCTCAAGCAAATCGAGTTCTGCTCGGGCCGTGGCGAATGCCGCGCGTATACACAGACACTCGCCGGCCGGATGCGTGATGGCGCCGGCGTCAGCGTCGACACGGTCCAGCGCGCGGCAAAGCTCGCGAAGCAGCTCGGCCTGTTAGTTGTAGAGGCTCGAGTCGGTAGGCAGGGCCGCGAGTCGAACGCCTGGCGAGTGCAATGGGACCGCGTCGCTGCTCTCGCTAAGAGCGTCGATCCGGCGACCATCGACGAGCGCCTCGACGAAGCGCCGACGCCCCTCGACGAGGTCCCGCGAGCCGTGCGCTGCCTGGCCGGCGAACGGGTAGGGTCTGCCGCACGAAGCGGGCGGGGTCTACCGCATGAAGCGGTAGGGGACTACCGCATAAAGCGGGGGGGTATGCCGCACGATGCGGGGGGTCTACCGCATGAAGCGGCATCCCTTAATAGGAACAACCAGTCTTCAACCAGTTATCAACCTCCTCCTTCCCCCTCCGTTGTTGCAACCAACGACGAGGCGACGGGATGGGGGAGGGTGGTTGAAGAAATCGAAGCAGAGGGAGTCGGCTGCGCCGCCGATGCTGCCGCCGCGATCCGCTCGGCCGGCGGAACGCCTGGTGACGCGATGGCGATCATCGACGCGTACCGCGAAGGCCTCGAGCCACAACCCCCGGCTTGGAAGCCCGGCGCGCTGTTCCACCGAATGACGCACTGGCGACGAGGCCAGGACCCGCGTGAGGGCTGGCCCCAACCGGACGACGACCACGTCGTCGCTTGCGAACGCATTAAGGCCGACAATCGCCGCCGCGACGCGGACCGCGAATCGATTCGCCTGCGTGAACATCGAAGTTCAAAGCACGCCGCGCGACGCGTCGAGCAAGGCAAACTCGCGAAGCTCGAGGCGGCAGCTAGAGCGTTACCCCGACACGAGCTCGAGAAGCTGATCGGGTCGATCGACGAGCCATTCATCCGCAACGAAGCGCGGCGCAATCCCTTCGGCGTGGCCTCACTGACGGCGATCGCCGACGGCCTCGGCTGCGATGACCTGGTCACCAACTGTCCGCGCGGCTCGCCCTCGAGCAACTAGCCCGCGCGTTATCGATCGGCGCCCATCATCAAGGCTGGTTCTTTCACTACGGGCCCGAGGCCCGTTCCTTCCCTCGAGATCTATCATGGACCGCTTCTTAGAAATCCCTTCCGAGCAGCTAACCCGCAAGGACGTCGTTCAATTCTTGCCACTGCACTTCGATTCCGGCTTCGTCTCGCATGAGCTCCAGAGCGACGCCGCCAAGTTCAACGAGGAGTTGAACCAGGCGAACGCTAGCCACTCCGCCTGTTGCCGGTCGATCGACGACGCGCTCGGCAATCTGGCGACGGCGCCCGACGCGACGCAGCTCCGCAAGGCCGTAGGCGATCGCGCCGACAACACCCTCAACGATGTTCAACGCCTCGCGCGGCTCTGGTCACAGAAAGTCGAGCTCGTCAATCGCTACAGCTATGAGATCGAGCAAGAAGCGCCGATCGCCAGATTAAAGGCGACGGCGAAACGCGATGAGGTCCTCGGCTCACTCGCCGACCTCGGGTTCGATATCAATCGGGCCGGCTTCAACTCCGAGCAGTTCGTTGCGATGAATCATCCCGAGGCGCGAGAGCTCGCGCGGGCCGCGAACGCTCTCGAGGAGATCCGCCGCAACCTGCCGCAGCGGCTGAAGAAGGAATCGGAAGGGGCCGCCCATGCCGAGCGGTACGTCCGCGCCGTCGCCGACCGCTACGTCGCCGGCAAACTGTAATCCCTCCCGCGCCACGTCCGGCGTCGTCGCAATGAGCGGCGCTGGGCGTGGAGCGTTGATTGCGACCACTACCGGAAACCACGATGAGCTGCGAACTGACACCACCAACGAACGCCGCAGCGTTGCGTGAAAAGTTTCTGCGGCCGCTCCGCGAGAACGCGCAGCCGACTAGCGTCGCGGATCTCCGCGGTAAGTACCTCGAGCTGCGGCGGCTGAGAGCGGAGATCTCCGTCGAGATCGACGCCCTCGAGGCCAGGATCCGCCTCGACGAGGTTTACGGATCCGGCGCCGATGCGCCGCCTTTGCCAGGTCGCGACGAACCTGATCGTCTGATGACGGAGGTTGAAGCGGCCAAGTATCTCCGGGTCAGTCGCCAAAGTGTGGCGCGTTGGCGAAAGGTCGGCATGAAGAGCGCGAGCGGGACGCTTGTGACCCTCCCGCACCGGATGGTCGGCAACCGCCCGCGATACACCCGGCCTCAGCTCGACCGTTGGTTGAGCGGTCCCATGCGTCAACGCCACAACGACCAGTAGGAGATCTCCGATGGCCTCTCTCGTCTTTCCAAAAGCCGCCGACAAAGGGCCGTCGCTCCAGTGGTACGACAGCGAGGGCGAACGGCGGACGTTGTACCTGGGTAAGTGTCCGAAGCGCTGGGCTCAGGACTTCGCGATCAATTGCGAGCGGTTGATTCAGCACGCCGAGTTTGGCGAACCACTCGACCGCAAGACGTCCACCTGGCTCGCCGAGCTCAAGCCCACCTGGCGTGAGAAGCTCGCCGCGAAGGGGCTCGCCGAAGCGGCGACGATCGTCTCGATCGAGGACCTGGTCGACGACTGCCTTCGCAGCGCGATCGGTTCGGGCGTGCAACCGAGCACGATGCAGAAGCTGCACGACGCTGCGGTCAACCTTTTCGAATACTTCGGGCGTGGTCGATCGATTCACGCCGTCACGCCAGGCGACGCGTCGGACTACGCGGGGTGGCTCCGCCAGAACGGCCGCCGCGATGGGCGCGGGACGCAGCTCGCTGCGAGCACGACGGGGAAGCAACTCAAGACCGTCAGCGGTTTCTTCCGCCGCGCCGTCAGCAAGGAAGTCGCTAGGCGGAACCCCTTCGAAGGGCTTGCTCGTGAGGCGCCCGGCGCGGACGCCCAGCAGTACATTCCGCGCGAAGTCGTCGAACGTGTTCTTAGGCAATGCGAACCCGCGCTAGCGCTGCGGGTCGCGCTCACTAGGTTCGCCGGCCTGCGGCATCCGAGCGAGGTCGAGGCCCTCGAGCTCGACTGGATCAACCTGCCCGAACGGCGGCTGCTAGCATTCAGCCCCAAGAACCAGCGTCACGAGCACAAGCGCTGGCGCGAGATCCCGATCGATCCGACCCTCGCCCCCTACCTCGAGGACGCCGTCGAGAAGGCCCCCACGGGGACGCGGTACGTCGCTTGGGAGCGGAGGGGGGTCTCGGCCACCGCCTGGCGGAACGCCCTCGAGCGGGCCTGTAAGCGGGCCGCTGTGGTCCCCTGGCGAAGTCTCTGGCACTCGCTGCGGGGCAGCCGAGCGAACGACCTGATCGATGCTGGCATTCCCGAGCACGTCGTCTGCACCTGGCAGAACACGGGCCCGAAGGAGTTGCGGCGCCACTACCTCCGGCCGACCGACGAGCACTTCTCGAGCGTGACGGGCCTGGCGGCCGAGGCGGCCGCAGCGCCTCAGGCCGAGCCTCGAGTCGGGGCGCGACTGGCCGGGCGGGTGGCCGCCGCCCAGCGGCGCCGGCCCCCGGCCGGCATGCGATAGGTACTACTTTCTGACCGCGCGAGGGGAGGGCCCAACGGAAGACACGGCGCCTTATGGTCCCTTTCCTTCGCGCCCGCCGTAAACCCAATCATCTAAATATCAGCCGCCAGTGCCGACGTGACTGAGCGACCCGCTGTGGTGTAGGAGGAGACCGACGACCCGCGGAATCTATTGATGAATTGCTAGCGGTCCCGCTTGTGACGTCATGCGTAGATGCTATCTGGCATGGCCGGCGCTGATCGGCCCGACCTTGAGGGGAGCCATGAACCAGCCCAGACCGTTTAGATTCGCTACCGCGCCGACGCGTGCCCGATCAACGAGCCCCTTCCGGCTTTCATGCGCGGGGCTAGGTACGATTGCCAAGCAACGACTACGCGATCCTAAGACCGGTCCATCGGCGGTGGCTTTCACTCGCAATCCTCGGCACTTCGTGGCCACCTCACAGGACCAGGAACCTGTTCGCATTTTCGCGCGTTCCACTGGCCCCGCCTACAACGATTGCTACCTTGGCGGGACGGTCTATCACGACTTCGGCGGTATGACGCTCGCGCGGAAGGCGAATCACGTAATCGAGTGGATCCACAGCGAATCGATCGGCTACTTCGATAGCCACAAAATCGCGGACGGAGTCGGGTTGTGGCTGTACGGAATGCTCGTATTTTCGGGAGGCAAAGATAACCTTGCCCGCCAGGTCGCGACCCAACTAAGCAAAGGGGTTCCGCTCGAGGCGTCGATCGTTACCGATTCGAAACCCTTAATTGATGAGATCCAACGCGGGCGACTTGCATCCGTGAATGGCCTTCGCGTTGCAGGCCCCTGCGCGATCGTCAGGAAATGGACCCTACGTGGCGTGGCCATCTGCCCCTACGGTGCAGACGCGGCGACGCGCTCGGAGCTTGTCGGCGATTCCGCTCAATCACGATAGGAATCACCGCAAACCTACAACTCACTAAAATCCGTTGTAATGCGTTAAACAAATCTGCAAAGAGCAGCTTTCGACATTAGGACACCACCGCTAGCCGCAGTGGCGTTCTGTCAGCTTCGACAGGATACTGAATCACTTCGGGCCCGGTTCTATTCCAACCGCGAAGCTCAATGACGGAGGTTCTTTGGTCTGCGTTCGCAGGGCGCAGCTTGCGCGCCAGAAGCCGCCCGAACTTGCCATCGTGGGTTGAAACAACGATTTGTCTCTTTTCCTTTGTACGTCGCAAAAGATCAACCAGTCCAAGAAGGTTAATTTCGTCCAAACTCTGGATCGGGTCATCAAGTAGAGCCGCCTGAATCGGAAGGTGTGGCAACGCCAAATTGAAGGACAGAAAGACAGATACTGCTAGGGCGTTCAACTGTGAGCTAGAGAAGATCGCCGCCGGTGTCCTGGAGGACTTGCCTTCTGCGCTATCGCGGATCTCAGCGTCCAGTCGCCCCTTTCCGCGTATCACATCTGTAGCAAAGCTAACGACCCGAAAAGTCGGATGCGGATCAATTCGTGAAAATATTCGCTGTAGTAATGGCTCAATCTCGGACAGCTTGTCGATCGCAACAGTCGATCTTGCGTCTCGAAGCTGTTCAATCAATAGCTTTGTTGTCACGGAGGTCCTTTCTCGCTTCACCATCTCCAACTGATGGATGGCGGACTCAACCTCTGCCTTTCTCAAATCAGCTTCGGTCGAACTTATGCGGGCATTTGCCGCTTCACGAGCTATATTTAGTGATAAAGCTTCGCCTTCCGTCGTTAGATTTCTCAATCGTCCTTCTTGGGAATCGCATTCGTTCAGCATTGCCTCAAGTGCCTTGACCGAAACTTGATTAGCGGAAATCTCCAGCTCTGAAAATCTCTCATTACGCTCGAGATCCCATTGGGCGTGTTGCTTCTGAAGACGTTCGGCGTCAGCAAGCTTCTTTCGAACTTCCGCTTCCGCTTCCACAGCATCCTTTTCTGCTTTCGCATACTCCTCAATGCTCTCAGCAACTTCCGTATTCGTCGCCGTTTCAGCCCCGAACTCGATAATCCCCTTTAACCTTAGACGAGTTGCCTCGACGTCGTAGCTCTGTTGGCATACCGGACACGATGAGTCTAAAAGCGCAATGGCCAATTGCGCCAATGCTCGATGCTGCTCCCTTGCTTCGTGCGCCTCAACTTGTCTTTTTCGAGTAGCCGCGGCGCGTCCCTGAGCGGCCTTCAAGGCTGCCGCTGCTGAAGCGGTCTTTAGTGTGGATTCGGCTGCTTCGCCTTCCAATTTTTCAATTGACTCTAGTGGCTTCGGCGGCTCAAGTAGCTCAAATTGTATTGCTGATTCGATCAGTGAACGACGTCGCCGACTACTATCGCGCATCGCGCGAATATCTCTTAGCGCTTTATCCAGTGTCGATGCTGCATCGGCCGATGTCGGCGTCGGCACGTCGGGGACAGATACGCCGCAACTTCTACAAGTCTCCCACCAATTATTCCACTGTGACTCCTGAAACTCAGAGCCAACTGCCGCCGATTTCCTCAATGACGCTAACTGGGTTTGCAGGGCTTCTACTCTATTAACGAGAGGAGCCAAATCTTTGCTCAATTGCGTCGTAGCGCGAGACCAGCTCCTGCTTTCTGACTCAAGCTCCGATTGAAGTTCCGTAAGACGGCCCGCTCCAACCAACTCACTGATCACGTTGAACCGCTCTTGGTCCGTCGCATTATCCAGGAAGTCACGCAAACGGTCTTGCTGCAAGTAGACAGACCGTGTCAGCGCAGCGGAAAGCGATTCATCACCATCCTTGGCAGACGCAGCTTCTGGCCAAAGCAACTCCAGAATTCTCGCTCTTGCTGATGTCTCCTTGAAGTGCTTCCCACCGATTGATGCCTGCAGGGATTGCGTATAGCCGTCAAAGACTCGGGTAATAGTGATTTCCTGGTCTCTATCAGCAAGGGTTAGTGCCACGCGTGCTTGGCCGGTTGGCGAGTACATAGAGACGAGCTTGTCATCTCCGCCGTCGATGCGTCCTAGCTTACCGCACATTCCCCAATGGATTGCGTCGAGAAGCGATGTCTTTCCAAGTCCGTTAGATCCAACGACTACGATCGCGTCGGCGCTTAAGTCAAACGACTTCCTCGTCGCGAAGCCTCGAAAGCCGGAGACGTCAATACTCTTGAGCCTCATTGTACTTTTCCAAAATTGTGAAGTGCCTCAATGAGAGACTCTCGCTTGTGGAATGCATTAACCACGGCGCGGATCACCGACTGAGGCAGCTCGTTAGACTCGAGAAGCGCAGGCACTCGGTCGAGAACGCTGTCCTCCGCTGTAGTATCTGATCGCTCTGTGATTGGGAGAAGCGGTAGTAGGGCAGTTGACACATCCCCAAGTTCTTGCAACTCCGCGCCAGATGCGATCAACTTGCGCACCCTGCCCGTATCGTATCGTATAGCCTGATGCTCGTCCGACTTATCACGCGGAAATAGCCCCGGCGTCCAAAGCAAAAGATAACAGTCCCAAGTCTTACTCTCATTTCGTTCGATATGCTCTGAGATCAAATCAACGAAAGCAGCTTGGGCACCGGTCCATTCTCGAAGCAGGTCAGACCACGCTTCAAACACGACGATTGCGACTAGGCTATACGAGTCCTCATAGAGCCCTTGATTGGATGCGTCAATTCCGCAGAGTCGGTAACTCGAAGCTTCGGAGAATCCATTCGTTAGCAAGACCTCTCTAGCTGTAGATAGCATGTCTGTTAGCGTCATCCCGGCTTTCTCAGTCATGACAATAGTGCCTCTGAAGCTTGCGGTTCTATACGGATATCGTCGACTCCCCAAAACGAGAACGCGGAATCTCCATCGACTATGCTCATGCTGGCATCGACTTCATCAACGATTGATTCTGGCGGTGTAGCGCTTTCCGGCCGTCTACCAGTCACGCCGCACGCAAGTACGTGTCGGGCGCCTTCTCGTCCAAACCGTCGATGCTGATCTTCTAGACGCAATTCACTCTCAATAGTAAGCCATCGGTAGTTTCTTGAACTGCCATCGACGAGCCTTATTCTCGACTCTGGAATATCCGTTCCCGTGAAAATAACGTGCCCATCTTCATCGAAGCGGAAGCCGCGGTTGCAAGATCGAGAGACGTATGCCACCGCGAGCAACAGATCAGCGATCGCAATACAGTGGCTATCTTCCAACTTTGGGTAGGCTCGCGATTCGAGCAACCACGCCGCACGGAGTTTTCCAAAGGTAAGGATGTCCATACTGGATAGTCTCTTGGCGAGCTCGCCGACGTCCTCAATCAGTCGGCCTGTGTCAGGATCTACCCATCCTTCGCGTTGACTAAGTGCTTCGCATTCCTCCACAATCCTCTGGACGACCTCAAGGTGAAACCGATTCCCAAGAACGCGCATGAAGGCGATCCAGCCAAGTTGCACGTAGTTCGTTTTATCGATTTGCATTTCAGTCGCGAAATTCGACTTAGAGTGTTCTCCAGGATTCGCCAAGAGGAGCTGAACATTATTTCCCAAAGCGCTCCGCAACTTCTCTGCTGTATGTCGTAAGACGCCGCACGAAGAACCCAGACCAGCGAAAACCGTAACCGGAGCAGCCAGTGCCCACGTTGCAACCCACGCTTCCCACTTGTCCCTCCACGCCGTTTCCAGGGCGTCCGTCGTTAGAATGAGAGCTTCGGGGTCTGCATCGATACTTCGATGCAGATAGATGATGTTAGAGCGACCAAGCTGGTGGTGTTGCTCGGGTCCATTTATCACACACACTTGGTTTTTAGCGCCAATAGCTGATAGAGCGTGGCTCAGAGCAAGATCGAAATTTAGAGTTATCACGTTCCAGATCGCACCTTCCACCATTAGCGCTGCGGCGATCTTGTGTCCCTCATTGGGTGACGCATTTTTGAATTCAGTGACGGGCAACCGTGCAACGAGCTCTTGCTGTTTGCCATCATGCTTTGCTTTCACCAGATCTGCCAGAGCAGACAGATCCCATGGCTCCGCGCATTCGCGAGTAATTGATCAGCAACAAGCCTTCGGTGCGCCTCTTCTGAGCACTTTCCAGCCAATGGCAGTTTTGTGGGCTCTTCAAATGAACAGCCTGCGCCGACGACCAATACAACTCGTCTACCTTCCCTTGCTGCAATCGCGCCAAGGAGAGATGGCGGCAAACTCATCGTAGTTTCTCCAGCAAATGCGTATGATGCACGGTCTTTTTACCTTTGGTTGGCGATACGATCCATGTTGCGATTACCCGACCTCTGTTTTTGACTCGAGCGCCGACGTAGTTCGGGACTTCAGTGTGATGCGGCCTGGATTTAAGCCTCCTCGTCCGGTGAGATATGCAGCGGGAAGGGCGGCCTTTGCGTATTGGTAGACGTGTACTCTGATGCGCTGGAGCAATAGCTCCAACTGGCGTGTCCGTACCGCCGATCACATCTTCTTCTTTTGCCTACCAAGGGGTCAAGCTAGGTCGGCAGATTGCGCCATGCACCTTGCTGATTCAAACGTAGGTCTTCAGTGGGCGTTTTCTTACTGCCGCAGCGCTCGTCGAAACACAGCTTGGCCAAATCCCCTGAAGCTTGCGTCTCTTCGGGGTGCAGCGAGAGTGACGCAAACCGTGCCGGTCCGAAACTCTCCGGGCTGCTTCTGTCATTCATGCACTCGCCTCGACTCGCAAAATCCAATGCACCCCGCAAGCCGCTGTGTTTGAACATAGGCATCCTGTCACGGTATTAGTTCAGATCCGCCGTTGATCTCCGATAGAGGCGAACGGCGCGGTCTCGTAGTATCTCTGCTCGATGTAGGAGCGGTTAGCGGCTGAGTCCTCAGCGAGGTGCCGCCGCCTAGCGATCTCTGGCAGGACCAGCTCGCCGCCGCCGCGAAGGCGGATCTCCCGAGCTCGCTCGCGGATCTCTGTGGGCGTCGGATCGTCGGGTCGGCGTTTAGTCAGCGGGAAGCGTCGACGCCACTCGCCATGCGCGATCCGGCCGACGGTAGTTCGTGAAACCCCAAGGGCCGCGGCGACTGAGCGATGCGTGGCGCCAGGTTCGGCGAGGCGGCGACGGACTTCGTTAGCTATGTTGTCGTCGGTCATCGCCCGCGATTGTCGCGCTGCGATTCATCACCGCGCGAGAGCGTCGACCGTCAAAAAAGGTGGTGCCTCATCGAGTCGAACAAGCAGCGCCAAAACGGGAGTAGTGACTACTCCCGTTTTAGTGTTTTCGGACGCCAAACGCAGCTAACGGGAGCGTAGACAAATGCGATCTAAGCTCTTATCTTCGGCCAACTTCCGTAAGCACGGGCAGTCTCCGGAGATTGTCCGGTTCGGTTTTGCAAGCAGGATGTCGCAGGTTCGATTCCTGTCAGCTCCACTTTCCATAAGTCCTTGCCGAATAGCGACTTGCGATACCTGCCGGCGGTCGGCAGTGCGGCGTTTTCTCGATAGCCAAAACGGTACCTACCGTTTTGCGCCTCGTAGGAGACCCGCTGAGATGCCCGCCCTCACTAAGTCGCTCCCCAAGTACCGTAAAAACCGGGCCTCGGGGCAAGCTGTCGTGACGATTGCCGGAATCGATTACTACCTCGGCCCCCACCGCTCCGTCACGAGCCGTCGGGAGTATGACCGGCTCATCTCCGAATGGCTTGCCCGCGGCCGAACTGGAGCTTCCACGGCCGACGCCGTGCCCAAGGTCGTCGAAGTTCTTGCCGCCTACTGGCGATACGCCAAAGGCTACTACCCCACGCCGAACGGCAAGCTGGGGAGCGAGTTGTGGGCGATTCGCGTGGCCCTGCGGTTCGTCCGCACCCTCTACGCTGACCAGCCCGCCGACCAGTTCGGGCCGCTCGCTCTCAAAGTCGTCCGCGAAAAGATGGTCGAGGCGGGATTTGCCCGATCGACCGTTAACACTAGCGTCGGACGTATCCGCCGCGCTTTCAGGTGGGCAGCGTCGGAGCAGTTGATCCCAGCGGCCGTCTCGCAGGCCCTCGCCACAGTGGACGGTCTGCGCGCTGGGAAGACCAAGGCGCGAGAACCTGAGCCGATCCGGCCTGTCGAGGACGCGGCCGTCGAAGCGACGCTCCCCAATGTCTCGCCGGTCGTCGCGGCAATGATTCGTTTACAGCGCTTCACCGGCATGCGGCCGGGCGAGGTCTGCCTCGTGCGGCCGTGCGACGTGGACCGCTCTGGCGACATCTGGCACTACCGGCCTGCCACACACAAGACACAGCACCGCGGCCGCGAGCGGGTCGTCTTCCTCGGGCCGCAGGCGCAGGAGGTTTTACGGCCATACCTCTTGCGTGAGGCGACCGCCTATTGCTTCTCGCCGGCCGAGTCGGAGGCGCGACGCCGCGCCGACCTCCATGCCGAACGCAAGACGCCGCTCTCGTACGGCAATCGTCCGGGGACCAATCGCCGCCGCAAGCCGGCGCGGACGGTCGGCGACAAGTACACGACGACCAGCTACGCCCGCGCCATCGCCCGCGGCTGCGAGCTTACGTGGCCGGCCCCAGACGGCGCCGACGACGAGTCGCGTCTCGCTTGGAACTCTAAGCACCGCTGGACCCCTAACCAGTTGCGGCATGCAGCGGCGACGGCGATCCGTCGCGAGTTTGGGCTGGAGGCGGCACAGATTGCGCTCGGCCACGCCGGGGCGGACGTGACGCAAGTTTACGCCGAGCGGGACTTGGCAAAGGGCGCTGAAGTGGCAAGGAGGATCGGGTGAATTCAAAAGAGCCGAGAGATATCCGAGATCTCAAACCCGACGAACTGCGGCTACGGTTGGCGGAAGTCGGACGAAACAGCATCGAAGATTCTGGCATATTTCGCGACTACACGGGAAAAGCGCGAGAGCTGCAAATGCTTGAGCGGATGCACCTGTGTGTACTTCAATTGGAAAAGGAAAGAGCCGGCGAGGAGTACACGGTAGAAACGTTCACCCCGAACCTGGATCGCGACATAATTGAGCCGGTTGAAATTGCCGCGAAAGAGATTGTCGAGCAGTTCGGCGTAGATGCAGCGTCATTCTGCTTGCAAGAAATGACCAAGAGTTCGTCGGAAGTCCCAGACTTCCTGAAGGAGTACGTTGAATCTGAGTTGAAGGATTTTGGAAAGATTGTTCCTCACTGGGCGCCACCCATCGCGCAGGATGCGGCCCAAGCTTTAGAGGTCATTGCACGGCTACGGAAGGCAATTGAGGCTAAACAGATTAATGACGTGGCTTATGCTGCAAGCCAACTCGGCTACCTTTTCTGCAAGCTACGTGTGCGACCGTTTGAAAAAGCCACACTTGATGGTCGGCGGCTGAAAGAGACTCGTCGCAAAGGTGGTGCGAATACGGCAGCTACGACACAAGAAGAGAAACGCCTAATTATCGATGCCCGTGACGCACGGGCCAAGCGATCGAAGTGCTCAAAAAAGAAGGCGGCGGAGGCTGTTGCGGCGCAGCTTCGTACAGGGACCTTACCAGGAATTGATCGGCCGGTTGACTACACCTGGAAGTACGTCGCCGATCTCCGCGTAAAACGCTGACCCGTCTATTTTTTTTGGCAGAACGCTCAGCGTTCTGCATTTTTGCCAATCAGATGCGTCACCTTGCGAGGGTTGAAGCAATTCACCCCTTGCTGCGAGGAAACGATGCGATCCGAATCGACCGAGAAGCCGTCCCCCGATGACGAGCACCTCTCCCTAGCTGAAGCGGCCAAGACTCTCCCCGGACGGCCCCATCTTTCGACTCTCCATCGCTGGCGGCTGCGGGGCATTCGTGGCGTGCGGTTGAAGACCTGCCTCGTCGGCGGCCGGCGGTACACGACGCCACGCTGGCTCCGTGAATTCATCGCCGCGTCTACGGCCGCCGGGGACGGGTTGATCGACCCTCCAAGCAATCTCTCTCGAGACCGCGAGCAGTCGATTCGGTCCGCCATTGCGGAACTCGACGCCGCCGGTATCTAGCCCCCAGCCAAGACCTCGCCGCCGGCGGTACGCCCCAAATGAAAGGGCCCCGCCGAGCGTTGGCGCGCTTCGGCAGGGCGGAGAATCAAGTGCTTCAGAATTGTAACACACTCGACAAGAAATCGAATCGCCGTTCGGACCCGGGAGAAATTGGTGGCAAACAACTAAAGGGCAAGCTGTTCAAGCTGCTCGAGGCGATCGATCCGCAGAGCCTCGACACACCAATCGGGCGTCGTGCTTGGGCGACCGTGGTCAACCTGCTAAAGGCCATCGCGATTTTCTCGAAAGATGGGCCCTGCGAGGCTTACGTCAGCACTATCGCCCAGTGGATGAGCGAGAGGGTTGGCGTCGATCGGTCGACGGTCCACCGGGCGTCGAAGCTGGCCCAGGAACTCGGATTGCTCATCATCGAGCCACAGTACTCGCACGGCGGTCGCACGGCGAATCGCTGGATCGTCTGCTGGGATGTCGTGGAAGAGTTGGCGGGGGCGTCTGTACAAAGCGGTGAGTCGCAGGATGCGACAGGGTGGGTCGCACATTGCGATTCACCTCATCGCAATCTGCAACAAGGTGAGTCGCAGAATGCGACAGCTAATAAAGGATTAACCTCTTCATTACCCATTGAAGAATCCCCTCCTCCCCCTGCCGGAGGCTGGGAGGAGGAGGTCGAAGTTCTTTTGAGGTTGGGGGTGCGGCAGGCTTTGCCTGCCGTGCACGCCGCGATCTCTGCCGGCTGCACGATCGATGACTGGCTGCCACATCGCCGCTACTGGGAGGAGCACCGCGACCGGTGGGACAGTCCCGAAGGCGTGCTCTACCACCGGCTCAACTCGCTTCGTCCTGGTCAGGCAGCCGACACGGGGTGGCCCGAGCTCGACGCGCCCACCAAGACCGCGCTGCGACTCTGGAGCGAGGGCGACGAGTACGACCGCAAGAAGTACGCCACCGCGCAGTGGCGAGGTTGGGACCGCCCCAAGCAGCTCGACATCCTGCAACAGGCCGGCATGTCGCCAGCCGAAGCCCAGCGGCTTCTGGTCGCGAACCCGGACGAAGCCGAGCGCCGCGCCGTCGCGTACATGGCGCCGCTGCTGAAGCCGACCGGATAGGGGCGCCGCTCCCTGCTGCCAACTGCGTGCGTTTGCCGTTATCATCGGGCCCGGCACGACGCCCCTCTCCTCGGACCGACCCGACTCGATGGCGAAGAAGAAGACCACCCGGAAGGACAAGGCTGCTGAGGCGGCCCCCGCGGCGCCGACCGACCTCGACTACGCCGACAAGCTCTGGAAGGCGGCCGATACGCTCCGGGGGCAGGTCGATGCGGCCGAGTACAAGCACGTCGTGCTCGGCCTTTTGTTCCTCAAGTACATCAGCGACGCCTTCGCCGCGCGGCGTGACGAGCTGGCGGCCGAGCTCACCGCCGACGGCATCCCCGAGGCGCAGCACGCTGCGCTTCTCGAAAGCCGCGACGAGTACGCCGCGGAGAATGTCTTCTGGGTCCCCAAGGCGGCCCGTTGGGAGGAGCTGCAAGCGCAGGCCACGAGCCCAAAGATCGCCACGCTGATCGACGACGCCGTGCTCGCCGTCGAGGCCGACAACCCCTCGCTGAAGAACAAGCTGCCGCGCGACTACGCCCGGCGCGGCATCGAGCCGATCAAGCTCAAGTCGCTCGTGGACCTCGTCGCCGACATCGGCTTCAAGGGGGGCCGCGACAAGGCCCGCGACACGCTCGGCCGCGTCTACGAGTATTTCCTCGGCAAGTTCGCCCAAGCCGAAGGCAAGCTCGGCGGCGAGTTCTACACGCCCCGCTGCGTGGTGCGCGTGCTCGTCGAGATGCTCGAGCCGTACGAGGGCCGCGTCTACGACCCGTGCTGTGGGTCGGGCGGCATGTTCGTCCAGAGTGAGCGCTTCGTCGAGGCCCACGGCGGCCGCCGCACCGACATCTCGATCTTCGGCCAAGAGTCGAACCCGACGACGTGGCGCCTCGCCCATATGAACGTCGCGCTGCGCGGCATTGAGGCGAACCTCGGCGAGAAGCCGGCCGACACGTTCCTCGCCAACCTGCACCCCGACCTGCGGTGCGACTACCTGCTCGCCAACCCGCCGTTCAACGTCAGCGACTGGTCGGGCCAGCTCTTGCGCGACGATGTCCGCTGGAAGTACGGCGCCCCGCCCGTGGGCAACGCCAACTACGCGTGGATCCAGCACTTCGTCCACCACCTGGCGGTCCCTAACGGGAAAGGCGGGGGCGTCGCCGGGTTCGTGATGGCGAACGGCTCGCTATCGAGCAACTCGGGGGGCGAGGGGGACATCCGCCGCAGCATCGTCGAGGCCGACCTCGTCGATTGCATCGTCGCCCTTCCCGCACAGCTCTTCTACACGACCGGCATCCCGGTCTGCCTCTGGTTCCTGACACGCGACAAGACGGGCCGCAACCTGCGCAACGGCTGCCCGAACCGGCCAAGGGCCGTAAGGGCGAGACGCTGTTCATCGACGCCCGCAAGCTCGGCGCGATGCAGACGCGGACGCTGCGCGTCTTATCGGGCGCGGAGGACGCCGAGCTGTTCGAGGGATCGCACGACCCGGGGCCCGACTCCGATATTGGCCGCATCGCCTACGCATTCCGCCAGTGGCGCGGCGAGCCGGCGCCGAAGTGGTGGGACGAGACCCCAATCTCAGAGGGTGGGCACGGCGAGTGGAAGTACACCGACCGCCCCGGCTTCTGCAAGGCGGCGACGATCGACGACATCGCGAAGCACGGCCACGTCCTCACGCCGGGCCGCTACGTCGGCGCCGAGGATGTCGAGGACGACGGCGAGCCGTTCGCGGAGAAGTACCCGCGGCTGGTGGCGGAGATTGAAGAGCATTTTGAGATAGGAGAGTCGCTGTCAGCTGCGATTCGAGAGAAACTTGCTGACGTGGGTTCCGACTCTCGTGAGGACGACGCTTCTGAAGCCGCAGCTGGCACGGATTTCTTCACCTCATTCACGCTGCACAAGAAGGATGGCATCCAGTACGCCATCCGCTATCGAGAAACAAATCACCATCTCCCTCATATTCATGCCAAATACCAAAGCAGTGAGGCTTCGATTGCGATCGACGGAGCAGAAGTAATCGCTGGGTCACTCCCGCCGTCGAAAGAGCCTGTAGCTCGCGGCTGGGTCGTGGAAAATGGAGCCCGCCTCAAAGAAGTCTGGGATAAAGCGAAGAGTGGAGAGGACGCGAAAAAACACTGGTTGAGTCCATCGAAGCCGAAGGGGCCAAAAAATGTCTCCTGAATGGCGAGAGACGAAACGGGGACAAGAAATCACCTTAGAGTACGGCAAAGCGCTACGAGGGTATTCCGAGCGTGGCGGTGCGGTGCGCGTGTACGGGACGAACGGCCCGGTCGGCTGGACCGATTCGCCGCTTGCTAATGGGCCGGGAGTGATACTAGGCCGTAAGGGCGCCTATCGGGGTGTTGAATACTCAAAGGGCCCGTTCTTCGTTATTGACACTGCTTATTACGTCGTACCTAAATCAAATCTCGATATGAGGTGGCTTTACTATGCGATTAAGCACCACGATCTAGGCGGCATAGACGACGGCTCACCAATCCCATCGACAACGCGAGCGGCTGTTTATCCGCGGCCGTTAGCTGTCCCGCGTCTTCAAGAACAACGCGCCATCGCGGGCGTGCTCGGCGCGCTCGACGATAAGATCGAGCAGAACCGGCGGACGGCGGCGGGATTGGAGAAGTTGGCGCGGGCGATCTTCCGGGCGTGGTTCGTGGATTTCGAGCCGGTCCACGCCAAGGCGGCCGGCGCCAAGTCCTTCCCCGGCATGCCCCCCGCCGTCTTCGACTCGCTGCCGACCCGGCTGGTGGACTCGGAGCTGGGGCCCATCCCGGAGGGATGGAGGGTCGGACCGCTTAGAGAGCTATGTGATCTATCGAAAGAGCAAGTCACGCCAATGAGTCATGCCGACGAACTGTTCGATCACTTCAGCCTCCCCGCCTTCGACGCATCGCGACGACCGGTCACCGAACCCGGGTTCGGAATTAAGAGCAGCAAGTTCATAGTACCGCCAGGTTGCGTGCTCATATCAAAGCTCAATCCGCGAATCCCCCGCATTTGGTTGCCGGGCGAGTCAGTCGGTCGCCGACAAATCGCATCGACAGAGTTCCTTGTCCTCCAGCCTAAGGCGGGAGTGTCCCGCGAACGGATATACTGCCAAGTCGGCGAAACGAGTTTTCTTGAAGCGTTAACGCAGACGGCAACCGGAACCTCGAACAGTCACCAGCGCGTGAAGCCGCAGGACTTCATGGCGACGCCCGTGATCCATCCCAGCGTCACGGCATCTGGCGCCTTTGAGCACCAAGTGATTCCGATGATGGACCGTATACAGCAGATGAGCGACGAGTCGCGAAAGCTTGCGGAGCTGCGGGACTACCTGCTGCCCAAACTGCTGAGCGGCGAGGTGCGGGTGAAGGCCGCGTCGGACGAGGAGGCGGCGTGAGATGTCCGACGGGAGCAAAGAGCGTGAACCGAATCGCTGGTACGAGCTTTCCGTGCGGTACGCCGGTCCTTCCACCATCACTTTTGGAGACAGTGCAATCGCGGTAACTGGGACCGCGTTCTTCGAGCATGATGCTACCGGCGAGCCTATTCTCCAGTTCGATTTGTATGACTGGGAGCAAGCCGAGGGACTCTTTGAGGCAGTCGGCTTGTATCAATGGTTCGAGCGAGTCGGGCATGCAGGCGCGAAGTCGGTAACCATCCAGGACGATCGCGGTACTCTCGTCGCATCGGGCCGAGTTCGTTGTGCTCAGTGCATTCAGCGCCTTGGCTCGCCGGACCACCCAGCCACTTTGCGATTCGAGGCGTCTAGCTACACGTATTCGACGAATACGGCAAGCAAGGAGACTTGCTTCGCGATGCCGCTGGTCAACTTGGTACTTGCTTCGTTTGGCCGATGGCACGAGCTACCGAAAGTTATTGGTCAGCATCCCCTGCGCATCTATCCCACACCGGAAGTTGCGGGGGACCCTTCAAACCCTGAAGTTCGCTTCGAGCGAGATCGCAAGAACCGCGTCATCGCTTTTCCGCTCGATGACGGGTTCTGCTACATCGAAGCACTGCCTGAGTACAAGGAGGTGCGAGAAAGACTATCGTCCGAAACGATATCGCGGGGCATTACTGCGATGCTGGTGGGGGGGTCCCTGTCTCGCAATCCAAGCATTTCAGACAAAGAATCCAGCTTCCGTCACGACCTGCTTAACCTTCTCGACTTGGCCTCAGGCCATCACACAGGGTCGCCATGGATCGAGTATCGCGACTCTAATGGGCTTCTCTCAAGGCGGGAGCATTCACCGAGCATCGCGCCGAAGTGGAAGTCTTTTCATCCTGTTTTGGATGACGACCAGAAGCCCGATGCGGCCTATTTCCTTAGCCTTGGACTGAGTCGTACGGAGATCTCGAGTCGATCGACCAGACTTTTAATCTCGCATATGACTGATGCCGGATGTGCGGGCCTTACGTTAGATGACAAAATCACGAACCTTGCTCGCGCTTTCGAGATTCTGGGTCGTGAATGCGGCTGCTCAAGCCAAGTCCTGCGGGACAGCCTTACCCAAGAGTCTCGCGAATTCGTAGCGGACGAATTGCGAAAATGCAGGACGGCAATTTTCCGTCTCTCACGAAAAAAAGGAAGGCAAACGGACAGGGCGACGTTGGAACGCATTGCAGGTCGCGTTGATAACGCGGACCGCAAGGAGAACGCATTCGGCCTGATCGTCGCAGCAGTCTGCGAAAAGCTGGGGCTCGAAGACTACACCGCCTTGCACGCTCTCGATTCCTCGCGACAGATGTCGTGGTCAGACTTCCTAAGCAAGATTCGGGGCTGCGTTCTACATGAAGGCGGCCTCGATTTTGGATCGGGAGATTGGACGCCGACAGAGGTTTACGACGTTTGCACCCACCTTCTCGACCTGCTGATTCGGGTTCTGATGAAACGGTTGGGAAGCCAGGAGCCTTACTTCAGCCCGATAAGACCCTTTCAACAGCTTCGAGCATTGGACTGGGTGACTGAGCAGACTCAGGTGACCGAACTTCTGCCCTGCTTTGGGGGAATCAAGCAGGCAGCAATCGAGGATTCTGATGAAGACGAGAGCGTTTTGCCGCCAGACGCCGAACTAAACTAAGGGCTCTCGAAGCTCACCCCGCAGAGGCCGCCGCGTTGCACGAATCCGCCGTCGAAGACGCTACCGAACTGCTCCTCGCCGGCCTCAGCTACACCGCCGCCCGGGGCGTCGATCTATCCGAGGCGGGCGACCGGACGCAGCCGACGGACTGGCTGTTGCGGCCGCGCCTCGTGGCGGCCATCGGGCGGCTCAACCCGCAGCTGCCCGCCGACGATGTCGAGGGCGTCGCCCGCGTCGTTTCGGCTCCGCCCCACCCGACGCTCATCGAGAACAACCGCTGGCTGCATGGGCTGCTCACGGGAGGCGTCGAGGTCGAGTACGCCGACGCGAAGTCGGGCGAGCGCCGCGGCGGCCGGGCGCAGCTCGTGGACTTCGACAACCCGGCGGCGAACGACTGGCTCGTCGTGCGGCAACTGACGATCGCCGGCACGGGCGGCCCCTCTTCCTCGGCAACGCGGGTCCGCCCCGACCTCGTGGTCTATCTCAACGGCCTCCCGATCGGCGTCGTCGAACTAAAGGACCCGACCGACACGGCCGCGACGCTCGACCGCGCGATCGACGACCGCCTCCGCAAGTACCAGCGGTTGGTCCCCGACCTCTACGCCGCCAACCTGTTGTGCGTCGCCTCGGACGGGCTGCTGACGCGGGTCGGCTCGCTGACGGCCAGCGCCTCGCGCTACATGCCGTGGCGGCCCGAGGCGGGGGGCGAGCCGTCGCTCGACGCGATGTGCCGCGAGCTGCTCGCGCCCGATCGGCTGCTCGATTACCTGACGAGCTGCGTCACGTTCGAGGAGGACGAGCGCGGCGACATCGTCAAGAAGATCGCCGGCTACCACCAGTTCCGCGCCGTGCGGAAGGCCCGCCGGAGCGTGCTGGCGGCCCAGCGGACGCCGGGCGAACCCGCTGATGACTCTTTCGGCGACAAAGACCTCGGTAAAGGCGACGGCCGCGGCGGCGTCGTCTGGCACACGCAGGGCTCCGGAAAATCGCTGTCGATGCTGATGCTCGCCGGGGCGCTGGTGCGGCAACCTGAGATGGCGAACCCGACCGTTGTCATCGTAACGGACCGCAACGACCTCGACGACCAGCTCTTCAGCACGTTCGCAATGGGGCGCGACCTGCTGAGGCAGGAGCCCGTTCAAGCCGAGAGCCGCGATCACTTGGCGGAGCTGCTGGACCGCGCCAGCGGCGGCGTGATCTTTACGACGGTCCACAAGTTCACCGAACGGAAGGACCCGATCAGCGAGCGGCCCAATATCGTCGTCATGGCGGACGAGGCCCACCGCAGCCAGTACGGGTTCGTCGAGGGGGGCGCCCGTTGGATGCGCGACGCACTGCCCAACGCGACGTTTGTCGGCTTCACCGGCACGCCGCTCGAGCGGGACGACAAGAATACGATCCACGTCTTCGGCGAGTACGCCGACGTTTACGACATCCGCCAAGCGGTCGCCGACGGCGCCACCAAGCCGCTCTATTACGAGTCGCGGCTGGTGAAGCTCAAGATCGACGACGCCGAGGCAGACGCGGCCGAGAAGCTGGTCGATGACCTCGCCGAAGCGGACCGCAACGGCGAAGACGCGGACGGGCCGACGAGCACCGTACGGGTGCGGCTCGAGCAATTAGTCGGCGCGCCCGACCGTATCAAGGACGTGGCGAAATTCGTCGTCGAGCACTGGGAGGCCCGCCGGTCGGCGATGGAAGGCAAGGCGATGCTCGTGACGATGAGCCGCACGATCGCCGCCCGGCTCTACGAGGCGATCCGCGAGCTGCGTCCCGAGTGGCACAACGACGACGATAAGCTCGGCGCGATGAAGGTGATCGTCACCGGGATGGCCAGCGACGAGGCGCCCCTCGCGCAGCACGGCCGCACCAAGGCGGCGCGGAAGGCGCTGGCGGCGCGGTTCAAGGACCCGGCCGACGAGTTCCGGTTGGCGATCGTCTGCGATATGTGGCTGACGGGTTTTGACTGCCCGCCGGCCCATACGATGTACCTCGACAAGACGCTCGCCGGCCACAACTTGATGCAAGCGATCGCGCGGGTGAACCGGGTGTTCGGCGACAAGCCGGGCGGTCTGATCGTCGATATGCTCGGCCTTGTGGACCAGTTGGCCGACGCCCTCGAGACCTACACCCGCGAAGGCGGCACCGGCGACGCCGTCCAAAAGGTTCAAGACCGCGCCGTGCCGGTGATGAAGGACGCCTTCGAGACGTTGCAAAAGTTCCTGCATGGTAGCCGTTACGAGGAGGCCCTCAACCCGGGTTCGCAGTTCCTGCCGATCGCTCTGCGGGTGATCGACCATATCTTCGGCGCCGACGACGGCTGGAAGCGATACCAGCGCGAGCTAAAGAAGCTCTCGACCGCCTATGCGCTGGTCGTTCCGCGCGAGGAGGCGGAGGCGATCGTCGATCACCTGCGGTTCTTCCAGCAAGTCGCGGCGATGATCCGCAAGCGACTCGGCGATGACCGCGGCGGCGACCGCTCGAAGCAGCGCGACATCGACGCGGCCGTACGGCAGGTGGTGGGGGGCGCGGTAGACGCCGACGAGGTGATCGACCTCTTCGCCGTCGCGGGGCTCGAGGACGCCCGGCTCGACATCCTCTCGGACGACTTCCTGAAGCGCATCTCGGCGCTCGAGCAAAAGAACCTCGCCCTCGAGACGCTCAAGAAACTCCTGGCCGACGAGATCCGCACGACCGAGCGCACGAACTTGGTCCGCAGCCGCCAGTTCCGCGAGGCTCTTGAGGACGCGATCACCAAGTACACCAACCGGGCGATCGATACGGCGGAGATGATCGCCAAGCTGATCGACCTGGCGGTGACGATTCGCGACGCCAAGGCCGAGGGGCAGGACCTGGGGCTCTCGTCCGAGGAGGTCGCCTTCTACGACGCCCTCGCCGAGAACGGCTCGGCCCGCGAGGCAATGAAGTCGGACGACCTTCGATTTATGGCGCGCGAGTTAACGGAGATGGTCAAGAAGATGCCCAAGCTCGACTGGACCGAACGCGAGGCCGTCCGGGCGACGCTCCGCCGCAACGTGCGGCGGCTGCTTGCCAAGTACGGCTATCCCCCCGACCTCTCCGAGGACGCGACGCAGCTTGTGCTGAGGCAGGCGGAGCTATCGACGGACGGGGACGTAGGGGGCCGGCAGCGGCGTCGATGGGTCCTCCCTGGCAAGATCGGTTAGGCATGAGCAGCAGACGAGGCGGGCGCGGCGATAGGCATCTTGGACCCTCCCTGGTGACCCAAACCGGCGGCGGCGTCTAGCTACGCCATGGGGCCGGCCCCTGAGCCCCCGCCGCCGCGACCCTGGCGACGACAACCAAACTGGGGCGACGTCAGGGAGAGCCCCGCAAACTGCGTCGAACGATGAAGCGAATGGCACGTAGTTCTCCGCAAGTCGTTGCTGTGAAGTGACCTACGAAGAAGGGCCTCGCTTGTCTAGATGGGAGTTGTCACGCAACCCGTTCAAGGCAAGGAGGCCCAACGATGCGAAGTCTTACCGATGGTCGCTGTCGGAGCCAGATCAGCTTTCTACGGTAGCAGTTCTTGCAGGGCGGCGGCCTTCCCTTCGGAGACGTGCTTTCTAAGAAGATTGTCTCGCAGGCGCTAGCGTCTTCCGGCGTCGTTTGGAAAAGAGCGAATCTACTCGCCGTTAGTGACGTTGTGAGTGTTCCTCGGCCAAGTGCTCGGCGCCGACCATTCTTGCCGCTCGGCCGTCTCCCGCTTGATCGCCCATCGGCTGGCTCAAGGTGAGGGCGAGTGCTCGGCCGAGACCGGCGCTTACTGCCAAGCGCGGAAGCGGTTGCCAGAGAAATTCTTCTCCGCGATGGCGTGCCTGGTCGGCCGAGAGCTAGACGCCAAGCGTCCTCCGAATGGCTGTGGAAAGGCCGTCGCGTTTATCTCTTCGACGGCTCAACCGTGTCGATGCCCGATACGACCGCCAATCAAGACGCCTACCCGCAGCATGATCGCCAGCGGCCGGGGTTGGGTTTTCCCATGGCCCGCATCGCGGCCATCTTCTGACTCTCTAGCGGAACGATTCTCGACCTGGGCGTCTGCCGTTACGCCGGCAAGGGGCAAGGCGAGTTGAGCGTGTTCCGCAGGCTCATGGGCTTCTTCCGCCCAGGAGACGTGGTGCTCAGCGATCGTTTGTACTGCACCTGGAGAGAGCTACTGGACCTTCAGAAACGTGGCGACCACGCTGTGTCGCAACTGCAGGTCATGCGGAAGGCCGACTTCCGCAAGGGCAAACGCCTTGGCAAGGGTGATCACATCGTCCAATGGCCCAAGCCGACAACGATCCGTTCGGTCGATTGGCCAACCCATCGTGACTTACCCGACTCGATCACCGTTCGTGAGTGTCGCGTGATCATCGGCCAGGCAGGCTTCCGAAATAAAGAGATCGTCGTCGTGACGACGCTGCTGGACCCGAAAGAGTTCCCGAAGGAGGAAGTTGCGGCGCTCTACCGAGTGCGATGGAACGCCGAGCTGGACCTGCGATCGGTCAAGACGACCATGCAGATGGAGGTGCGCTGCAAGACCTCCGAACTGGTGCGTAAGGAGATCTGGACCCACGTGCTCGCCTACAACCTGATCCGCACCGTCATGGCTCAGGCGGCGAGTCGGCACGCCCTCCCGCCACGGACGATCAGCTTCAAGGGGGCGATGCAGACGCTCGAAGCCTTTCAGCCACTAGGCGCCTGCTGTTCACAACTCCGTGACCAAGCCTACGAACGACTGCTCGCCTACATCGCGACCTAAATCGTCGGCGACCGGGCAGGACGCTTCGAGCCAAGGCAGGTCAAGCGACGCCTAAAACGCTACCAATGGATGATGGCCCCAAGGCGGGAGACCAAACTCCAACTCCTCACTGAGCTTGCGGAAAACTACGTGCCATTCGCGTTTACGACCGACGCAGGTTTGTTCGGAGGCCGTATTTCCCGATGTCGGTCGGACCTGTGACGATCGCGGACCGGCCTAACCGTCTCAGGACCGACACCGCGTCTGAACGTCTATGTGGAACCCGGACGCATAATCGACACCAGTTCTTCCGGCGACTATCGTGTTGAGGCGTAAGGATCTCGGTCCTCTCCATGGTTCTATCCAAGTCGTATATATCGCTAGCGCGCTCGATTTCTACTTAGCGCAGTGCTCTGCAAGAATGTAGCTTAGCTCAATTGCTTCGGCGTACGTTGGCGCTTGACGCAGTGCCTTTTCGACCGCTCGCAGCGCGTCGAGCAATCTTCCCATCTCCTTGAGCGTCTTTGCCAACAGATAGTGGGTTTCGGGACACACTTCTTGCGACGACGCCGAAGAGAGCAGCCATTCCAAGGCGGCGTCGTTGTCACCTTCCGCCAGCGACAGCTTCCCAAGCCCACGCAACGCGGTGGCGTCGTTCGAATGGACGCGCAGCTCCTTGTGGAAAGCGCGGCGGGCCTCGTCGGTCCGCCCCAGGCGGTCGTAGATCGTCCCAATCTCGGCGTTGACGCCGGCCTGCCTCGGCTCTACCGACTCGGAAAGCAGCAGCCGCTCGAGCGCCAGCTCCAATTGTCCTTCGGCTGCGAGCAACTGCCCGCGGAGACGGTCCCCAAGCCACGACGGAGCGTCGTGCTCGATAACCGACTCGACGAGGCGCTGCGCGGCGTCAAGGTCGCCGAGCGCGGCGTGGCATCGCGCCGCAGTGATGGCGTAAGCGGCGACCTCCGGGCGGCGGCGATGACAATCGAGCAGCAGCCGCAGCGCGGTGGCGTAATCGCCGAACTGCAAGTGACTCTGCGCGAGATTAAACGCACAGGCGTCGTCGGCCATTTGCGCCGCGTGCTTGCTCTGGAGCGTCTCTTCACGAGCGTAGCCGTCGTCGACTAGCCATTGCCTTAGGGCGTCGGCTTCCCTGACGTTCAACGGGTCCAAGCGGCGTTGAGGATCCGTAGTAACGAGGCGAGACGGAACCGCTGCGGACGGCGGAGTCTCCAACGCGTCTTCGAGCACTCGGCCATCGAGTCCCTCCGTTGGCATTCCCAACAGGTGCAGCACCGTCGGGCAGATGTCGAGCAGATTGCCGCCCCAAACCCAGCGATCGGCGTGGATGCCCGGGCCGCGTATCGCCAGCAAGCCGAAGGGCGAGTGCCACTGCGTGTCGCCCCGGCCCGTGGATTGCCGTGCAGGTCGGCCCTGGGCGCTTCGCAGGCCGTGGTCGGAGAACAGCATGACGTGCATATCTTCGCCGGCGAGTTGCAGCAGCCGACCGAGCATCTGGTCGCAGAACCGATACGCCTGCGTCATGACGCCGCGATAGAGGTCGAACGACCGCTGCGTCACTTGGCCCTTGGGGGGATGGAACCGCATGAAGGCGTGGCCGAGTCGGTCAATCAGGTCGTAAACGACCGCGGCGACCTGCCAGTCGCTGTCGAGAAGGGCGGTCGCCATCGCGTGGGCCGAAGCGGCGTCGGCCAGCCGGCCAGCGAGGATCGCGAGCCCCGGGTCACACTCTTGATCGACGCGGTCAGCACGCGGCACGAACGGCAGCAGCTCGGCGGGCCCCAGCTCGCGCGGGTCAATCCGCAGCGGCGCCAACACGTCTTCAAGCCCGGGCGTCACGCCGCGGGGCAGGTCGCTCCAAGGTTCAGCAAGATGGCCGCTCGATCGAGTGAACAGATGAGAGACGAAAGCGCCGCAGGCAGGTTCAGCGGGGTAGGTGGGCCAATTGACGATATGCGTCGTCAGCCCCGCCGCCGAGCAAATGTCCCAGAACGCCGGGGCCGTGCGGTCGCCGCCAGACATCGGCGTGGCGGCGTCCCCCTTACGTCGTAAGTAGCCGGTGACGCCGTGACGCGCGGGCCGGACGCCCGTGGCGATCGACGACCACACGAGCGGCCCGACGCCGGGCTGGAGCGTGGCGATCCGGCCGATCGAACCCGTGTTGACCAGCCCTTCAAGGCAGGGCATGTCGCCCGCGTCGAGCAGTGGATGGACCATCGACCAGTCGGCGCCCGCCCACCCGATCAGCAGCACGCGCTTCGCGAGGCCCACAGGCGACCTGTGCGTTGTTGGGGAGCGCTCTACGAACGACGGCGCCACGCGGCGACGCCCGCCGCGCCCATCGCCAACAAACCAAGCCCCGCCGGCTCGGGAACGGCGCCCGCCCGGATGCCGACCCCCGAAACCGATTCGTAGGCGCCGCCGAAGAGCGTCAACTGACTGCCGGAGTCGTTGACCGCGACATCCAAATAACCGTAGTGGGGCGAACCCCCGGGAATGTCGAAGCGAACCGCCGCATAACCTCGCGTGCCCGTGAAGTTGTCGAAACTGCCGTCAAGTCTCAGCACCTGATAGCCATTGTCGATGGTGAGAGCGTCGTCGATGAGGTCTCCGGCGTTGAGGTAGCGCACACTGAACGCCATGTAATCGAGGATTACCCCGTTCAGGTAGTGGAGATCATCGGTGATGTCTACGCCGACGTAACTCTTAAAGCGGAAGTCATCGACTCCGTCACCGTCGATGTCCAGATTCACCGATTGATAGTTGACGCCAGGATCGGCATCTCCGATCACAAGCGGCCCTCCTCCCGGCAGATTGATGGGGATCACAGCAGCGGCGGCCTCATCGGCCAAGATGGCACCGCTTGCGGCGGCTACTGAGTAAGCGGCAAGATAACGGCTCGTGCGACGAAAATCGCCTGAGGTTGAGTGAATATCACGTTGCGGATCGGGCATCAGACAAGTCCTCGTTGGCGGCAGAGCGGACGGGGTTTGCACAGCGGATGATACCTTCTCGTAGCCGACAGCTCAAACTTCTTCCGCCCCGATACCCTGCACAAGGTTGCTGCTGTGTCGCGTTTCTTACTGGCCTGGGAACTCGGCGGCGCCCTCGGCCATCTCGCTACGCTCCGTGAGTTGGCGACGCTTCTGCTAGAGCGACGTCACGACGTGGCCCTGGCCCTCAGCGATTGCGACCTGGCCGACCAGTTCTTCCCGGGGCTGGAGGTGCAGACCGCCCCAATCCATCGGCCCCTGAGGGGAGTGATCGCTCAGCCCAGCACCTACGCCGATGTCCTCGGCAACGCCGGTTGGAACGCCATCGAGACACTCGGCCCGCTCTGCTCTGCGTGGCGAGACCTCTTCAATCACTCGGGCGCCGAGGTTGTCGTTGGCAATTTCGCCCCGACGGCGTTGCTCGCCGCCCAGGGAATGGATTTGCGGTCAGTTGTCTTCGGCACCGGGTTCCATTCGCCCCCCGACATCTCGCCGCTTCCCGATATGTGCCCCTGGCGCGACAACTACGCCGATCGGCTACTGATCACTGAGCGGCAGGTGTTGGCGACGACCAATCGGCAACTCGCCTCCCAGGGAGTTGAGGAGTTGGAGAGAATCACTGAGCTGTATCGTCGCGCCGACGCAAGTCTGCTGACGACCTTTCTGGAAATGGATCACTACCCCGACCGCGTCGGGGGAGAGTACGTCGGCCCTTGGGGAGAGCTGCCTGGAAACGCTCCGGTGTGGCCGAAGGGCTCGGGGCCTCGCGTCTTCGCTTACCTCAAGCCGATCGAGGCGCTTCCCTATCTCTTGCAGCACGTGCATCAGGTAGGCTGGCCGACACTGGTCTACGCCCCCGGCGCCAAGGAGTCGGCGGCGCCTCTCGCCCGCCCAACGATCCACGTTGTCGACCGTCCGCTTGACATGAAGCGTGTGGCGGCGACCTGCAACTTCGCGGTGCTCAACGCGGGACACAACGCGACGCTACGCATTCTCTTGGCGGGCAAGCCTGCGCTCGTCCTGCCGACAACCGGCGAACAGCAGCTGGTGGCGCAACGCGTGGAACGCACGGGCTCCGGGCTCGCCGTTCATCCGAATCACCCAGCCGCCGCCGTCGCGTGCCTCAATCGACTCGCTTCCGACCACAGCTACGCCGACGCGGCCAGCCGTTTTGCGACTCGCTACGAATCAATCGATCTAGCGGACTTGCGTGAACAGACGGCCGATCGACTAGAGGAGATTGCCATTCGTAATGAGTGAGTACGCGTCTGCCTGGACAATCGCGCAAACTATGCGTTCTGCGAGAACGGTGCGTCCCGGGGGACCGCAGCAGCATGCTTAAGAAGACCAAAGATGTATCCCTTCGTTGAACCTGCGTAGAACCGACACTTCGCGGTTGATGCCGGGACGTCCCGTTTGCCCTGAAAAGCTTGTGTTTGACGCACGTTTGCTAGAACGCCGAATTTACCGGCGTCAGTGTCCGCGACAAGGACGCACAGCAATGGCTCGCCATCTGCCCGGTTGATTGCCGCCCCCGGCCGCGGCAATTACGATTAGCGGGCCCCCCTACGGAATCGACACTCCTCCCTATACCGTCACTAGTTAGGGTGGATCAATTCGACGCTTATAGAATTTATGACAATGTCCGCCTTTTCGTCCACAACGATTCGGTTTGTTGTCGGCGCCTTGTTTACGGGATCGGGCATCATCGCTGCGGCGACGGAATCGACAGTCAACTTTGTGGGGACGCTCCCGCTCCCGGCCAATTGGAGTAGTTCTTCAATTTGGTCGAATGGGATTCCGAATGCCTCGGGGGACATTGCCAGCGCTGTCGCACCGGTGCTACTCCGGTCTACCCCGGTGCTCAATCTCGACCTCCCGGTGACGATTGGCGAGTTCCGTAGCAGCGGCGTCCTGGCGGCACAGGTGATCGGGAACCATCCGCTCACGTTTGATAACGCTGGTCTTGCGGGAGCGATCTCCACGTCCCACTTGACCCCGACAGCCGCGACGCGGCAGGCAGGGTTGGATTTCAAAGCCCCCATCCGGGTCGCCACGGGGCAGGGATTGCAAGTTGTCGCGGGACCGAATGCCCCCGTCCGCTTTGAGTCAACCCTCACTGCCGACTCGACGATTACGGTAAGTGGCCTCGTGACCCTGCTCGTCGATTCGCCCGCCCTGACGGGTGGGGTCACTCTTGTAGATGGCGAACTGATCGTCACCACGTCGGGCGGACTGGGCGATACAACTGCGGCGACGCGGGTCGGCGCTGGGTCTCGACTGCGTCTGCAGGCAAACTCGGCCGAAGCCTTTGAACTCGCAGGCGGCGCGGTCGTTGCCGAGAACTCCGACCTGACCGGCCCGATCCGCCTCGACGCGGACTCGACCCTCTGGGCCGTCGCCGCTACCGGCGCGGCGACACGCAGTGTCTCGGGCGTGATCAGCGGCGCCGGCGGGATCACTTTCCGCTCCGGCCCCACGAACCGCAACGTTCAGCTCCGCTTGTCGGGACTCAATACCTACGACGGCGCCACGATCATCGACGAAGGGCTGGTCATCGCGGCCAGCAGCAGCGCCTTCGGATCGACCGTTGGATCGACCCTCATCACTAGCGGTGCGACGGTCCGCGTCTCAGCGCAGACCGACGAGCGATTCCAGCTCGCTGCGGGGCGCCTGATCTTCGACCAGGGGACCGCGCCCACGCAGGCGTCGATGCGCGTCGGCAACGGCGAGGTGGTCGTGTGGTCGCCTCAGTTGGCGATGTCAATCGAAGTCGACAACGCCGGCGGCGGCGAGCTGGCTACATTCACGCAGTACAACACCTCCGACTTGCGATCGTGGACTGGGGGATCCACCGGCGTCGGCGACCTCGCCCTCGGAGGCGGCGTGCAAGTCAACGCGCCGCTCACGCACGACGGCGCCCTGGAACTCCGCGAAGCGGAGCTCAACACGGCCAACACCTACACTGGCGCCACCCGGGTGACCCAGTACGGCTCCGAGATCAATCACGCCGACGCCCTCGGCGTGTCGGACCTGCCGCTTGAAGTGCTGGGAGGCGACATCACCTTCAATGTCGCGCCGAGCAGGCCGCGCGACGTCATCCTCCGCGGTGGATCGCTCGACGTCGCGCCCGGCGCCGGCGCCTTCGAGGGGGACATCGTTTTGACCGGTGAGTCCCAAGCGAGCGTCGGCGGCGGCGGCGTCTACAACGGCACGATCCAGTACTCCCCCGAGAACAACCAAAGCCACACGCTCTCCGGCGGCGCCTACAACGGCGCCATCCGCGGCGACGGCAGGATGCGGCTCGCAGGCAACGTCACGCTTAACGCCGCCAACGACCTGCGCGGGCTGACCACCGTGGTTGAAGGCGTCATCATCGCCAACCACGCCCAGGCGCTCGACACACCCAACACCCGCGTGGAGTCGGGCGACCTCGTCTACAACACTGCCGTGGACGGACAGCCCGTGATGGCGATCTCCGTCGGCGCGGGCTCCACCGGGGGCCGTGTGATCCTCAACACGCCGCAGACTCTCAGCGACCCATGGGTCGTCAGCGCGGGCGAGCTCGTCCTGGGCGCGGCGATCGACGCCGACGAGCTCGTCCTCCTCGGGACCGGCGCCATAGCGACGCTCCGCACCACCGAGGGCGGATCGCTGGGCGTCACCGGCGAATTGCGGTCCGATTATTCCAGCCGAATCTTCGCAACGCTCGTCGGCGATGGCGTCGTCCGCGCCCGGGGCTACCAGACAGTGATCAACGGAGACCTGTCGGCGTTCACCGGCGACTTCGCCGCCGAGCAAGGCGAGCTTGGCATTTCCTCGGCCGGCACGCTCAACCGCCAGACCGACATCCACGTCGGCAAGTACGCCACCCTGCGGATCAACGCCGATGAGGTCGTCGTCCGCAGCGACATCTATCTCGAAGGAGGGCGCTTCAAGGGGCCGTACGAATACGACCTCCTCGCCGGCAGCTACGCGGATGATCAGGAGTTCGCCGGCAACCTCTACGTCGACCAGCGCGGCGCCCGCACCGGCGGGACCATGACGCTGACCGGCGACATCATTGGCCCTGCCCTCACCCACTCCAACGGCGGCTTGCGCATCGCGTCAGGCGTCAGGGGCCTCACCGACCTGCTGCGGGCCAACGGGGGCGTGACGGTCGACCAAACCGGCTCAATCGCTGGAGTGAGAGACATCGTCATCGGGCACGCAGGCTCGCTCTACCTCGGGCAAACCCCAAACTCCGATCGCATCGACGACGCGATCACCGTCCGCACCGAGGGAGGACAATTCTCGCTCATCTCGGGCCAGCAGTTCCTCACCAGCGAGCGGATCGGCCGTCTGATCGCCGAGCGCGGGCGAACCAGGATCATCGCCAGCTCGGATCACTCCGGCACCCTCCCTGTCGGCTTCACCTTCGGCGAGCTCCAGAGGCAGAAGGGCGCCACGGTCCGCTTCGTCGAAGCGGGCCGCCAGACGACGACCACCGTCGAAAGCGTCTACACGTTCGACGGCACGATGCTTGGCGGAGGCTTTATCCTCCTCCCCAGCTCGACGCCCGCCGCGTTCGCCGCGATCGATACCAGCGGCAAGATCACCGGCCTCACCGCGACGCGGTCGACCCTCGTCGGCAGCGTCGCCGCCGACCACACCCGCATGACCGCCGACGAAACCCTCACCGCCGACACGACGGTCGCCTCGATCAGCAACCTGCGGAACGTCAACCTTGGCGGGCACACGCTCCACGTCCGTTCGGGCGGCGTGCTCGGCGTGGGCAAACTCTCTAACGGCAACGTCACCGCCGGGACCGGCAGCGGCGCGGCGGAGCTGATCTTCCACCAAGGGACCACCATCGAAGCCAACGTAGTCGATAGCCCGGCGGGCGACTCGGTGTCACTCGTCCTCGCCGAGAGCGCCTGGCTCTCCGGCGCCAACACGTACACGGGCGGCACTTACGTATCGGGGTCGGGGGAGTCATCCTTCTTCGATCGGGTAAGGATCCTCTCGCCCTCAGCGGTCCCCGTCGGCGATCAGCTGCATGTGCACAGCGCCCGCTATGAAGCGGGGAGTGTTTTCACCCAGGAGGTCAATTACCAATCGATCGCCGTCACAGGCGGCGGCGCCTTCTACTTCGGCTCCAACCCTGTGCGGGCCGAGCGGATCGACTTGGAAGACGGGTCCTTCTCAGGGCGTCTGCTCGGCGCGTCCCTGGTGACCAAAACGGGCTCGGAAGGAGCTTCGATCGAGATCTCTAGCGACTCCTCGTTTACCGGCGAGGTCCACGTCGAAGACGGGCTGCTCTCGGTAGGGAGCAAGGTCCTCGACGGCGCCAAGACTTACGTGACCGGCGGACGCCTCCGCGCCGACGCGACGAGCTACGGAGAGGTCCACCTGCAGGGGGGCGAGTTCGAATTCGTCTTCCACCAGACCGACCTGTACCTCGACGCCGACTCGACGCTGATCTCTAAACGAGGCGGGCCGTCTCACCTCGGCGGCGCGCTGGTCGGAGATAGCGACCTCGTAATTCGCGGCGACGTCGACGAACGCTTCCAGAACGGCGTTTACCTGCGAACCCCCACCGAGCGGTATACCGGTGACGTACGTGTAGAGTCGGGGGCTCTCTTCCTTCGCGGGACAGGCGTCGTTGGCCAGGCCGATGTCTCGGTGAACGGGGGCGGAAGGCTGGTCCTCGTCGGCGTCAACGGCTCGACCCCGAACTGGCTCGACAGCAACGTCGATCTCAACGGCGGAATGCTCGTCTCCTACCATCCGTCGGGATACACTGACACGCCTTTCCAGACGAACGTCGTCTTCGGCGATGTCACCGTGCATAACACGAGCTACATCGGCTCGATGAACGCCGGGGCGTCCGGCCCGGGGATGAAGTTGGCGGGAAGCGTGCGGTTGCTCGACAGCGCGACGGTACTCGGCATGGGCGACTACCGGCACCTGATGCGCACGATCGAATCGGGTGGCGTTTTCGTCGAAGTCGCTGGCGACCTGGAGGTCGGCGCCGATACGGCTTGGAACATTCTGACCAGCTCGCTGAGCGTGACCGGGGCGATCCGTCCCGCAGGCCCCGAGGGGTCGATCGATTTCCGTGGGGCCGCCGCCCAGCTCGACCTCACATCCGCAACGTGGGAAGCCCCGGCCGGTCGCCGCTTGGCGGTGCTGGTCAACGGCACTCGGCAGTCGCTCGAGCTGACCGGCGACGGAGCCGGACTCAAGGGAAGCGGTTCGCTCGTCGGCGACTTCGCCCTCTCCGGCGGCGCCTCAGTCAGCCCCGGCGCCTCGATCGGGACCCTCACCGTCGACGGCGACCTGAGCGTCGGCCCCGGCGCCGTCTTCGACTACGAGATCGATGGTGTCCTCAGCGACGCGTTGAACGTGAACGGCATTCTCGATTTCAGCGGCGCCAGCCTTGCCTCCTGGACGCTCCAGTTGTCGCGATTCGGCGGGACATCGCCGATCGCCCACGAGTGGCGCATCGCTTCTGCAAGCAGCCTTGTAGGGTTTGACAGTGCAATGGTCACGTTCGAGTCATTTGATGCTTCGCTCGACCTTACGAGCTATTCAGTTCAGCAACGCGGCTCGTCGCTATTCCTGATTCGCGTCCCCGAACCGAGCACCGGCATTCTGCTATTCGCCGCCGTGCTAGCTTCGGCTTTTTGGACCCGTAATTGACCGGTCGGACATATGCTTCGCTGCCGGGTGGAGACGCATAGTATCTGCGTTGAGGTGGCCGATTGTTTTCGGTGCTGCGAAAAGTACCGTCGCCCTGTAGCGCGAACGGTTTCTACCAATGCTGCCTCCACATGAATAGAAAGGCAGCGAACCGTGGCCCGCTTCGAGTCTGCTGTTACCTCAACCTCGCTGAGATGTTTTTTCACTAATCTCCACTTCACCGATGTGAACCACGGTCGATCTGACGGCTCTGACTATCAAGTCGAGATTGTGACACTGACCGTTGCGAGGGATCTTGGCTCGCCGCCGGAACGGCGTCGGCCGGACGCGCCAGCCCACCCGCGACCTTTACGTTCTACGGAGGTCGGTCGGACCTGTGAGGATCGTGGGCCCCGCCAATCGACCGCGATGGAAACTACTATTGCAACTTTGCCCGCCTCGATTACCGCCGAGGGCGAGGCCACTTTCGCGGCTAACGTCCCATTAAAACCATCCCTTGAGCGCGTTGCTGTCACTAGCAAAGCGACGACGTTGCGTCCGCCTTAGATTCTTGCTGTCTCGTCGTATTCGGCGAAGAGATGCTGAAATCGCGAGGACCGTCAGAATTACAGCACTAGGTTCGGGTACGGAGGCCCCAACAGGCGGTATCGCCGCACCAAAGTTGCTAGCCCAAACGTTGTAATCGGACACGTCATAAAGGATGTCAAGGCCATCACGCCATACCGTGTAGTCCGCGGCATCGACTCTTCCGTCGAGGTTGAAATCGCCGTCCAATGTGGCGGCGAGCTCGAGCAAGATTCCTTGGTTGGTGGCGTTGAGCGAGAAGCTGGCAAAATCGAGCGTCGGGAGCAGCACGGTATCGAACGCGCCGGACAGGATACCCACGCCGTCATCAATGAGGCCGATCAACTCGAAGGTCTCGCCATCCGCGCCGATGAAATCGTCGCCAATGAGCACCTGAAGTTGGCCACCAAGCATTGCGGAGCCGACCGTCAGCCTGCCATGCTCTTCGCCGCCGAGCTTGATGAGCGTGGCCGCCGTTGAGGAGAGCGTGAGGTCGCCGCCAACGAGCAGGCCGTCCGCGTCGTCGCCAGGCGTGAGAACTCCTCCATCGACGACGACACTGCCAGTGATCGTACCCGCGCCGGACAGTTCGCCCGGACCCGAGAAGCCCTCGCCGTTCGCCAAGACACTCAGCAAGGGGGTGTCGAGGACCCCATCGACTCGGAGTCCGTCGCCCGCAACCGGGCTCACTACCAGGGTGTCAATCGAGGCGGCAACGTAGCCCTGCGAGCCGATGGTCGCGTCGCCGAACAGCAAGAGCTTCTCAGTCCGCAGCTTGCCGCCGTCGGCGACCAGCAGGCGTGTCTCGTTGAACGCGACGAAAGCTTCGAGTCGTTCGCCGCCCGGTTCGAGCGGGTCGAGCAGGCCGTTCTCGGTGTTGAGCTCAAAGCCGCCAAGGACCTCCATCTCGGTGGGGCGGTTCGCTCCGCGTTCAAGCAGAGCTAGCCCCTGGATCGCGTCGAACCGAACCGCCGTCCCGTCAAGTATCAACTTCCCGTTGCTATAGCGTGTGATGCGATCGACGACGCCCAGGTCGATTAGCGCGCCGCGGACGGTTTCGGCGCCCGTCGCCGCATCGACGTCGACCGACTCGCGGACCGTCCAGTCGCCCGCCAAGGAATAGTCGGGCAGGCCCTGCAGTACTTGCACCAAGAGCAACTGCAAGAATCCCTCGTCGCCGAAGACCAAGTCACCGCCGACGACCTCGATCTTGTGCTGGGAGAAGTCGTGCTCGACCAAGGCGAAGTCGAGTGACTCCAAGCCGCTGCGACCCTCGACCCGCAGCGACCCTCCGTGGAGCAGTAGGTCGCCGTTGACGGTGAGCTTCGCGCCGTTCTCAACGTTAATCTCGCCTGAGTTGGTGAGATCCCCCTCCGTTGAGAAGCGGATCCCCTCGCGCAGGTTGATCAAGCCTCGGTTCTCTCGGACCGTGTTGAAGTAGGGGAAGTAGGCGGCGCCACTCAGCGTGACCTTCGACGCATTGATCGCGAGCGTCGTATCGAAATCTTCGAATTGGTACCCGGAGCCGGGGACCGCCGGGTCGAAGCCCGGCTCGTCGTCAAACTCGAACTCTCCAAGATAGTTGTCCGCGGCGGTCACTGCCGTGATGGTGATACCGAGAGACGCCTTGTCCTCGCCCCCCGCGCTGAAGAAGTTGCGGGTGTCAAACAAGGCGGGGTTGCCGATGATCTGCCACTCGCCCGCGTCGAACGTCGCGCCGCCGCCAGCATAGTCTTCGATGGTCGCGGAGATAGCGAATCGGGCGTCCGCTTCGATCCGGACGATTCCCTCGTTGTTGTCGAGATTCACCGGCACGATCGTGCCGCCGCCGGGGTTGGAGACCGTGTTGGTTCCCGACGCGATCAACAGCAGGCCCCGGTTGACGATATCGATCTTCCCGCCGTCGTCGATCTGCAGATTGGCTACCCCGGGCACGGCCAACAGCTTGTCGAACTTTACCGTTCCCCCCGCTTCGGCGCGGAAGAGCATCTCCTCACCTGGAGCGACGAAGCCGAGGTCGATAACGAGCGTTCCGCCGGGACCCGCCGCGAAGACGCCCTCACCGGTCGGTGAGCTCAACTGCCCACCACTCAGAGTAAGCTTCGCGGCGCCGTCGTTGCCCGCTACTCGGATGAGTCCGTCGTTCACGTAGCCTGCACTGGTGTTGAACATGGTGTCGCCCGAGGCGAGTACGTCACCCGTGTAACGTGAGACGAGCAGCTCGCCCGAGTTGCGTAACGCCTCGGTCAGAGTCACCTGGATCGACGAGCCGAGGAGATTGAGGACGCCTGAGTTGTCGATCCGCTGAGTTACAGCTAATGCCGGGCCGCCGCTCGAGCCCGCCAACGTGATGGTGTGGCCTGATTCAATGACCAACCGATTGGCCTCAATCGCGTTGGCTCCGTTGCTGTAGATCGCGGTATGACCCGTACCCCCGATCGTCAGCACGCCTGTCGGTCCGGCGGCGAGTTGCATGCCTAAGTTGCCGACTAGCGTCCCGTCGTTCGTGACCCGGTTCAACTCCCAACGCAGTAGACCCGATCCTATCCCGTTGTGCGTCAGCTGCGAACCGGCAATCAGCCGGAGCTCGTCGGCTACAACGGTTTGATCTTGATTCTTCGCCTCCGACACGATCGTGGCAGGCGTGAGCTGATCGACGCGGCCGGCGTCGGCTCCGTTCTGTCCTAGGACAAGGAGGTTTCCCGTCAGGCTGGCGGGCGTGATGGTCGTTCCGAGCACACGCCAACTATCGATGTCGTCGTATCCGCTGCCGGCAAAGCCGTTGAAGTACAACACCTCGGTTGGCGCCGCCTGCATCGTGAATGCGCCCGACTCGGTGATATCGATGCTGACGAGTTGCTCACCCGTGCTCTGAAAGAGCTCGATCTCGAACTCACCAAGCAAGGCGCCCAGCACGCTGGTCCGTGCATGAATCGCCGGGCCCAGGCCGGCGAGCTCCACCGAGAAAGGGCCCACGTTCAGGTTTGCGCTGATCGCCAACGCCTGGAACTCCAAGTAGTCGCCGATTGTCAGAGCGCCGCGGTCGGTGCGGCTAGCTTTGTAGCGGGTAAAGTCGATACCGACGTCGACGGCGTTGCCATCCAATAGTGCGACCTCCGGCAGGTTGCTCCAATCGCCGGCAAGCGTGTCGGTGATGGTAACTGCCCCGTCGTCGCCGATGACCGCGACGTCCGCGCTGAAGGTTAGAGTTACCTCGAAGTCGGCTTGGATCGATGATTCGTACTTGTAGCCCAGCTCGGGGCCGTACTTCAGATCAATGAGCGTGCCGTCGATCGAGCCGTTGATGTCGCTAACGGCCTGCCCGATCGTCTTCGAGAAATCGGTATACGAGGCGGGCGGCAGGCCCGCGGCGGTTGAAGCGAGGATCGATGCAATGCCATCGATGTCGACCCCAAGCCGAAAGATGTCGGCGTCGATCGTGTGGCTGATTCCACGCTCGCCGCTCAGCGACGTATCGATCCGGAGGGTGTCGCCGAGCGTCGGCTTAACGATCTCGACGCGGCCGATGTCGCGATTGAACAGCGTCGGTTCACCACTGGGCTGCTTGCCGTCCAGCGAGATGTCGTAGCCGAAAACCGTGTCGTCGTCGCCCGGGTTCACGCCGATCGACTGGCCGGCCACCGTAAGCGTGCCGAAGTCCGTGTCGTTGTTCAGATCGACGCCTACCCCCAGCAAGGTCCAATTGCCGTCGTCGTCCGTCGGCTGCTCGACGACATCCCAGTCGAATGGCAAGCTGCTGTACGGCACGACCCCCGCGAAGCCGTAGTCCACACGGCCCGTGGCGTTGACGTCAAAGATCACGTCCGCCCCGACCGACGCCGAAGGCAGGTCGATCTGGCCGACGCCAAACGCGCCGTTCGTGTCGAGACCCGCCCCGCCCCGCAGTGAGAAAAAGCCCCCACGACGGATCACGTCTGGCACGGAGAGTGTCGGCGTGTAAGCGAAAGTAGCGTCCGCATCGAGACCGCCCAGATCGAGCGACGCGTTCAATTCTAGCCCCGCGCGGCCTGTGATGTTGGCGTCGAGCCGCACGCCGGTGCGTGTGTCGGCGCGAACCTCGGGCAAGCCAAAGATCGAAGGGAAGAGCACCGCGTTCGAGGAACCGACGATGCCGCCGGCGCGGAGGTCCTCGTCAAACTCGACCCCGAGGAATAGCGGGTCCATCTCGAACTGCCCGACGCCGGTATCGTCGAGAGCCGCCCCCAACTCGATCGGGCTCGAGAGCACAAATGAGTGTTCGAAGGCCGCGGAAGGGGGAACGCACGCACTCAGCAGTACGATCTGAACGGCGGCAGATCGGACGATCAGATAGGATACGGCATTTGACATTAGACCCTTGGGGTGATTGGATCTGTTCAGTGCATTCTATTTGTCGAAAGTGTAGCAGGTTGCGAACGTCACCGTTCGTCCTCGCAGCCAATCATTTGACTTCTTGTAAGTGGTGTTGAGGGGCCGCCGTGCAGCCACACTTGAAGTAGCGTCACAATCAATTCTTGCCGTCCAATCACCCTACAAGCGTCGAGAGATTGAGGGGCTCAAATCGGGAAAGCGAGGCGCCGCTAGCGGTTGGGTCACCCGCGCTAATTCGTGTGAGGACCTAACTCCAGAGGTCGGATCGCCCGATGTCAGCTGGCGTCGAGGAATGGCCTGCGGCAGCAGGGGCACTGGCCGTCGAAGCCGCGGACCAGCGATAAGAACGCCGATGGCTGGGGCAACGTCGAGATCGCCTTGAACGCCAACGGCGCCCGGTCGGCGTAGTGGCGGTAGGTTATCCCTCCGACTGAGTGTCCGAGAATCTCGATCGACGACTCCGGCAAGTTCTCGTCATGATAGGTCGCGCAGGTCTTCCGCAGGTCCTTGAGGACCCACGGCTTAGCCAGCCCCGTCTCGATGTCCGCCTTGGGCGGGACGCCGGCCAGTTCGCAGAGCTTTCGGAAGCGGTCGTTGGGACGCGTGCCGCCGCCGAGAAACACCGGGGCGTCCGGCTCAACCGTCTCGGGTAGCAGGCTCCGCAAGTGAGCGTGGACGACGCGGTTCATCGGCCGATAGAACGCCTTACTGGTCTTCACCCGGCGGTAGTAGAGCCACCCCCAGTGGGAATGCTGCTTGACGTTCCGGTCCGGCGCTTCACGATCCCAGATGACGTGCCGCCAAAGAATCGGCTCGTGGAACGAGCAGCTCCCCCAGACGGTCCCGGCATCGAAGCCGTAGTTGAAGAAGACCACTAGCGCTGCCCGCCAGTAGCGACCGACGGGCGCCGGTTCTCGCCAAAGCCGAGGGCGGCGTAATCGGTAGGTGGCGAAGTAAAGGGCGTTGATCTCGGCTTTCGTCAAGTAGTGCCGCCCGGCGACATCTCGTTGCGGAACCGGCTTGGGGAAGCGAGGGAGCGTGTCAATGAGGTCGTGCTCCCACGCCCACGAGACAACCGCGCGGAGCTGCTCGCGCGCCTTGTTCGCCGTCCGGCCGGGATTCGAGCCGTTGTCAGCGACAGCCCGATCGTAGACCCAGTCGAGGAACTCGCGGATCGTCCTGCGCTCCAGCCGCTCGATTGGCACGCCGCCTCCCCAGGCCCGCCACTTCCGCAGGGTGGTCTGGTACTCTTCTCGGGTGTTAGAGGCGAGCTTGTTGGCGCGGACGTAACGGTCAACCGCGGACTTGAACGTGACGGGCATCGGGAAGGCTCCGACGCCCCAGCGGATCGCCTCCCTGCCGCTCCCTCGCCGACGGGGCCGCGACGGCCGTCCGTGGGGGTATGAGCGATCGGTCACCGACTCGCGGGAAGATGGCGTCGCCGTTCGGCGACTAGCCAAATCCCAGTCTAGTTCCAGGTGACCCTGGATACTCCGCCAGACCCGCTACGACCTCGGCATCTGCAATCGGGCGGTCGGACCTGTGACGATCGGCGATGACGGCATTTCCAACAGCGGTGGGAACGAAGCTCAGCGAGTTTGCCGGAGACCGAAGTCCGTGCGGTTAAGGCAACCTCGCTGAGTTGGGCAGCGACCTAAGCGGCGGGATTGAGCCCACCGTCGCGCGTTAGCAGAACCGCCCGAAATCGTTGAGAAGTCTCACATTGACGCGGATTGCGAAAGCCCCAAACTTGCGTCGGTCGGTTGCGCCTCAGCGACCTCCCCGCACGCCGTAGCCGCTGCGGATTAGGCGCCCGACTGCACAAGACCGTTATAATTCTCCTGCTTCAAAGCTGCCCTCCGCGCGGATTCGACCGTATGGACGAGCGTGCTAGGAGGCTTGGCTCAACTAAGCAATTCCAATCTAGAGTGCTCGATCCCAATTCGGTTGTTGCCTGAAGGCAGGTGCGTTCAACCCGAGAATGTTCAGGTTGGCTCGCCGATTTCATTGGCAACCTGAACGTCTTAGAGTATCCTGCGCGATCACGTGGACCGCTGAAGCAGCCTCACAGCGACACTGTCGCATAGACGAGAAGTACTAACGCAACCCCGCATTCAAGCTGATTCGCCCGTCGCACACTTGCGGCTCGGCTGAATCTCTGGTGCGGGGTTTTTTCGTAGATATCTGATTCAACGCAGTACAGCGCCATCATGAAAGCTTTCGCGACCGTTTGCCGCTGCCTGGCCTCTGTTGCTCTATGTTCGCTGGCGTTCTCTCAGGTCGTCATTGAGGCCCCGCCGCAGGTGCTTCCGCCCTCGTTTCAGCTGAAGTCCGGCGAAACGCTCAATGTGCGGCCCGGCGGCGAAGTGGGCGGCTCGATGGTCGCACTGTCTGGAAGTGTGGTGAATGTCTACGGAGGAGAAGTGGCGCCTCGCTTTACTGCCGCTGACGGCAGCGAAGTGCATATCTTCGGAGGCAGGGTTGGCAGCTATGACAACGGCTTCTTGGAAGGATTTTCAGCGACTCAAGGGAGCGTCGTCACTTTAGCAGGCGGAGAGGTCGGCGACGGATTCGCGGCGTCGCCGGGCAGCCACGTCACTATCTCGGGGGGACGAGTCGGCCTTCAATTCAATGCCCAACTTGGCAGCCACGTCGAGTTGATCGGTAATGACTTTATGCTGGATGGCGTTCCGTATTCCTCAGGCGATGTAACGCTGAGTCGGACAGTCAATGCGGATTCTATTTTCACGGGTACGCTGGCGGATGGATCGCCTTTCGTCTTTACCCCCCTTACAGCCGGGAGGCAGTTCGGAGATCGGCTCGAGAGCGTCGTGCTCACGCGGGTCGCACTGCCCCCGATTGATCTAGCCCCGAGCGTCGTTGATGGTTCAACCCCAGTTGCGCCCGCGGGACTGCGTGCGGGCCAAGCGATGACGCTCAAGGCGGGAGGCGCACTCCCCTGCTATTTCGCCGTCGTTGATGGGTCGCTTTCGATCGAAGGGGGCGCCATCGGAAAAGGGCTCGAAGGCAATGGCGCCGTCATTAATCTTGCAGGCGGCGAGATCGGCCACTTTTTCAACACCTATGCGGGGAGTGAGGTCAACATCACGGGGGGCAAAGTCGGCTTTCGATTCGAAGCCTTGGATACGACGATCAACGTTTCAGGCGGACATATCGGCTCATTGTTCGGGGTCCACACCGGCAGCGTAGCGACAATCTCCGGAGGAATGGTCGATAGCCTCGAGGTCAGTAGCGGCGGCTCGGTGAATGTCACGGGCGGAAGTATTGGGTTCGGCGGAAGTCTCTACAGCAGCTTCCGCGCCTATTCCGGCAGCGAGGCGAGGATCGCGGGGGGAGCGTTCGGACAGTCCTTCCGATCTGAGGTCGGCAGCAAGGTCGAGCTTGTCGGAGGCGAGTTCCGCATCAACGGTCAGGCCGTAACCGATAGCATCGTTACGCTCGCTGCCGGAGACGTTTTCACCGGAACGTTCGCCGATGGCGGATCCTTCGTTTTCTCCCCCCTGGACGGCGATCTACTGGAGGATGTCCAGCTAACCCAGGCGCCACTTTCGCCGCCCGACACGTCCCCACGAGTTGTCGATACGCCACAGACGCAAGGGCCTGCCGGTCTGCGCGCCGGCCAGACCTTGACGTTGAGAGAGGGCGGCGTCCTCCAAGATAACTTCGCCGTCGTCGGCGCCACCCTCCACGTCGAAGGGGGCGACGCCGGCGCCGGTGTCGAGGTTGTTGGCGGGTCCGTGAATATCCTCGGGGGTAATGTCGGCGCCGGGCTCAGTGTGATCGACGCCAATCTGAACCTGTCGGGCGGATCGATTGGCGAGCGCTCCACGGTCAATCGAGGCGCCGTAGTAAATATCACCGGCGGGAACATCGGCACGAAGTTCAACGCGCTCAGCGGAAGCCGTATCACGCTCGCCGGGGGTTCGATAGGACCCGACTTCCGCACGTGGGAGGGTAGTGACGTCGAGTTCGTCGGCGGTGAATTCAAACTGAACGGACAGGATTACCTCGGCGATGAGATCACGCTCGGCCCGCGCGGTGGAGCGTTGCAAGTCTTCTCCGGCGTTCTGAGCGATGGGTCGCCGTTCCTTTTCAGCCCAAACGCCAGTCCTCTGGGGGACGTGATCACAGGGGTGAAGCTGACACGCACCGCGGCGCCGGCCGCCGACCTCACCCCTCAAGTCATCGACTCTCCCCGTGTGTCGGGCCCGAATGGCCTCCGACCTGGGCAAACGATGACCGTCGTCGACGGGGGAGTATTGCCGGACAACTTCACCGCGATCGGGGCATCGCTGAACATCGAGGGAGGACGGGTCGGCGATTTCTTGGAAGTTCTCGACAGCACCGTGCAGATCTCCGGTGGTGAGGTAGGAGGATGGCTCCAAGCCTACAACGGCGACATCGATATCAGCGGCGGCAACGTGGGGACCCAGTTTACAGCGTTTTCCGGGACCACAACGACCATTGATGCGGCCGCGGTGCGCGGACTTACTCTCTACGCGAATACGTATACCGAGATCACCGGAGGCAGCGCGGTGGAGTTCTCGGTGCAGTCGATCGGAGGCGAACTGGAAGTTTCCAACAGCACCATCGGGGGCAGTCTGTCAAGCACCGGTAAGTTGCTGATATCTGGCGCAACCGTAATGGGGACGACCGACCTACAAAACGGCGTGGCAGAGATTGTCGACGGCGTCTTTCAGGGAACTTTTATAGTCCACCGGTCCGAAGTCGATATTGATGCCGGCACGTTTGACGGAAGGTTCTTCACAAATTCAGGCAGTGTGGTGCAGATAGCGAGCGGAAGTTTTAGCCGCGATCTTTGGAACCGCTTGAGCACGATCAGTATCTCTGGTGGACACTTTGCGGACGACATTTTGAACGGCAATCCCACGTTTAGTAACCAGTCTGGAACGATGAAGATCACTGACGGTGAATTTCACGGAGATTTCGTGAACGCATCCGGCACAGTCAACATCAGCGGGGGCGCTTTCTACGGCGATTTCTCAAACGGCGGCGGACAATCGGGTGTATCAGCCAGGACAACTCTGTCTGGCGGCAGCTTCAATGGCGCTTTTTCCGCCCACACTGGAAGCTCCGTTGAACTTGAAGGAGCAGAGTTCTATCTCGACGGCGTGCTCCTCGATCTCGTAGAAGGTCGGCCGACCACAATTACCAATCGGGACGTTCAATTGAGTGGCCGATTCGTCGATGGCAATTGGTTCGCTATCGATCTGTATTCATCGCAAGTAGCGGGGCAAGACTACTTTTCCGCCAACGCCACGCTGACTCTTACTCTTGTCCCAATCCCGGAACCAGCAACCGCCGCGATTGCGTTGATGTCTGTGGTGGCTCTTGTAACATATCAAAGGAACTAGCCTTCGGTCATCGGGTAAACCGGCTTAGGCGAGCATACCGCGTGCACCGAGATCCGACGAATGACTGCGGCAACTAGCCAGCACCAGCGGCGTAGTTTCTAGGTCAAAGACTCTCGGTAGCTACCACCTCCGACGCAAGGCGTTCGGTTCGACCGCTAGGCAAATGCGCGACTGATGGAGTGGAAGAGAGTGAGGGAGCGACGGATTGCAGATAGAACCGAATCCGCATTAGTCGTAGAATTATCCGGGGATTTCGGCATCTGCCATAAATGCAGAGGCTTCATCGACCTGTGACGTTGGATGGCCTGCCAAACCTGCGTCGGCCCGACATGCTGATGGCCATCTTCGACGCGGCCAAAACGGCGGAGAAGTAGAACTCCTACGTACGTTCTCGAGCAAGCCTTGTTGAGCGCGTCCGTACGCTTCGCGCCGATTGGACTCCGTGGTAGATACCTATTTTCGACGCCGTAGGTGGGCCGAACTACTAAAGCAATCATCGACTGGTAGTGGTGGAGCGGCTGCAGGTGACGCAGCATGTGGAGCGCTCGACGCTGAACTAGCGACTATTGCAGACGCTTGGCCAAACTTGGCCGAAAATGTGCGTCGCTGCGTGCTAACAATAGTTAGAGAAGCCTACGCGTCGGAGAAGTGAACAGTTGCTCGCGCGATTCCCTCTCCGTCGACTCTTGCCGTCACCTTGAGCGGACGCCGCAAGTGATTCAGCAGCGACGTCTTGCTTGCGGCCGCAGCGCCTTTACGCGTCCACGACTATCGAAACTGAAACGGGCACAGTGGTCCTTTCCAGAGGGCCGCTTTATAGACGCACTGGCCTCGTCAACAACGGCCGCATCGAAGTTGAGCAAGGCGATGTCCATTCGTCGATCGACGCCGGCGAGTGAATCGAAGGGAAGACGACATTGGCGGCGAGTGCGTCAACACCAGGCTGGTCCGCGTCCCCGCGGGGGCGACGCTCAAGATCACATGCCCGTTCGTCAACTCGGGGCAGATCTACCTCGAATCGGGCGCAATCCTCGATTACCCGGCGGGCATTACCAACAACGGCGGGCAGATTCGCCGCAGCCCGTGCTGCCCAGCGGCGTGCGTCAAAGACATCACCGCGTGATTCACTCGGCCGGATTGGCGTGGCGCTCGAGCACGCGCTCGACGAGCAGGTCCCGCGCCGTCTTGAGCGTCAGCCGCAGCGCCTCGTGGGCGTGGTGCAGCGCCTTGGGGTTGTTGAGGTAGGGCATCGACTTGGCGAGTTCCGCCGCTCCGGCCAGCGGCGCGAGTGGTTCGGACGCCGTCGCTTCCAGCAAGGCCATCTGCGTATGACTGGCCACCGCTTGCATGGCGTTGTCGTCCCACTTGGAAACCGTGTTGGCCAGCTGCAGGGCGTCGAGCAGCGCGGCGCCGCCCGGCTCTTCCGCGGCGATCGCCGCGTTGAGCACCGCGGCCGAGTCGCCCTTCGGCCCGTAGAGGCGATTGAGTGCGGGCCAGGGGCTGGTGGACATGAACGCTTCGGGGGTGGAAACGGGCCGTTCGGTGGAGGCGGTCGCCAAAAACGAGGACCAAAAGTGCTGGGGTTTGTACCGAATCGTAGAGGGTTCCGTTAAGAGTTGGCCATCGTGAAAGGGGAAAGGCGAAAGGGGAAAGCGGAAGGGTTTCGCGGCCGAGGGCGGGCGGGCCCTATAGCGTTATTTTCCGTTGCCCCGCTGGGGGGTGAGGGATTGTACAACACGCGCCGCGACCGCCTAAACGGTGGGCGGCGGCGCTGATTAAATGGGCGACCGGAATTATTTCGGGAAATATTTTGCGACGCATCGACAGCGGCGCCGCGGCAAAGCGTAGCGCCCAACCGCCGAGGCGGGGAGCCAAGTATTCGGCCGACCACGGCCCCGGCGCGTCGAGCATGGCGAACGCCTCACGCAACGCCACGCCTCGGGCGCCGCGGCTGGCATGCCAGGCGAGCAAGTGAACCGCAACGGCCCGGGCTTGCGCTGGGCAGTCGTCGCAGCTCTTCCGCGAGACGCCGTCAAAGTAGCCCGCAAAGAAACGGAGAACGCCCGCGAGCTCGCGGCAGTCGTCGCGCCAGGGCGGATCGGTGGGCGCGGCGTGGTGGCCGGCCAGGCGCTGCAGACGCGCCGTTGCGTAGCGTGCATTGTCGATCGGGACCGAACAGGGCTTGCGTGTCATCGTGAGACCTCAAGGGGTTGAAGCGCGGGCCCCGAAAGGGGGCGTCGTGAGCACGACCGGCGGGCGAAACAGCAACGACAGAGGCAGCGCAGGAAGTAGCAACGGACATAGTAAACCTCGAGGGTAGTGCGGGCCGAGTCGATCGGCGCCGCGGGTAAAGGGGCGGATGTCGTATGACGCCCGCCGCCGACAATCGCGGGCCGTTGTGGCCCGCTCACGTGGTCACTCTTTCGACTGTCGGGGCGATCGTCAATAGCTTCGCCACGCCCCTCGACAGGCCGCAGGCGCGGCATCTGGTGGCCCTGCCGAGGCCGTAGGCAGGGGCGCCCTCCCTTCGGGTCCTCCGCCGGCCCCCTAGGCGGTGGGCAAAGCCCGCGATCGAGAGTTGTTCGTGTGCGGCGGGCATCGCTTTTCGATTAGTAGTAGTATGACTCGGTCCCACAAACGCCTTGTTTTATAGAGTTTGTGACCTTTTAGAGTCATAGTCGCCCTGCCAACGAAGTACGTCCGATTCGTTCCGATGCGGTTTAGTGTCTAAGTGCCTCCGGACCCTGTCTGGGTCCTCGGCCGCAATGTGGCCGCCGACCGCCTACGCGAATGCGGGCCGGTAAGGGACACCGTTTACTTCACCGAAAGTGAGCCCTAGCTACGCGGCAGTCGAGACGTGCCTGTAGTGCTTTCGAATGGCTGTATGGATCGGAGCAAATCGCCCCGCAGACACTCGGGCGACCACTAAATCCCGCCGATTGCAAGGTCCGAAATGGCGAACCATCTGGACCGGCGAGATCTTGCCGTGCGCAGAATTGCACGACGTTGCACGTTGCCACACATTGGGCCTCGTCGGAGTTAGCCCTTGGCGTGTCGGTTCTAAGTAGGTGGCGTCTATCGGGCGAACTGAACGGGTCGATCCGACCTCTTGCGGTAGACAACACGGCGTAACTGCTGCGGTACTTCTAACCTTGGCGACTAGAGAGGCATAAGACCATGCTCACCGTTCGAATTCGTGATACCGCTTCTCTAGCCCGACTGTACGACAAATCGTCTTTCTGCAGTCCCTCACAGGGCGACTCGCGCTGAGGAGAAATTTGGGAATGGATTGGTCTCGCCTCGAGGAATAAGTCCTCGCCGCTTTCCGCCGATCACTCCGGCGACGACATGTCGCGTTGCTTACGGTACAGGTCTCGCAATTCGCGTAGTTCGGCGCGAGCGCTCTCGGGCGCGACCTCGATGGCTTGATCGAGCGTCTTGATCGCGCCGTCGATGTCGCCGTTGGCTACTTGTGCAGCGGCGAGCGTGTCGAGGGTGAGGTGGTAAGGTCGCGGCAGCAACTCGTTCGCCTTCTTGGCTAGCTGTAGCGCTCGCGGGGCGTCGTAGAGTGATGCGTCGTCCGCGGTCACTAACAGGTGCGCTAGATTGTTCAAAGCGACGAAGTTGCTGGGCTCGGCGGCGAGGATCGTCTCGTAATCGTCGAGCGCCTGCTGCTCTTTGCCTAGGCCGTCGGCGAGCTGGGCCCGTTTCGCCAACAGGTTGACCTCGCCAGGCCGTGAAGCAAGTTGCTCGGTGAGGAAAGCGATCGCCCCATCGCTATCCTCGCTATCTTCGCTATCGGCGAGGCGGTCGGCTTCTTTGAGGAGGGTCCCGATCGAGACCGCGCCAGGATTCACCGGGTAACGCACGACCGCGTCGCCGAGTTCTTCCGCCGAGGGGATCGCGACTTTTTCGACGGGCCGCCACTCGCCCTGGCTCTCGAACTCCCCTTCCCGGTAGAGGGCGTGCGCCATTAGGCGCCCCTCCGGTGCGAGGACGCGGCACTCGAAGCGGCCCTCGGGCGACACTTTGAGATTCATGTTGCTCACCCCGCGCTGGGGGCCGCCGTCGGCGCCGGCGATGTAGTAGATCGACACTACCATCGGCTCGGTGAACCGGAGCGGCTCGCCCGAAGTCTCGTCGATCAGCTGCACCTGCACGAGCCGTCCGCTCGTGAACCGGAGTTCGGCCGCCTGGGTCGCGGTGCCCGAATCGCCTTGCGGCTCAGCTTTCACCGCAACGGGACCGGCGGGGACAAGTTTTGGCAGCCCCTCGACTCCGCTGAACGCGGCGACCTCGTAGTCTCCCGGCGGCAGGTTGCTGACGCGATAGCGCCCGGCGTCGTCCGTGACTGCTTGGGCGGGTACCCAGTTGTTGGCGCCCCCGGTCGGCGCTGGCGGCGTCTGCCACTTGGCGCTGATCACCACCCGCACGCCGGCAAGCGGTCCGCCCTCCTCATCAACTACTCGGCCGGTCAGATCGGCCCGGGGCAAGAGTTGCAGATCAACTTCGCCCGGCGAACGAGGAAGCGGAGCGGTGGCGACGGCGTAGTCGGGATGCGACGCCTCGATCGTCGAGGGCGACTGGAACAATGCGGCGCTATAGCTTTCACTCGCCTGCTGGTGACGCCTCAGCTGCTCTTGCCGGAAGCGTTGGTAGTCCTTGGCGGGCAGGTCGTCGATCGCGTAGCGGCCCTCGGCGTCGGTGACGGTAGCATGGATCGAGTCGTTCAGCGAAAGGACGCCGTCGCGGACCCGCACCGTCGCGCCGGCGACCGGCTGACCGTCCGCGTCGGTGACGCGTCCCTTCACCGTCGCGGCGGGAGGGAGCACGAACCTGACATGCAAGCCGACGGCGGCGGCGCCATAGTCGCGTTCCGCGTAGGTCTTCGAAACGCGCCCCGCCTTCGTCACGCTGAGGACGATCAAGTCTTCGCCCGCTTCCTCGGGTCCTTGCTCGATAAGGTCGGCGGCGTTCGCCACGACCTTGTCGAACCGGAACTGACCGCGGGCGTCGGTCGTCGCTTCGTCACGCAGTTCGTTGGACTGAAGGTCAAAAGTCGCGGCGTGCAGTTGCACCTTGACGCCGGCGAGCGGCTTTCCCGACTCGTCGAGGCACTCGCCACGAACCGTGTTGGGGATGTCGGGGCGGGCTTGCGGATAGTCACCGGCGACGGGCGCGAAGACGTCAGCGGGCGCGCCGATTGGTACATAGGTGACCGACTCGGAGTCTTCCATGACATCCAGTGCATCGTCGCCTGCCGAAGCGAGATTGAACTGGACCAACCCCATGTGCTCGGGGTCGGGGTCAATCGAGACGGTCTTGCTCAAATCGCCGTCGTCGCCGAGCATCACCTCAACGGTTTGCACCGCCGCTCCAGGCCCTGGGTTGATAGCGAGGCCGCGGAAGATAGCCTGAGCGCCACCGGTCGTGCGTTCGAGCGGCACGTAGGGCGCGAACACTTCGCTCACGCCGACGGCGGGCTCTCCCCACATCACTTCGAAGCGTTGTTGGACCCGGGCATAGGGCTCGCCGTCGCGCTTCGGTAGATCGTCGATATCGCCGCGGACGCGGATGAGAAGGTCACGCCGCTTCGGTATGACAATCTCGAGGTCCGATTTGCCGGCCTCGATATCGATGGAGACGACGCGGCTTTCATCGGGCGCCTCGACGATGATCAAGTAGCGAAAGCCGTCACCGAGTGAATCGAGAGTAAACCGTCCCTCCTCATCGGTCTCCGCCAGCAATATGCCGCTGGGATGGCTGTTGTTGAAGCCAGAAGCCTCCACCTCGCTGAGCAGCATCAACTTCGCCCCGGGGCAGGGATCGCCGCTGGGGAGCCGGACGACGCCGGTCGCCGGCCGAGCCCGCTTCATCGTGAATGTCAGCGGCCGCCCGTTGCGTGGGATTGAGACGTCGACAGCCCTCAGTGGCTGGTACCCGGGCGTATCGATGCGAAATTCGTAGAGCACACCGGGGGCAAGCCGCTCGAGGAGCAGCTTGCCATCGGAGTCGGTCTTCTCTTCCCGGACCGGGCCGTTGCTGCTGCCGTTCAACTTGGCGTACTTCACCACTGTCGCGCCGGCCACGGCCTGGCCGTCCTCATCGCGGAGCACGAGCGGCGCCGTGAGGCCCGGCGTCAACTGGATGACGATGTCATCGATTTTATCGCCGTCTTTCAGATTGAATGGACCGACCACCGCCGGGGCGTAGGCTTCGTTGGGGTAGAAGCGCAAGTTGATCGTGCCCGACGCCACTTCGCATTCGAATCGGTCCGTGAACTTGCCCTCGGTGGAGTAGCTGACGTTGCTGGGGATTACTGACCCCGAGTACAGCCAACCCGCAACGTCCGAGGGGCCTGATCCGACTACGACGATCTTGCCCGAGAGGGTGGCGGTTCCACGCGCCTGGTCGCCCGCACTTGCGGCATCCGGCGCCGCGGGGCTTAGTGACACTAGCGAAGCGGCCAGCGCCAACGCGCCGCAGAGGAGTCCCGTAGCCGCACGCCACTTCGTGCTGCAGCGCTGCAGCACCGTGAAGCGCTCGTCGAGGAGGACCGCGATGCGGCTCCGCAACTGCGACGGCCCTTCCCAGATGCCGGCGGCGCCCGCCAGGCGGGGCGGCGCCGCGAGGTCCCGCGCCCAGCTCACCAGCCGCTCGGCGTAGGCGTGTCGGCCGGCGAGTTCGGCCGCGGCCGCGTCGGCGAGTGTCTCTTGATCGAGCCGCACCCGGCGCCGCAGCGCCCAGTACAGCGGGTTGAGCCACAGCACGACCATGGCCAGTCGCAGGCCGGCGAGCAGCCAGAGATCACCACCCCGGACATGCGCCAGTTCGTGAGCGAGCACAGCGCGGAGGTCGGTCGACGCACCGCTAGCCGCCATTGGTCGTGGCAACAGGATCGTGGGGCGCCGCAAGCCGATCGCGACCGCGGTTCCGAGCCGGTCGGAGACCATCAGCCGTGGCGACGGCGCAGGGGCGGCGAGCTCGTCGAGCAAGCGCAGGGATTCGGCGCCGGCGGGCTTGGCCTGCGCTACGATCCGCCGCGCGGCGATCGCGCCCCAGACGAGCCAACCGATCGCGAGCACCGCGCCGCCGAGCGTCGCCACGGCGATCGCGGTGTCGCGGAGCGTTCGCCAGTCCTTCGCCGCCGGCGCCGCTTCGGCAACCGGCTCGGCGACGGCATTTCGATCGAAGGACGGCGGCGGTGTTGGGGTCGTGGCGACTCGTTCACGGCTTGCCGGCATCGGCGAGGCGTCCTTAAACGGCTCGACCGTTCGTTCAAACACGGGCGCAGTCGTTCCGAGGTGGAAGATCGACCAACCCGGGATCATTACCAGCACAAGCAGCAAGGCGACGCCGGCTGTCGAAGCCCAAGCGATCGCCAAGCGCTGCGCCGGTTGACGCAGCAGGCCGGTCGCCAGCACTGCGGCGGCAAGCACCGCCGTTGTCGCGAGGTGAAAGTCCGCCAGTTTAAGCAGCGCCGACTCGGCCAGCGCTAAGGGCAGCGCCTGCGCGGGGGAAAGTAGGAACATCACTTCTATCCCTTCTTACGAGGACGGGGCTTCTTCGTCGCGTGCTGCTGTTTGCGGGCGTCGGCGATCATCGCCTCGAGTTCGTCGAGCTCCGTCGACGACAGCCGGCGGCCGTCAATCGCGTGGACTAGGTACTCGTGAACCGCGCCGTCGAACACTTTCTCGAGAAACCCCCCCGCTATCTGGCGTAGCGTCTTAGTGCGGGCGGCGAGCGGGCGATAGACGTAGGCTTTCCCCTGGCGGACGTGGTCGACGAGCCCCTTCTGCTCCATAACCTGCAGAAGGCTGAGGACGGTGGTGTAGGCAAGCTCTTCGCCGGCCGCATTCATGCGATCGACAATCTCTCGCACGGTAGCGCCGGGCTCACCTCCCTCTTCAGTGGCGTCCCAGAGGACTTTAAGGGCTTCGAGCTCGCGCCCCGTTGGCCCCGGCTCGAATAAATCTTTATTGTCCACAGCGATACTCCCAAGAAGTAATACTGGACGACCAGTAGCTACCTCGCTAAACTACTGCCCGAGCAGTAGATGTCAAGAGCGGCGCCGCAAACATCGGTCCTGAAGACGTCAACAATGGCCTGTCGGCACGTAGGTAGCGCCGAACTCTCAGAACCAATCTGAAACACCACTGTTATTCGTTCAGCCTGATCGATGCTGCTCCCGGATTGGTGTAGTGCGTTGAAGCTGATAAACGTATGACGCGCACGGCTCCTGGTGAACTTCCGGCAGTCGCAGCAACGTTGGCAGCGACGAGGGAGGTCGAACTCACGGCAACGTTTCTCACCCCTGTCAGAAGGCGATGGTGTCGGGGATCGTCACAAGTTCGCCCGACCTGAACGTATACCGATCGCCGGAAGATATGCGGAGGTCGTGAACGCCGGAAGGAATTGATTGCTAGAGAAGCGGCCGAAAAAGTGTCGGCTTGATACAGGTTCGAGCCTGCTTGGCCGGCGGCGCTGAGGACTACGGTGCCTCTGGCATTTCGGTGGGGATCAGTCCCGCCTAACGCATTGCTCGGCCTGCCAAACGAGCCGTGGACAATCCCTCCCGCGCTGCGCTGTCAGCCGGAATTGCTGCGCTGACAGTTACTCAGCTTCTTAGGAAGAAAGACTTGCAAGCTGGTATCTACATCGATAGATTTACCCAGGTAAACGAACCATCGAGGCCCATATGCCACCCAATCAGCTAGGCCGCGTCCAGCTCCGCATCATGCAGGTCCTTTGGGATCGCGGCCGCTCGACGGCGCGTGAGATCACCGATGCCCTCAATGAAGATCAGGCGATCGCCCATAGCACGGTTCAGACCCTGCTGCGTGGTTTGGAAGAAAAGGGCGCGGTCTCGCATGAGTCCGAGGGGCGGACGTTCTACTTCTTTCCGCTTGTCAAGGAAGACAATTACCAGCGGAAAGCGACCAATGACCTTGTTCAGCGTGTTTTTGGAGGCAAGGTCAGCGACTTGGTGGCTCATCTCTTGAAGCACGAGAAGGTATCGCCCGACGAATTGGAACAGATTCGTCAACTCATCCAACAACGCCGCAAAAAGCCGTAAGGAACCCCACCATGGTCGACCAAGAATTGGCGGCGTCGGCAGTCGAGGTCCTGGGCGCCGCTTCCGAGCTGGTCGTCAACTGGCTCTTGCAGTCGACCCTTCTGCTGACCGCAGGTCTGGCCCTGGGTCATGCGCTGCGGCGCCGAGGATCGGCCGTGCAATCGGCCGTCTACCGCACAACGCTCGTCGCGGTGATCGCGTGCCCAATGGCGACGTGGGGGCTTTCGCTCGCCGGCGTCAGCGGATGGTCGGTGGAACTGCCCGCCTTGATGGCTCAGGCCGAACCGACCACGCCGGAAGCAGAACCCGTGGCCACGCCGCCTCAGGAGCCTACGGCCCCAGTTCCCGTTCCGCTTGGATCGGCGCCGGCTGCCGTTGAGTTCAGCGCCGTGGCCGCTCTCGCTCCGCTACCGGTCCCTCCGCTGGCAGCCTCGCAGGATTCGGACAGTTCACGACTTCCATCCAGCGATCGTTTCCTGGCGTCGTCGGTGGGCCCGCCGGCGACTTCATCCCCGACGCCGGCACTCACCGTGTTCGGCGCCGTCGCTATTGGCGCCGCTGTCCTATGGTTCGTGGTGAGCGGGGTGCTGCTCGCTCGCCTCGCCTTAGCATGGCGAGCTCTGCTGCGTTTGCGGTCCGCTTCGACGGTCGCCGACGAGCCGACCCACCGGCTCTGTAGCGAGCTCGCGACTCAATTGGGCGTCGCGACGCCGCAGGTGTTGCGGAGCCCCTACCTGCCGAGCCCCTGCCTCGCGGGGATCCGGCGCCCGGCGGTACTGCTACCGGAGGAGCACGATGGGACTTCGCTCCAGGATGTCCTTGTCCACGAGCTCGCACACCTGAAACGCCACGACACGGGGTGGAACCTCGCTAGGCGACTATCGACCTCGGCGATGTTCTTCCAACCCTTGCTATGGAGCCTGTCGCGCCGCATCGAGGCGGCGGCCGAGGAGGTGTGCGACGACTACGTCGTGCAACTCGGGTCAGACCGCACGGACTATGCCGACCGGTTGGTGAGCATCGCCGAGCTCGGAGCCACGCCGATCGCCGCGGCGGGCGTCGGCATCGTGTCGTTCCGTTCGATGCTCGGCCGCCGCGTTGTCCGAATACTCGACACTTCGCGGCCACTCTCGACTCGTGTGGGCAATCTGCTTCTGGCGCTGGTGATCGGCGGCGGGCTCGTCGGCGCGACAATGGCAGGGCTGGTAGGACTGAACTCGGCGGTCTCCAAGGCCAGCGCCGCCTTGACGGAGGAGGTTGCAGGGGCCGACCAAGAGCTCTCGTCCGACGACGTCGCCGATGATGACACCCCTTCCGAGGAGAAAGTCGTAACGGTCGAAGGGCGCGTGGTTGACCCCGCCGGCCGCCCGTTCGCCGGCGCCACGGTCGAGGCCCAACGCTGGATCCATGATCCTGACGCATCAAAGTCGCCCCTCGCGACGACCACGTCGGACGAGAGCGGGCGTTTCACACTCCGCTACCCAAGGCACGAGCAGCCAACGCTCGTCGCCAGTGCTCCGGGGTTTGGACCGGCTTCGGTAGCCTCCGATCCAGCGAAAGCGAAGGAAGCCCCCACCCTGCAATTAGCGGCGGATGACATCGCGATTCGGGGCCGGGTTCTCGACGAAGAAGGCGAGCCGGTAGCCGGCGCCACGCTGCGTGTAAAAGGCGTCGCCGCTCCCGCTACTACCAATCTCGACGCCTGGCTCGCGGCGCTGCGTCGGGGGGTAATCATCTGGGAGGCGGTCGGTAAGCACATTGAGAGTTGGACACCTCAAGCGCCCGGGACCCTCGCTCGGCCGATCGTGACCGGCGCCGATGGAGCCTTCGTCATCAAGGGGGTCGGCAGCGAGCGCGTGGTCCGAGCCACACTCGAGGGTCCGACAATTGCTTTCACGCAGTTAACGATCGCGACGCGCGAGATGACGCCCGTCGTGGCCGTCGATGGCATGCCCGACCCAGATTGGTCGAGAGAGCACACCGTCTACGGCGCCGAGTGCCAGGTCGTCGTGGCGGCGACGCAGCCCATCGAAGGCGTTGTCCGCGACGCTAAGACGGGCGAGCCGCTTGCTGGCGTAGCGGTGGAATCCTATCGGATGCGTGAGTATGACACATCGGCTAGACGTGAGATTCGAACCCAGTCCGATGCTCGTGGCCGCTACCGACTCGTTGGAATGCCGAAGGACGTTGGCCGCCAGATCATTGCGGTTCCCAACGATTCGCAACCATACCTAATGCGAGAGTTTGACGTCCCCGACCGCTCGGGATTGGGTCCGGTCGATCTCGACCTCGAACTATACCGTGGCGTTTGGATCACCGGACGTATCATCGACCGCGAGACGCAGCGCCCCGTTGGCCTTCCCGTCATCGTGCTGGCACACCAGTACCCTTATCTGGCGAATCCCTTCGCGCAGGCGTTGCCGGAGTATGACAGCGACGGCAACATCGCCGGCTACCAACACCGGTACACTGTCGACGAGAATGGCCGCTTCCGGCTCGTTGGCATCCCGGGCAAAGGGATCGTCGGCTTGGTTGTCGGCAGCGCGCTGCCGAGCCCGATTGGGCAGGGCTCAGATCAGATCTCGGGCGCTAACGAATCGGGTCACTTCTCCACCTACCGCCACGGGGCAGGGGCGTCGACGAAGCACCCAACGATCATGCGTGAGGTCGAGGTCCATGATGGGGCCGACGAGTTCGTCGTCGACTTCGAGCTCGACCGGGGCGCCTCGATCCGCGTTACGCCTCTGGGGCCCGATGGAGAAGTGGTCACTATGCTACGCGTCGCCGGGCTCGCTCACCGCGAGTTCTGGGAGACGCCCGAAGGGTCACCCTTCGACGTCAGCGCCCTGGCGAAGGGGGAGGAGCGGACGCTGATGATCCAGTCGGAGGAACTAGGCGTTGGCAAGGCGCTGCGGATTTCGGAAGCCCAGTCGCCCGATGAGATCACGGTAACGCTCGAACCCTGCGTCACGGTCCGTGGCCGGGTCATCGACGAGAATGACGCGCCGTTATCGGGCGCCCGCGTCCGGCTCCATCCCCTCCCCGGAGGCGACTACAGCCCCGAATTGGACACCGTCTCCACCGACGAAGAAGGGCGGTTCGAGCACGGCGGCGTGCTCTGCGGGACGACCTACAACGTTTACTTGGAATCGAAGGAGCAGGGATTCGCCACCTTGGCGGAGAAACTGGCGGTCCATCCTGGCGAAACGATCGATCTGGGCTATATCGACGTCACGAACGACGAGCGGCCCGAGCCGGTCCGAGAAGCAATGGCGGCAGCAGCAGGCATCGCCCCGAAAGGGGACGTCGCTGCCGTTGAGTTCGCCGGAAAGGTCGTCGATCCCGACGGCAAACCGGTCGCCGGAGCCGAGTTGTACTACGTGTTCTATGTCCCGAAGGCCACGGGCGTTCTCGACTCGGCGTTCAAACCCATCGCGACGACCGACGCTCAAGGCGACTTCCGCTTCCAGGCGGCTCCCAGCGACTTCGGTCCGAAAGCGACCGAGCGAGAGTTCAAGGCCGCATCGATCGTGGCGTCAAGAACGGGTTTCGGCTTTGCGATCTCGACGGCCGCCCGTTTCGAAGCCACCGGCGAGTGGCAAAGCGAAGCCGTCGAGAGGGTCAAGGGGCTCCCCGAACCGTTCCGCGAACAAGCGGAAACGATGCTCGGCGCCGCTGGCAAGCCGCTGCAACTCGCGCGGGACGAAGCGCCGATCCGCGGCAGGATTCTTGACATCAATGGAAAGCCTGTCGCCGGCGCAAGACTGTCACTCGATCGCATCTGGTGCAGCGCCGACGACGACCTCACGGCGTGGCGTGAAGCGGCCGCGCAGCCGAAGGCGGACTTCTACTCCGCGCGGATGACGACGCCTCGCATGGTCTCTGACTGGCAGATCCGCACGGCGGTTCCGTCCACGACGACCGATTCCGAGGGCCGTTTCACCCTGCGGGGCATCGGCCAGGGCCGGATCGCGCGGTTGCAGTTGGAAGGGCCGGGCGTCGAGACCAATCTGGTTCTCGCCCGCACCGAGGCGGGCGAGCCGATCGAACTCGTGGAGGAGCAAAGCCGCCCCGATGCAAGGCGATTGACCTACTACCCGGCCGAGTTCAGCTACGTGGTCGGCCCCTCGACCCCGATCTCCGGCGTCGTTCGCGACGAAGAGACCAAACAGCCCCTCGCGGGCGTGACGATCAAGAGCCAGAAACGCCACGGCAACGAACTGAACGGCTGGGGCGCCGACTTCGTCCGCACGGTTACCGATCAACAAGGGCGCTACACCCTCAACGGGATGCCGATCGGCGCGGACAATCGCATCGCCGCGATCGCTCCCGAGGGAGACATCGCCTACTTTTCGTCGGCAAGGCTAGCGAACACCGAAAGCGTCGACAGCCCGCTCGAGGTCGATTTCGAGCTCCATCGGGGGATTTGGCTGGAGGGACGCATCACCGACAAGCGTACCGGCGACGGGATCGCGGGCCATATCGCCTACTACGTTCCCCCTGAGAATCCCGACCATCGCTTCGCTCGATCGCTGCAGGTCGATGAACGAGACCGGCTGCTGGCCGACGATAAGGGACGTTACCGGATCGCTGTCTTGCCGGGTCACGGCTACGTGACGTTCCAAGCGTACCAGCACGAGCGCTACCCCCGAGCGACGGAGATCCTCAAACCGGACGGATCAAGAGAAGCGGCCGAGCCGATGATCCGTTGCGAACCGTCGTATCTCATGCCGTCGAGTTACCACGAGGTAGCGGAGATCGACCCGGCGAGTGAAGCGACCCGCATCGAGTTAAACCTCGAACTTGACTCCGGAACGACCGTCGCTGGCCGCGTCGTGGGTCCGGATGGCGAGCCGATCACCAGTTTTCGATACACGAACCGGATCGCTGAGTTTGCGAGCTCATGGAACCGGGCCAGTGACGGCCAATTCGAGCTGGTGGGCTACGAGCCGGACCAGCCGCGGCACGTCTACGCCATGGACCTCCAGCGGAACCTCGCGGGCCGCGTCGTCGTGGCCGGCGCGGCGCCCGAAGACTTAGTCGTTAAGCTGCAACCCGCCGGCAAAGCGACGGGCCGTCTCCTCGACACCGAAGGAGAACCGCTAGCGAACTGCACCCTCACGGCCTGGCATCTGCGGAACGCCGACGACTTCGGGACGTTCAATAAGTCGTACCAAGCGCCGCCGCTCCCCGCCAACCGAGAGAGCAACAGCAATGCAATCTATGAAACCGACGATGGAGGACGATTCGAGATCGCGTGCCTAGTCCCAGGCATCGACTACCGGCTCAATGCGTACGACCCGGCGGCCATGTCGAGCTCGACGGCCGCGGCGATGCGTTTCCAGAGCGGGCCGGTTGATGTTGTCATCCGCGTCGAGTCGGGCCAGACCCTGGACGTGGGCGACGTGCGTCTCGCCGCGGACGAGAAGGAGTTCGCCAAGCGAGCCACGCAACCCGAGCAAGCCGCGGTAAAGCCGGCGAGCGCCGCTACGGCCGACACCGCCTGGGCGGATCCTGTCGAGGTCGAGGCGAAGGGTAATCAAGCGAAGCAGGAGTCGGGTGTCGTGGTCGGTCCCGACGGCAAGCCGATCGCCGGCGCCGAATTCCTTTACTTCCACACTCGTGTCCATGACATCGAGCCGATGAAGCCGCGGCTCTTGGCGACGACCGACGACCAGGGCCGCTTCCGTTTCCCAGCGCCCGTCGTCGAACTCCCCAAAGACGCACCGGCGAGCTGGAGCTATTCGCAATGGATCGTCGTCCGGGCGCCGGGCTACGGCTTCGCGGTCGAGCGTCCCGGCTACCTCGGCAAGTCGCGGCCGCGACCGCAGCCGGTGACGGTGACGGTGATCGGGGCCGCTTTGTCGGCTTTGGCGAGCCAGACCGTCATCGAACTCCCGGCCGAGGGCGAGCCGCTCCGCGGCCGCGTCATCGATATCGACGGCAATCCGGTCGCCGGCGCGACGATCAAAACGCGTTGGTCCCGGCGGGCGAACGATCCCGCCGGCCCCTGGTACGGGGCGAAAGGCGACACGCAGCCGAACGCCGAATGGCGCTCCAAGGTGTTCGACCTGCTGAACATCATCGAGCCCCCGCTGACGACGTTAGCCCTACCCGCGGCAACCACGAACGCTGACGGCCGCTTTGCGTTGCGTGGCATCGAAGACAACCTGCTGCTGCAATTGGTGATCGAAGGGGAGGGCATCGAAACGGCCGAGGTCGTCGCCCGCAACATGCCGGGTGAGAAGATCGAGTTCACCATCGACGAGGGCGTTGGCGAAACCAGCTACACGATCCACCCGAACGACCTGCTACACGTCGCCGCGCCGTCGCGCCCGGTCGAGGGTCGTGTTGTTGACTACCAGACCGGCGAGCCGATCGCCGGCGTCATCGTCCGCGACGGAATGATCCACGGCACCAACCGCTGGTCGAGTCTCGACGACCGGCAGTTTGTCACCCGCACGGACGCCGACGGCAGGTACCGCATTACCGGCCTGCCGGTCGGCGACAAGAACCGCGTCATGGCCTTCACGGATGGCGACGCCGCCTACGTGCCGGCAATCGTCACGGCCGACACGTCCGCCGCCGCGGAACAAGGGGCGTCCGATTTCCGCCTGCGACGGGGCGTCTGGGCCGAAGGCCGTGTCTACGACGCCGACACCGACGAGGCGATCGTCGGCAGTCTCGGGTACTACTACTTCCCGAACAAGGAAGTCGATGAGTCCTACCCCGGCACGCGTCGGACGTTCGTCCAGGGCCGTTACTGGACCGACGCCGAGGGACGCTTCCGCATCCCGGTGCTGCCCACCCGCGGCGTGCTGGCTTTCCGGTACGACAACAACGCCGCGAATGGGCCGCTTGGTCGTGACATCGACCGCTACCCACGCGGAGCGGGCGCCGAGGCGATCGAGGGGCGCGACGAACGGGGCTGGTTCGCTACCGAACCACACTACCTGATGCCGATCGACTATCAGCGTCTGGTCGAGGTCGATCCGTCGCCGGAGGACAAGTCCATCCGTGCCGACATGCCGCTCACAGCGAGCACGTCGGTGACCGTCACCGTGCCGTCGGTCGGCGGTCTTTTCACCACCGGCTACCGATCCTACGGCGCCGCCGAGATGTGGGGTTGGCAGCGACAGGAATCGCCTCAGTTCCAAGTTGAGGGCCTCAAGGTGGGCGAGCGCCGACAGGTCCTCGTCTACGACGAATCCCGCAACCGCGTCGGCGCGACAACGGTCACGGAGAAGGACCAGGACGTGGTTATCGAGTGGGTCCCGGCCGGCAAGTTCACGGGGCGCCTTATCGACCCCGACGGCGAGCCAATCACCGACGCCACTCTCCAACTCGACTTAGAGGCGTTCAACCGCGGCGAAGTCGCCGCATGGGCGCCTCATCCGGGGAAGGTCTCCAACCCCGAAACGATCCCGGTCGATACCGAAGGCCGCTTCACACTCCATGGTATCCACCACGAGAAGAAATACTCGGCGTGGGTCTCCGCCCCGCGGTCGTTCAACGGCATGATGCGGCAACCGATGCTCGTCGGCAAAGCCCTCGTCAACGCGGCCATTGAGCCGGGTGAGGTGAAGGACCTCGGCGACATTGTCATCGGCGGCGACGACAAGGACAGCGAGGACAAAGCTGCCAAGCCCGCAGAAGAAGACAAGCCCGCAGAAGAAAAGAAACCAGCCGAAAAGCCGGCAGAGAAGCCCGAGCCGACGCAGGCGGCGGAAGCGGCGAAGAACCTCTGGGGCAAGGTGACGCTCGCCGACGGTCAGCCCGCCGCCGGCGCGCACGTCGCGCTCGTGGCGATGCGGAAGGTCACGAACAAGGGGGGCGACTACTCGCCAAACGGCGTCGTGCTCGCCGAAGGGACCGCCGATGAAGCCGGCGCGTTCCGCTTGACGCACTCGGCCGACTCCAAGTTGTTCCACTACTCAAAACTGCTCGTGCGCCGCGACGGCGCCGCGGTCGCCTCGAAGTATGTCAGCCTCGATCATGAGAACGATGCGTTGTACCTCGAATTGCCGGCCGAGCAGCCGATCCTCGCCCGGCTGGTCGATATCGAGGGCCAACCGGCGGCCGGGGTGACCGTGCGCCCGCGATTCGTAATGGAGGCCGCCAAGCCCGGCCGCGAACCCGCGGGGGCCGGCTACTCGGGTGAAGGAGCGGGACCCGCCGCGTGGATCCAGCCAGTCGTCTCCGACGCCGAAGGCCGGTTCACGCTCCATGGCGTCCCCGTTGGTTACGGCGCCTACCTCGAGGTCGATGGCGACGACCGCTTCGCGCCGCAGCAGATCTCGCTCAACACGCGCCAGCCCGAGCAACGCGGCGAGCGCGACGGGACCTACCGCTCGCTGGTGCGCAACGGCAAGCCCGGCGAGGAACTGCTCCTGCCGCTGGCGCCGGCTCAGGTTTTCGAAGGGACCGTCACTTACGCCGACACCGGCGAGCCGGCGCCGCTGGCCAGGGTGACCATCTGGGCAAGCCAACAGAAGGAGTACGGCTCGATGGTCTCCGTCGCCGGTCAGGCTGACGAGAAGGGGCGATTCCGCATCAGCCCCAAGTCGGGGGTCCGTTTCGGCATTAACGCCTACGCGCCCGAGGGGACGCCCTACCTCGCGCGACAGACCCCAACCGAGAAAGGCATTCACTGGAACGACGGCGACCGCGTCAAGCAGGTAGACGTAACGTTGCCGCGAGGCGTGCTCATAACGGGGCAGGTCGTCGAGGTCGGTACGGGACAACCCATCGCCGACGCGTCGGTGCAGTACGTTCCCGAGAGGAATAACAACCCCAACGTCGCCGACGACATCCTCACCGGCTGGCAGGCGATTCAAACGACCGACACCGAGGGCCGATTCGAGACCGCCGTGCTCCCCGGCCCCGGACGGATCGTGGTCCACGGCCCGACCGACGACTATGTCATCGCCGAATCGACAAGCCAAGAACTGAGCCGGAACAAGAAAGGTGGCAGACGCCAGTATGCCCACCACTTCGATCGGATCGACGTCACTGCCGAAGACTCGCCCGTCGAGATGACCGTGCGGCTAACGCGCGGCGGCGTCGCGAACGGCCGCTTGGTGGACGAGGCGGGCGCGCCGGTGAATGGCGCCTTAATGGTCTCATGGAGAAACATCCATGCAACCGACCTTGCATGGCGGGGACACTCTCCCCCAGTGGAGGGCGCGCGGTTCGAGGTTCGCGGGCTGCCGTCCGAAGCAGAGCACACCGTCCACTTCCTAGCGCAAGAGCAGAAACTGGGCGCCACCGTCGCGGTCCGGGCCGGTGACGTGGGAGAACGCGTCACACTTGAGCCTTGCGGCTCGGTCACGGCACGCCTCGTTGACGAATCGGGTGATCCCGTCGCCAACTTCTCTGGCGTCAGCGTGTACTTAGTTGTTCGGCCGGGACCGGACCCCCTCAACAACCCCGAGTCGGGGAGGGAGGTTGTTTCGGCCGACTCCGACTTCATCTCCAACGTGGACCGGACCAACTACCCGGACGTCCGAGCGACCGACACCGACGCCGATGGTCGCCTCCGACTGCCCGTGCTGATCCCCGGCGCTTCCTACCGGATCGTTGCCCTGAAGGACGGGGGATTCATTACTCTGAAAGACTTCCAGGCGAAGGCCAACGAAGAGCTCGACCTTGGCGATCTCACGATCGACATCGAGGTGGATCAATGAACGCCTCGCCTCCCCGCGGGTGGCAGCGCTACGAGCCGAGCGACTCGGCGCCGTGGGACCTCCAGCGTGTGGTGCACCTGCACCGCCGCGCCGGCTTCGGGGCCGACTGGGAGGCGCTCCAGCGCGACCTCGACGAAGGGCCCGACGCAGCGATCGATCGCTTGCTCAATCCGCAGCAGGACCCGGCGTTCGAGAGACTCGCCGCGACGATCGGCGACGCCGCCACCGCCTCGGGCAATCCCAACCGCCTCAAGGCGTGGTGGGTCTTTCGGATGCTCAAGTCGCCCGATCCGCTCGGCGAGCGTCTGACGCTGCTGTGGCACAATCACTTCGCGACCAGCAATCGCAAGGTCAACAACCTCGTCTGGATGCGCGAGCAGAACGACCTGCTACGGCGTCACGCGCGGGCGCCGTTCGGCGACCTTCTGCGCGCGGTCGTCAAACACCCGGCGATGCTCACATGGCTCGACGCCGACTCCAACCGCAAGGGGCGTCCCAACGAGAACCTCGGCCGCGAGCTGATGGAGCTCTTCACGCTCGGCGCCGGCGCCTATGCCGAAACCGACGTCGCCGCCGCGGCTAGGGCCCTCACCGGTTGGACCATCACGCGGCAGGCGTTCGAGTTTCGTGAGAGTCGCCACGACGACAGCGAGTTAACCATCCTCGGCCAAACGTCACCGCTCGATGGCGACGGCCTGCTCGACCTCTTGCTCGCCCGGCCCGAGACAGCACGGCGCGTCGCTAACCGGCTTGGTGGGCTGCTGATGGGGGAAGGCGCCATCGACCATGAGGCCATCAATTCACTCGCTGCAGGGTTGCAACGGAATGGCCTTAATATTGGCTGGGGCGTCGAAACGATCCTCCGCAGCGAGGCGTTCTTCCGCGACGACAACCTGCGCACGCGGGTCACCAGCCCTGCGCAGCACGCCATCGGCGCGCTGCGATCGTTGCGTCTTGCCGACTCACCGCCGAGCTCGTTGTTGGTGGCCGAGTGGATCGCCCGGATGGGCCAGGACCTTTTCTATCCGCCGAATGTGGGCGGATGGACCGAAGGCCGCTCGTGGCTATCGACCCGCACGCTGATTGCCCGAGCCAACTTCGCCAGCGCGCTCGCCGAGGGCGCGCTGTGGCGTTCGCCCGACGAGGTGGACCTCGTCGTTGGGCTGCCGCCCGGTAGTGGACCTATCGTGGAGCGGCTATCGCTCTTGTTCTGGGGTGTCGCTGCGCCCGATTCAGTCCCGGCCCTCGCCAAAGACGACGAACCGACGACCGCCGAAGCGATCGCTCGGCTGCTGTCCCTTCCCGATTCGACCCTTGGCTGAGAAGGAGGCCGTCGGTGTTCACACGGAGAGACTTTCTACGGACGACGTCGCTCGTCACCGCGGCGCCCTTTGTGCCAACCTTCCTCGCCAAAACCTCGCGGGCCGCGACGCCGGTTGCCGATGACCGCGTGCTGGTTGTCATCCAACTCGACGGCGGCAACGACGGCCTGAACACGGTTGTCCCCTACGGAGACGACGGCTACGGCCGCGCGCGCAAGGCGCTGCGGCTGAAGGAATCCGACCTGCTGAGGATTGACGACCACGTCGGCCTCCACCCACGGATGAAAGGCGCCAAGCAGCTGTTCGACGACGGACGGTTGGCGATCGTTCAGGGGGTCGGCTACCCGAACCCCGACCGCTCGCACTTCAGCAGCATGCGCATCTGGCAGTCGGGACGCCGGCACGACGCCGACCTGGAAGCCTACGGGTGGCTCGGTCGCACGCTCGATCTGACTAGAGGGAACGGCTCCGCTTCGGTGGATGCCGAAGCGTTCTTTGTCGGCAACCAAGCGACGCCTTTCGCACTTTGGGGCCGACGATGCGGCGCAACAGCGCTAACAGAGCTCAGTGACCTGACGCTCGATGGCTCCTTCCCGCCGCTCCGCGACTCCGACAGAACCGACCTTGGCTCGTTCGTCACTCGCCAGATGCGATCGGCGTACACGGCAGCCGAGGCATTCGCCCATGCCGAGCAAGCGGCCGTCGCTTCGCGGACGTCGTACCCGTCAACGGAGATCGCGTCGCACCTCAGCGTTGTGGCGAAACTCTTGCGGATCGGCTCTTCAGCCCGAGTGTTCTACGCGTCGCAGACTGGCTATGACACGCATGCTTCACAACTCTACACCCATGGGAACCTCTTACGGGAGTTCTCCGACGCCCTCAAGGCGTTTCTCGATGACCTCCGTGCTAACGGGCTAGATGAACGCGTCGTCGTGCTCGCTTTCAGCGAGTTCGGCCGACGTGTTGCAGAGAACGACTCGAAGGGGACTGATCACGGCGCCGCAGGTCCTGTGTTCGTAGCAGGTGCTCCCATCAACGGCGGCTTGTACGGCAAGACGCCCGATCTGTCCGCGTTGATCGATGGCGACCTCCCTTTGGGCGTCGATTTCCGCAGCGTCTACGCGACGCTTCTCGACCAGTGGGTGGGCGTCTCGTCCGAAGAGGTTCTGGGGGAAAGATATGATCCCTTACCCCTCATCTAAGCCGACTCCTCCCGCGTCGATGTTTTGAGCGTGAGTTGCACTGTTGTCCGACCGACGCGCCGGCAGCACCTTGTCAATGTGAACGCTGTGTCCAGTACTCATCTAGCTGCTGGGCGTCAGAGTCCTCGCGCAAGGGAGAGTTAAGCCTTCTAGCTGAAGGTAGATTAATCCTCTCTATGTCGTGTCCCTGCATGCTAAGAAGCTAGCCGACTTTTTTACAACACTTGGGTACGGCCGGGCATCCGGGGCTGACGGCACTTGTAAGCTTCCCGCTATTCCTGCGGCATGAAGTTCAGGTTGACTTCAGCGTTCCCAAAAATGCGACCATCGGGACCGGGGGAGTAACGGTGACTGGCGCTCCAAGCGGCGCGTAGCCTGCGAACTCTGCCGTGACGACGTAAACGCCGGGCGGTCTGACAAGGGTCCACACCGCGTCCCGCTTTCTCAACCGGTAGACCGCTTCTCCGTCGGCTCTGCGGTCCGTGGAGTGGCGATGCCTACGCCCGCCGTCTTGCACGCGATCAACGTACTGCATAACTGGATGGTAGATGCCACCAGTCACAAACTCGTACCGATTGAGTTTCTGCTGGTCGCTCTCGTCTGCGCGCCAGTGTTTCTCGGGGCGTATACCGGATCGAGGTTTAGAGGACCTCCGAAGCCGACGGCCTGAATGCGTGTCGTCTGAGGAACGCTTGTGAGGCCCGTCACGATCGCCCATCGCAGACACCGCCGATGGCAGGCGACGGTGTCTGCGATCTCAAGTGGTGGGCTAGATCAACATATCGAGCGCATTCCTCACTGCCTTCCTCAAAAAGCTCTCGAAGGAGGGAACCCGTGAGGGAATGCCAGGGCTGAACCTTAGCGACTAATCAAGAAGCCGTGATCGACGCACGGAACTGATCACTTGCGGACCAACCAACCTCATGAAATGGTTCGCGAGCGATCAGCTTTTCGAGATGCGAAGCTTATTTCGCATTGAGTCTCGCACCGTGAGTCTTCGCGTAAGGATGAGGGGCCGGTGTAGACCCGTGGGGTAAAGCGGTTGATCGCTTGCCACCCACGCCCTCCTGTGACCAATTGCGGATAACACAGATTCAGAACGAGGAATTGCGGTAGCGGCGGATGGCGAATTGGGTGAATAGTACGCGTGTCGTCACTCAACTTGATGGCCAAGTGGTTCTCTACCCCCGAGAGGTTCCGGTGGCTGAAAACCTCCCTCTTCTCCAAGATCGTCTTCTCGCGCTCTACTTCGAGCGGCAGGCCGCGGTGGGTCCGTTCACAGAGCCGCTATCGGACTTATTGGCTCGGCAGCGCGTGATGCGGCTAATCGAATCTGCCGTGCAGCAGGGGATGGTGGCCCAATTGGACCGCATCCGCACTTATGAAGATGCGCTCAGCCTGGAGTGCTTGATGACAACGCTTGACGGCCCTACGAAAGGCCAAGCTGCATCCTCTAGGACGTCTAATAGCCCAATCGAAGCCCCTCCACCCGTCCGGTGACAAAGATATCGAGGGCGGGATAGATCGGGGCGGGAAGGGGGCATTGTGGCGGTCGGATTCTTGAGAAGTGATTACGCGTCTTCAGTTTTGCGGGCGACGGTGCAAGAGACCGCACACGCCGAGCATCGCGGCGAGCGCTAGGGTGGTGGGCTCGGGAATGGTGAGTGCAACCCGAAGCGGACGGACATTGCCGCCGAAGTAATCGGTGATGGCAAGTTCAACAAACGCCCCATCAATCCGTGCGTCGCCGATAAAGGTATACTGCCCTTCCTGACCCCAGATAGTCTGGAGACGCTCGCCCGTCACGACGTTGAACACCATCGCCAAACCTGGCCCGCAATCAGAAAAGCCCGCCTGCGGCGCCGTGATAACGCCGAGCACGCCTTCAACATCGACGGTGCCCCCGAAGCTTGAGAATATCGAACGACCGTAGAGGAAGTGTCCGGTCGATAGGGTCGAGATATGTTCCCCTGTATCGGCGTTGAAGACGAACGCCGACCCGGACCCAAGGACCTCGGGGGCGCCAATCACAGCAAACCCGCCATCTAGGTCGCCGGAGTAGCCGAAGAGAGGCTCGTCATCCAGCGGGTAATCGGGCGGGATATTGAGCAGGAGGTCGTGCGTCAATTTACTGACAACCACGGTTGCCTCTGGGCCGGGATCGGCTGGCAGAATCAGCGGATCGAGAGCATGGGCGGCAGTGGCAGCGAACATTGCCGCGAGCGTGAGTAGCTGTCGCATGGTATTGGCCTCAGCGTGAAGAGTTGCACAAACGATAGCCCCGGCCGGCTGCCCCGTCACGCTTCCCCTGATCCGCCGTTGACAATCGTCTCGGTTACACGTTTCTATCGCCCCGCCTCAACTCGCAATAGCGTCTCAAGCCCCACGCAGCCGCCACCAGCAGAACGCCGGTCGTCGCGCAGCTGAGGAAGACAGCGAACCCCATCTCTGCGCCGCTCTGGTTTCTAGAGTCCAGCCATTTGGAAACCGATCGGAGGCAAGATCGCCGCAGACTTTCGTTGGCTGACCGGCGGGCTTCCGGTCTTGGCAGACTCACAGGCTAGGTAACGTGCTGGCGCCACGTTCCAGTGATGCGATCCACCGCCTACAGCGTCCCGAAGTGGACGCATAGGCTGGACGGATCTACTCCGTTCTTCAAGAGGGCTTTGGATATCTGGCTCTGGACTTGTATCTCAGTAATTGACGGGTCGTAGCAGTAGAGTAGCAGACTTGCCTTGTCACCCTGGCACCTAACAGGCCCGATCGGCTCGATGAGTAAAACATCACTCGCTCTGCCTAGCAGTTCGCTAAGCGCGGCGCGAAGTTGCGGTGTGCGTTTAGGGTCTGCTAGTGATACCCAAACAGCGATAATCTTCTGTGGTCGCCGCTCAAACCTGGCTACCGCCTGCCCGGTTTGAGTGAGAGCAGGACGACCTTCCCTAACTAAGTCGAGAAACTTACAAACCTCTTCCCTCGCTCTCGCGTATCCCTCGGTGGTTCGGCATAACCGATGGTACACGAGTGGTTTCAAATACGAAGGCAGATTCTCAGGGTGTTCAGACATTAGGAAGCAGGGCTTCCGAATCGCATGACGCACACCTAATTCGTAGAGGAGATTTGGTGTCGGTTCAGTCGCATCAGCCAATAGTAAGTCAACCGTGACGATTTGCTCCAGCAGCGGTTGGTTGAGCGTCTCCCCAATAATGCCATCGAATGGTGCACGGAACTCAATCTGCTTTGGCTCTTTCAGCGGATCGATAATCTCTTCGATAAGAGTCTCGACGGCCCGGCGTCGATCGCTTTCGGGGGAGCCGACTGCCGTAATCAAGAAGCAACGTGGCATTGCTAGGCTGGCCCCTGTGAGAGAGTTATTCTGGGTGAACACTTGCCGTCGCAACGGGACGTCGACCGAAAGCGCCCACCTCTACCGCCAACCTCCTCGCCTGTCAACCATCACCTAGAGACTCCCAGCGGATCGGCCGCGGTAGAGCAGCTTTGTAGTTGTTGAACTACGGGCCAGTCGTAATAGGGAGGCTCGGAATCGTAGGAATGACCACCGGAGTTAGGTTGGCTGGCGGGTTCGCAGGTGGTAGGTTTTCGCGCGTAGCTGCTGGTGAGATGTTAAGTAGGCTCTGGTTAAAGATATCGATTGCTCTGTTCGAGTTGCCCATGAATTCGTTTTCTCCGGTGGCCAACCTAGGAATCTGGAACTCGTTCACGGTACCGCTCGCGGCGCCAGTCACTTTGATGGTGGTGCCATCGCTCAGCTTGACCGTCTTTTCCACTTGAACGTATGGCGGGTCTAGGACGCCGAGTTCCTGGATCGATAGAGTAGCTCTCGCAAGACTGGGAATACCGCGCGCATCGACCCATGCGGTGTAGCTTCCGCAGCATCCGCGGTAGTGTCCCCTGTGACATGACTTCCACCAAGCGAGTCCCTTCTTCTCGATTCCGTACCAGCAAGTTGGTAGCTTGCATGCCATCGCGGTAGAGAGCGATCGTCTATACTCTTCCGCGTCATTCGACGTGTAGAAATCTCGTGTTATAGGATCGATTTTCTCAGCAGTAGGTCGTGGCAGGAAGCCGACGCTGGTCAGCTGCCCTAGGCAGTTTGAGCAAGCATTGTCGCCTGCGAGTACAACACGGTACTGAGTTCCAGCGTGATCGCTTTGGACGGGCGCAACTGCCAAGTTATATCCACGCGTCATTAGATGCATGGCGCATTGGATTCGGCGCAATCGGCTTGGGCTAGTTACGGGAGCAATCCCCCAAGACTCGGCTACCGTTCTGGAGCCATTGAGATTTAAGACTTCGCTAACGAGCGTCGTCGGGTTCCATGTCAATCCTACCGTACTTCCTGCCGAGCTTGTCGCCTGAGTTGTTCCGGAGCTGATGACAGCAACGTGAGGGAGTGACCCTGGCTGGCAATGAGCCATCGCTACATTGCTTAGTGTCTGCTCATAAAGCAGATCGGTAATCGAGCCTACTTGTGCTACGTTCGATTTTCGGAGGTGAGTGTGAGTGCAGCCAGTCACTGCCAAGGCCAATACAGTTACGGCAATCGCGATCGACTGTCGCTCGATTCGGCGCCATTGAGTTGCAGACATCGCTCACCAATCCCTAGATTTGACGATGCAGAATGCGGGGCACCGTCCTGGTGCTCTAGACCGGAATACTCGGCGCCCACGCAGTAGGGGATTCGCGACGCCTGCGAGGTTTTGGCAAGACCTAAGGGGTGTGCATGCACCACGACCGAAACAATCGCTATAACTTCGCGCCGTGCGTGCTATCGCCACGGGGTCGTGTAGGTGTAAAGCCCCAGCGATCCACAGTGCGTCAGTAGTGCCTGAACGTCCTGGCATTGTTTTCAGCTCGACGGAGCCTGTGTCATCAGCGAGCCGCCATCCAAGCCTTCGCCGCCTCATAGAGCGCTTCGGATCGGCTCATCTGGTTCGCCAACGCCTTCGCGGCGAACGACTTCGGCACGCGCGTCGGAATCGAGGTGGTCGGCTCGGCTTTCTTCAGCTTCTCGGCGGGGGACATTGCTGCTACTCGATGGCTCCTAGAACTGGTGACCCGGCTTCGAAGAAGGCGATCTGTTCCAGCGGCGCCCACGTCACAACGCCCACGACCGCCAAGTCGATCAGCCCGGTGACGATGACAAGCTCGCTCAGCCCGACCCGGTGGGCGATCTTCTCGACCGGGGCGCCAGCGCCCCATTCGGCTTCGACGTCGCGCACCGTCTCGGCAATGGTGAAGTGGTCGGCAGTGAGAGCGGCGAATCGTTGGAGCGGCGTCATGATCGCCGCAGAATACGCCCGTACACTTATTGGCTCAAGCCGCTATATCATGAGTAGCGGGCGGAGAGGCGGCCCTAGCGGTTGGTTTTACCATTGAAGAGCCCCCCGCTACGAAGCATCCAGGCGTGGCACCGCCGAGATTGGCATGATATCGTGCGGGCTACCTGCTGCTCGCTGGTCTGCAATCTTGCGCAACCATAAGAAGTAAGGGATGGTCTAATGAGAGCTAACGCAATCGGATTTATTCTCACTGCCGTGGCGGGGACATCGTATTGCGCTACCGCCGCTAGCCTCGTGACTTTCCAGTTCGTGGCAGAGAGCGTCAGTCAGTATTCAGAAGCCTTCTACACGGTGCCCCTAGGGACACGCGTTGTCGGAACATACACGTTCGATCTAGATACGCCAGGCGACCCTCCTGCGAGCCCAGTGGGCTTCACCTGGTACGACAACGCCATAAAGGGTGCCACGCTTGCGATGGAGGGTTTTGGAGAAGCGACGGGCTACGGCGGAGGGACAATTCGCATCGGCAACCCCGTCCGCACTAGCGGGTCCTACAACTTCCTTTCCGACCAGTACGTCGCCTACTTCCCGGTCGCCGGTATATCACTCGACACAAGAGTTTTCGGGCGCCGCAATCTCGTCGGCGCACACATACGAATGGCGGACTTGGATATGGAAGGCATCGCCACAGCTGACCTATCCGCCAATCCTCCCGACCTATCGTACTTCCTGGACAATACGGGACCCGACTACGACTCCGACAACGCCGAACTGTATCTCACGTTCGACACTGCCAACTCGGGCTACAACTCCAACCCATTCAGGCTGATCTCGCTGATTCGAGTGCCTGAGCCTTCCGCAACGGCACTTGCGTGTATAGCGTTTGTCGCGACGCTGCGGAACCGGCGCAGGCATTAGGGACTGGCGACGCATGAGGCCCCAGCCGGCGAGCATCGCGGCGAGCGCTAGGGCGGTGGGCTCGGGGATGGTGGCGACGCGAAAGCCGCGATCGATCGCGACACTCAGAGGCGACGACCCAATACCAACCGGCTGTCCTGAGAGGAGAACTTGAAAGTCAGACCTCCAAGCGCTGCCGGAAACACCCATCAACACAGAATCTGATGGGGAGACTGAGTTCGTCTCAGTCCACTCCCAGACATTGCCGGCCATATCAAAGGCACCGTATGAACTCGTTGTCTCGCTATACGCTCCAACATCTGTTAGCGGATACATCCTGTTCGGCATGGCTTCGCCTGAGTTGTAGCCATCGCCCGGCGCGTATCGGGTAAAGTTGGCGACGTTTGTCGTGTTCGGCGTGTCCAGCGTTGCTGGATCATCGGAGTCGGGCACGGAGTTCGAGCCAGTTGCGAAATCAAAATAGACAGCCGACTTCCCCGCAGACGCGTCATGGAACGCGGCCTTATACCACTCGTCCAGGCTTGGCAGCCAGTACTTTGCGTCCGAGTTCCTGCTGACAGTGAAGGGTTGAGACAGGTCCGCTGGGAGTTGAGTCAAATCGTAGGCGCCGCTTTCTGTGTCTCCGTCGCCCTGACTGTTATGCATCCAATTCACGAACCGTACGGCATTGAACCAAGTCACGAATACGACTGGTTTATTCGCATAGCTATAGTCTCGGCCGGCCTGGACCCCTAACGCATCCTCCTTGACGGCATACGAATACGAACCGATATCGCCTAGCCGAACGATGCCGCCGTGACTACTGCTCATCATCTGCGACGAGAAGAGACCATACTGATCATCCATTGCCTTGGCGTTGAGAAACTCGACGTATTGGCGGTTGGAGACATTGGTGCGTGCAACCGCGAAGGTGTCAGCGACCGTGCCGAGTCCATTATCAGGATCGGCGGCATTGTCCGGGTTTCCCACGACCGCCCAATCGAAGCTCACGGCCGCAATTGTAGGCTGGCCGTAGGCGGCGACGAGGAGGAGCTAGAGGAACGATCGAGGCATTAGTCTGATCTCCATGGGGCTCGTACTAGCTAACCGTAACCGACAACGGCGAGCGAGGTCACGCTTCACTGGCCGCCGACCCCTAAAAGCGTCTCCAGCGAACCCCCTGCAGTTGCAGCAACAACCAGCGTTCAGCCCGAAGGAAGCGGGCTACTTTCGTGGCGCGGCGGCCGCCCCATCATCCACCAGCCAGCGAGCATCGTGGCGAGCACTACGGTGGTGGGCTCGGGGATGACCCGCACAGTCCAGGTATCGGTCTGGCGAAGCGTTGCTCGATCGAGGGTGCCTTCCCAAGGCCAGTGCGGTTGACCATTCGGGTCCGGTCCCTCTGGCGCCGGCGGCAAGTCCCAGTGTCGAAGCGTGACGTGATACTCGCCGGGAGAAAGATTCCCGATCCAGTAGCTCCTTTCCTCCGGCCCAGTGAACGCATCCCCAACGAAGCCATTCAGGCGATGGTAGAGGTCGAACGAAACAGTGCGGGTGTCGCCATCCACGACGGGAAGCTCTGTGGCGTAATGCGAGTAAGGGTCGGTTGTGTTAGTCAAGTTCTTGAGTGGAACCCATAGCGCAAACGAGTCACTTGCAGAGAGCGGGTCACGCTGCGGCCGCTGCTCAGGACGTTGCGTCGCGGGACTGAAATCCCAGGAGCGATGGTAAACCGGATCCCCGATCGACTGGCCGGGGGCGGCGTTGTCAATGCGGCTCGGACGATCGACGTAGATGTCGAATCCATCCCAAGCAAAGGTGGGCTGTGCCGCTGCTGCGATAGGCAGCAGTAGCGTCAAGATGAGAGCCGCAAGGCGATGCATGGCGATCACGGGGGCTAAGACGGTTGGCTCCTCTGGGGAAAGCACAGTCTAACCGCCTACGCCATCTTGTCACACTTCGGCCCATCCGTCGTTGACAACGCCCCCGCCCCAAAAATTTGACGCGTAATAAATTCATTGAAATTGCAGCACCAACCTGCGTTCAGCCCGAAGGCAGCGGGCTAATTCGTCGCGCGGCGGACTGCGGTGAGAGGTTTGAGCCCATAAGTGAAAGGCCGCAGAGCAGTCGTCTGCCCTGCGACCTAGTTAATCACTCCATCATCAGACGCGCCCTATCGAGGCTTGTAAGCGTACGCGTGGCGGATGTAGGGGCGGTCGGTCTCATAGTCCCCGCCGTAGTCTCGCGACAAATTAGCGTCGAGGTCTTCGTCCCACTGCTTGTATTCGATTCCGTACATGCGATGCGCCGCAACTCCGAATCGGAACGCCTGTTCGTGGTTCTCGAAGGCGTCACTGGAGCCCGCCATTTGCTTGACGGTATCATCGACATCCTGACCCATATCCCGTGCCGAATCGTCACCGAAGTCGGCCTTGGTCTGCTCCCAGTCGTTGGCGAACGCGGCTTTGATCCGTTCCCACGTGCTGTCGTCTTCAGCGGTTTGCCATTTGGGTCTAGCTTTGGTGGCCATGATTGATCCTATCGGGTTGACCGACGGTCGCTCTGACGCGCCGACATCTAAGGAAGAGAAGGCTTGGTTGCCTTCCTATCCGACTGATACGAATGGCGTGCCAATCTGGAACCAGAGCACCCCTGCAAGCGACGGCGACGCACGAGTCCCCAACCGGCGAGCATCGCGACGAGCGCTAGGTTTGTGGGCTCGGGGATGGTTGGTAGGACGGCGCCGTAGATGTTGGGGCTGTTCTGGTTTGAGCGGCCATCGGTCCAAACGATTAGTCCGTTGTCGATCGCGGGATAGTACTGACCACCGGCGGCGTTGCTCACAAAGAACGTATTACCGTTCGTGAAATCTTCGCCGTAGATATCGAATAGGTTCGGCGCCCCGCCTTCGCCTTCCCCCCAGAGGATAGTGGACCCCTCAATGACGGGAGTCTGAATCAACTGACTGGTCTCACTTTGAGCACGAACAAGAAAGTAGTCCCCCGTCGTCAAGTCCGTTCGATACAAACCCTCAACGCCATCGCGTACGCCCATCCATACGACCGTCTCGCCGTCGATGGCAGGCCCTCGAAAGTCAGCTGTGAACGTGTTGTTGATCGCGTATGCCGTGCTAGTGGAGAGATTCAGTCCTTGAACGCCTCGGTTGCGCGAGTCAACCCAGATAACCGTATCGCCGCTAATCGCCGGCCGGAATTGGTCGCCGACTGCCGAGGAAACGACGAACTCCATGTTGGTAAGTAGATCGAACCCATAGATGTCGCTCCCCCCGTTACGTTCGTCCTGCCAGACGATCAAGTTGCCGTCGATTTGGGGGCGCCGCTGGTTTCGACTCGCAGTTGATATGGGGAACTCGACGCCCGTGCTTAGATTCTTCGCGTAGATATCGGCGCCGCCGTTTCGATAGTCCTCCCAAACCACAACGTCGCCGCTGATCACGGGACGATACTGTGAGCCCGTCGCGGTAGTCACAGAGAACTCAACTCCAGTCCCGAGGTCTTTGCCGTAGATGTCATACTCGGTCCCTGATGCAGCGCCTCTACCGTCTTCCCAAACAACGACCTGCCCACTGACATCGGGGAATTGCTGGAAGGCTGAGTAGGTCGAGATGGCGAACTCATCCAAGCCATCGGCACTGGCTTGCCTGTCGAAGCACATCGCTGCGAGAAGGAGTACGGCGAGATAAGAATTGCGGGCAGGATTCACGAGCGACTCCCTGGTTGCCTATTGAAGACGGTGGTACGCAGTCCCTGTACAGTATGCGAGGCCCCAGACGTTTGCCACCAATGTAGCGATCTACCGAAGTCGCCCGGCGAAAACCCGCCTGCTTTTCCGTCCCTGGTTGGCGAAAACACTGGCCGCTCCGTTGTGGGGCGGTTGGGAAATTCCAAATAAGCGTCTGGCCTATCTGCACCACCACCCCCTAGGGCCTAGGGCACCAGTGGCGCCAGGCACCAACAAGCGATTCGCGAGGCCGTGCGCGCTGTCGTCGCAATGGCTCTCGGGCTACAAGTGGGCGTCGTGACGTTCGTCCTGGATTCTGACAACAACCGGGCGGTTTCAAGTTGCAACGACCCTGGCGAGTCGCCTGTCGATGTGACCTTCCCCCGATCTATGTACCAGGCGTTGCTAGAGAATTGGAATCGTTGGATGCTGCTCCGCCGGGCCGCGTCCGCCCTGGGGCCTACTTCTGCTACGCCTCAGCAGGTCCCGGAGCGGAGGTGGGCCAGCGGGCGGCGAGATCGGCGGAAAGCAAATACCCCAACGAGCTGTGTGGGCGTCGGTGGTTGTAGTCTAACCGCCTCCATTCAATGACCCAGCGGGCGACAGAAGCGTCGCTCCGCCACTTCCGCTCGGGGCTCATCAGTTTGCATTGGCCGCCTCCTTCAGGAACTCCATGTCGAGAGCCTGGTCCGCCACGAGCTTCTTTAGCCTTGCGTTCTCCTTCTCCAGAGCACGAAGCTGCTTCGCCAGGTCAGCCGCCATACCGCCGTACTTCAATCGCATACATCACACTCTCAAGGACGTTCTGACGCCCTGCATAAGCAAGACGGCATCTACCGTCTTGCATGCATCGGAAGGCGCTGAACCGTACCGCGTACAGGGGAAAACTATGCGTAGCGATGTTTACTATTGCGACGGCCGGTGAGTGGGTTACAGTGCTAGAATTACTGAAGGAAACGCTGATTCCAGCGGTCGCATTTAAGGGTTTTGCAAGCAGGATGTCGCAGGTTCGATTCCTGTCAGCTCCACTTGTTGTAAATGCCTGTCGCGTAGGACCTTACGGCCTAACCTCCCGGCGGTCGGGAGTGCTGCCAGCAGCCAAATCGAGTGTCAATCTGACACCCATCGCAGCCGGCCATGCCCAAAACGCCCCGCGTTCCGCCCTACTGCCATCACAAGCCCAGCAATCGTGCCTACTGCCGGATCGGCGGTAAGTTCCACTACCTGGGCCCCTACGATTCGCCAGTACGATTCGCCAGAAAGTCGCGAGGCGTACGCCTCCACCGTGGCTGACATTCTTGCCGGCCGACCCGTCGGCACCTCTGCTGCAGCCTCTGGTGCCCCCGCTGCCTACCGGCTGACTGTACGCGAGCTGGTCGACCGCTACGTCGCCCACGCCGCCGCTTACTACGTCAAGTACGGGGACGGCCGTCCGAGCGGACGACGGAGTTCGGGCTCCCAATTTTTGGGCCTTCTGACCTGGGGGTTGGGGGCCCTTCGCTCTGACCGAACCGGCGAACCACGGAGGAGCCTCATTGAGGACTGGCCAGAAACTTTCGCAACGATGCTAAACGGAATCGCAAAGGGCGAGAGCGAAGGCAAGACCGTCTTGAGTGCGTCCTGCGAGCTAGTACGCGGGTTTCGAATTACGAGATAGTCAGCAAAACGCAGGTCTCCCAGTCAGAAGCAGGAAGCAGGGTCCTCCTGTAGGCCCCTCTCGAAAGGTCATCCCGGCCGCGGCCGCAGCAGACATACCGTCCGTCCGGTGAGTTTTGCGGGTCAGGGCAGCTTGGTTCTGCCGCGACACGCGCGTCTGCCGCCCAAACCTAAGTCTTTCGGCACCAGGTACTGCCGCAGGTCACACGGCGTAGTTCCGTCCTCCGCGCCTCCCGAGGCGTTTCACGCCTCAGCAGATTTGGCTGTGTTGGAATTAGACCGCAGCAGCGGCGAACGACTCAACTTTGTCGTCGAGCCGCGTCGCTCAGAATAAACCGATCCGAGGTTAGTAGGCACCACCGGATCGACCGCCGTAGGCGCCGTTTCAAATACAAGGCCGATCGCCGGGTGTCACGTGTGCATGATCAATGGCAAATGGCATGATTTTGCTCACGTACTGGCGTCTTCAAAAGGGCGACGTACATGGCCATATCAGATATCCTAGTGGGCAACCTATTGCCCGCTGATCGGCATAACCTCAGTTCCACCCGACCGCCGCGACGACTAGCGTGATGGAAAGCTAACCGGGCGGCCGGTGCAGTTTTTCGTCAGACCTCTGGTGATTTAGCGATTCCATGTCCGCAAAAGACCCGCTTACGATCATCGGCCAACCGCCGCCGACCGCCGCCGAACGACAGCAGGTCATGGCATTTGCCGAGGCGACCGGTCGGCCGGCGAAGTTCTGTCGTGCCGCGATACTCGAAGCAAAGGGCGACGAAACGGAGGCAATGCGGCTAATTCAGGACGAAGCGTTCGTGCGGTTGCACACCGACTTTGATTTCGACGCGATGTTCAAACTGGCCGCCAACCCGGCGGCAATCATGGAGTATACGACGCGGCAGGAGATGACCCACGCCGGCAAGAGCGAGGCCGAGATCGCCCAGGCCACTGCGGAGCTAAAGCAAGAATTGGCCGAATGCACCGAACGAGAGGCGGCGTTTAAAAAACGCGAACGGCAACGGGTGAAAAAAGTTCTTGGCAAGATAGTCGACGACCCCGTGTTCGGAAGGCTCGCACACGATGGGTACAGCTGGAGCGGTACGATCAACCTCCCGCCATTTGGTGAAGGAATTGAGCTGATTGTCGAGCCGCCCGAACCAACCGAAGAGTTGGTCTATCCGACCCGCCGACAGCGGGAGGTTTTCGCGCGATTCAGGGCCCAGGCTGAGACTCGATATCGGCAGGCGGAGCGAGCCCACTTCGAGTCTTTCCGCGAGGTCCGTCCGCAGTTGGTCAACGAGCAGGAACATATGGTCAGCTTAGTGTCAAATTGGACGGTTGATCCGGTGCCCGACCCGCAAGAACCCGCCGATATCTGGGCCCAGATCGAAGGCGAGCCAACCCTCATCGTTGGCCCAGACATTGGCGGCAATCCGGTTGCCATCACGCTCGCCTACGAAGTGGCGTGGGACCCCGAACACGGCAACTACTTACGATTCGAGAGCGGTTGCGTCGTCCAGATCGGTGGCCCCTAGAACTCCAATGGTAATCAGTCAGGGTCGAGGGCACTCCGCCGGGCGTCACAGTTAGCTCGCCTTGCAGTGCGAAGCGGATACCCGGCATCCAAACTCGCGTCGGTGCAGTTCATCTCCGTCAGTTTCGGGATCGCCAAATCTGCGGAGACTTCATCGTTCTCAGCGCCGAGAAGTTTCACTTCTACGCAGACTTGGCGGCTGTAAAAAAACCAGCCCGGAGCGTGTCAGGACTCTACTACTTCAAAGCGGGTCGTAATCGCAAGTCTGGTCGTATGGCTAAAGGTCGTCGATATCGACCATCTTGCCGTCTTCGCGATTGGCGAGTTTCGCGAGTACCCCGACATCGGTGTCGTCGCCGACGAATCGGATGGAGCCGTCAGCTATCGCGAATTGGCAGCCGCCCGGGTGGTGGCTACCGAACCCGCCGACAGCGAGCGGGTTGTTCGGGTCGCCTCCCCGCGGGATGTACGGGTCGTCGCTTTGTTCGGCGTCATCCACCGGAGCTTCGTCGCCCGACTCCTCCTCAAGGCCGTCATCTCCTCCGAAGTCATCACTGCCACTGCCATCGTAGGTTTGGTAATTTGCCGCGGATTCCCACCAGGGTGGAAGCGAGCCGCCACCCCAGCGATCGGGTTGCTTACCGCCGTTCCCGTTGATGGCGACGCCAACATTGCGCAGCGTCGCGGGCGTCCCGCTCATCCAGCCGAGATCGGTCAAGCCGTCAGTGATCTTTTCTCCGATCAGCAGTGAGTAGCCGGCGCCGTCCAGCATCTCCTCAAACCTGATTCGGCTGTTGAGGAACAAGAGGCCCGTGTTGGTCTCTGCGATCGGCGCCTCAGCGTCATGATGGACTCCAGCGTAGCTCGAGTAGGGGTAATCGTCCGCGGGCGTGCTCGGGCATCGCAGGAGCTCGATCCCCGACTGCCGCACCGCGTTATTCAACCGATGGTAGGCGCCTACCTCAAGGTCCATCATGCGGTAACGCACCTGCTCGCCCATGTAGGGGAGGATCCGCACGATCCAACTCTTGTGATCGCCTTCGGGCAGATTACGGATCGGTCCGGTCGGGTTGGTCGAGCCGCTGGGGAATCTCTCGAAGGCCGCCTCGAAGTTGTGCACCCCAATTGTCACCTGCCGCAAGTTGTTCTGGCAGGATGATCGTCGAGCGGCTTCGCGAGCCGCCTGGACCGCTGGAAGCAGCAACGCGACCAAGATGCCGATGATCGCGATCACTACGAGCAGTTCGACTAAGGTGAATCCCAACGACCTTCGCAGGGAGCGACGTAGTAGTACGGACATGGCGACTAGTGTCTTGTTGAAGGAGAACAGCAGTTCAGAAGCGGTGCGATATCGTGTGGCGAACGGGAGAATCAGCGATGGGGGACAACGCGACCTGGGCGATGATACGCTGGGCGTCGTCGCCATCGGTCGCGTCGATGGTGATCTGCACTTCCGCGCCGTATTCCTGCCCCAGCTGGACGGCGCTAACCTGCCAAACTTCGCCGGTGTAATTTGGCTCAGTGTTCAAGCGCGCGACGGCCCGGGCGACGGCGGCCTCGGCGAGCCGCTCGGCTTGGCGCTGCTGATGCTGTAGCCTCGCTAGGCGACGTCCCTGCAGAACGCTCGTCGTCCAGCCTGTCGCAAGAGCGGCCGTGACCATAAGCAGTACGAGGACCGCGATCATAACGAACCCCGGCCGCTGAGAGAGCTTCGAGTGATGTGGCTGTCTCATTCCGAGTCCCTCGCGATCCGAAGACGGGCGTTACGATTCAGCTCCGCGAGGAGAATCCTAAAGACCGGTTTCGCTTCGCCGTCAGTTAGCTGTGACCCGTGGAAGTTCATCACGAGGACTCCATCGTCGTCCAGCCGGTCACTCGACACGGACCATCCCACGTCGGTAGGTAGCCGAAAGAAAGCAGACTTTCCGTCCGCGACTCGCTCCCATCGGCCCGCATCAGGGGTGTAAGTGATGCCCTCCCCGTTCGGCAAAGTAAGGCTCAACGTCGGCGAGTCGAAGCGAGCTTCTTCGGCGGCTCGGACATCGGTCCGGAGGCGTTCGGCAAGGCGTTCGAGATCGCTCGACTCCGCGCCAATCGCATCGAACCGGTGATCGACGCGGGCGAGGCTTGCGAGCCCGTTTCCCACCAGTCCGAACGCGATGGTAACCAGGAAGATAACGACGACGAGTTCGACGAGGCTGGTGCTGCCGCGGCGGCGATATCGGACGGGACGTTTCATGGCTCGACGCCCTCCACGGAATAGACCCAGGTCGTCAGGGTTCGGCGAAGGGGTTCGGCTGCCGGCGTTGGGCGCCAAGTGAGAACGAATTGCAGACGTTTGCCGGTGATTGGGGTGGCTTCCTCTGCTACCTCGACAGAGAGGCTCCAACGATGCAGCCTCTCTATGGCCTGCGGCGGTGGCTGGATGTCGGCTAGCCTCTCCGCAGTGATGTCGCCCCAGTCGAGTGCGAGGGCGAGCTCCATCGCATTGTCGAGCGTTTCGGCGGCGAGCCGCTCTTGAGTCGTCAGGCGCCACTGGCGGTCGATTGTCTGCGTCGTGCGGCTGATCACTACTAGGGCGATGCCCAACGCCACCAGCCCCGCGACGCACTCCAAGAGGAGCGACCCGTTACGGCTTCGTACCGTGTGTTGTCTGGAGTGAAGCAACATCAGGCTAGTCCGTTGATTAGCTTGACGAGCGGCACGAACAACGCGATGCAGATCCAAGCGACAAAGAGACCGAACAAGACAATTGCAAGCGTGAACCCGACCTGTTGCCAAGCCTCCCATCGAAACGCGGCTTGAGCGACGCAGCGGTCAGCTATGGACCGCAAAGCCCATGGCGCATTGCCGACTGCTTGAGCCGCCTTCAAGAGGTCCCTGTCAACCGGATCGATGAGGTCCGCCCGCTGGAGTGACATTGGCAAGTCGGCGCCGCTCGCTATCTCGTCATGGCATTGGTGCAGACGATGGGCGATGAAGAAAATCGGATACTTAGGCTTACCATGCGCGAGTCGATCGATCGCATCGGGTAGCGGCATCCGGTTTTCTATCATGTTCGCCAATAGCCGCAGGACATCGGCGCGACGCCAAGCACTAAAAAGGTAGTCGTTTAACGACGCTAAGACGGGTAGATCGACTGCATAGCAGAGCATGACGATCACGACGAGAAGTCCGACGAGAATTAGCGTCAACGAAATGAGACTGACCAATAACTCGGCGAACGGAAACTGATGCAGTCCGATCAGCGAACGGCTGATCGCTGGCAGTTCTAGCCCGAAATCGATGAAGATCGCTTCGAATGAAGGGACGATCGCCACGAAGATGAAGGTCACGATGCCGATCATCAGCAAGGTCACCCACGCCAGATAGCTGAAGCGGCGGGTGAGGCCCCACACTTGCGACCGCTGGTCCTCTACAGGCTCAAGACCAGCCACGACCGAGATCGGCAGCCCCCCGTCGGCCGCCAAGGCGGCGTACGCCTGCGCCATCGGTGGGAACGCTCTTGCGTTCTTGCCGATAGCGACGGGCAGTTCCGTCCCCTTCGCAAGGTCCTTGACGAATCGCCGCAGGCGTCGGCGGACTGGCCCACGAAAACGTTCGAGGCGCCATTGCAAAGCTGGCCCGACGGGGAGGTTGGCGGCCATCGCTCGGGTCACGATCGACCACGCCTCTTGTCGCATTTGCGATCGCTTCGCCAGCGCCATCTCGAGCCCAGAGTACCACACGACAAATACGGGGATGAACGCCCCAAACAGCGACCATATCGCGAGCACGCAAGCAAGAGGGATCAGCAGCAACCAGCTGATGCCGCGGAACAGCAAGTAGACCGGGTCGCGCCGCTCGGGACCGCGTGCTCCGTAAGTAAGGCGCAGCAGGAACCGGATCGCGAAACCGATAGCGAGCGTCGTCAAAACGATGGTAAATGGATTGAAAATCAATACAGCCGGCGAGTCAGGATAGCCCTTCGATCAACTTGACCATCGGCAAGAAGATCGCGGGGACGAACAGCATGAGAAACCCACCCACCAGCAAGATCATGAGGGGGGGAAGCGAGCAAGAGAGAAACTCCAGTTGTCGTCGTGCGTGGGCCGAATAGCTCGACGCGGCTGACTCCAAGGCGGCGGGCAGGGCGCTGATTTCTTCGCCCTCACGGATCTGCCCGACAAGGTCCCTCTCGAAGTGCCGCGACGCACTCATCGCATCGGCGAGACTCTTGCCTGCGTCGCAACGCCGCGCGACTCGTAGCGCCGCCGTGGCAAGATTCTGATCGATCAATCCCGCCGCCGCGCATCGCAACGATTCGCCTAACGGAAGACGCGCCTTGGTGTAGGCCGCCAGCATTCTGGCGAGCGAAGCATGGCCCTCGTAGGTCCACAGAGGGCCAATGAAGGGCAAGCTGCCAACGAACCAATGCACGTAGCGAGCCAACCCCGGCGTCATTGCCATCACGAAGAGTCCGGCGACTGTCGGCCCGATAAGTAGGATGGCGAGCGGAGCCCAGCGGCAAAACCAGAAGAAGAACTCGGTAGCCGCCGGCAGTTCGAGCCCGAAACTGCCGTACATCAAAGCGAATTCAGGGACGAGAACCCACGATGAAAAGAGGATGACCCCCACCAGCATCGTCGAGACGAGCAACGGGTAAGTGAAGATCGCAAACAAACGGCTCCGTAATTGGCGTTCGCTGGTGACGACGTTCGACAAGGCCGGCAGCACCGTTGATAGATCCCCACCCGCTTCGGCGACCATCTGCAATTGCCTGCGGAGGCTCTTCGGAAAGCGAGGTGAAACCTCCGCGAGGGCGGCTTTCAGCGAGCGGCCGCCCTCGAGCTCATCGGCAAGCGATTCAATCGCAACGCCTACACGGCCGCCATGCTCTTCCCCGAGTGCGCGAAGCATCGCGGGCAGCGGCAACCGCCACTCGGTTCCCAACGCTATCTGAGCGGCGGGCGTCACCCGGGCGCCGTCGTTGGCGGGTCGATCGATGGAGGAGTCTTCAGGCGGAAACACACGGGGCCTTCGTAGAGGGGCCGATGCTGAACGTCAAAACCACCCCGCCATCTCTTTCAACGATTGGATGTACGGCCAGAGCATTAATACCGCGTAGATTACTACTGCGCTTCCACCAAGAACAGCTGAAGAGATCACCGGCAGCATGACGGCGGTGGTGTCCGCCGCCAAAGAAGCTCGCTCTTCGTAAGACGAGGCGGCTTGGTCGATCGCCTCGCTTAAGACGGCGGCGTCTCCTTGCATCGCCACGGCCGAGCGAACCAGGGGTGGCAGCTGTTTCAACGCATCGCCTTCGTCGCTCACTGCGTTTCCTTGACGGATCGCCTCGGCGAGCCGTTTAGAAGGCCCCAGATAGCGTGGCCATCCTGTCGCCTCGGCGGCGAGCTCCAACGCGACCGGCAAGGAGGTTCGTTGCTTTAGCATCAGCGTCAGCAGTCGGCAGTAGGTAGAGGCTGCCGTCAGCCTGAGGACGTTCCGAACGCCGGGCAGATTGGCGGCGGAGCCCAATGGCGCCGCCAATACTCCTCCGTCGGGACCACCGCGCGCCACAACCCACAGCACTAACACACCTAAGAGGATGGGTCCGCCGTAGAGGAATGCCCCCATCACCACACGCCGCATCTCAGCGTCGGGGTTGCCGGCAGGCGACGCGGTGATCCAGTCGTACTCGGGGAGCAACGTTTGGCTAGAGAACAGCAAGAGTGTCCACGCGGCGACGGCCACGAACACCGGGTAGCCCGCCGCCATCACACAAGTGCGCCGCAGTTGCAACGATCGCGTCAGCGCATCGCTCAGTTCTTGTAGCGCCGCGGGTAACTGACCGCAGGCTTCCCCGGCTCGCACCAAGGCGGCGTAGTAGCGGGGCAGCGCTCCATCGGCCTCAATGGCCTCGCCGAGAGTCTGACCCGCTTGGATACTCTCTCCGAGCCGGGCCTTTATCGAATCGGCGCCCTTCAACATGCCGGCGGCTTGGGAAAGCGTCGGGGCGAGCGGCAGGCCGCCCCGTGTGAGCGCCAGGATCTCTGCGTTCACTGCGATCAGTTCTTCGAGAGTCGCGCGCTTCGGCATCGTTGCTATCTCGCTCCACCAGATACTCAGAATGCGGGACTACGCACCACCGCCTTCGGTCCACCCCAATACGCGATCGACCTCTAGTTGATCCGTGACCCCGGCAGAAACGAGGTCGGCGGCCTGCGAACGGAGGCAGGCGACCTGGCGGTCTTGGAGTTCCTTCGCGAACTGTGCCCTATCGTATCCCGGGTGGATCGACTCAGCGAGCGTGGATGTCGTGAGATCGACCGCTTCGGCGACGACAACGCGTCCCCGGTAGCCGATACCTCCACAGGCTTGGCAGTCTCTATGCGTTAGGCCGCGCCGGCACTCGAGGCAGAGTCGGCGGAGCAGTCTCTGAGCGACTATAGCCCGCGTCGCAGATCGAATCATGTACGCCGGTGCCCCCATGTCGAGCAGCCGGGTGATGGCCGTCGCCGCATCGTTGGCGTGGAAGGTCGTGACGACCAACTGTCCGGTAACCGCCGCTTGAAAAGCGATGTGCGCCGTCTCGGAATCGCGGATCTCGCCGACATAGATGACTTCCGGATCTTGCCGGACAATGGACCGGAGGCCGGCATGCATGTCGAAGCCTGCATATGGATTCGCCTGCGATTGTGCGACGCCGGGCACGATCACCTCGACCGGGTCTTCGAGCGAGACCACGCTCCGACCACCAGCCGATTGCTCGCGGATCGTACGCAAACTGGCGTAAGCCGTCGTCGTTTTCCCGGCGCCAGACGGACCGACGAACAGCACCGCCCCGGTCGTTTGAGCCAGAGATCGCTCAAGGACTCGCGCTACGTCCACCGGCATCCCAATACCACTCAGTGTCGCAAGTTCCCCGGCGTCTTCCGACATGACTCGCGCGACGATTCGCTCGCCAAAAACCGTCGGCAGTGTGCTGACGCGCATTGGTCGGCCCAGCCCTTCGAGGTGGAGGCGTCCTTCTTGCGGCTTGTTGGTTTCGTACGTCAGCAGGCCGGACAGCACCTTCAATCGCGATACGATATTCGGGCCGATTGCCGGCGGAAAAGTCACGACCAATTGCATGACCCCGTCGATTCGCCACTCGGCCAAGAGCCCCTCGGGCGTTGGCGTCAGGTGCAGGTCACTCGCCCCTTTCGAGAGAGTCTGCTCGAGCAAGACTTGGACGAGTTCCGGCGCCTTCGAGGGCCATGTCATAGCGCTAGGCCGATTCTCGAATGGCGCGGGGCACCAGATGGATGGCGATGAGCAACCTGCGAAGGTCGGCCGTTACCTAGCCGCACTCATCCTAAGATAGATGGCATTCTAAGAGAGGTCGCGACCATTCTCCACCTCTCACGGCGCAAATTCCGCCAAGACGCAGGTCCAGAGATGTCAGCGAACGAGCAACGCCGGCTCGCCGAGCGGAAGTTCGACGCACCGGGGAACCTAGTCAGCGTCGGCGCTATACTGCTTACCGGCTTTCGACATCTGCCAAACCTGCGGAGGCTTCATAGTTCTCTGCGCCGAGAAGTTTCACGCCGACCATCGAGCACGGCTTGCAGCGGAGACGAACGCGAGACTGACAACGCGGGGGGCCCGCTCACGACCGGCGAGGCTGCTCGCGCTTGCGGTCGGCGTCGTTGAATTGCACGGGGGTTCGCGATGCGCAGGGTTGCGCTGCTTGAACGGCTAATTCTGGGCGATCACGGGTGACAAGTGGCCTGGAACCCGGCCTGCGCTTAGACTGACACCCTGATTTGATTGATCGGCTTCGTTCGATCGGCCCGCCCTCCGGCCCCAGCGACAACTCGATGCCTCTTCGCTTCTTCGCTCTTTATCTGCTTGGCGTCGTGACGGCTCGAGCCGTGGCGCTCGACCAGGTCATTAACCTGCCGCCCGCGACGTCGCTGGCGGGTTTGCAGTCGAACACGCAGGTCAATGTGCTGGACGGGGCGAACCTGTCGGGGTTTCAGGTCCCTGACAGCCTGACGGGGGTTGAAGTCAATGTCCTGGGAGGGACGATCCAGCAAAGTGTCATCGTCAGCGGGTTGAATCAACTTAACATCGCTGGTGGTTCGATCGGAAGTCGTTCGATCGGCAACAGCGGCGTTGCAGGCAGGTCGATCCAAGTGACGGGCGGCGAAGTGTCGGCTTTAGCGCCGAGCCACAGTTTGTTGATGGGAGGCGGGCACGTGCACCGACTTTCTTTGCGTCAGCCGACACTGACGGCGGATATTTCCGGGGGGAACATCGACGCTTTGGACTCGCGTAGCGGCGCCACGACGCTCATCCGCGGCAGCCGAGTCGGAAACATCGTGGCGCTCGCTGACGCCGCGACCACGCTCCGCGGGGACGACTTCCGCCTTGATGGGACGCCCGTCACGGGGACTGTGTCGGTCGGGAGGTCGTCGATCCTCACCGGCGTGCTGGAAGACGGGTCGAGTTTTATTTTCGCGTCGGCGGGGCTGAACCCTTACGGCGACTGGCTCGAGAATGTGCAGCTCGATGTGGTCCCGCTGCCTGCCGCCGCCTCGGTGGTTGACCTGTCGGTCACCCCCGTTCCGAACGGTCTTCGCGAAGGTCAGACGCTTATCGCCTCGGCCGGCGACGACCTGGGCGACAACTTCCACGCCACCAGCGCGACGATCGAACTTGGCGCGGGCGACCTGGGAGAGCGTGCGAAGCTGCTCGACTCGAAGCTGATCGTCGATGGCGGCTCGGTACGCAAAAACCTGTTGATCTATCCCGGGTCGGAAATCGAGCTGCGGAGCGGGTCGATCGCCAGCTTTCGTTCGGCCGTGTTCGACTCGCCACTGCCCTACGGAGCGACTTCGAGCCTGAAGATGCTTGGCGGAACGATCGGCAGCGACGCGGCTTTTGCGGACGACCCCGCGATAGGGGTCGGGATGGCGGTCACGATCGCGGGGGGTGAGGTGCTCGACGAGTTACGTCTCAGCGAGTCCTCGCTCACTCAATCAGGGGGGCGCCTCACCAACTTGAGCGTCACCGATTCAACCTACAACATCACCGGTGGATCGGCCGAAGACGTGCGGCTCGGCGGCGGGACAATGTTGATGGACGGCGGCGCCATCCGGCGACTGCAGGTGGTCGGCGGCCAGGCCGTCATCGAAGGGGGCCGTTTGGGCTCGCTTTCGGGAGCGGCGCAGCTCGCGGGCCAGTTCGAGCTGGACGGCGTCCCCGTGTCGGGACCGACGACGGTCCCCAGCGGCTCGGTGCTGACGGGCGTGCTCGTCGATGGTTCGACGCTGGCGTTCTCGCCGATGTTTGATGACGAGTTGGGGAATTTGCAGTTGGTTTCCGCTCCGGTTCCGCCCGCGACGCCGAAGGTCCTCAACGCGCCGTACGACGCGATCCCCAACGGCATCCGTGACGGGCAGCTCTTGACGCTCGCGCCGGGCGCCGACGCGGGGCACGACTTCGTCGCGCTCGATGCGACGCTCAATGTCGCGGGGGGAACAGTTGGCGATGGCGCCGTGGTCGCGGGCGGCGTCACGCTGCTTTCTTCCGGCACGATTGGAAGAAGTTTTAACGCGATCGACGACGCGGTGGTCGTCGTCAGCGGTGGCCGCCTAGGCCCGGCGGCGGGCGGATCGTTCGACAACGCCCAAGTGCTGCGCGGGAGCACGCTGTCCGTCGTGGGGGGTGAGGTTCCGGGGCGCCTCGTCGTTGGCAGCGGCAGTTCAGTGAACGCCGTTGGCGGTTACGTGCGCGAGATCCGCCCACTTGGTAGGTCTACCGTACACGTTGGCGAAGAAGCGCAAATCGGCGCCATCGCCAACACGTCTCTGTACGGAGATGTCGGATCGGAGCGTATCGACCTGCGCATCGTCGGCGGGACCGTCGACTACATCGGGTTGCGACAGAGCGATGTTGAGATCGTCGCTGGCGACATCCGCAGTGCCTTCATGAGTGAGGGCAGTGTCGGGACGATCCGAGGAGGCACCCTCGAGTCTTCCGGCGCCGGCCCAGGTGGCCTGCTAACACTTATCGACGGCGTTGTAAGCGGAGGCATTTCCGCCGGCACTTCCGGTAGCTCCGTGCAGAGTCCCAATGGATTGGTTGCGGTCAAGGGCGGTCTCGTTGGGAATGCTACAGCACTACGGCAGGGTGAAGTAACGATTGAAGGAGGCCGTATCACGGGGAACCTTCTCGCCGACGAGGGGACGATTGAGATCGTGGGCGGCCAAGTCGAGAATTTCACCAGCACAGACGGGAGCGCACAGCGTAATCGCATTGAGGATCGTGGCATTGTGAATCTCGCCGGTGGAGAAATCCGTGGCGGGTTCTTTGTCGAGCGCGGTGACTTCGGTGGTGCCGGATCGGCTCTCAACGTCGCCGGCGGCGTCTTCGGGCGGGCCAACCTCGCCGAGAATGGCGCGAAGGTGCGGCTCTACGGCGGCGAGTTCGCCCTCAACGGCGAAGCGGTCTCAGGCCAAGTCGATCCGATCGGCGACTACGTCCTTACCGGCACGCTCGGCGACGGCACGGTGGTGATTCTCGCGTCGGCGACGAGCGACGTCTTCGCGGCGGGGACGCTCGAACTCGTGTCAGCCGAAGTCCCGATGGCGCCGAGCGTCATCAACGCACCCTCCGAGCCGGCGCCACGCGGCCTCCGCGCCGGGCAGACGCTCAATCTCGGTGAAGGCGCCGCGATAGGTTACCACTTCGCCGCCGTTGATGCGACGCTCAACATGACCGGCGGTTCCATCGACTACGGCATAGAACTGCTGGGCTCGCAAGCTAATCTTGAGGGCGGGACCGTCGGCGAGGCGCTGTTTGTTCACGCCGGTTCGACCGTTAACATCGATGGCGCCTCGGTCGGTGACTACGCCACGGCCGGCGCCGGGGCGGTCGTGAACCTTTCGGCGGGAAGCCTCGGCGGGTTCACAACTTTCGAATCCGGGAGCGACCTCGTGATGAGCGGCGGCGCGATCGGGCGGCAGGCCCTGGTGCGTGGCGACGCACTCATCAGCGGCGGCGTGGTCGGGCGTGAGCTGCGAATGCGGACGGGCTCGGCGCTCGAACTCCGCGGCGCCGAGTTCCGACGGAATGGCGATCCGGTCAGCGGTCCGACGACGTTCCTGATCGGCGATATTCTCACCGGCGTCTTGTCGGACGGCACGCCCGTGTTGTTTGGCGCGGGCGACGCGCTGCTCAACGTGACGATCACCGAGACTGACGTCCCCGAAGCGCCGCTGGAAACAATCGTCGCGCCGGCGTCGCCGACGCCCCGCGGGCTCCGCGCGGGCCAGTCGCTCGTGCTGCAAGCGGGCGCGGCGACGGTCGCTGACTTCACCATGCTCGAGGCCGACGTCGTTGTTGATGGCGGCCAGATCGCCGATTACTTGGAGGCGCTCGACAGCCGCATCGAGCTGCGTGACGGATCGATTGGCGCCGAGGCGACTCTGTACGGCGATTCGCGTTTAACGGTCCGCGGCGGCGTGCTGGCGGCGGGCCTCACGGTTCGGAGTGGGGCGACGCTGAGCCAGATCGGCGGTGAGGTCGACAATCTCACGCTGACCGCCGGCGCCACGCTGAACGTTGGCGGCGGCGATTTCGGCGGGCAGCCCGAGGATTTGGCGGGCCGTGATTTCTGGACAACGACCGGTTCAACGATCAACCTCTTCGGCCTGTCGTTCACGCAGAACGGCGTCGATCTGCTAGCGAGTTTGGAACTGGGCCAATCCGTCGAAGTCGTCGATAAACTCGCGGCGATCGACGGCGTGCTGGCCGACGGGTCGGCCTTCGGTCTTGTGCCAGGCGGTCGCGCGCGGAGCATCGGAGCCGCTGCGTTCACGCTCACGAAGCTGCTGCTCGGCGACTTCAATCACGACGGCCTCGTGGACGCCGCTGACTACACCGTGTGGCGCGACAGCGAGGGCCAGCAGGTCGCCGCCGGCACGGGCGCGGACCACGACCTCGACGGCGAGATCACGTCGAGCGACCGCGACGTGTGGGCCGCCAACTACGGCCGCACGTTCGCCGTGGCACTCGCCGCGAGCGTGCCGGAGCCCGCCGGCGCTGGGCTGGTGACGCTCGCCACGCTGCTCGGCTTGACGCGCCGATCATGCCGGGGCCGGAGCGCCCCTTGAGCGTGTGCTGCTCGACGGGGCGCGGCAATCGACACCGTAATTGCTGATTTTTCGTGACGCGATTCAGGAAGCAAGACACGGTAAAAACACGATGAGATGAGTCAGCAACCAGCACGTCTTACGGTGCATACAAACGTTCCGTGATAGTCGTTCCCCGGCAGCTGGCAGGTGAGTCGATCGGCGTCGCACAATAGCACTAGGGTTTCCCAACGCGATACTAGCGGCCAATTAGTTCATTGGCGCGGCGGCGATAGTTGCATTGTTTCTGCAGTAGACCAGCCGAAATCGGGTGCAAATCGCGTCCTTGCGTGCAACTTCTGCAACGGCTAACTTGTCCGAAGTAGCGAAGCACCAACAGCTTGTGGCAATCGCGGTCGTTCGTAGACCCACTTCGGGACGCAAAGGTCGGAGGTTCGAATCCTCTCAGCCTGAGCTTGAAGAGCGATCGGCCTCGCGCAAACTCACAAGACCTGCGGAGGCTTCATCGTTCTCAGCAGTTTCGAAGACAACAAATAGAAGCACACACAGGCGGAGGGAAGATTGGACGCGTGCTGCGGAAGCTCTCCTTCAGCACGGTCGAGCGTCCCCGCAGGTCGAGCCCCATCCGGCTCCACATCGGCACGCCGCGGCCGTAGATGTTCTGCGCGTTGTCGAAGAAGATGTTTACCGAGCGGCTGTTGGGGTCGGTGGGGTCGCTCTGCTCGACCAGCAGCGACAGCAGCCGCAGTACGCTGGGGCCCATGTCCTGAGCCTCATCGATGAAGATCGCTTGGCACCGCGGCGCGATCGCGTCGAGGTCCGCGCGATTTAAGAACTTGGCGGCGGCGGCGTCGTAGTCGAACCCAAAATCCCGCGCCTGGAGTCCGGCCGTCGGCAAGATCCCCTCCAGCACCTCCAGCAGATGCAGCACGCTCACGCGTTCCCACGGCAAGGGGTCCGAGGCGTGTCGCTCCCGCCACGCTTTCTCGATCGACTGCACCAACAGCGATTGGAGCGTGCGGTTGGCGAACACCGCCCACAGGGTCGTGTCGGGCCGATCGCCCAGCCGCTCGAGGGACTGCGCCAGCCAGCTAGCGAGCACGGCCGTTTTACCGCTGCCGGCGACGCCCCGCACCAGCCGCGGCTTGCCGTCGAGCGACAGCCCACACAACCGCTGTTGATCCTCCGACATCACCGGCCGTAGCGTACGGCGGCTCTGGAGCTGACTCCCCAGCCGATCGTCGGTGGGCGCCCCAGCGACCGGTGACGCGGCCGCCGTCGCCAACTCGACCCGCTCCCACTCCCATCCGTCGCCCCTTCGTTGGAGCACGCACGGAACCAGTTGTTGACGCAGCCCACTGAGGAACGGCTCGTCCATCTCGGCGCGGCTCGCCAGCACAATCAGCGACTCCCGCGCTCGGCTCAGACCCACGTTCACTAGCCGCTTCCACTCCTCGTAAGGCCAGCCGCAGCTTCCCGCGTTGACGGTATCGAAGACCACCATGTCGGCTTCGGCGCCCTGCTGGCTGTGGACAGTCGAAGCCGACCAGCCGCCCCGTCCCTGCCGTGCGAGTTCATCGCCCACGAGTTTGGCCTGAGCGCGGTAGGGGGAGATAAAGAGTCCGTGCCGATCGTTCAGGTCGCCCGCGGCGAAGAGCCGCTCGAGCACGTCGAAGGTGGCGTGGCGCACCCAACTGCGATTACCCGGTCCCCGCTGAGCGCGGATCGCAGGAAGGTCGTCGACGGCCTGGTCAAGAACGCACCAGATGGCGCGCGGCGCGGCGGCGAACCGATCGGGCAAGGGGCACTGCCGTCCCAAAACCATCGGCGCGGTGCTCAGCGCGCCGCCGTAGTGGTAGCTCGACACGACCCCGCAGATCGCCGGGTGCATCCGATACTGCTCGCGTAGCGCGTGCACGCCGTCGGGACACGCGTCGATCCGGTCGAGGTGCGAAAGGCCGCTCTTGGCGAGCCAGCGGCCCTGGAGGGGCTCGATGACACGGCTAATGCGGCTGATCGGTGCCAGTTGCTTCGAATCGCCCACCAGGACAACGCGCCGCGCGGCGAGTAGCGAGAGAACGGCGGTCGCCGCCCGCGAGACCAGACCCGCCTCGTCGATCACCACGGTGGTGAACGGAGCGGCGCCGCGATCGAACTGATCGACGACATCCGCGTGGTTGAGCAGCATCATCGCTTTGTGCGACGTCGCGGTGATCACGCGCAAGTGAGCGTTGAGGAATTGCCCCAGCGACGCATCCGCCATCCGGGTGCGGATCTCCTTGATCGTGCGGCGTAGCTCGGCGCGACCAGCCGGATCGCGTGTCTGCTTCAGCTGCGCCGTCGCCTCGCTCAGCTCGACCAAGAGCTCGGTCTCGGCACCCCGCAGCAGCCCCTCCAGACCGACCGCGCGAAACTCGGGCAGGTTGGCCGTTTTTCCGATCCGGCGGACGGCTTCGAGATCGGCCGCCGATGCCCTCGTGCGATGGCGCGGCCGATCGACATCGCGACGCCATCGGTCGCTTTGTTCGTGGTCGAGACGATCAGCACCCGCTCGGAGGGATCTTCGAGCACCGCAGCAACCTGGCGGCCGATGGTGTAGGTTTTTCCGGTCCCGGGGGGGCCCCATATAACCGACCACGACTTCCGCCACCACGCTCTGAGCAGGGGCAGGCCGATTTCCGCGGGCCAACTCACGTCCGGATGGACGCCCCCTTCTGCCGCCGCCAAGCGGGATGGCAGGGTCGCCCGCGCGCCCGCCAAGGCAGGCGCTCGGTAGACCCGATCGAGGAACGCCAAGAACTCGTAGGGCCGGACGTAGAAGGCGCCCCTGCACGGCGGGGAGTTGGAGCTGTCGAGGACGAAGATTCTTCCGCCCGTCTCGTCGACCTCGAGCACGTCGGCAAGCCAGACAGCGTCATCGCTCAACTCACTCCCGTCGCACGCTGGCGTGGCCGTCGAAGCGGCTTGCTCGAACGCCTGCAACGAAGCGGGGCGGAGGGCCTGCGCGCCTTCCCACGTCCAGTCAAACTCCATCGCGTTCCCCACCCGGAGCTCGTGGATAACGCCCGCCTCGGTCCGCGAATGACGGACGACCTCGTGACAGCGGAGCCGCTTCCAGCGCGTCGTCGCCTCCAGCTCTCGCAGAACCACCTCAGTGGCTTGTGACAACCGCGAGTCATCGCCCGCGGGTAGATCGATCTCGCTCGCGAACTGGGTCATGCGGAACTGTTCGATTGTTTCGTCCAAACGGCTCTCCTCGTTAGGTTGCTTGTTGCGGATCGTCAACGGGGACCATCTAGGAATCGGTCGGCAGCGACAAGGCTAACAGTCGATAGTGACCAAAAGCGGCCGATGATCGCCAGTGCGGTCGTCATCTGGGAAGCCCCCGCCGAGTACGATCACCACTGAGGTATGCCGCCAATTGGCGGCAAGCGACGCGTTCTAGGCGAAGTCGAGGCAGCTGTCAGGACAGTCACCTGCGCCGTCGTAATTGTCATCCGACCAGTTGGTGTTAATCAGTTCGACTGGTCGCTCCGGCGTGGCTAGGCTGGTGGACCTCGGCAAGCAGGTGGCCGAGCTAGCAGAGAGCCACGGCGCGGTCTGAGGATGTCTCTGTGGGGTCGCTCATGACCCGCTGGCAGAGAGCGATCGCTTGCGAGGCGTGGAGGTCCTTCGAGTCGAGATTCGCCAGGCGTGGCAGGTGGGTGACGTGGTTCGGCAGCTGGACTTCGCGGCGGTCGCCAATGACGAGCGTCACGGCATCCTCCCAATGCCAGTTCGGCCGATTGTAGTTCGGCTGGCGTCACGCGATGTCCGGCCAGTAGCCCGCACGTCCTGCCCTCCAACGATCCGCTCCGGTGACATTGCCCGGCACCTTGAAGTCTTCAGCGAAACGAGGACGAGCCGACAACTATTTCTGGAAGGCGACCTTCTCGGCGTCGTCCGGCAATTGATAGGCGATCAAGCCGATTAGATGGTGACCCCCGTCGCTTCACTCGTGGGCAATCGAGGGCCAGAGCAACAGCAAGACGGCAAAGAATCGAACCATTGCGGGGCATGCCGAAGTAAAAATTCGCGGGCTCAAATCACCTTCCCGACGATCGCCTTCAACGACCGATACGAGCCCCGAAAAGTGGGTGTCACTTTACACCCGTTTGGTTTGTTTATGCGCGATTTCGGATGCAAACGCGTGACAATGCTTGCCAACTGGGTGTAGGCGCAAGTACGTTACCAGCTATTACTTTTAGACACTTTGCGTTCGCTTAGGGTGTCACCCCGCTGGCGTTTTGCAAGACCGAACCGGAGGATTCCCGGAGACTGCCCGTGCTTACGGAAGCTCGCCGAGAGTAAGAGTTTAGATCGGATTTGTCTACGCTCTCGTTAGCTACGCTTGGCGTCCGAAATCATCAAAACGGGAGTAGTGACTACTCCCGTTTTGGGCGCAGCCTGTTCGACTAGGCGAGGCGGGTCTGCTGGACAACGACGAGGTCTGGGCGGCGTGCCTGCGATCGTTCAACGCCCTGCTGCCGTTCTGCCCGCCGGTCATCGAAGACATTTCCGAGCGACGCCGCAGGCTTACTCTAACTACTCAGCTTGCAGTGGATGAAGTATCGCAGTGAAACCGCCGCCGCAGGCCAGAGTCAAGCTGAGCTTCGATCTTGCATCAACTGTCATGGTGCGTTGCTTCATTGCATTAGGCGAGTTGCCAGATGGGTCCCCATCCGTGTAGAGGCGAGCTTCGTACGTCACATTACCAAGGAATGCCAAAGGAAGTTCAACAGTGCGCGCATTCCAGTCATTCATCCCACCCAAGTACCAAGCGTCTCCCTTACGACGGGCGACGACGAGGTACTTGCCATCCTCGCCTGCTACGAAGCGGGTTTCGTCCCAGGTCGTGGGGGCGTCAACAAGGAAATCGAAACCGGGCTCGCCTTCGTAGGCTTCTGGTACGTCGGCGACCATCGGCATCGGGTTTAGGTAGACGACATACATCGCAAGGTGATGGCAGCGTGTCCCTAGCACGACGGGCCGATTGTTCTGCGGTTGGAACTGGCTGCGAGCAACCGCGTTGAAACCACCCAGGTGGTAGTCTGTCGGCCCCGCCATCGCGCGGGTGTAGGCGATGTTGACGTTGTGCGGCGGCGTGCACGTGTCGCTCCACTTCAGGAACTCGAGGTTCAACGCGCCCTCACGGTTGAAGAGGTTCGGATACGTGCGGTGCTCGCCGGTCGGCTTCGAGGCGCCGTGGAATTGGATGTGCAACTGGTGCCGAGCCGCCGCCTGGAGGATCTCTTCTTGGATCGCGATCATCTCTTGATCGTCGCGGTCCATGAAATCAACCATCAAGCCACGGACCCCCCACTGCTCGTAGTTGGCGAACGACTCTTCGAGGTGATCATACAGCGACTTCCAGTGCACCCAGAGCCGAATGCCGACGCCCTTCGACTCCGCGTACGCCAGAATCCGCGGCAGATCGAGGTCGTCGCGCGCGACGCGGGTGTCGGCATCGGGCCGTGGCCAGTTGAAGCCCGGGTCCTCTTGGACGTGCCAAGGCCGGTCGCCATGAACGCTCGACAGCCCGTGATAGGCGATCCCGTTACGTGCGGCAAAGTCGATGTAACGCCGATTGACCTCGAAGTTGTTGTCGGGGGTCGAGGCCTTGCCGTGTTCGATCTCGCCGTTCCACCACGGGAACGTTGTCTTGCCGGGCTCGAGCCAAGCGAAGTCTCCCTCCGCAGGATCGTTGAGCTGCTCAATCAACTGACTCTCGATGAAGCGGCCGGGGTGATCGGCAAGCATCACGACCCGCCACGGCGAGGAGTGCGGCGCCGTAGCGACGACGCACTGACTAGGCTTGCCCGGCAATGGTGACAAGCGACTCGTAAAGATCGCGTCGCTCGCGCCCTTCCGCTCGAGGTACATGCCCGCGTAGTCGCGGAGTCGTGCCTCCGTGATCATGACCGAGTCGCCATCTTCGCGCACCGCAAGCAACGGCACGCCAAACAGTTGGTCCTCGGGCAAGTCCGACATCGGCAGCCGCCCGTAGAGTCCCTCGTGGGTCGAGGTGAAGTTCGGCAGCGGCAGGTACGTGACGCTCGGGTCACCCGTGAGCCGAAACTCGGTCTGCTCGGCTTCGACAACAACGTCGGTGAGCTCCGTCTGCTTCGGGAACTCGTAGCGGAAAGCGACGCCGTCGTTGTAGACGCGGAACGCCAAACGCCAACGGGCTTTGCCTTTCGTGAGAAACTCAAGAGTCGCTGTCGATCCATGGTCTCGGATCGTCCTCGCCTTGCCCCAGGGCATTGTGGAGGTTGTGTCGAACTTGTCTTGATCGACTTCGACGAGCTCTGCCCCATCGGCAAGCGATCCAATCCATTGGAGTCGCACGTCCAACGCGGAGGGAGCCACGACTTCGGCGCCGTTGCGCTCGACTGTGTAGCTGACATAGGGCGCCACGTCGGACGTCGTAACGATCGCCGCCACCTTTCCGTCAGGCGAGTCGATGCGGGTTGTTCGCTCCTCTGCCTGGATCAACGCAGCGAAGGCAAGCAGCAGCAGAGTGGCGGCAGAGCGTGTGATCACAGTGTCAGTCGTGCGAGAGGATTGGGGATAGTGATTGAGACGACGCGGGATTGCTCTAGGCGATCCTGACTCGCACGGCGAGCTTCTCGCCTGATGAGACGATCGCCTCATCGACGAATCGCAGTTCGATTTGACCGTCTCGAGTGTCCGTCACGGCGAGTTCCATCGTGTTGCCTCCCACGGCGACTTCGGCCTTAGCCGGCAACGTTCCTTCTGAAATCGCAAGACGCAGCGTTGTTAGGTGGACTTCGCCCGAAGCAACTTGTACCTCGGCGCTGATCTCTCCTTCGGATCGCTTCTGCTCGTAAGTCCCCCAACCCTCCGCGGTTGTGAACACGCTGCGGAAGTTGCCTGCTTCGATGCGGGGTGCGAAGCCGAGCGTTCCCTTGGAGTTGTGGTGCTCGAAGCCACTGAGGCTCGTGATGAGTCCCCAGCTCGCCAGCGACCGCGCGTAGTGATCGCCGCATTCGATTTCGTTGAAGGGGTTGCGCTTCGACGGGTGGTACCGGTCGTGCGCTGCCCGGCACAATGCCAACGCCTCGGTCACCATGCCCTCCCAGGCCATGTGGTTGGCGACCTGGTACTCGATGCCGGTCCAGACCTCGTCGCAGTAACGCGTCGCCGGCGGGCCGGGTCGCTTGCTCTTCGGCCAGGTGCAAGTTAAGAGGCCCGCCTCGCCGGGGAAAGCGAACCACCGTTCGGGCGCATGTCGCTTGTTCTGCGCGTCGATGTCGGGCGTCCAGCAGTACCTCCAGATCGATTCCAGCGCCTTGCGGACCGTCTCTTTCGAGTAGACGTAGCCGAGACCTAACTGGTGGGCCCACCCTTGGCCGAAGAGCTGGTCGGCGAGGCAGCCGTCGGCGTATTGCCAGTGCGGATGCTTTTGCACGTCGACGTCCTGCACAAAGTACTCGCCGTTGAACAATCGCTCTTCGGTAATTTTGCTGCCCGACGCGAATATCTTGGCGCATTGCGCTGCGAAATCTTTGTCTCCAACCTCACGGGCCATCTCTTCCGCGGCTCGCAACGCGGCCAGGTAGAGCGACCCGACCATCGTATTGGCGCCGTAGTAATCCTGGTCATAGGTTTGATGCTGCCGGCCTTCAAGCAGGCCGTCGGCGTTGCTGTCCTCCGCGATGAGGAACTCCATCGCCTTGCGGATACGCGGCCAGAACTGCATCAAGAAGGAGTCGTCCGGCGCGCACTGGTGCTCGCGGTACGCCTTGAGGACGTAGCCCGCCTGCGAGTCGCCCGCCCACTGCGGCCACCCCTCGCCGCGGAATCCGATCGAACCGGTCTCGGCGTTGAACCCCGCCTCGGGTTCGAAGTCTTGCATCGAACGGACCGAACGCTCCAGTTCAGGAAACAGCCGCGCCATCGCATGCTCGTAGTTCCAAACATGCCCGCAGGTCCCATGGCAACTGCCGACGCCTTCCCAAGCCCAGAACCGTCCATTCGCCCACCACTGGCATGTGTTCGTCGCCAGGTTGCTGAGCGTCGAACCGATCCGGTCGAGTAGCCAGTAGGGCAGGGTGGTGTCGTAGAACGTGTCGTGCCATTGCTTCGTTGTCCCGACTAAACGATCGAAGTCGTCCGCCACGTACCGCACCACGTCGAGCACGCTGCGGAACCGCGTCGCGTACGCGTTGCCGACCCACTTGCCGGCGTTGTAGAGGTTCGGCATCCGCCACGCGACAACGAAGGTCGCCGTCGCGCTTTCGCCCGGCGCCAGCTCGAACGACGTGCCGACCGCGCCGACGAGACGGGCATCGAGCGATCGCCGCGCATCGGATGTGCCATCACCAGACCTATCGGCGGCGACGGCGGCGAAGTCTTCGCGCCCAATGTCAACGCTCGCGGTCGCGTCGCCGTCGCCGTCGCCAAGCAGAGCCAGCGCCATGCCGCCGAAGTCCGGCCGGCGCCGCAGCGGCGCCGAGCGCTCCGCCATCGGTCCGTCGCGGAACTCGATCTGGTCGACATTGACGTGCCCCCATGGCCCACCTACCGCGTCGACAATCTCGATCCGAGCCTGCTGACCGACGAAATCGCTAACGTTCCAATTCTGCACCGACAGCAGTTCGCTGTTGGCCCCGGTCGCCGTCCTCACCACTTCGTCTTGGACGATGAGGTTGATGCACGTGGTCGTCGGGAATGCCCCGCCGCCGATCAGGAAACCGATCCACGGCTTCTCGATCGTGAACTCCGGCGAGGTCAGCTTGCCGCGGGCGTCATCGCCGCCGACAAAGCTGTTCGCCAGGCCTTCGCCCTGGTGCCCCGCGACGACGTTCTGATGGGGCAGCGGTCCCTTGGTGGGCCGCTTGCCGAACGCCTCGCCTTCGACCTTCCAATCGCCATAGCCAATCGCTTCGAAGTCGGCGAACACCACCGGCGGCTCCACCGGCTCCTCGGTGTGTTCCAGCTCCTCAACGGACCCAATCACGGCCGTGAAGGCGTCGTCCCGTCGGACGCGGTTGCGTCGCTCCGCCTGCCCGACAAACTGTCCGGCGCCGTCGTAGAGTGTGGCGTTCTCTAGCCAGCTGGAGATCGTCGCCTCGGTACGCGCCTCGCCCTTATTGGTGAGCGTGTAACGGAGGATCGTGACCGGCAGGCCCGAGTCGGCGGCGTTCAGTGGTATGAACGGCGAACAGGCTTCTAGCGAGACCGCAACGTCCGAGTCGGCGTCGGCAAAATCGACCTTGGCGATCGGATACTCGCCGCAGAACTTGACGCTCGAGAACCCTTCGCTGTCGAGCGTGCGCGTCTGTGTCTTGCCGCCAGACGTTGTGCGGAGCACGGCGCCTTGCGCAATGTTCGGGGCGGGGACGAATCCCTTCGAGCGATACGCCAGTTGGTCGGCCGTCCGGCCGACCTTGTAGTTGATGCCGCCGGGGCCGGTGTCCTGCGTTGTGTTGAAGATCCCCCAGTAAATCAGCCGGCCGTCGCCCGTCAGATAGAGCTGCCCCGCCGCTACGCCGCCGATTGGCATGCCGATCGTCTTGAGGTCGTCGCCGGAGAACCACGTCGACCCGCCGCGCTCGTAGAGCGACGAGACCCACTCTTTCGAGAGGCCCTTGTCCACCGGCACGTGATGGTCCGGATGAAGACCGTCTCGGCTGGTCGCCCCAGCCGCGTAGCCGAACGACGGCAGCATCGCCATCCCCGCGCCGAGGCCAAGGCTCTGGACGAACTGGCGGCGGTCGATTCCCTGGCGGAGGGGGGGGACCGTCTCGCTCTTGCGCTCGGAAGGGGATGTCGGTTTCATCGTCATCGAAGCGATAGGGGTCGAAGAGTACGAAAGAAGAGGATGCCGCTATGGCGTTGTCGGAGCGGCTTGTGTCGGAGTTTCGTCCAGTGGGTCGACCGAGAAGCAGAACTCCTCACCTTGTCGGAACGGCGAGACCATCTCGAAGTTCTCGAACGCGATGCCGCCCGGGATCGGCGCCTGACTCGCCCAGTAGGCGAAGCGGCCGTTCACAAGCACTTCGAGCTCCGCGGCCGGATCGGCAACCCGCCAGCTCTGCCGTGCCCTCAGCCCCTGGTAACGCCAGTGACCTCTCGTCCCGGGGGCGAGCGGCGCGTCTTGCGGCGACGCCTCGTCCGGGGTCACGGAGGCCAACGCCGCGCCGTTCGCGGTGCGTTTCAGCTCTTGGAGCGGGAAACGCGCATGCGGCGTGAACCCGTCGCCGCGGTAGTCGGGCCAAAGGCCGCCCGCTTCCACGACGCGTTCGGCTAGGTGCAATTCACGCACCCGGGCGTAGTTGCCCATCGTCGCGGTCGCAATACATTTGGAGAGTGGTCGCGAGTCCTCGTGCGCGAACAACGCAACGCCAACGGCATGCGGCTGATCTTCGCGGAAGGTCAGCCGTGCGTAGACATGCGCGCCATTCAGGAATCGCTCGACCTGGATGAACACTTGCAGGTGTGAAACGCCATCGACTTGATTCACAACGCCCGTCGCCGGCGCCGCGTCGTCGCGAGGCGTGGCGTCGACCGGATCGTTGACGCTCCAAAACCGCTTGCCGCGCTGCTGATCAAGCTCGCTGAACTCGAGCTCGGATAGCCCCCGCGCTTCTTGTCCCTGTGGGACCGGCTCGATGGCGATGTAGTTGATGACGTGTCGATCACGATCGCCCAGGTAAGGGGCGTAAACCCGCAGCAGCCCGCGCGGGCCGGGCAGGGGAGCGATTCCGACCCTCAGGCCATCGCGGTGGCCCCAAACGGGCGTCTCTTCCGCCCCGCCGCTCGGTCGCACCCAGATGGCGTCATCCGTGGCGGATGACTCTCCTGCCGCCACTGGTGAGCTCACCAACGCGACGACGGCAAACGCCGCCATGATCGCCCAACCACTCCGCTGCCGCACCGCTACCTCCGCTGTAGATATTTCGCGCGGCGTGACGGGCACGCCGACTGCCGACACGCCGCGCGAGTAAGACGCTATCGACGGCTCGACGGATCAGTCGGCCGATTCGACCTTCAAGTAGTCGAGCCCGAACATCCACCGCGGGATCGCGTTCGGGTTGGCGCCGACGATCTCAACCGTCAACTCGTTGACGCCGTCCTTGAGGTCGAACTCGCCCAGCACTTCCGGCGTGTGGCCGACCGTTTCGGCGTAGCGGTCGAGCGTGCGGGCCGGCTTGCCGTTGACGCTCAGCTTGACGATCCCGTAGTCGGGCGCCTTCGTGATGCCGGCGGTGACCTTCTGCTTGCCGGCCTTCTCGGCGTCGAACTCGAGGACGAGCTTGTCACCGGCATCGCCGTCCATCCACCAGAGCTGCTGCTCGTTACTCCAGCCGAAACCGCCGGCCTGCGGTTCGACTTTGCCCCCGCTCTTCTTGGCGACGTTGAGGTCTTCCCCCTCGATGGCCCCCTCGACGCGAAACGCCGGGGCGACGTCCGTCTTGATGCGAGCGACAGGCAGGGCCGCGTCCTTCGGCGCCGGCTCGACGTTGCTCTCGGCGCCCGGGCGGGCGTACCAGAACGTCGTCGGGGCGTAGTTCATCTTCGTGTCGGCCCAGTGCCAGATTTCCATATCGAACTTCAGCGACTTCTTGAACGGAATCGCATCGAGCGAACGGTAGCGGCTGTTGGTGGAGTAGCCGCCAACGAGGTTGCCGCCGCCTTCCGGCTGGGCGTGGAACGGCGCGGTGAAGAACTCGGGACGGCACCAGGCGTAGCCGTAGTAGTCTTCGGTGCCGGTGCCGAAGTGCGACGGGAACGACTCGCCATCGACGTAGACCTTCTCGTCACCCTCGCCCCACCAAGCGGCGGCGCCGTTGCACAGCGTCAGCGTGTCGCCGACGTAAACGCCCTTGCCATCGGCGGTGACGTAGTTCACGTCGAAGGCGTTCTCGCCGTCCATCTCCTTGTCGCCGCGCGTCGCGACGTCGGTGTACTGTCGCCACGTCGAATGGAAGTGCATCGAGCGGTCGTCCCAGTCCCAGTCGCTGTGCTGGACTTCCGCCGACACGACCTTGACCGGTTGGTCGCCGACGTTGTGCAGCGTGATGACGGCCTCCTTCTCGAAGGGCATCACCCACTTGCAATAGATTGTGCCGTCCTTCTCGGCGCCCGTGTACCAGGTCTTGAACTCACGCACTTTGTAGCCCATGCCGCTGAAGTCGCCGACCGGCGCCCAGACGGTCGGTTCGCCGTCGAACTTGATCTCAAGAACGGTCGAACGCAGGGCCTGCTCGATGTCCTCGGCGTCGAGCTTCAGACGCATCGAGCGGATGGCGCCGGGGCCGCTGATCGTCAGCGATTCGAGCGAGCTGTTCGGGGCGATCTCGCCGTCGGCCTCCACGACTTCCAGGCTAGACTCCTCGATCTTCGCGGCCTCGAGCTTCTTGTTGGCTTCATCGACCTTGCCCTTGGCCGACTCGAGGCGATCCATCGTGAAAGATTCCACCTCGACGTCCGTGTCGTAGGTGCGGTAGTTGATCTGGTAGTACAGGGCCTCGCCCTTGCGGGCGCCGCGATCGACAGGGACGTCGGTCGAGTAGGTCACCTTGCAGTGCTTGGCGTAGGGGATCGGCAGGTAGAGGTTGTGGCCACGCTGGGCGTACTCGGTCTGCGGCGAGACGCCTTGCGAGATCGGACCGCCGGCCAAGAGTCCCTGGTCGATCACTTCCTGGGCCGAGCCCTCGATCGCCGGCTTCTCATCGCCGTCGATGTAGACACGCAGCGTGCCGTTGCTGAACGGGCCGCCCTCCGGGCCGTGCCACGTCGCCCAGAACCGCACCAACGCGCCGGGGCCGTCCTCGTCGTGCAGAACGTACTCCTTGCGGCCGTCCTTCTCCTCGATCCGGACAAACTGGCTGCGGTCCCAGTTGGCGTACCACGTGTCCTCGTCGTCGGGCGAAGTCGAGTCGCGGTCGTAGCTGCTCGACTGAGCGCACGTGTAGCTCGGCGCCGGGAAGCGGGCCAGCGCGTCGCGATCGGTCATCTCGCTCAGCAGCGAGGTGAGGCTCACCTTCTCGGCGGCGAACGCCGGGGCGACGATCGCGGCGACCACGCCCGTCAGCAACAGGTGTTTGAAAGCTTTAAGCATCATGGATGTCCCGCCTGTGGGTTGAGCTTGGTTTTCGGATAGAGGGCGCCTCGGGGCGCCGCCTGATACTTGGTTCGTTCCCAGCGAACGCGCGCCCTGAAACCAGGACCGAATTATCGCATAGGTGGTGGCTAAAACTAAGAAACTTCTGCCGCTATTACGGAGCCTTTGGTTGTCAATTCAACCCAAGGAGTCCCATCGAGACGCGTCCCGCAAACCGCGACACGCATGCCGAGCGCATCGGCCATGGCGGCGCGCACCAGCAGGGCCTCGTCGGCCGACTCGGCGTCCGACGCGTAAGCCACCTGGATGTGGTTGGCCTTGTGACGGGCCATCATCTGATCGCGCGACACGCCGTACAGCACGCCGTGCATAATCGGCCACTGCGGCGTCGTCGAGTCGAGCCGGCGCCGCGTCTCTTCGCCAGGGAGCTCGATGGCCTTGCCGCGGCCGATGTCCATCCGCAGCTCCTCGTCCTCGACGTAAACCCGCGACCAGACAATCTCGCCCGGCTTGGCGACGCCACTCAGCGTCGAACCTCCCTTGGGGAAGTACATCGGCGGCTGACGATAGCCCTCGCTGCCCGCCCAACCGCCGACGTGATGCTCGACCGGCGCCGAGCCAGAGATCTCGAACACCCAGACGTACTCGTCGGTCGTGCCCGAACGGTCGACGTCGCCCCAGCGCAGGTCGTGGAGCGTCGTCTCAACCGGCAAGCCGAGCTCGTCGTGCACACGCTGGATCATCAACCCGTCGAGCCCGGCGCATTCATCGACTTCATTGAAGTGCAGGACCGGCTTCCCGGCGAACAGCTCGCGCTTGCCGTCGCGGCTCTGGACCGGCGGTCGCGCGGTGCTGTTGAGCATCCCCTCGACAAGGTCGCTCGCAGGCAGCAGGTCCTTGAGCCCCTGCTGGTACTGGATGCCGATCAGATCGCACCCGAAGTCGTCCGCGATCCGCACCGCGGCGATATACATCTGCATCTGCAGGCGGAGCTGCTCGTCCGTTAGATCGGTCTCGTGGGTCGGTCCGGTGTGGAACTTCATGCCCCGTTGCTCGACCCAGGCACGGGCGGCGTCGGCCTCTTCGGGAGACGATTGGGTCGTCTCGAAATACAGAGCCGATTGGCTGAGCCGCTCCTTGAAGACGCCGGAGGCGTTGAGCAACCGGTCGGGGATGATCGCGTTGAACATCCCCATGCACCCCTCGTCGAAGACGCCCATGATCGCCTTGCGGCGCCGGAGCTCGTCGGCGAGCGACTTGCCCAGCTCACGAGCGTCGGCGGGGACCGTATCGACGGCGAGGTCGCTGACGTGCGACGCGTCGTGGACGCACATGCCGGTCCGCAACCAATCGCCGAGCTTCGCCGTGAAGTAGGCGTCGGTGAACTCGTCGCTCCACAGCGTCGAGTAGGCGACGCCCGCTTTCGTCAGCGAGCCGTTGAGATTGAGCATGCCAACCAGGCCCGGCCACTGGCCCGACCAGTTGGCGACGGTCAGGATCGGGCCCCGATGCGTTGTCAGCCCCGGCAGCACATGGTGCGAGTACTGCCATACGGCCTCGGCGACAATCAACGGCGCGTCGGGCGGGATTGAACGAAACACCTCGAGCCCTTCACGCTGGCTGGCGATGAAGCCGTGCTTGGCGTCTTCCTTGTAGGGGTGCGCGCGGACGAGGCGGTAGCCTTGCTCCTCGATCGCCACTTGCAGGGCCCGCTCCATCGCCTGTTGGGCTTCCCAGCACTGCTGGTTCGCCGACGGCCGCAGGTCGCCGCTGGCGACCAAGAGCACGGTCTTAGAGTCGTGCGGAATCGTCGTGTCGGTTCCAGTCGCCATAGTTATCACAGGGCCTCTTCTGCATCCGCGGGTAGCGGAAATGGTTTCAAGGGAGATTGAGTGCGGGGCGGTTTACCCGCCCGCCTGGTGAGAGAGCCGTCCGCCGCGATAGGTCGCGACCACCGCCCCCGGTAGCGTCACCGTCAAGTTCCGCTTGGCGGCGAGACCGTGTTCTTTTCAATTCGTAGGAGCCATGCGAGCCGCCTTGGCGCAAACTCGCACAGGGAGGGAGTGACCGTCCCTTGGCTGAACCGCTTTAGCGATCGCTATCGAGCGGAGTGAGTGAGCGTGACGAGGGGCGAGAAGGCCGACTGGCGATCGGATCGCTTGGGCTCCGATATCGGCTTTCCTTCCGACACCATCCATTGCAATCAGCGTGGCCCGCAGCGCCCATGGATAAATGGGGCCCAAGGATAGACAATCTAGCACCTGTCGGCTTCTGCCGATTAGCGGGCGTGACGCCCGCGGAAAAACACCACGACCGGAATCTTAGCAGGAATGGTGGTGGTTTTCCGCTGCCGTTAAACCGGCCGCGCAATTGCCCCGATGCGCAGCCTGGACTATCCTTGCCCCATGGACGGCGGCAATAGCAGCGACGGGCGGCGTCAAGGGACCGGTCAGGTCATCCCGTTGGCGACCGCCGTAACCGACGCCCGCTACTGCTTCCAGGGCCAGGGCGCCAAGTACCTGGTGCACGATGGCCTCCGCCTCCTCTGCGCGGGACGCGAGCGCTGCCTGCCCGGGTTTCACGTCGCGCGAACCGACTTCGAGTGCGTGCTCGTCGAGTTCGTCATCGACGGCAAGGGGAAGCTCCGCTCCGAGGGGGTCACGCACGACCTCTTCCCGGGGATGATCTTCTCCTACCGCATGAACATGGCCCACGACATCTGGACGGGCCCGCGCGAGTCGATGACGAAGTACTTCGCGGCCTACGAAGTCGTGAAGTCGTCGGCGCCCCCCGAAGAGCCCGACCTCACGCTGGCGATCGCGCCGGGCGTCGTTCGCTGGATGCGTGACATCGCGACCATGCAAACGCTCTTCGAGGGCCTCATCAGCGACGGGCAATTGACCGGTAAGCTCCACCAAGAGATCACCGCCTTGTATCTCGAGCTGATCCTGCTCAAGGCCAGCGAGGCGGTGCTCCCTTCGGCGAGCCAACTCACCGCCGGCGCCGAGGCCTACGAGCGGGCGATCGCCTGCATCGAGAGCGACTTCGCCAGGATCACCACGCTCGACGACCTCGGCGCCAGAATCAGCCTCGACCCGAACTACATCTGTCGCCTCTTCCGCCGCTTCGGGCAAGAAACCCCGAACCAGTGCCTGACGCGGCACAAGCTCAACCGCGCGGTCGAGCTGCTGCTCACGCAGCCGACTTCCGTCAGCGACATCGCGATGAAGGTCGGCTACAGCGACCCCTATTACTTCTCCCGCGTCTTCAAGAAGCGTTTCGGCTGCTCGCCTCGGGCGTTCCGCGACATCGCCTACAAGAATGCGAAAACGAAAGGGCCCGATGTGCTGGCGATTGTGGACGACCCGATAGCAGCGGACGATTGAACCGCGCGGCCTTTCGTTGCTGCTCTGATCACAACGCTGCGTCTTTTCCCCTCCTCGGTACGAGAACCTCCCATGTCTGATTCCCCCCTGGAGCCAGCTCGCCATGCGCGGCGTTGGCTGTTCACCTCGGCTGCCGCCCTTGCCGCGGCGGGCTGCGCCGATCCGGTCTCGAGTGAACCCACGGCTTCCACGACAAAAAATGCTCCCGGTGTCATGAGCGCTGAGAAGACCTTTCAAGAAGACGTCGACTTCCTCAAGAAGCACGCCGAGACGATCGTGCTCAAGGGCAAGAGCGGCGACGCCAGGGTCGCCGTAACGCCCGCCTATCAAGGCCGTGTGATGACCTCGTCCGCGACGGGCGGCGATGGCGTCAGCTTCGGCTGGATCAACTACTCCCACGTCGAGTCGGGCGAGGTCGCCGAACACATCAACGTCTACGGCGGCGAAGAGCGTTTCTGGCTCGGCCCCGAGGGCGGGCAGTTCAGTATCTACTTCGCGCCGGGCGCCAAGTTCGAGTTCGCCGACTGGCAAACCCCGGCGCCGATCGACACCGAGCCCTTCGATGTCACCGATCAGTCCGACACAAAGGTCTCCTTTAAGAAGGAAACCGAGCTCACCAACTATTCCGGCACGAAGCTCTCTCTGCGGATCGATCGCGACGTCGAGGTCATCTCAGCCGACGACGCCTCCGGTTCGCTCGGCGTTGATCCGGGGAAGCTGAACTTCGTCGGATACCGCACGGTCAACAAGGTCACGAACACCGGTGACACGGCCTGGACGAAAGAGACGGGCATGCTCTCGATCTGGCTGCTCGGCATGTACAAGCCAGGGCCGGAGACTACGATCGTCGTGCCGTTCAAACCGGGCCCGGAAGAAGAGCTCGGCGTAATCGTCAACGACGAGTACTTCGGCAAGGTTCCCGCCGACCGCCTCAAGGTGCAGGAGGACGTCCTCTACCTCTCTGCCGACGGCAAGCACCGCTCGAAGATCGGCCTGCCGCCGCGGCGGGCGAAGGACGTCGCCGGCAGCTTCGACGCCGAGCGGGACATCCTCACCATCGTCAAGTACAGCAAGCCCGGCGACGAGGTCACCGATTACGTGAACTCGATGTGGGAGATCCAAGACGAGCCATTCGCGGGCGACACTATCAACGCCTACAACGACGGATCGCCCGAGCCCGGCGCGCCGCCGCTGGGGCCGTTCTACGAGATCGAGACCTCAAGCCCCGCCTTGGCGCTTGAGCCCGGCAAGTCGGGCGAGCATGTCTCCGAGACCTACCACTTCCAAGGCGACCGCAGCGAACTCGACCGCGTCGCCCAAGCCGTGCTCGGCGTCTCGCTGGAGGAGATCGAAGCGGGCCTCGAGTGAGCGGTTAGAGTTCTCGAAAGTCAACTAACAACGCGCGGCGGGCCACTCGCGGCCCGCCGCGTTTTTCTTTTCCGCCCAACTGTGGGAGGCGTCTCCAGACGCCGATTACGGTATCCATCCCCAAACGGTGTGGTGCGCGTAATCGGCGTCTGGAGACGCCTCCCACCGTGCTGATGTACGGGGCTAAACAAAGAAGGCCCGCCACTCTCGCCGCCACACCCCGCGGGGCGGCGAGAGGGCGGGCCATCACCTGCATGCAAACGGACCACGCACTGAGCTATCGGTTGGTGCTACTCTTCCAAAGCAAAGTTCAGGTCCGTGGCGCCTTCTGCCGTGATCGTGGCTTTTAGTTCCGAAGTCGTCGGGTCTTCATAGCGTTCGGGAATCGCAACGTACGCGCTGGGATTACCAACCGCGACCGATTTGGTGCTGACGGTGATCAGCACTTCACCGAGGGGCGCGCGATCGGTGGAGAATTGCCCATCTTTTATCTTGGCCGAAGAACTCGTCATTCCGTCTGCGGTCTTGAACCCGATCGTGCCTGCTGGCAGCGGCGCACTATTAAAAACGACGGTCCCGGACACCGCGGCTCGGTTCGAGGGCGACTTAGGACCTTCACCGCAGCCGAGCCATGCTGGACTCAATAAGATCAATAGAGAAAGACCTGCCGTTTGGTAATCAGAGAACATTCGTGAACTGCTTAAGGTTGTGTTGGTCGATTCTGGCGCTACGAGAGTTTGAAAGATCATCCGCCCGGGGGGAGGTCCATACCGTCGGTAGGCAGCACAAAATGACGCCACTCGAGAAAATCAATATCCCCGGCGATGCTCGTGACGCTTCCGTCGAGAAGTAAGATGGTCATGGCTTGGTGGGGCGTTTGTGTGAGTAGGTCGTTGCAGTTTTGTGGGCTTGGGGCGATCTGCGGCACGTCCATGGTGTTGAGGAAGTCGTCTTTGCCTTCAAGTTGCGGAACGCCACGCCGCTTGTACTGATCGTTCCAGGCGAAGACGTTGTCGAACTGCACCGCTCTCGTTCCTAACCAGTGCGTCCGCCCCGAGTCATACGACATTTCTACCCCGCAAAGGGCGTAACGCTCAGCGAAGGCGATCGTTTTGCTGGTGCCATCGGTAATGTGGCGGAACTGGGGATGAGTGAGCGGCCGCGGCTGGGAATGGGTGCTGCGGAAGAGTGGCTCGTCGATCGTTCCCACTCCGCTGCCAATCCGCGATTGCGACGGATTGTTCCACCAGTGATTCAAGGCTTGGACGTTAGCGACATAGTTGCCTCCCCCCCAGCTTCTGCCGTCGTCCATCGGCCCGACGACGCCGTCCGCTGTTGATGTCTCTGAGGGACATCGGTAGACCACGGGAGCAGGTGGTCCCGAGTTTCCCGAATTGAAGAAGTTCATCGTCCAGCCGTGCATTGAGTCATGCAGAGCACTTTCTTCCATGTAGGGGAGTAGGTGATACTGAATCGAACCGAGTTTTGCAGGACCGGTGGTGGCGTTGACGATTTCAGGCGGAGGGAGTGCGGAACCGCCCGTCGGGTCCTCTCCTGGATAATAACCAGCCGCTTGGGGCATCCCGCCGTGCGAGTCATGCGCCATGTGCAGGGCGATGCCGATTTGCTTCATGTTGTTGGTGCACTGCGCCCGTCGCGCCGCCTCGCGCGCCGATTGAACCGCAGGCAGCAACAGCGCCACCAGGATCCCGATGATCGCGATCACGACCAGCAGCTCCACCAAGGTGAAGCCGTCGCCGGGGCGAGCGGTAAGACGCTTATCGGTTGGTCGGACGGCCATGTCTGCTATTCTCCGCATTGCTTGATGGAGGCCCGGCAGGTTTGCCCCGGCCTCGGCGCCGCGGTCGAATGCTCGCGGCGTAACATCGAGTTCAGTTATTCGACTCACGCCCTGGCGCCTCGCCGGAAGTCCGGCGAGGCGATGTGTCGTGTCGTTAATCGTCTCAGCTTGTCGCTCCCCTTCGGCTAGCCGCGGTTGCGACGGCCAAGCGCCGCTAGGGCGCCCAGCACCACGGTTACGCAAGTAGCCGGCTCGGGGATCGTGACGCCCGGCGATGAACTGGCGCCAGCGCCGTAGTTGTTCGCCCACACGTCGTAGTCCTCGGACGTAACCATGCCGGGGGTTTCATCGTTCGGTAAGGTCACCGAGGAATCGAGGTTGTCACGCCAGACGGTGTAGTCGGCCGCATTGACAACGCCGTCGTCGTTGTAGTCACCGGCGAGCATCGGCGCCGACAGGAACGTCGCCCGGAGGATCTCGCCGAGTCCGCCCGAGATGACCTCGAGGTCGAACGCGCCGACGTCTTCCGACGCCAGTGTGAAGTCCTTGCCGGTGCCGACGTTCTGAGTCGTCCCCGTGCCCGTCGCACCGAAGGACGAAGCCGTGATCAGGTCGAACGTGTCGCCGACCGTCGGCAAGTAACCATCGATCAGATCGAGGTCGATCTCGGCGCCGTCCAGGTCGGCGACGCCATCAACACTGATCAAGCTGACGCCGCTGCTGTCGAGGATCTCGAAGCCGAGGGTGGCCGAGTTGCTGCGGCCCGCCCCGGAGGCGTCGCTGCGGAAGTCGCTCTTGTCGGCGGGGTTCGCGAGCAGGTTGCCACCGATCTCGATCGTCGCCGCCGAGCCGCGGACAATCAGCGCGCCGCTGGCATTGAGGGCCTGGCCTTGAGCGTCGTCTGGGCCGGTCGGCTCGACTCGCACGTCGTCGGCCGGGGCGTTGCTCGCCAGTGCGGCGCCGATGTGGACGTTGCCGACAACGTCGAGCGATCCACCACCAATCCGGTACTCGCCGTAAGACTGGTCAAAGTCGCCGAGGAAGACATTTGTGGCGATGTTCACTTCGCCGCCGGTCTGATTGACGGCGCCCTGACCCGACCCCGGAAGATCGACGAAGCCGACGCGGCCAACGAAGAAGTTGTTGACTTCGGCAACGGCGTCCGTGCCGGTTTGGTTGAGCACGCCGCCGCTGATGTTCCAGGTCCCCTGGCCATCGCGACCGACCATGATGCTGCCGGAGCTATACGTGCCGCCGGTCTGGTTGACCGTGCCATCGCCGCCCGCAAAGGCGCCGATAACCGTATTCAACGCGACCTCGGTCTCAGCGTCGTCGCTGATGTTGTAGGTCACTGTTGCGCCCTGGACGTCGCCAGGGTTCTCGATGTTGTCGGCGATCACAAACGTATTCGCGGTGAACTTGCCAGCGGAATGGGTGTACGTGGCGTTGCCGCGACGCCCCATGACGAAAGCAGCGGGAACCGTGAACGTGCCGCCGGTCTGATTGATTGTGGCGTTGGCGTTGGGGAGAAACGAAGCGAAAGCAAAGTTGCCGACCCGAACGTTGGCGTCGCCGCTGATGTTCAGCGTTCCCGTGCCTTCGAAGCCGATGAGGATATTCTCGCCGATCGCTTCAAGCGTGCCGCTGCTGATGTTTACCGTGCCATTGGAGGGGGCGCCCAAACCGATGAAGATCTCGTGGTTCGCTAGCATCTGACCGCCGGTCATGTTCAGCGTGCCGGTTCCGACATCTCCCACCAGCAGGTCGCCGATGCCAAAGCCGCTGGGGATGACGCCATCGATAAACACCTCACCGCCGCTCATATTCAGAACGCCGGTCGATCCCTCGGCCTGACCAATACGGATCGTCGAGGGGAAGTCAGCCGGATTACCGGCGTTGGCGACATAGAGGTTGGCGCCCGCGGTAATCTCCATCGTCCCCGTCTCGCCGGCGACGGCGCCGAGGTCCACGAGGTCGGCGTCCGCGATGGTGCTCAGCGTGACGGTGTGCCCGCCGTTGATGAACGCCGAGTTTCCGATCGCCGGAACGCCGGCGTCCCAAGTCGAGGCGGAGTCCCAGGCGCCAGAACCGACAGCGTTGGTCTGCGCGTTAGCGCTGATTCCTACTAGCGAGAGAGCTCCGACTAACGAGAGGGCCAAGCCCAACGCCGCGGCGCGGCAAATGTGTGAAAGCTTGCGGGTCATGGTGCGTTCCTGACTGGGATGCGCATGGAGCGCGGGTGAGGAGAGTTCCGCCTAGTCTCTAGCCCGAACAGCAGTCCCGTCGATTTCATGCCCAACGACATCTGGCCTGCCGGCGCGTCGGCGTCGGCAGGCCAAGCCGCCGAAGAAACGGCGGAGCGAAGGGTCGATTCGCTTCGGCCACTAACGCGGCTTCGGCGATCAGGGACAAGCGTTCGGATTAGCGGCTCACGCAGGATTGCCCCGTTACGGGCGTCCGCGGCGCTTGCCTAGTTCGTAATGAGCGCTGCTGGACTCCTTGTTCGAAGCGACAACATCCCCAGCAACGATGGCATCGCGTGTTTCGTGTTCCGTAGTCCGTCAATCGAGCTGATCAGGGAACCTGGTCACATACTTGTCGATCAAGCGACTTCGAATGTTGCGTCACAAGTCGATATGACGACGCATGCCCAAGAGCTCGGCGGATAGTTCCATTCCAATCAAGAGTCGTGCATCTGGCCATGGAGAATCACAACTCGCGGCTGGAATATTTAGCACCTGCCGCAAGGCGTCGAGAACATGCTGTTAAAGTGCTTGAACTGCCTGGCGCAGCAGGTTTTTGACGCTTTCCTTCCAATGCAACTCAAAGCGGCGTTGCGGGTAGATGTACTTCTCTGTGCCAGCTGAAGTCACGAGCTGTCTCTTATACCTGGGCGTTAGCTACACCCCTGATCCGCGATCGATGCGTGGCGATCATCCCACTGCAAGTCGGTACGACGCCCTTCTGGCCCTAAAGAATATTGGATCGTCGTCGCAACTGCGGGGACGCCTTGCGAATGCGAGGCGGTCGGCATCCGCAAGACGAGCCCCCACTTAAGGATTGTGAGTTACCCAAACTGATTGAGTGACTTGTTCGCCTCATCACTCGCAGGAAGCTCTCGTTCTCGCTCTCCTCAGGTCCGTCGGATCTGCGTTCTTCCTGTCGCGAATGAAGACGAGGTCGCCGTGATTCAGCCATTGCCTCAACGCGTCCTGTCACTCAGCATGGAAACATGGGAAGCAGCCTGTCTTGTCGGGCTTCCGCGCCTGCAACTCATGAGAGTGGGACGTCACTTCTCTGAGGCGCCTTTCGCTTAGCGCCGCGGCCTATCCGCCGGCACACTGAACATTGAGGCTAAGGTGAAGAAGCTATTGCGCTGCATCATTGAGACTCATCTTGCGGTCTTCTTAGTCGTCTCCGTCTCGCCGCCATTACTCTGGGCAAGTTCGATCACCGAGACGCACGACTGGGAGATTGTCGCCCGATTGACCGGCCCCGCGGGCTCCGACTCGATCAACCCGACTTGGGACGTCGGCATCGGCGGAACCGACTTGGGCTTTTCGGTCAATCACAACGGCAAGGCTTACTACCTCTTCGGGGACACCTTCGCGTCGGACGCCGGCGCCGGCTCGGGCGGCCCGGACTGGCGTAAGAACGTGATGGCCTACAGCACGGACTTCGAGCCGTCCGACGGCATCACGTTCGACGGCTGGATTACCCGCCCCAACGGCACGGCGACCCAAGTCATCACCCCCGGGACGGCTCCGGTAACGTACATCCCCACCGGTGGCGTCAGTGTCGGCGACAACCTTTACGTGTGGTACATGCACGTCTCGGACTGGAATGAATGGACCCTCAGTCACGCCGGGCTAGGACGCTGGAGTGAAGGCGACAGCCAGTTCACGATCGTCCCCGACTATCAATTCTCGAATCCAAACGGCGGCGCCTACAGCGCCGGCCACGGCTCTCAGGGTTACGGAAACTTTGGCATGGTCGCGGCCAGTTACCGCAACCCGCTGGAGAACACCAGCGACCCGCACATCTACCTGTGGGGGACCCCCGGCGGCCGTGAGGGGGGCGTCAAGCTCGCCCGAGTTCTGCCCGAGCAGATCGAAGACCTTAGCGCGTACGAGTATTTCACCGGCGAGTCGGCGGGAACGCCGCAATGGGGATCGGGGGAGACCAGCGGCGTCAAGCTCGTCGACAGCGGCGTGGGTGAGATGTCGGTCATGTACAACGAAGCGCTCCGCGAATGGACGATGATGAGCATCTCCGGCGGACCGGCGCCCGACATCGAGGTCCGTCACGCCGAGAACCCCTGGGGGCCGTGGTCGGCGCCTAAGACCGTGGTCGACTTTGCAGACGCCCCAGGAGGGATTTACTCTCCCTACATGAACCCGCTGCTCGTGGAGGGCGGCGGTCGGACCGTTTACTTCACGATGTCGCTGTGGGACCCCTACGACGTGTATCTGGCGAAGGCGACGTTCGACATCGACTTCGAGACACGCTGGGACGCGGCCCTCAGTTCGGCGGCGTTTGACGCCAACTGGAGCCATGGTCTGCCAACCGACGAGCATCGGACTCTCGTTGACAACGGCGGCACAATCCGCGTCTCGGCCGCGACGGTCATGCGTGAGATGGTCATCGGCAGCGACGTCTCGCTCGGCGGCGCCGTGCAAGTCTCGCCGTCAGGGTCGCTCACGATCGGCGGCGGCGGCGTCGTGCTGAGCCGCACCAGCACCAGCGAGGCGGAGCTGGTCGTCGCGGGGGGGCGGCTCGAAATACAAGCCGACGCGAACGGAGCCGGCGACATGATCGTCGGGGAACGCGGGCCTGCCACGTTCACGCTGACGGCGGGAGAGACGCGTCTGGCCGGCAATCTCACTTCGGCGGTCTTTGGTTCACACGCAACGATCGAGCACTCGGGCGGAACCCTCGAAGCCAAGGAGCTGCTCCTCGGCGGCGAAGGCCAGTCCGATTACGCGCTCTCGAGCGGCGGCGTCCTTACGGCTCGTGGCCTGATGGTGCTGGCCCGACAAGCCGGGGGCGAGTCGACCTTTACACAGACCGCTGGCGAGGTCGCCCTGTCAACGGCTAGCGCCGTGCCGAGCCGTATCGGTTTGGTGATCGGCGAGCGCGGATCGGCCCAGTACACGATTAGCGACGGCACATTGGACGTGCCGGGCGTCGTCTGGATCGCCGGGCAGGGCGGGTCGCAGGGGGAGCTAGCGATCGAAGGAGGGGCCGTCCGAGTGGGCGGCGACTTGGTCGTTGGCCAGCAAGGGCAGGGCGTGCTGACGCAGAGTGACGGAACGCTTCAGGTCGACGGGCGTTTGCGGGTTGGAAACGGCAGGCTTGAAGTCACCGGAGGCGACCTCACCGTCGGCTCGTACCAACAAGACACGGGTTCGACGTTAGAGTTCGGGATCGGTGTCGTTGAGGGCGGAGACGTAACGGTTCTGAGTACGGCGGTTCTCGGCGGAGACCTGAGCCTCAGGCTACTCGACGATCATTTGCCCAGCGCGGGAGAGTCACACACCCTGCTCGACGCCGGAGCCGATCTCCTCGGCGCGTTCGAGAACATCGCCAGTGGCGACCGCCTCGAGACGCTGGACGGACAAGGGAGCTTCCTCGTCCATTACGGCGCCAATAGCCCATACGGCGCCGATCGATTGGTGCTCGACGCTTTCGAGATCGCCGGCTTGCGTAGCGACTACAACGGCGACGGGCTCGTCGACGCGGCCGACTACACTGTTTGGCGTGACTCGTTCGGCGATCCTGTCAGCCGTCCCTACGACGGCGCCGATGGCGACGGCAACGGGGAGATCGATCAGGCCGACTACGCCATCTGGGCGACGAACTTTGGCGCGTCGGCGGATAGCGATCCTGCCCACGCCGTGCCGGAGCCCTCGGCTCTTGTCGTGGGTGTCGCGATGCTCTTAGCTCTTCAAGTAAAACAGCGATAAGCGCCGGGGTATCGCTGCTCTTGGGGCAACGTAGCGGCAGAGCAGTCTGCGCTTGCCCCCACCAGTCGCGCCTCTGACGCGACGGCTTCCCTAACTCTCGTCGATGACGGCAACGATGCACCTAAAGACCGCTTTCACATGGGGCGCTGCCCTGATGTTCGTGCTCACGATACAGGGCTCCAGCGTCTTCGCTCAGGCGCCGTTGGAAGCGAGAATCTTAGAAACAAAGAAGATCTGGGACCGCGCCGACCATAACGCCTTCACGGACTTGCTCTACTGGAAAGGCGTTTGGTTCTGCGCATTCCGTGAAGCAAAGAGCCACGTCGGCTCGCAAGGCGTGCTTCGTGTGCTGCGATCGGACGACGCCGACAACTGGGAGTCCGCCGCGGTGGTCCGTGATCCCACCTACGACCTACGCGACGCCAAGCTTTCGGTCACTCCGAGTGGCGACCTCATGATCACCGGTGGGGCGCAGACGTCGGCAGACGGTCGCTTGTTGACCGGCACGATCACCGCCGTCTCGAGCGACGGCGTCGAGTGGACTTCGCCGGAGATGGTCGTTGAGCCCGGGCGTTGGGTTTGGGACCTTGCCTGGCGTAACGGCGTCGCCTGGGGGGTCAGTTACGCGGCCCCGGAGGGGACGAAAGCCACGTCGTTGGTCCGCACAACCGACGGTCGTCAGTTCGAAACCCATGTCGAGGAGTTCTTTGCAAAGACCTCCTACCCCAATGAGGCCCGCATCCGATTCGACGCACAGGGCGCGGCCTACTGCTTGCAACGGAGCGATGGCGATCAAGACGCCGCCTACCTCGGCGTCTCCACGCCTCCCTACCAGCGCTGGGAATGGAAAAGCCTCGAGCGATTCATTGGCGGCCCCAGCCTCTTGCAACTGCCGTCCGGAGAGTGGCTCGCCGCGGGACGCATCTTTGAAAACGGCCAGCCAAAGACAGCCGTCCTCAGTCTCGACGTCGAAGCGGGCGCCGTCGAAACGCTGGCCGTGCTCCCTTCCGGTGGAGACTGCAGCTACCCCGGGCTCGACTTCCGCGACGGCGTGCTGCGGGTCTCTTACTACTCGAGCCATGAAGGGAAGGCGTCGATCTATCTGGCGAAACTAGCGATCGATTCCCCGTCCTAACCATCGGGCGTCACCCACCTCGATGGAGGCGTCAACGTCCCTGTTTCGCCCTGCTTTGACGCCTATACATCGGTGGTGGAGTGATCATGTGTCCAGAATCCTCACAGGGGGCCATCTGACGCGTCTTGGCGCCTCGCTTAGGGTTTACCCAGGGGTCGCCGTCCGATGCGATAGACGGGCTCCTAGAGCCTCCTGGAAGGGCCCCCGGCGGGGGGGCTCCGCGGTCGCCAATTGATCGTCCAAGAACGGGCTACGTCATCGCGTAGCGGCACCTCAGAGAGAGCCTGAGTTGTGGGCGCGAGAGCATTTTGCATTTTCCATCATCGTAAGTCGAAGAACCGGACGCTAAGGCGTGCCGGCTGATCTTGGTGGCTAGAGCGTGCTTCACTTGGCCGTAGCGTTTCTAGCCTCGCTCTGATCCACGGAGCAACGTGCGGAAGTCTCGCGCAGAGACGCAGAGTTGGATGCTTTCCAAGACTCACGCAAAGGCGCTAAGCCGCAAAGAACGCGTTGCTCTGCGATCGTTTGCGGCTATGCCCATTTCTCAACGACTTTGTCTTTGCGCCTTGGCGGCTTGGCGTGAGTCTTCGCTGCCTACCCTCGGCGTCTCCGCGCGAGACGCTACGGCAAAATAAAGTACGCTATAGCGCTTATTAGCCGCGGGGCCTTAGGACGTGTCTTCAAATTGCCTAAGAGGTTTAAGGGCCGCTACGACTCCGCCTTCTTGTTTCTCAGGTCAAGGAAGACGGAGCCGAGTTGTTGAAGCGGGAGGAGTATCCAGCGATTTGACGAGCGGGCATCAGCGAGTGATCTGGCAGTTGCTGCCGGTGAGGTCGAGGCGGGGCCGGCCGCCGGTGGACCGTCGGGAGGTCCTCAACGCGATCCCGTGCTGGCACGGGACATTGACGCAAGAGGCTCTAGTCCGTCGGGGTTGGACACAGGCATCTCCTCGGCATCGTTACTGTCGTTACCCAGCAGGGCGAAGGCTTCCTCATGATCACTCACGTCCGTACGTTGGTTCATCAGGAACGCCAACTGTAGGGCGATCGCAAGGGAGCCACCGTTCTCATTTAAGCGAGGGCGCAGCGGCATTGGCTGAAACTGCTTCCGCTGCGTACCAGACATCTCTGCGAGTAGGAGTGAACCCATCGCGGGCTCGATTGCTAGGGCCTCAAAACCGCCATCGACGGACAGAACTCTGTCAATCGCTATCGCCTGCTTTAGGGCAGGTGCTAGTGGAATTGCTGGGTCATCCATGGTGAAGACAGCGAACCCCAGAAGAACCTGGTCGGCTCCCTCGACAACGTACTCGAGCGTCAGGCCGCTGTGGGGCGCGGAGAGGTCGAAGGGCGCGCCGAGGGCCAGCGACTCGCCGGGCAGCAACACAGTCGCGCCGGCGGCGTTGAGTTCGGAGAGGGCCGACGCGGTCGGCGCCGCCTCCTCCCAGCCGGCGATGGATTGGTCGCCGAGACTGTTCCAGGCGCCGTTGCCGGGAAGCAACGAGGCGTTGGCCGAGAGGAGGCTGTACCCAATCAGCGACAGCGGCGCCCCGGCGCCGTTCCACAGCCGGGCGTCGCCCGTCGAGGGGTCGATCATCAGCACGAGCGCATCAAGCACCGGCGGTTGGCCGTTCGCATCGCCGAGATGGTCGCGCCATACGGTGTAGTCCGCCGCGTTGACGACGCCGTCGCCGTTGCCGTCGGCCGCGTTCTGACCCGCGGCGCCGTAGGAAGCCCGCCACACGGCGTGGTCCGCCCGGGTGACCGCGCCGCTGCGGTCGTAGTCGCCGGCGAGAGGATCGATCACCGCTGCGAAGCTGAGCGGCGCGTTGTTCTCCGCCAGCCAGCGCGCGTTGAAGAGGTTCCAATCGTCGACGTCGGTGTCGCCATCGAAGTCGACGTCACCGTAGCTGACGCGCTCTTTGAGCGACAACAACGACCCGTCCGCGCCCCACCCCGCGCCGAACGCGGCGACGTCGTTCAGATCGAGCCTGCCGTTGAGATCGACGTCGCTCGTGGTGAACGGGAGCAAACGCCCCGAGTCGAGCACCGCAGCGATCTCCAGGAAGTTGATCCGGGTCTCCTTGTCGGCGGCGGCGCCGGCGTCGAGCGTGAGCCGGCCGTCATTCACCACGACGAGGCGCGTCGTCTCGGCGAACTCGTTGGCGTCGAGCGGCTGGCCCGCCCAGTAGCCCGTTCCCTCGACGTTCAATGTGTGATTGCTGGGGAAGCCGGCGTCGCCGACGCTGGCGGTCACCAAGTACTCGCCGTTGGGAACCTCGATCTCCCAGACGCCGCCGGCGTGGAAGTGGACCAGGGTGTCGAGCAGCGGGTCCGTGTTCGCGTCGCGGTCGCGGCTGACGTCGGTGTGGTCGGAGGACCAGCCATAACTCCAGCCGGCGCCGTGATCGGCGTAAGGCAGGCCCGTGTCGGCCAAGTAGCCGCCGGGGGCCGCGACCCCGGCAACTTGGAAGTTGATGTTCACTAACGGCTCGGCCGAGACCTGCGTCAGCCGGGCGCCGGCCCAGTCGGCGTGGTCCTCGCCGTTGCCGTCCCGGTTGTCGTCGACGATCAGCTTGAGCTCGCTCGCGCCCACGACGCTGACATCGACGGCCTGGGTGGGCGACGCGCCGGTCATTGTGCCGCTGTTGTAGACCTCGACCCCATCGACCAGCACACGGAAGACGACCGTGCCGCCGCCCACCTCGTCATCGACGCCGATGTCCGAGACGAAGCGTGCGTACTGGCCGTCGAGCGCGTAGGTGATCTCCGAGTTGGCATGGACGCCGAGCCCCTTGGGGTAGACCACGCCATTGAGGCGGATCGACCGTCCGTCGCCAGCGTCGTCCTCTCCATTGCTTGAGTCGAACTCGACAGGCCCCCAGCCATTCACCGGCGTCTCCGCCGGCGCCAGATCGCTCAGGTAGACGAAGTCCTCATCGTAGGTGCGGTACAGGGCGACGTAGGCCGTGTCGTCCTCTGGCGTGAAGATGGTCCGCTCGTTGTTCGTAACGCCGTCGAGCCACTGCACGAAGTAAGCGGTCCCGTCGCCGAGCGACTGCGTCAACGGCGCCTTGAGGGTCCGCTCGACGTTCTCAACGCCCCTGTCGGTGAAGGGCCCGTCGATCTCTTTGCCATCGATGGTCAGGGTCCCGGCGCCGCCGGGGAGGTTGGTCTGGACGACAAACTCCGACTTATGCGGCAGCACATCGACGAACGTCGACGACGTTAGCCCCGCAGAGTCGGTGACCGTTAGATTGATGCGGTACCAGACATTGTCATCGGTTTCGGTCGCGGTGGGGACTTGGAACTCGCCGCCGGAGACGCCCGTCGTCGGCGGGATGAAGGGATGCGAGTGGACGTTGTGATGGAAATCGACGCGCCAAGTGAGCTGGGAGTCGGCGAGCGTCCCGTCCTCCGCGTCGCTGGCGAAGCCGCTGAACGTGATGATGTCGCCCGCGGCGTAGGCAGCGCCTTCGGTGGGGAGCACGATGTGGGGCGTGGGGGGCGTGTCGCTGGTGACCGTCAGCGTCGCCGCCGCGCTGATGGCGCTGCCGAGGGCGTTCGTCACTACGGCGCGGTAAGTCTTCCCCGAATCGGCAAGCTGGACGCTATTGAGGTTGAGCGTGGCGGAGTTCGCGCCGGGGACATCGACGTAAGGGCCACCGCTCGAGACCTGCCATTGATACGCCAGCGGCGACGTGCCGGCGGCGCTGACGGTCATCTGCGTCGAGTACCCCACCGAGGCCAGTTGATCGCTGGGATCGACGACGATCGACGGGCCGACGTCGGCGGCGTACGCGATCTTGCGGACCGACCCCGAGCCGATGCCCGGCGCGCCCCCCGCGCCGGCGCCGCGCGAGATGTAGTACAGCGAGCCGTCGGGACCGAACTCGATGTTCATCGGGAAGTCGGCGCCCTTCGCGAAGACCGTCGCCTCGCCGGCGGCGGGTGGGTTCGCGGGGTCGATGAGCAACAGCTGGCCGCTGCAGAACTCCGCGAAGAAGACCTTCCCCTGGTACGACTCGGGGAACGCGTTGGCGCCGGGCTGAGTGAACGCGACGCCGGTGATCGCGCAGCCTAGCGTGTGGGGGTAGCCATAGAGCGGCTCGGTGAAGTCGGGGAACTGGCCGTCGTTGAAGGGTCCCTCGGTCGTGGGCCACCCGAAGTTGAGCCCCGGTTGGGTGGCGTCGTTGATCTCTTCCCAGCTGCCCGCGCCGACATCGGCGATCAGGTAACGACCGGTCAGCGGATCGAGGTCGCCGGCGAAAGGATTTCGCAATCCCGACGCCCAGATATAGTCCCGCCACGTGACGCCGTCGGCCGCGTTGTAGTACGGGTTGTCGGTCGGTATCGAGCCGTCCGAGTGGAGACGGAAGACCTTGCCGAGCGGCGACTCAAGGTCTTGCGACTGGGCGGACTGCTGCGACTCGCCGATCTGCACGTAGAGATGGCCCTCGGCGTCGAAGACCACCGAGCCGCCGATGTGCCACGGCGGATTGCCATACTCGGAGAGGGGTGGCAGCTCGAGGAGCGGGACTTCGCTCCCCGGCAGGATGGTGTTCTCGGTCGTGGGATCGACCGTTAGGCGACTCAGCCGGTTATGGGGCTCGGGCGTGTTGGCGGTGTAGTAGACGTAGACGTAATGGTTGTTCTCGAAGTCGGGATCGAGCTCGAGGCCCTGCAGGCCATGTTCGGCCGAGCCGTCGGCGTCGAGTTGATGGGCGAAGACCGGCTCGCTTGCGCCGGGTTCGAGGACCTCGATCCGACCGTCTTGATAGGCGACCCAAACCCGCCCGCTCTCGTCGATGTCGAGCGTGGTGGGGCTGGTCAGCTCCGCCGCCAAGACGGTTTCAGTGAACCCCGCCGGTACGTTCGCCAACAGCCGCCGATCTTCGAGCCGCTCGGCGCCCAGCGTCCGCGCCGCTAGAAGCCCTCGGTGCTTCCTGAACCTCATAACGCCCTCTTCACGGTTGTCGATCGACAGTTACTAGCGCGGTCCGTTTACGACCGGCGGCGCCGCGTCGCGGCGCCGAGCACGCCGGCCGACACCAGCAGGGCGCTCGTCGGCTCGGGCACGCTTTGCAGCATCGCATTGAGCTGGGCCATCGAGAGGCCGCCGAACTCGGAGTTGTTTCTCCACTCGAGGAAGTCGGTGAAATCAACCTCGCCGTCGCCGCTGAGGTCGCCAAGATTACGCGTAGCGACATTCATGCGGAAGTTGTCACGGATAATGGCGTAATCATCGAGGAGCACGTTGCCGTCGCCGTTGACGTCGCCGAGGACGATGCCGGAGATCTCCTCCAAGCGGATGTTATCAACATTAACTCGGGCCGCGCCCGTGGAGTTCCGGATGAACACGACGATGTTGCCGGTCGGCGCCGTGCCGCCAACGGTGAAGGTCGAGACACGCCCCAAGGCGCCGGAGCCGATCTGATTCAAGGCGCTGGCGTCGCGGAAGACGTTCCACAGGTTGTCGCCGTCCGGATTCCCCGAACCGTCCCAGACACCTTGGATGTCCATGAAGCCCGCGGTTCCGAGGTCCGTCCCGATGGCGTCGCTGGAAAAGACGCCGAACTCTACCTCACCGTGGGTGAAGCCCTCACGGTGTGCGCTGGCGAGATCAACCCGGTAAGTCATCCCAGGCTGAAACGACACTCCCAGGTCTTGGTAAAGCGTGCCGTTCTCCACACCGAGATACTGCAGGCCGTCCCCTCCCGACATGCCGACGCCGGTGATCGACTCGACGAACTCGTTGTTCGAGTCGAGGCTGGTCCAGCCGGTCGGGGTCTCCAGCAGGTACCCACCGGCGGCGTCGGGGCCCTCGAAGCTGTGGTTGACAATCGGTATCGAGACCGCCGATGCCGACGCCCCGAGCAGCAGCAGGCACGCCAGGGCCGCGGCGCCGTGGCTCGCGGATGGATGCGAATGACTCGTCGAACGGGTCATGGAAAGTTTCTCCCTAGTTGGACTTGCGACAAGCGAGGCCCACCGGCGCGTCGCTCCCGCGATTCGCCGGCGAGTGCTCTTGGTTAGCGTCGGTTGAGTAAGGTCGTAACAAGCGAAGCGGCGAAAGCGATCATCGCCCCGCTCGGCTCGGGGATCGCGATTGCCGTGACACGAACGTTGTCGATGTTCACACGGTTGCCGCTGTCGCCGAGGACACGGAGGAAGACCGCGACATTGCCGCTGGGGACGACGGGACCCGTCGTGAAGGTGTACACGTCGCCGAGCGCGCCGGACCCGATGGCAGCGAGGAGCGAAGCGTCTCGCAGCGTGTTCCAAAGGTTGTCGCCGTCCGGGTTGCCGCTGCCGTCCCAGACGCCCTGGATATCGGCGAAGCCCGGCGTGGCGAGGTCGACGCCGATCGCGTTGCTGTCGTACAGCCCGAACTCCAGGGTGCTGTGGGTGAAGGTTTCGCGGTGGGCAGAGGCGACGTCCACGGTATAGGTCGTGTTGGGGGCGAAAGCCACGCCGAGGTCTTGATGCACCTCGCCACCCTCGAAGCCGAAGTATTGCAGACCCTCACCGCCGGTGAATCCCACCGCCGCGCTGTTCTCGATGAATGGGTTGCCGGAGGAGGCGTCGGTCCAACCGGTCGGCACGCCAGCGGCGAATGAGCCGCCAACGTCGGGGTCTTCGAAGCTGTGGTTGAACACGGGGATGCTCGCAGCAACGGCGGAGGCGCTCGCCATCCCCAGTCCGATCAAGACAGCCGCTCCTGCCAAGACGTGTCGGTAACGTTTCATTAGTTCGCTCTCGGTGGTGTGGAATCTCATGGGTCGGATATCGCGGCGCCTTTCTCTCGTCCGTCGTGAAGCCCTCAACTAGCTTGGTCCCCCTAGCGTCGGCGTTGGCCAGTCGCCCGTCCAAGGGCGCCGGCCAGCAGCAGCACAAGGCCCGTCGGCTCGGGGACGGCCTCGGCGCTAGACGTCGATGTGGCCGCGGTTGCGCCATAGCGGCTCGCCCAAAAGTCGTAGTCGGCTTGGTCCACCACGCCGGGGCTGATGCCGCCTTCGTTCGGCAGACTGCCGGGGCCGAGGTTGTCCCGCCAGACGGTGTAGTCCGCGGCGTTGACGACGCCGTCGTTGTTGTAGTCGCCGGGGACGCTGACGATTTCGGGGATCGGCCCGTACTCGACGACCCCGGTGCGTACCTCTTCGACGCCATCGACCATAAGGAGGAACTCCAACTCGAGATCACGGACCCCGTCGAGCGAGAACATCTGCCCAAGCGAGAACGCCTGACCCGGGAAGAGCGTCGCCACGCCGTCTGGCACGAGTTCGGACAACGCGAAGCTGGCGTTGGCTGCGGGCGCGGCCTCGTCCCAATCGCCGACGGCCTGCGATTCGAGGCTTGTCCAATTGTCGCCGTCGAGCGAACCGAAGTCCGAGAGTATCGAGTAACCGACTAGGTCGATGGTGAACCGCGAGCCGTTCTGCAGCTGCGCGTCGCCCGTGACGGGGTCAACTGTGAGCAGGAGGTTGTTGGCGGCGGCCGTGCCGGTGTATTCGACCAGACCCTGCACAGCCGTTGTCGCGCCGTCCACCGCGTATTCGAACGTCACCTCATTCGGGGCGGCGCCAAACTCCTGCGGCGAGACATAGACGTTGCCCAGCTGGATCGCCGTGCCGGTGAGGGCTAGCGAGCCTTGCGAGTTCAATTCACTGAGCGACTGCGGAGACGGCGCCGTCTCTTCCCAGCCGGCGACCGATTGCTCGGTCATACTCGTCCAACCGGCCGGGTTGAGCCCACCGCTGTCTGACAGAACCGAGTAGCCGATGATGTCGATCGGGGTCCCGCTCGCATTCATCATCGTGACGGCGCCGGTGTTCGTGTTGACCTCGAGCGAGGCGTAACGGTCGTAGGAGAGTTCGAGAACTTTGCCGTTGCCGCCATCGCTGACCCGGGTGCGGTAAGCGTGCCCCGCCGGGACGGGCGAGAGCGCCGTATCGACAACGAACCCCGCGCCGGTGATCGCGCCGCCGTCGAGAATCGTCCACGAATCCCCCGCCGTGGGCGTGTAGCCGGCCGACGTTTGAATCGAGAGCAAGCCCTGCAAGTTGTTGATCCCCCCCGGCGTTGTGAGCGTCGTGTGGGTGTCGGCTTGCAGATCGACGATGTACTGACTGCTGCCTTCGAAGTCGATGAACCCGTCCGCCGAGAAGACATGCCCCGGGCCGTGCGTGATCGTGAAGCCGTTGAGGTACATCGAGTCGGTAGAGACGACGGAGGCCACCCCCGCGCCCCCGCCGATCTCCACGGTGCTGCCGGCATTGACGTCGAGGGACGTCGTCGAGAACGCGCCGCCGCTCTGGACTCGGAGCGTGCCCCTGCCGTCGAGCCCGATGTTCGCCACGCCGACCGGCGGGACGAGCGCCGGCGCGGCGACTTTCTCGATCAGGTTGAGCGAGCCCCCCGGCTGGATCACCAGCGAGCCCGATTCCCCCGCGCTCTGTCCCAAGACGAGGCCGGCCGCGTCCGGCGCCGTCGTGTTAAGCGTCGCGACGCCGCCGTTGTTGATGATCGCAACGTCTTCATAGAACTCATCGGGAACCGCGAGCGTGTCCCAGTTGTTGTCCCCCATCCAAGAGCTATTGCCCGCGGTCCAGAAAACATCGAAGGCCTGCGCCTCGGCGACAAACAGCGACAGGGCGGCCGCCATAAAGAGCCGCGGGCGCCAGCCGAGAGGGGACGATGGCGTCGACATCGAGATGCTCCGTCTTGTGGGTCAGCGCTAGTGCTGTGAGGAAGAGCGACGTCTGCCTCATCAGCAAGCGGGATGAGTCTTTCGAGTAGGGGGCGGCGTCGCGCTCAGTTGTTGACCGAGGCGACGTTGCCGTCGGCGCGGTTTCCGAGGTCGCGATGAATCTGCCAATCGAGGTCGTAACTCATTGCGTGAACGCTCCCATCGCACATCGCGACCAGCCACACGCTGGAATGGGCCGAGCCGAACCGGTTGGGGGATTGGGGGGACGTGAGATCGGAATCCGGGATCGGCACCAGCGCGTCGGCCCCGTTGTTAGTGGCCGTCGCGCGGAAGTTGTCGTTGTTGAAGCCGGTGCACCAAGTCTCATTGTCGCCGGCCCAGTCGGTGGTCGCGTCGTAGTTGTTCGCGGGGACGTATTTCTCACCAATCAGGTAGGTGTGCGATGTTCCGTCGGTGATCTGCCGGATGCCGACCTCGCTTCGGCCGAAGGAGACCCCGGAGTAGGCCGCCGTGCCATCGGCGGCATTGGTTGTGTTGAGGAGGTTATCCGCCCGTTCATAGAACTGGGCGCGGGCGGCTGCGGAGTAATCCGCGGGCCCCTCGTAGATCGTGTTGTCGGGCCATTCGACAAAGACGTGCCCGGCGTTGATCGCGTAGTCCATCTTGATCGACTCTTCGGGCGTCAGCGCGTTCTTCAATGTGCCGCCCCATCGCTTGTACGGGATCGCGGGGCGACGGCTCGGGCAGTTGGTGAGCTTTACCGGAGTCTGCACGACCGCCCGAGCCATTTCGAGTTGGGTCCTGTCGGGACGGCGGCCCGAGGCGTCGGTCCGTTGGCCGTCGCCGCTGCTGTCACGTAGCGCTTGCTCCTCGATGAACGGGAGCGTGTTGAAGACCCACCCGCCCGGCTGATCCTTGCCGAATCCCCAGTCGGGATCGCCGATGTACGCCCACCCCCATCCGCCGGTCTGGAAATGGCTGTGCACATCGTGGTGATTGATCGAGCCGAGAGCGAGCTGCTTGAGCTGGCTCTTGCACTGGTTGCGCCGCGCCGCTTCGCGGGCCGCTTGAACAGCCGGGAGCAACAGGGCGACCAGTATCCCAATGATGGCGATCACCACCAGCAACTCGACCAACGTAAAGCCGCTGGCCGCTGCATCGGGACGGACTCGAGATGCTGTTGGACGCTGCATACCAATGGCTGCTTGCAGAAGCCGGCACGGCACGAGGCCGTGCTTGATAACGACCTCACCGGCGGCTTGTGTGACGTTGAAGAGTGCTGAGACAAGGCGCGGCGGACGCCGCGAGAGCCTGCCGAGCGCAGGGGCCGCGGCCGCTCTTACCAGACATGGGCGCTAACGACGGCGAGGGTCGCAGAAAAATCTGCAAGAATCGCCGATTCGCCCCTCCGCGAAGAAACGACGGCTTCTGCAGAGAATTCTCGACACCTGAACGCGGCAAGTGGACAATCCCTTTGGGGCGAGTCACACTTGGCGGCCTTGTCAAACAACTCGTCATTCAACTCGCCAACGAGACGCCCCAACCGAACCGGGATTCTCGGCCAATTTGTCGATTCGTGGATTCTATTACCCCAACCGACGCAAGGCTGGTCGAACCGACGATGGGCGACGAACTCGATACGTTTGTCACCGAGCTCACCGGCAGCCAAACCAACCTGCGAGCGTATATTCTTGCGACCATCGGTAACCGCACCGACGCCCACGACATCCTGCAGCGCACCAACCTTGTTCTCTGGAAGAACGCCGCCAGCTTCCGACCCGGCGCGCCGTTCATGCCGTGGGCGATCACGATCGCTAAATACGAGATCCGGTCGTACTACCGTGAACGCGGGCGTGACCGCCACGTCTTCTCGGAGGACGTGGCGATGCTGATGCTACAAACGGTCCAAGAAGAGGTCGCCGACCCGACCGAGCGACAATACGCCCTCCGCCACTGCCTCGGCGACCTCCCCGCCAAGAGTCGGCGGCTGATTCAATTACGCTATGAGTCGGAGTTCACGCTGCAACAGATCGCCGAGAAGTTGCGACAAACGGAGAGCGCCGTGAAGAGCGCGTTCGCCCGGGTGAGACGGTCACTCGAGGCATGCGTCGAACGTCGCTTAGCCGCTGAGTCCCGCGAAACCCCTGCTTAAAGCTTTTGCTTGTTGGTTTGTACCGGATGTCCGACGCATCAGCCCATCACCGCGACCTCGACGAGATTCTCGCCGATGCCCTCGAGGGGCTGGCGACCGAAGACGAGTTGACCCGGCTCAGCGATGAGCTGCGGCAGAACGCCGAGTTCCGCACGCGTGCTTGCAGGTATCTCGTCGATGACTCGCTGATCGCCGAGCTGATCCTGCCGGCACGGCAGGTGAAGGGCTTGGTCGAGTCCTTGTCGGCGCCGCATCTCCGAACGACGCCCGCCCGGCGGAAGACGCCGGGCTCTTGGCTGGGCTTCTTCTATGAAAACCGTGGCGCCGTCGTCGCGGCCGCGGCGGCCGTGCTGTTGGTAGGGCTCTCCGTGCTGCACCTGCGGGCACTGAAGGAGATCGACCGGTTGCATTCGCTCGCCGTCGTCGATATCGCCCAGGTCGAAACCGCCGATGGCCGGTCGCCAGCGCAGAGCGACGGTTCGTCGTCGCCCCCTGCGAAACAAGTTGTCGGCCGCGTCTCGGGTCTTGATGGAGTCGAGTGGGAGAGCGACGAACAGGCACTGCGGTTCGGCGAGACGGTGCTGCAAGGGCGGATGATCAGCCTCACCAGTGGGGTCGTCGAGCTGCTGCTCACCACCGGCGCCAAGGTGACCATCGAGGGGCCCGCGAAGTTCGAGGCGGGATCGACGATCGAGACGACCCTCGATCACGGCAGGATCGCCGCCGCGGTGCCGCGCGCCGCGCGGGGCTTCACGATCTTCACGCCCACCTCCGAAGTGGTCGATCTCGGCACGCAGTTCGGCGTCTCGGTCGATGACCTTGGCGACACCGAGGTGCATGTCTTCGACGGCGACGTCGTGGCTCGATCACGCTTGAAGAACGCGTCAACAGAATTGGTGCACGCCCAGCAGAACCAAGCGGTTCGCTTCGGCTCGACCAGCGACAAGCCACAGCGTTTCGCCGCGCGGACTGCTGACTTCGTCCGGAGGCTCGGGCCGGCGATCACTTCGGAGTCGCTGCCGCCCTTGCCGGTAGTGAAAGACTTAGGCGTCTGGTACGCCGCTGACCTCGTTTCCAACATCACGCTCAACCAGCCCGTTTCCAGCTGGCGTGACGTTCTGGTTGGCGACAACGAGTTCCCCGACGACGCTTGGCAGTTCGAGGAGGGCCGTTGCCCACTGCTCGTCGAAGACGACGCCGACCGCCGCGCGCTGCGTTTCAACGGTTGGTCCACCTACCTCGAGACGGCGCCAATGGACACCAGCGACCGACAAACGGTCTTCGTCGTCTATGCGGCGGGCCCGGCGAACTTCGCGACCGACCACCAGGGCGGCATCCTCCTCAAGTACCCCACCGCTCCGTCGCTCGAAGTCGCCGTTTTCGGTGACCGCTCCACCCACGGCTGGGTGTGGCCCGGGCCGGGGAGCGATGGCAACGTGGGCGTAGTGCGCAGCGCCCCGGTGGAGGCCTCGGGGGTGACGGTGGTCGCATACACCTACGACGCCGTCGCGGGGCGTTCCGAACTCTGGAACAACGGCGTTAGCCAAGGTCAATCGGACGCGCCCATCGGCTTTAAGCAGCCGGGCCAACGCTACATCGGCAGGCACCCCGATCTCAACCTTGCGGCGGCGTTCTTCGGCAACATCTACGAGGTTCTGATCTATGACGCCGCGCTGGACAGCGAGGCGATGGCGGCATTGAACGGCTACCTGGCGGAGCGCTACAGGATCCCCCCAGGTTCGTGAGCGAAGGCGGCAATGCTTGGCCTAGCGGAAATATCGACACGACACCCTTGGTGCTCGCACGTGGCGGGCGGCAGGGCTATGCTGAGGGCAGTTCCTCTCTTCTTCTCCTGATCGTTTTCCGTCATGGCAAACCGCCGCTGTCAGCGTTGGTTGAGGCCCCACCGTTCGATCGGGTTCACGGTCGTCGAGCTGCTGGTGACGATCTCGATCGTGTCGCTGTTGGTGGCCATCACGAGCCCCGCGATCCAATGCGCTCGCGAGTCGGCCCGCCGGATCGAGTGCAAGAGCAACCTCAAGCAGTTGGCGCTCGCCTGCGTCGGGCACCACGATGTCCACGGCCATTTCCCGACAGGCGGGTGGGGTTGGTACTGGGTGGGCGACGCCGACCGAGGCTTCGGCAAGGACCAGCCCGGGGGCTGGATCTTCAACCTCCTGCCTTACGTCGAAGAGTATCCCCTCTACGACGGTACGACCGATGGCGACCCGTATGTGTTGACACGGCAACAACGGCTCGGCGCCATGACGATCGTGCAAACGCCCCTACGAATCATCAACTGCCCGTCGCGCCGCGCGAACACCGCCTACCCGATGTCAAACAACTCAGGCGGCGCCAACGGCTTCTTCAACGCCATCACGCCGCCAACCGCCGGCCGCAGCGACTACGCGATCAACTCGGGCCACGTCTACAACGAATGGCCCCAGCAGGAACTCGGCCGAGGCCCGCGCAGCTACCAAGAGGCGGACTACTGGACGACGAACAGCTTCTGGGGCGGCGAGCAACCGGCCGTGACCAAGAGGGTGCCCGGTTCCTTTGCCATGACGGGAATCGCCTTCGAGCGGAGCCAAGTCGCCCTCCGCCAAGTGTCGGACGGACTGTCGCACACTTATCTGCTCGGTGAACGTAACATCTCCCAGGCGGAATACCTCACGGGCTTTGACAGCGGCGACAACGAGACCTGGTGCACCGGCTTCAACAACGACAACTACCGCAAGACTGCCCGACTCGTCGGCGGCGAGCTCGTCGAGGCGTCCCCTGCGCCCGACTCGGCGCAAGGGCTTGAGGAACATCACGGCCGCTTTGGCTCGGCTCACCCCGCCGCCTGGAGCGTCGCCTTCTGCGACGGCAGCGTGCGAGAAATGTCCTACGACATCGACTGGCGGGTCCACCGTGACCTCGGCAACCGACTCGACGGCAATCAGCCAGTAGCAGTGGATTTGTCTGCAGCCGGCCATTAGCCATCTCGCATCGGCTCCAAAGTTTGAGCCATCATCTCTCATCGCCGCGATAGGCGTAAGCAGGCCGCGTACGCCACGGCATTTTACCAGAGCAACCCAGGCGCTAGGTCTGCGTGTAGCCTCCTCGATGTAATTCATTGGCGGATTTCTTATTTCGCCGGTCAGATTGTGTACAGCTGCGGACCTTCACTCTTACACCTTGGCTCTCGTCGTGCTGAGAACCCATTCCCTCCTTTGACAATTGTGTGTCCAATGCTTGTTTATGTTTCGTGGAATAGCCCGCCTCATGCCGAAGCAGCAATCGCATCGTCCGCTGCTCTCATGTTTAGCGACTTCCGCAATCTACCGATCTCCTAGGGTATGAACCTTAATAAACTGACGGCTGATCGCAGGCTTGCTCTGCTTGTCGTCGTTGCCCTCGTAACCGCCTACCCCTTTGTCGGACGACTCGCTCAGCAAGCCATCCGCGGGCATCAAAACCGGGTCGAGGACTGGCTGCCGACCACTTACCAAGAGACGCAAGAGCTCGGGTGGTTCCGTCACCGCTTTGTCGCTGACCAGTTTGTGGTCATCAGCTGGGAGGGCTGTACACTCGGTGACACGCCGGCGGAGGACGACCCGCGCATCGCCAAGCTCACCGCGGCGCTGCAGGTCGCCTCGCTCCCGCCGAACGAGGCGCCCTGCTTCCAGAGCGTGACGAACGGCCGCAAGACGCTCGAAGAGATGGCGGCCGCTGATATCCCCGAGCCGATCGCGCGCGAGCGGTTGGCGGGGACGCTCGTCGGCGTTGACGGCAAGCAGACATGCGTGATGGCGGTCCTCAGCGATGAGGCCGTCGACCACATGAAAGAAGTTATCGCGCCCCCGCGACCGGCGACACTCATCCAGCCCGAGTCGCCGCTCTCGCCGCTGTTCGCCGCGATCCAGGGGGCGGGCCTCGACCCGGCTGAGGTGCATCTGGGCGGACCGCCGATCGACAACGTCGCGATCGACGAAGAGGGGCAGAAGACGCTGGCCAATCTGGCGGTGCTCTCCAGCAGCCTCGGCATCGGCCTGGCGTGGTGGTCGCTACGCAGCCTACGGATGACGGCGCTGGTGTTCATCGTCGGCCTCGGCAGCAGCGCGGTGTCGCTGGCGATGGTGCCGCTCACCGGCGGGTCGATGGACGCGATTATGATGTCGATGCCGGCGCTCATCTACGTGCTCGCCGTGTCGGGGTCGCTGCACTACCTCAACTACTACAAGACGATCGCGATCAGCGAGGGCGTCGAGCACGCCGCTTCCGAAGCGTTCTGGCACGCCTGGCGACCGTCGTTGTTGTGCAACGTCACGACGTCTGTCGGGTTGCTGTCACTCCTTGCCAGCGATATCACGCCCATCCGCCGCTTCGGCCTCTACTCGGCGATCGGCGTGATGATGTCGCTGGTGGTGCTGTTCAGCTTTCTGCCGGCGATGCTGACGCTGTGGCCGTGGCGCCCCAAGGGCTCACAAGTCGATAACGAGCCGCGCCAGAGCCCCTTCTGGCGTCGCTACGCGATGGCTGTGGAGCGCCACTACGGCAAAGTGCTCTTCGCTTCGATCGCTGTGATCATCGCGCTGGCGCTCGGGCTGCCGAGAACCACGACCTCGATCGACCTGCTAAAGCTCTTCAGCCCCGACGCGCAACTGCTCCAGGACTACCGCTGGTTCGAGGACCACCTCGGCAAGCTGGTGCCGGCGGAGCTCGTGGTGCGATTCCCTGGCTCGGCGCTGCGGGAGTCGCTCCCCGAGACGGCGACGCCGCGCACGGTGGCGTCCTCGTTCACGATGCTCGAGCGGCTCGAGTTGGTGCGGCGGATCGAGACCACCGTACGGCAGCGTCTCGGCGCCGACGGCGAGGGACTCGTCGGCGCTACGATGTCAGCGGCGACCTTCGCGCAGACCCCCGAGGACACGTCAGGGCTCGGCCGGTCGGGGCAGCGCTACGCAATTAATGAAGAGCTGATCAAGGCTTGGCCGCGGCTCGAGAAGACCGGCTTCTTGCGCAAGGATGCGGAGACAGGGGAAGAACTCTGGCGGATCACGGTCCGCTGCGCGGCGTTTCATGCCGAGGACCGCGACGAAGTCGTTGGCGACATCCGCAAGGTGGTCGCCCCCGTGATCGCAGGGTACGATGCAGGAGTCGAGACGCTCGCCGATATCTCGAAGTTCGAAGGTGAAGCCCCCCGCGTTCCCAAGGTGGCGATTTATGCGCGCGGGGGCGTCACCGACGACGTACGGACGGCGGGCGGCCTGCTGCGCGACCGCGGGTTGCGCGTGGCGGTGCTCGATCATCCGCTAAGCCAAGCAACCGAGAGCGAGCGGAACGCGCTGAAGGAACAAGACTACGTCCTCGCCTACGGCGCTTCGGCCGCCGACCTGGAGTCGTTGCGCGCCTTGGGACCGGCCGTCAAACCGATGTCCGCGGAGTCCGCTGACGGTCCCGTCCGTGTCGTCTACACCGGTGTCTTACCGATCGTTTACAAGGCGCAGCGGGAGTTGCTCAATAGCCTGATCGAAAGCACTTGGTGGTCGTTCGGCACGATCTTGCCGTTGATGATCTTTGTCTGCCGCAGTTTCCTGGGCGGCATTGTCGTGATGCTCCCCAACGTGCTCCCAGTGCTCGTTGTCTTTGGCGGGATGGCGTGGGCCGGCATGGCGGTCGATATCGGTTCGATGATGGCCGCCAGCATCGCGCTAGGCGTCGCGGTGGACGACACGATCCACTTCCTCGCTTGGTACCGCGACGATGTCGAGAGACTCGGCTGCCGCAACGAGGCGATCGTCTCCGCCTACGAGCGCTCGGCCGCACCGACGTTGCAAGCGGGGCTTGTCAACGGGCTTGGCTTGTCGGTCTTCGCCATGAGCTCGTTCATCCCGACGCAGCGCTTCGGCCTGCTGATGCTGGCGATCCTCATCGCCGGCATCGTCGCCGAGCTCGTGCTGCTGCCGGCGATGCTCTTCAGCCCGCTGGGCCGGGTGTTCGATCCACCGAAGAAACGCGTTGACAACGTCGAGCCGATCGCGACCGGAATCGTGGCGTCCAAGGCGATCTAGTGTCCTGAGTTAGTCGTTCGTTCACATTCAGAGTCCGTGCCGCGATGCGGATGCTAAGGAGTGAGCACCACGACGGACACGACGGTTTGCCTCTTGATGCTATGACGCCTCGCCAAGCAGGCCGTCGTGTTCTTCGTGCCCGTCGTGGTTAGTCTCTAATCATGTCTCGTTTTAAACCTGGTTCAATTTGGGTACGAACTTCGAACTAGGGGTTCACGTCGGCGCCGGAGGGCGAGCGCATCAGTCCGAGCTTCGCGCGCAGCGTCGTTCTCGAGATGCCTAGCAAGGCGCTGGCCTCGACTTGGTTGCCGCCGGTCACCCGCAGCGCCTCGTCGAGCACGACGCGATCCACGGCCAGAACGACTTTGCGGTACACGTGGCCCGTGCCGCCCGCGATCAGCTGCCGGGCTAGTTGCGCCACATCGAGCGAGCCGTCGGCGCTTGGCTCGACGGTCTCGCCGAGATTGCGGATCGCTTCGGGCAGGCAATCGGGCGTGAGCACGTCGGACGTCGCGTTCACGAGGGCCGTCTTTACGGCGCCCTGTAGCTCGCGCACGTTGCCCGGCCAGTCGTAGGCTTCGAGGAGGCGCAACGCCTCGGGCGCCACGCCGGTGACGCGGCGGCCGACCTCGGCGGCGTGCCGACGGAGAAAGAACTCGACCAACTGCGGCACGTCGTCCCGCCGGGCGCGTAAAGGCGGCAACGCGATCGTATAGGTGTTCAGCCGGTAGAAGAGGTCTTGGCGGAAGCGACCGGCGGACACCAGCTCGGGCAGATTCTGATTCGTGGCGGCGATGACGCGGACATCGGTCTGAATCGTCTCGTTGCCTCCGACGCGTTCGAACCGCTGGTCCTGCAACAGCCTTAGCACCTTGGCCTGGATGCCGGGGCTCATGTCGCCGATCTCGTCGAGGAAGACTGTGCCGCCGTCGGCCTGCTCGAACCGGCCGACGCGCAGCCGGTCGGCCCCGGTGAACGCGCCGCGTTCGTGGCCGAACAGCTCGCTCTCTAGCAGGTTCTCCGGTATCGCGGCGCAGTTGATCGCCAAGAATGGCTTGTTGGCCCGCCGGCTGTGCTGATAGATCGCGCGGGCGACCAGCTCCTTGCCGGCGCCGCTCTCGCCGAGCAGCAGCACGTTGACGTCCGACTCGGCGACACGCCCGATCGCCTTGAAGACCTCTTGCATGGCGGCGCTGCGTCCGACGAGGCGATCGTCCTCCACTCCGCCAGCCGCCGCGTCACCCGCCGCGGCGTCCTCGGTCGCCACGGACCGGTGGGCGAGACGATTCGCTTCCAAGGCCCGCTGGACGACCGCCCGCAAGGTCGGCAGGTCGAAGGGCTTGAGCAGGTAGTCGAAGGCGCCACGCTTGGTCGCCTCGATGGCGGTGTCGGTCGTGCCGTGGGCGGTGATGACAACCACCGTCAGCCGCGGGTCGATCTCCCGCATCGCCGACAGCGCGTCGATCCCCGACAGGTCGGGGAGCCGCACGTCGAGCAGCACAAGATCGACGCCGCCCGCCCGCACCCGTTCGATGCCCGCCCGTGCGGTCTCGCACGATTCAACGGCGACGCCCTCGGAGGTGAGCGTCTTGGCGAGCGAGTAGCGGACGCTCGCTTCATCATCGACAACAAGAATTCGGTCGGTGCTCATACCGTTGGCTTCAGGGGAGTTGAGCGATCGTAGATTGGCAGCTGGACGCTAAAGGCGGCGCCGCCGTCGGGGCGGTTCTCCGCGGCGATGCGGCCGCCGTGGGAGGCGACGATCCGCTGCGAGACCGCCAGCCCGAGACCGATGCCGGTGTCCTTGGTGCTGACGAAGGGCTCGAAAAGTCGCGGCTCGATCTCCGGGTCGATGCCGGCGCCGCGGTCGGCGACTTCGATGACCGCCTCACCGTCTGCCGCGGGACCGATTGTCACCAGGACCTCGCCGCCCCCCGGCTGGGCGTCGATGGCGTTGATCATCAGGTTCAGCAGCACCTGCCGCAACTGCTGCCTGTCGGCGAGCAACTCGACGGCGCCATCGACCTGGTGCTCGATCGTCACACCGACCCGTTCCGCCCGGGGCCGAACGATATCAACGGCTTGCAGCACTTCGGCGACGGCGTCGACGCGACCCCTCACCAGCCGCGGCGGCCGGGCGAAGTCGAGGAAGGTTTGCAGCATCTGTTCCATCCGCGCCGCCTCTTCACGGATCATCGCCACTTCCGCGGCGTTCATCGGTTCGCCTTGCTCGGCCGAGTTGTCGGCGAGCAGCTTGATGGCGGTCAACGGGTTGCGCAGTTCGTGGGCGATGCCCGAGGCGAGCTGGCCAACCGCCGAGAGCTGATCGGCGCGCGCGGCCGTTTCGCGCGATCGCTGCAACTCGGTGACCATCCCTTCGGTCTTCACCTGGACCTCGCTCATGACGTCGATCAACTCCTGGAGCTCGCTGGTTGGCTGGGCGGGACTCGCCCCTTCCGTCAACGACTCGCTGAGCGACTGCACCGAGCCGCCGAGCGTCTCGATCGAGCGGACAACGCTCCGAGAAACGCCCAAGCCCGCGATCAGACCCGCCGCCGACCCGCAGAGCCCCAGGAAGGCAAGCCCCGTGCCGACACGGCGGGCGAACAAGACATTCTCCGAGCTGATCGCCTCGAGCGTCCCTTGGTTGGCGTTGAGAAGGTCGCCCGCTGCGTCGACCGCCGGCCCGCGGAGCACCGCCATCCCGGCCTCAAACTCCTCACGACCCATCTCCCCGGCGTTCGACAACAGGTTCTCGATCGTCGCCATCCGCTGCTGCACCACCTCAAGCAGTTGCCGGTCGTGCGGGTGTTCTTTAATCGTCTGGAGCAAGTGGGCCGCCTCGGCAAAGGACGCCTGGGCTGCCTCCAGCGCCTCGGGTGTCCCGCGCGCGTATAGCGTCATCTCGTTGCGGGTGTCACGGAGCGCAAACACCAACTCCTCCGAACTCAAGACGGCGTCGACCCACCGGTCGAGCTCGTCAGAGAGGTGCGCGTTGAGCTGATAGATGTAGGCGCCGGCGACGAGGCCGAAGGCGAGCAGCAACACGCTGACGACCAGCGTCGGCAGGCTCATCCGCCACATCAGCGGGATTTGTCGTTTCACAACTGAACGCGGTGGCCAGCGGTTGTACAGGTAAAAGATGGGACCAAGGTTGGCGGGCGACGCCGCTCTAGCATAGCGAGAGCGGGGCCCCTCTCGGCTAGCACTCCTTGTGCCGCCCGGCCACGGTATACTGGCGGGAATGCCAACCGCAGAACGACGTCCGCCGGGAATCCCCGAGTTGCTGGCCCCCGCCGGCAACTTCGAGTGTGTCCGCGCCGCGGTCGAGAACGGCGCCGACGCGGTCTATTTCGGCCTCCAGAACGGCTTCAACGCCCGGGCCCGGGCCGACAACCACGCTCTAAACGACCTCGGCGAGACCATGGCCTTCCTCCGCCGCCGCGGGGTAAAGGGCTACGTCACGCTCAACACGCTGATCTTCAGCGACGAGTTGCCGGCCATCGAAGAGGCCGTTATCGCCGTCGCCGAGGCCGGGGTCGACGCCGTTCTCGTGCAGGACTTGGGCCTCGTGCGGCTCGTACGCGCCGTCTGCCCGGACCTGCCGGTCCATGCCTCCACCCAGATGACGCTGACCAGCGCCGAGACCGTCCGCGCGGCCGAGCGACTCGGCGTCGAGCGCGTCGTCTTGGCACGTGAGCTGTCGCTCGCCGAGGTCCGCAAGATCCGCGATCGGACATCGGTCGAGATCGAGACCTTTGTTCACGGCGCGCTGTGCGTCGCCTACTCGGGCCAGTGCCTCACGAGCGAGTCGCTCGGCGGTCGCAGCGCCAACCGCGGGCAGTGCGCCCAGGCCTGCCGGCTGCCGTACGAGCTCGTTTGCGATGGCAAGGATGTCGAACTCGGCGCGCAGAAGTATCTGCTTAGTCCCCAAGACTTGGCGGCGTTCGAACTCGTTCCCGAGTTGATCGACGCGGGCGTCGGCTGTTTGAAGATCGAGGGACGCCTGAAGACGCCCGAGTACGTCGCCAACATCACCCGTCACTATCGCCGCGCAATTGACGCAGCCGCCGCGGGTCGCGCCGTCTCGTTTTCGCAACGCGACGTGACCGAGATGGAGCTTTCCTTCTCCCGGGGCTTCTCGCCCGGCTGGCTGCACGGCTGCGATCACAAGCAACTCGTCCCCGCCACGAGCTCGGCGAAGCGCGGCGTGCGCATCGGCGAGGTGATCGACGTGCGGCGCGACCGGGTCATGGTGCGGCTCTCGAACCCGCTGGCGGCGGGCGACGGCGTCGTCTTCGACGGCGACCGCCTCACCGGCGCCGAGCAGGGGGGCCGCGTCTACACGATTCACCTCGACGGCGAATGGATCACGGGAGAAGCTTCGCCGGGCGAAGTCGAGCTGGCGTTCGGCCACGGCGCGATCGACCTCGATTCGCTCTACCCAGGACAAACGCTCTGGAAAACCGACGACCCCAAGCTCAACGCCGCGCTGCGCAAGACATACACCGGCGCCGATCCCCTCCGTCGCCAGCCGATCGATGTGGAAGTGGAAGCCAAGGCGGGCGAACACCTCCTTGTGACGGCAACGGCATTGCGAGGTACCCAAGTCCGGGTGGCGTCGGCACAGCCTTTGGAAGTAGCCCAGCGTCACCCAGCGAGCGAAGCGATGCTCGCCGAGCAACTCGGGCGTCTCGGCGGATCGGACTACGAACTGCGTCAGCTCACGGCGTCGATCGAAGGCGGTCCGATGGTCCCGCTGAGCATTCTCGGCCAACTGCGGCGCGAATTGATCGCAAAACTCGACGAGGCCCTCTCCGCGCCGCCGGCGCGACGGATCGACCGTCATGCGGCCCGTGCCCTGATGCCAGAGCGCGTCGAATCGCAAGCCGCCGGTGAACCTCAACTGCGGGTGTTGGTGCGTTCGTTGTGGCAACTCGGCGCCGTGCTCGCAGCCGGCGAAACGCGTCTCGCCGCCGACTTCGCCGACATCCGTGAATACGGCGAAGCGGTCCGCATCGCCCGCGACGCCGGCGCCGACCTCTTGCTGGCGACGCCGCGCATCCAGAAGCCCGGCGAAGCGGGCGTCTTCCTGGCGATGCGTAAGCAACAGCCCGATGGCTTTCTGGTGCGTAATCTCGCCGGCGTCGATTTCTGCCGCGAGCACGGCTTGCGGTTCGTTTGCGACTTCTCACTCAACGCCGCCAACCCGATCACCGCGGCCTACTTGAAAGAACTCGGCGCCGAATGCGTCACCGCTTCGTACGACCTCAACCGCGAACAAATCCTCGACCTCGCCGCGCAAACGCCGCCCGAGTGGCTCGAGGTGGTCGTCCATCAGCATATGCCGATGTTCCACATGGAGCATTGCGTCTTCTGCTCGCTGCTGTCGCCGGGGACGAACAAGACCAACTGCGGCAGGCCCTGCGATCGGCACGACGTGAAGCTCCGCGACCGCACCGGCGCGCTGCACCGCCTCACCGCCGACGTCGGCTGTCGCAACACGCTCTTCAACGCTGTGCCACAGTCGGCGGCCGAAGCCATTCCTTCGCTGTTGGCGACCGGCATCCGCTCGTTCCGCGTCGAGTTCCTCGAAGACGAGGACGCCATCGCCGACACGCTGCGTGTGTACCGCGATTTGCTCGCCGGACGCATCTCTGGCAAAGACGTCTGGCGCCGCTTGAAGGCCGCCAATCGTGTCGGCGTCACGCGCGGCACGCTCGAAGAGAAAAGAAACCCTCTGGCGATCTTGTAATCGTCGCAGCCTCTTCTTCCAGCCACTTGTAGCGTTTTGCAAACGCCGCGAGCGATCGGTTTGTCATGACGGCGTCAGCACGTTATAACGCGGCGCAGTGGGTCGTCGCCCAAGGCGACGACACTTCGAAGTCCTCCTTGTCTTAATTCCACACTTTCGTCGTCGCCATGGCGGGCCGCGCTACGAATGACAAACCGTCGCGTGGCGTCGCTAAGGCGACGCTGCTGACGGTCGCCGTCGCCGCGATGTTCGGCGTTTTCGGCGGCCTGGGCTTCTTCACGTTCGGTTACGGCGAGGGGTACGCCTATCTCGGCAACGACCCCGCCAGCTGCGCCAACTGCCACGTGATGCAAGAGTTCTACGACTCGTGGCTTAAATCGAGTCACCACAACGTCGCCGTCTGCAACGATTGCCACACGCCCCACGACAGCATCGTCGCCAAGTACCTCACCAAGGCCGACAACGGCTTCTTCCACTCGCTGGCGTTCACGACCGGCGACTTCAAGGACCCGATCCAGATCAAAGCCCGAAACAGCCGCGTCGTGCAGCACGCCTGCCTCGATTGCCATAAGAATCTCGTCAACCACCTGCTCCCAACCGAAGACGGGGGCGACATGATCTCTTGCGTCCATTGCCACGCTAGCGTGGGCCACTCACAAACCGTGGCGCCGCGCCGTTACGAAGGGTACTGAATCCATGCCGTCGACCATTCGCAACTCTTCTCGAAGCGGCCGCAAGGGCGGCGTCGGCCTGTTGCTGCTAGCGTTCCTAGTCGCCGCGATCGGGACGGCCCTCGTGGCATGGGTGCTGGTGACGATGTTCGGCCACAAGCAAGAGGCGCGAACGCCTTACGTGCGTGTGGTTGAACTCAACGAAGTGTCGGTCGATCCCGAGCCCTGGGGCCTCAACTGGCCGCACCAGTTCGACGGCTGGAAGTCGACCGCCGGCGACAAGTTCTATGGCGGCTCCAGCGCGATGCCCGAGTCGAAACTCGATAAGCAGCCTTGGCTCAAACGCCTCTACGCCGGTTACGCGTTCAGCATCGACTACCGCGAAGCCCGCGGCCACGCCTACATGCTTTACGACCAGGGCGTCACCGAGCGCGTCACCAAGAAGCCCCAGGCCGGCGCCTGCCTGCACTGCCACGGCTCGACCACGGTGCTGTACCGCCAGGTCGGCCTCGAAGCGATGGGCGAGGACGCCGACGACGAGGCCCTCGCCGCCCACTTCAACATGGAAGCCGTGCAGCGCGGCTTCGAGGAAGTCAGCACGAAGACGTACGGCGAAGTCCTCGACATGCTCAAGGCCACGCCCGACGGCACGCCCGAAGAGAACGAGCCCGTCTTCCCGCCGGCGCCCGCCGGCGGCTTTACCGGCGAGATCGCCGGACAACCCCTTCCCGAAGGTCACGCCAACACCGGCGGCGGCGAGGCCCACCCCGTCACCTGCATCGATTGCCACGACCCCGCCACGATGGCGATCCGCGTCACCCGTCCGGGATTCGTCAACGGCATCGCCGCCCTCGCCGAAGGAGACGCCCCCGTCCCACACATCCCGAGCATCGAGAAGTGGCGCCGCGGTGGCAAAGCGACTCCTTACGACCCTAACAAGGACGCGTCACGGCAAGAGTTGCGTTCGTTCGTCTGTGGCCAGTGCCACGTCGAATACTACTGCGCATCGAAGATGACGCTCACATTCCCGTGGAAGAACGGCCTCAAGATGGAGGACGAGGAGCAGACTTGGGAAGAGACGACCTTCCCCGATGGCAGCCCCTTCATGGACTATGCCCACGGTGAGACCGGCGCTCCCACCTTCAAGGTCCAGCACCCCGAGTTCGAGCTGTGGAGCCAGGGCGTCCACGCCCGCAACGGCGTCAGCTGCGCCGACTGCCACATGCCTTACCAGCGAGTCGGCGCCGCGAAGGTCTCGAATCACCACGTCCGTTCACCGCTCGAGAACCTCAACTCGGCATGCCAGACGTGCCACCGCCAGAGCGAGGCAGAACTAGCCCAGCGGATCGAGACGATTCAAACCACCAATCAAGCGCTGCTCGAACGCGCCGCCGGCGCGATGACCGCCATGCTCGACGCCATCCTCGAAGCCAAGGCCTCCGGCGCCGATGAGGAAGGCCTCGAAGAAGTCCTCAAGCTCCAACGCAAGGCCACTTGGCGGCTCGACTACGTCAGCAGCGAGAACTCGCGCGGCTTCCACGCCCCGCAAGAGGCGGCGAGGATCCTCGCCGAGTCGATCGACTACAGCCGTCAGGCCGAAGCCCTGGCGCTGCGGCTACGAGCCCCCGAGGCGCCGGACATCGAAGGCGTTCCGATCGAGCCGATCCAGGGCGTGACGCCCACCGAGCCAATCGTCAAGGAACCGGCCGGCAAACCCGAGACCGACGCCGTGTCGTTAAACGCTCCCCCTACAACCGATGGCTAGAGCGTGCTTCACTTAGCCATAGCGTTTTAGCCTCGCTCTGATTTACGAAACAACGTGGGGACGTCTCGCGCAGAGGCGCAGAGACTCAGAGTTGGATGCTTTCAAGACTCACGCCAAGGCGCTAAGCCGCAAAGAACAAGTTGCTGTGCGATCGTTTTCGACTGCGCTCATTTCTCAACGACTTTGTCTTTGCGCCTTGGCGGCTTGGCGTGAGTCTTCGCTGCCGACCCTCTGCGTCTCCGCGTCTCTGCGCGAGACGCTACGGCAATAGGAAGTACGCTATAGCCGCCTCGTATCACGTCACTCGGCTGGCGGTCGATGGCGGGGCAGGGTATCCATACCGTAGGCCGGCGAGGCATCGCCGTGGCCGAGCGTCCCACGCCTCACTCGTCGTACCACCGCGGTGAACCCTTCAACTCCGCCAATCGTTGAGCCGCCGCGGCTGCCGCGGGTAATCTTCGGCTCGAGCGCCCTGGGCAATCTCTACGAGGCGATCCCCTTCGAGCGCAAGCTTGCTATCGCCCGCGCTTGGATCGAGCACGGCGGCGACAATGTCGTCATCGACTCGGCCGGCAAGTACGGCGCCGGCTTGGCGCTGGAGTGCCTCGGCGATTGCCTGCGGAGCCTCAACGTGCCCCCCGAGCGAGTCACGATCAGCAACAAACTCGGTTGGCGCCGAGTGCCTCTCGTGGGCGAGGAGCCGACCTTCGAGCCCGGTGTCTGGCGTGACCTCGGGCACGACGCCGCGCAGTCCATCGAGGCCGAGGGCATTCTCGCCTGTTGGCGCCAGGGCCTTGAGCTGCTCGGCGAACCTTACGCTCCGCGGATGCTCTCGGTCCACGACCCGGACGAGTATCTCGCCAGTGGCGACCCCGAGGTGCGGTGGCGTGACCTCGTCGCCGCTTACGAGGCGCTCAGCAAGCTCCGCGACGAAACCCCGGGCGCGACGCTCGGCGTCGGCTCTAAGGACTGGCGCGTCGCCAAGCGGATCGCCGAGTCCGTGCGGCTCGATTGGGTGATGCTCGCCAACTGCGTGACGATCTACACGCACCCACCCCAGGTCCTCGACTTCATCCTCAGCCTCGCCCGGCAGGGTGTAGCTGTCGTCAACTCCGGCGTCTTCAACGCGGGCTTCCTCGTCGGCGGCCGCTACTTTGACTATCGTCTCCCCTCGCCGACCGCCGAGAAGAAGCTCTTCGATTGGCGTGAGCGATTCCTATCGCTCTGCAATAGGCACGGCACACGCCCTGCCCACGCTTGTGTGCAATTCGGCCTCTCTCCACAAGGCGTCGTCTCGGTCGCGCTGAACACGACCAATCCCGATCGAGTTCAAGAAAACGTCGAGATCGCCGTCACGCCGATCGCCGATGACTTCTGGCTAGAGGCTAAAGCGATTGGTCTCATCGACGACGCCTACCCGTACCTCGGGAACAACGCATGATCCGCAGCGGCATCCTCAACCCGCACCTCGCCTCGCTCTTGCGGCGCGTGCGTCACACCAACACCCTAGTCATCGCCGACCGCGGGTTCCCATCCTGGCCGGGCCTGGAGACGATCGACCTCAGCCTCGTTGACGACGTGCCGACCGTGCTGCAGGTGCTCGAAGCGATCAAGGCCGAAGGCGTGTTTGGCGCCGCGTGGATGGCCCAAGAGTTCCTCGCCTACAACAAGGGCGTCACCCAAGAGACGTTCGCCGGCGCCCTGAGTGGCGTTCGGTTGTCGCACGAGCCGCACGACGAGTTCAAGAAACGCGTCCCGCACGCCACCGGCCTCATCCGCACCGGCGACACGACGCAGTACGCGAACATGATCCTGGAGTCGGCATGATCCTCGACGCCCATCACCACCTGTGGCGTTACAGCCGTGAGGAGTACGGCTGGATCTCCGACGAGATGAGCGTCTTGGCCCGTGATTTCGCCGTCGCCGATTTGCGGGCGACAGCAGGCGAATGCGGCGTCACCGGTTCAATCGCCGTGCAAGCGCGGCAGACGATCGCCGAGACCAATTGGCTACTCGACATCGCGGACTCCGATGACTTTGTACAGGGCGTCGTCGGGTGGGCGCCGCTGGCAGACCCGGACGTTGGCGAAGTGCTCGACCGCTGGGCCGGTCGCTCCAAGCTCAAAGGCCTCCGGCACGTCGTTCAAGACGAGCCCGACGACTTCTTCCTGTTGCGTGATGACTTCAATCGCGGCGTGGCCGAAGCGCTGCGGCGTGGACTGACGTACGACATTCTCATCTTCGAGCGCCAGTTGCCGGCGGCGATTGAGTTCGTTGATCGCCATCCCGACGGCCGCGTTGTGCTCGACCACCTCGCCAAACCCCGCATCGCCGCGGGCGCGATCGAGCCGTGGCGCAGGCAACTTATCGAATTGGCGCAGCGTCCCAACGTCGCCTGCAAGGTTTCCGGCGTCGTCACCGAGGCGGACTGGTCGAACTGGTCCGCGGACTCGATCCGCCCTTACCTCGACGCAGCGCTCGAAGCGTTCGGCCCGACGCGATTGATGTACGGTTCCGACTGGCCCGTCTGTCTGCTGGCCGCCGACTATCGGCGCTGGGTCGAGGTCGTCACCGCCTGGGCCGACGCGCTCTCTCCAAGCGAGCGGGCGTCGTTCTTCCACGGCGCCGCCGAGACGGCTTACCAACTAGAGACTGCCCAAGAATGAAAGCCCTCGAGATCACCAAGCCCGGCGCCGCCCGTCTGGTGGATCGCCCCGAGCCCACGCCCGCGCCCGGCGAGCTCCTGCTACGCATCCACACTGTCGGTTACTGCGGCACCGACCTGAGCACTTACCGCGGTCGCAACCCGCTGGTCGCCTACCCACGCATCCCCGGACACGAGGTCGCGGCGGTCGTTGAGGGCCTCGGCGAGGGCGTCAGCGATTGGACCGTCGGCGAGCAACTCCTGGTGTTCCCCTACACCGAGTGCGGCGTTTGCTCCTCGTGTTTGGCCGGTCGCCCCAACTGCTGCAAGAACAACCAGACCCTCGGCGTGCAACGCGACGGCGTGCTGGCGGAGTTCGCAACGATCCCCGCCGGCAAGGCGATGCGGGCCGCGGGCCTCGGCCCGCGCGAGCTGGCGCTGGTGGAGCCGCTCACCGTCGGCGCCCACGCCGTCGCCCGCGGCCAAGTAACGGCTGGCGAGACCGTCGCCGTTTTTGGCTGCGGCGCCATTGGCCTTGGGGCAATCGCCGCGGCGTCCTATCTCGGCGCCCGCGTCGTCGCCATCGACGTCGATGACGCCAAGCTCGACCTCGCGGCGGCCTGCGGCGCCGCCGAACGCCTGCACTCGATCCGCGACGACCTCGGGGCGCGGCTGAACGAACTCACCGAAGGCCACGGCCCCGCCGTTGTCATCGAAGCCGTCGGCCTGCCGGCGACCTTCCGGGCGGCGGTGGACCTCGTCGCGTTCGCGGGGCGCGTCGTCTACATCGGCTATGCGAAGGAGCCTGTCGCCTACGAGACGAAGTGGTTCGTGATGAAAGAGCTCGATATCCGTGGCTCGCGCAACGCGTTGGCCCGCGACTTCGAGCAGGTGATCGCGATGCTCGCCGCCGGCCGCGTCCCAACCGAGCGGATCGTCACCCAAGACGTGTCGCTCGCCGACGCCCCCACCGCACTCGCCAACTGGGACCGGGCGCCGGGCGACGTGACAAAAATTCACGTGCAGCTCAGAAAGTGATTTAACTGCGAGCCGATTACGCGCACACGCCGATTTCGGTCAAGACACCGTAATCGGCGTCTGGAGACGCCTCCCACATTCTGGCGTTATTCACCAACTTTCGGCGGCGTGAAACCGTAGTCCTCCCGCAACTCGGCGAGCCGCGCAGTCAACCGTTCTCGGACCTCGGCGTACCTGGGATCGTCCGCCACGTTGCTGAGCTCTCGCGGGTCTTCCTCCAGGTCGTACAGCTCCCACTCGTCACGCTTGTAGAAGTGGATCAGCTTGTGCCGGCCGTCGGTCACGCCGTCGTGCAACTGCACGTTGTGGTCCCGCTCGGGACCCTCGTGATAGTGATAGTAGAAATCCTCTCGCCAATCGGGCGTCGGCTCGCTCCGCAGGATCGCCGTCAGGCTGCGGCCGTCAACTTCTGGATCGACTTCGGCGCCCGCGAGTTCGAGGAACGTCGGCGCGATGTCGAGGTTCGACACGATGCGGCCCTCTTCACGACCCGGCTCTTTCAGACCCGCTGGCCAGCGCACCACCATCGGCGTCCGCAGCGACTCCTCGTACATGAACCGCTTGTCGAACCAGCCGTGCTCGCCGAGATAGAAGCCTTGGTCGCTCATGTAGACGACGACCGTGTTCTCGGCGAGCCCGGCGCCATCGAGCCAGTCGAGCACGCGGCCGACGCCCTCGTCAACGCTTGCGACACACGCCAAATAATCTTCCATGTAACGCCTCCACTTCCAGCGAGTGCGTTCGTCCCCTTCGAGTCCCGAGTCTTCGAGCTCCGCCTGCCGCGGATCAATATGCTCGACCCACGCCGCCTTCTGGTCGGCGGTCATATGGTTGTAAAGCCACTGCCGGTGGTTATTGTCTTCCGCCCACGTCTTGATGTCGCGGTCGTTCATCGTCTCCCCGATCCGCATCTTCGCGTCCACCGCCGAGCTGGTCCGCGTCGAATAGTCGTCCAGCAGCGTCGCCGGCTCGGGGATCTCGCGGCCGACGAACTCCTTCAGCCGCTCCGGCGCCGGGTCCCACGGCCGGTGCGGCGCCTTCTGATGGATCATCAACAGGAAAGGCTTGTCCGCTTTGCGGCCCGTCTCGCCCGCGCCGTTAAGCCACGCGATCGCCTTGTCGGTCGTGACATCGGTCACATAGCCGTCGATCGCGCTCTTACCGGCCGGGGTGATGAAGTCGGGCCGGTAGTACTTCCCTTGGCCCGGCAGGACATCCCAGTGATCGAAGCCCGTCGGCTCGGACACCAGATGCCACTTGCCGACGATCGCCGTCTGGTAGCCCGCTCGCTGCAAAGACTTCGCCATCGTCCACTGCGTGCCATCGAACGTCGAACGGTTGTCGTAGAACCCGTTCCGCGAGCTGTGCTTACCCGTCAGCACCGTCGCCCGACACGGGCCGCACAACGAGTTGGGCACGTACGCCCGATCGAAGCGAATCCCCTCACGGGCGATGCGGTCGATGTTCGGCGTGTTATTGATGCCGGCCCCATAGGCACTGACCGCTTGGTAAGCGTGGTCATCCGACATGATGAACACGAAGTTCGGCCGCGGCGCCCCCTCGGCGCTGACCGCAATCAGCAACGCAAGCAGGAGGAACCGCCACGACGCGGGGAGCGCCAAGGAACGCCGGATTCTCTTGGGAGCCATCGCCTTCTCCGCAGGAAACAGGGTCACGAGACGAGGACGATTGTACACTATTGGGTGGCCATTTCCTACGAGAAAAGCACGTCACTTAGCCCCCGGTCAATGACCGGCGGCTAAGTAAACCCCGCCATCACTCGCGCTCCTTCGCGCCCTCGTTCAACCACCCACCCGCAAAGCCCGCACGCTCCAGACCCGCGCGGACATACGGGCTACGCTTCATCAAGTCCCACACGAAACCGCTGCGGTGGTTCTCGGCCATCAACAGGATCGGCCCCTGGTCAATGCCGAGGTAGTCCGAGTCGAACCAGCCGTGCTCGGGATCGATCACGCCGCGCTGCGGCCGGGCGTCGGCGAAGCGGAACGAGGGGTTGAACGCGTCGCGGAAGCCATACTCGCCGTAGAGCCGATCGCCGTATCGCTCGCGCATCGACTTGAGGGCGTGGGTCGTTTCGTTCGGAGCGAAGGGGATCGATCCGCCGGTCGCGGTGGGGGCGATCGTGCCGTCGTCGATCACCGCGGTCGCGCTCGCGCCGCGGGCCATGTACGTGTGGAAGCGGCGCGACTGGCCGTTGTGACTCCACTCCCCGTTCGCGGGCCCGTCACAAGCGGTGAGGCCCCAGACATCGGCGCCGTAGTCGCGCCAGCTGGCCGGGTTGGCGATCGCGTACTCACGTTGCGCGAGCGTCGCGCGGCGCGAGTTCTCGAAGTAATCGATCCCCTTCTCGCGCAAGTAGGCGTCGGCGACGCCGCGCAGGTCGATCCAGCAGGCAGCGTACTGGTGACCGAAGAGCGGGGCGAAGTTGACGTGCTCGCCTTGGCCCTGGAAGTCGGCCCACTTGTAGGTCTTCGTGAACGCTTCCCATGCCTCCGGCTCGACCGGGTGCGTCGGCGAGCCGATCGCCAGCACGTAGAGGAACATGGCCTCGTCGTAACCGCGGTAGTCGGCCCGACCAAAACCTCCCTCTTCGGGCTTCCACCCCATCGCGATCAGCGGCGGACGCGGCTGCATCCAGTCCCAACGCACGTTACGATACAGCGCGTCGGCCGTCTCGCGAATCTCACGCTCCGTGCCGTTGTCGCCATCAAAGTACTCGCGCGAAGCGAGCACGCCCATCATCAGCAACGCCGTATCGATGCTCGACAGCTCGCAGTTGCGCCAGCGCTCGCCGGTGCGCATGTCGAGGAAGTGATAGAAGAACCCGTTATGGCCGCTTGCTCCGGCGGTCTCTTCGTTCTGACGAGCGTCTCGTAAGAATCGCAGCGTCGCCAGCGTCCGTTCGGCCGCTTCGTCGCACTCGACCCACCCGCGCTCGACGCCGACACAGTAAGCCGTCAACCCAAACCCCACCGCCGCGATGCTGCAGGGCGAAGCGCTGGGATATCGATCGGGCGTCAAACCGTTCTCGGCCGGTGCGGTCTCCCAGAAGAAGTTGAACGTGCGCTGCTGGAGGTTGTCGAGGAAGGCGGAGTCCGACTCGATCGCAGCACTCGGCGACGCTAGGAGCGATGCGAAAAGGAGGCCGATCAACTGCGCTGAAGTCCGTTGAATCATGCAGGAACGCCAGGTGTTCAAAGAGAAGGGGAGCGGACTCGTTGTCCGCTCCCCGTGATTTCAGCTGATATGAAAGTAGGGCCAAGCCCCAGTGCGCTTTGTGCTTAAAGATTCACGTCGACTGTCTCGCCGTCGCGCCGATGTCCCATCCGATTGAAGTTCTCCGGGTCGACGCCAAAGGAGATAAAATGCACGGACCCATCGGCGAAGACCGAGTTGATGCCACCGGGGTGCGAGGACCCAAGCACCCAGTCGCCGACATTGTCACACGAGCCGTCCGGACCGAAAATGGCGGCGAGCTGCTGATCGCGACTCTGGTCGGAGGTGCTGGCTTTACCAGGCACTTGAGAAATGTCGTTGTCGGCTCGCGGCGGAAATAGCGTCGTGCGGACGTTATTGCAGTCCCACCCGTCGGCCCAGCCATTGTCATCGCCCGCCCCAATGCCAAAGCCCACGCCGCTACTGGCCCCAGTAATGATGTCGGGAACAAGCCACTTCTCGGCGATCAGCATCGTCTTGCTTGATCCGTCCGTGATTTTTGCAAAGGTCATTTTCGAACCGGCGCCGCCGGCTTCACCCGAAGTCGGTGGATTACCATTCAGAATCCAGTCGGTCCGCTGAATCACGCCGCGGTATTGGACTTGGCCTTGCGCCTCCCTCGAAGGATTCTTTAGGCCTTGGACGACGTTTCGGGGGGGAACCCCTTCAGCGCATGTCGAACAACCCCACGTCGACTGATTGAGGCGGTTATAAGGCGTTGTATTCATCGGGCTGGCAAGCATGTTCTCCATTTCGTTCGCCCCACTCATCTCTGAACGCGCTGGGGCCGCATTCACAGCCGCGTAATCTACCTTAGAAGCGGTGCCAGGCGTTGGAGTGCCGGGACTTCGACGTGACGGGCAGTAATACATTGCAACAGTGAATTCGCTAATCTGGCTCTGCTGAACGACACCGGCGATGGCCCCTTCTTCCATAAAAGGAAGTATCTGATAGAAGACGCCGAGTCCTTGCGTTTCGGGGCCGTTAGGCGGACCTTGCCTCAATGCCGGGTTGGGCTGAGAAAAAGTATCTGCGAGGTAGTTCTCGATCCTGGCCTGCGGTGTCGTCCCACCCGTGGGGAACTGATCCTGGGTGTCGTAAAAGTTTTGACACGCCAACCCGATGTTCTTCAGGTTGTTCTTACACTGCGTGCGCCGCGCCGCCTCGCGCGCCGCTTGCACGGCCGGCAGTAGCAGCGCGACCAAGATGCCGATGATGGCGATCACCACCAGCAGCTCGACCAGGGTGAACCCGTATTGGCGATTGCCTTTCAACTTTGCCTGTTCCATTTGAAAACCTGCTTGTAGGTTTTAACTTGTCGCCAATACGGGTCCACACCCGGCTAACCACCCCGGATCATCGATCCGCTTCAGACGAGTCGCCGCCGAGCGGCAACGGCCGTCAATCCGACTAAGACAAGTACGCAAGCGGTCGGCTCGGGGATCGCGGCCGCCGCCGATGGCGCCGACGTGGTGCCGTAATTGTCCGCCCACAGGTCGTAACCCGCTTGGCTGCTGTCGGGCGAGTTGCCGTCACGCCAGACCGTGTAGTCGGCCGCGTCAACCTTGCCGTCGCTGTTGTAGTCGCCCGCCAGACCACCCGTGACGGCCATCAGCGAGAAGTCGTCCCAGAAGGCCGACACCGTCGTGCCGGTGTCCGGGTTGGCGGTGATGTTGTTGGTGATGCCAGCGACTCGGACATCTACCGTTCCCGCCGGCGCCGTTGCCGACAGAGAATGCGTGTGCCAGTTGTTGTCGGCGGTCTGTCCAGCAGCACGTAGGTCGAGAGTGGACGAATCGATAACGACTCCCTCGCTATCGAGAAACGCCAGTTCGAGAAGCATCTGATTCTCGTCGCCGCCAGCGTTGTAAAAGTTTACCTCCCAACGCGAAGAAGCCGTAAACATGTACTCCGTTCCGGCCACCCCAGCGACAGACTGTTGAATCGAGGCCGAGTCCGCATCCGCAACGAACGGACGGACCCAGATCCCATTTGTGCCACCGGTAGCGGGATTGTTGGCGAAGCCCGCCGCCGCCAGCGAGTTGACGCCTTCAGGGTTCTCAATGAACTCCCACCCGGCTTCGACTAACCGCTCTTCCGCCGTTGGCGGCACTTCCGGCAGGATGTTCAGATTGGCGTTCTCCAGCAACTGAGTTGTAGGCGCGGCGGTGGTCGTTAGCGAGAAATTGTCCACGAAAGCCGACTGCGCTCCGCCGTTGGTGTTGGTGGTCATGTTGAGGCCCTGAGCCCGCACCCGGACTGACGCGGCGCCCGCCGGGGCGACCCCTACTAGCGGCGTGATATCGGGGTTGCCGTCCCGGCCCGACCAGCCGAGCCCCGCAATTAATTCGGTCTCTAGGTCGCGCACCAACGGCGAGCCGATCACCATCCCGCTCGAATCGAGGAACGCCAACTCAAAGTTGATGTCCGTGGAAAAGCCGGCCGTGCCGCCATAGTTTGCCTCAAACAGCCCGTCACCCGTAAACGAGTACTCTTGGCCGGGAACGGCCGCCACGATCTGCGTGAGGATCGCTTCCGTGGTGCCGTTCGCTTCATTGCCGCTGAATGGCTTGATCCACAGGCCGCGGTGATCCGGATCGACGGCGAGGGGGTCGATCGGATTGTCCGCGAAGCCGGCCAATGAAGCCGAATCCACCATCAGCGAGGGGTCCGCCGTGCGGAACTCCTCGAGCGTCCAGAACGGGACCTCGGGGATCGATGGTAGTGCAGGGAGTTCGAAATTGCCGAACGTCAGCAGTTCGACCGCCGTCGCACGCTGCGCCACCCCGAGGGCCGCGGCGCCAACCAGAGTACAAGCAACAAGTCGCCATTTGGTCGTCATGAGTAGCTTTCCTTGAAGAGTGTCCAACCTGCCGTGACTTCGAACGTGAAGAGGTCGCTTGCCTCCCGGAGCCTCCGCCAACCGGAGCCCTCTGCTATTCGATGCAGAGCCGCTTTGCGGGGCGAAAGTGTTGCGGGAGGTTTCAGCGACTGATTGAGCCGCCATCTTGTAAACCCAACCCACCACTGGCGGGCCGCGTCATGAAAAGCCGTTATCGATAAGCCGAGCCAGCGTCACGCCACCGCAGGAACCATGACAGGGGCCAAATAGCCACAGCAGGGCCGGGGGTGACGCACGTATGTCCCTACCTAAGAAAGTAATCCATCGCCGCCACTCACTGCAAGCGCTTTCACGACGAATTAACCGAACTTTTCCGTCAGATTTCTACGCAGGACCACCCCGAGCGGCAACCGGCAGCTTTCAAGTGCTTGCCCGCCACGGCGCGCCCTGGCGCCGGTCAGTTGGCGCCGGTCAGCTGCCGGAGAGCGTCCCGCACGACTCGCGGACAACCACCCGTGTCGGCAGGATCACCCGGCTAGAAGGCCGCTCAGGCTCGTTGAGCCGCTCGCAGAGGAGTTCGATCGCCTTGGCGCCCATCTCCGCCATGGGGACGTGGACCGTCGTCAGCCGCGGCCTGGTGAGCTGGGAGATGCGGGTGTCGTCGAAACCGACCACCCGCAGGTCCTCGGGAATCGACAGCGTCGCGGCGATGGCGGCGTCAACGACGCCGGCGGCCATCTCGTCGTTGGCGGCGAAAACCGTCGCCCCCGCGGCGGCCCATTCGCTGACCCTTTCGGTGGCGTACTCGAACGCGGTGCTGTAGCGGTAGTCGAGGTGGACCACGTCCTCGGCGGCGGGGCGGACGCCCACCTCGGCGAGCACCTTGCGGTAAGCGTTGAGCCGATCAATGGTGTCGAGGTTGGTCTCGTGACCGCCGAGGAAGACGATGCGCTTGCCCGGGTAGGACGACACCAGCCGGCGGACGAGCGTCTCGGCGCCGTTGTGGTGGTCGATGGCGACGGTGTCGTGCTTGGCGCCCTGGATGTCGCCGTCGAGGACCACCAGCGGGATCGAGGCGTTCTGCAGCGATTTGCGGATCATCGAGCTCATCTCGGTGACCATCACGATCATGCCGTCGACGAGCCCCTGCGTCCCCACCGCCGCGAGCACGTCCTGTCCGTCGTCGTCGGCGGTAACGGAAGAGACGAGCAGGTGGTAGCCCAGCTCCCGAGTCTTCTGGTTCGCGCCGCGGATGATCTCCGAGTAGAACTCGCCGTGGAGGTCGGGGAGCACCAGGCCAAGCACGTTGCTCTTACGCAGCATCAAGCCGCGGGCGAAGACGTTGGGTCGATACCCAAGTTCCGCAATCGCCGCCTCGACCCGCTTGCGCGTCTCGACGTTCACCAAGTTCCGCCGGTTCAACACGCGCGAGACGGTGCTGATCGACACATTGGCTTTCTTCGCAACGTCTTCGATCGAAGCAGCCATGAGCGGACGTGAGGGGAAGAGGGATGGCGTTATCGCGTCGCGACGGGCCGGCGATAGAAACCCTACCCTGTGGGAGACGACTCCGTGCCGCATTAGGTTAATTCGACGCCACCGGGGCGACAACGTTAGCTTTGGCGCCGCGGAGCCGCGACCGTTTCGCCTCGTCCGTGACCTCCGAGCCGCGGAGCGTGAAGGTCTCCGACAGGGAGACCGTCGAATCCCCCCCCACGCCAAGGCGGAACTCGCCGGGCTCGAGCACGACCTCGCCGCGGTTGTCGTAGTAGGCCAGGTCGTCCGTCGAGAGTGCGAACTCTAGCACCTGCGACTCGCCCGGCTCCAGCCGCACCCGGCGGAAGCCCTTCAGCTCGCGCACCGGCCTCACCAAGCTCGCCGCCACGTCCTGCACATAGAGCTGCGCGACCTCGTCGGCGGCGACATCGCCCGTGTTGGTGAGCCGGACACGGACGCCGATCGTCTGACCCGGCTTGATTGAATCCGTCGTCAACTCCGGCGAGTCGTAGCGGAAACTCGTGTACGACAAGCCAAACCCGAACGGATAGAGCGGGAACGGATCGACATCGATGTAATGCGAGCGGTACTTCTGATCCTCAGGGAAATCGGCGCGACCCGAACCGATCAAGGCCTTCGTCTCCGGCAGGGCAGGGCGGCCCGTGTTGGGGTGGTTGTAGTAGAGCGGGCACTGGCCGACCTGCTTCGGGAAGGTCGCCGGCAGTTTGCCGCTCGGCGACTCGTCGCCGACGAGCAGCTCGGCGATCGCCGGTCCGCCCATCGTGCCGGGGTGCCAGGCGTAGAGCACCGCGTCGGCGAGCTCGGCCTCGGCGCCAATCGTCAGCGGACGGCCCGCCATGACGACCAGCACGACAGGCGTTCCCGTCTCGGCAATCGCTTGCACGAGCGCACGCTGCGAGCCCGGCAGATGCAAGTCGGCCCGGCTCCGCGCCTCGCCGCTGAGCATCCAGCCTTCTCCGACGCAAACGATCGCCACGTCGGCGCCCTCGGCCGCATCCAGCGCCCCGTCAAAACCCTTGGTCGAATCGTCGATGCTCGACTCGGACCCGGCGGCATGGACCACTTCAATGCCATCGCCGAGCGTCTCCTTCATCGCCGATAGCAACGTGACTGCGTCTTCGGGCTTGCCATCGAGCATCCAGCAGCCCAACTGATCGCGGGCCGCGTCCGCCAACGGCCCGATCACCGCCACTCGCTTCAGCTTATCGGTCTTCAGCGGCAGGGCGACGCCGTCGTTCTTGAGCAGCACGCAGCTCTGTTGAGCCAGCCGCTTCGCGACTTCACGGCGCGACTCAATCGTCTGGTCCGCCAGCGGGTCGTCATCACGCGGCATCGCAAATTGGAGCTTCACTCGTATGATCCGGAGCACGGCGTCGTCGATCTGCGACTCTTCGATCTCGCCTGACTCGACAAGGTCCACCAGGTTTTCGCGGAACGTCGTGCTCGCCATCTCCATGTCGAGCCCCGCGGAGACCGCCAGCCGCGCCGCCTCGCGGCGGTCCGCGGCATAGCCGTGCTCGATCATCTCGATGACGGACGTCCAGTCGCTGACGACAAGCCCCTCAAAGTCCCAGCGTCCCTTGAGCAGGTCGGTGATCAGCTCACGATGCCCGGTAACGGGAACGCCATTGACGGCGCTGAAGCCCGTCATGAAGGTCGCGCAGGCCGCCTCGGTCGCTGCGCGGAACGGCGGCAGGATCGCGTTGTGCAGCTCGCTGATCGAGACCTCGGCGCGGTTGTAGTCGCGGCCGCCCTCCGTCAAGCCGTAGGCGGCGAAGTGCTTGGCGCAAGCGGCGATGCCTTCGTAAGCGACCGTGCCGTCGGCGTTCTCGACGGGCTGCTGGAAGCCCCGCACCATCGCTTTGGAAATCGCCGACGCGAGCAACGGGTCTTCGCCCACCGACTCGGCGATCCGCCCCCAGCGGGCGTCGCGGCTGATGTCGAGCATCGGCGCGAACGTCCAGTTCACGCCCTGCGCTCGCGCCTCATCGGCGGCGATCGCCGAGGCGGCTTCGATCAGTTCGGGATTCCAACTCGCGGCCTGCCCCAGCGGGATCGGGAAGACCGTCTCAAACCCGTGGATCACATCGCGGGGCGTCAGCAGCGGCAGGCCGAGCCGTGACTCCTCCATCGCGACGCGTTTCGCCTCGCGCGTCTGCTCGGGCGTCCCCGTGTAGAAAAGCGAGCCGATCCGTCCGCCGCGGAGGTCGTCGGCGACTTCTTTCGGCAGGTCGGTTCCGAACGACGACACCTGACACATCTGCCCGATCTTCTCGCGCAGGCTCATCGCATCGAGCACTCGCTGAGCGATCTCGTCGATTGTGCCGTCCGTCAGATCGATTTCCACCGCCGGCAGGCCGACGGGTTCGGCGAGCGGGTCCTCCGCGCCGAGAGTCCGCTCAACCTCGGGGTTGATCACCGCCGGATTGAAGGTCGTTGCGTCCTCGGCGTTAGCCACCAGAGCGGAAGTAACACCGAGCGCGAGCGCGAAACAAACGCGACAGAGTGCCGCGGACGGCGGAATAGCGTGAATCGGCATAGGAAAGACGAGAGTGAATCGGTATCGACGAGGCGCTGCCATGAGTAGCATATGAACTCAACGAGGCCGCGACTGCAAGCGTTTTCATCCCTATTCGGATCGGTATAAAGTCGCTCTCGTTGCAACCGCAGTCCCTCTGATGTCACTCGCTCTCTCGCTGGAACAGTTTCAACACCTGGCCCAGGTCTTGCTACCCATCTTCGGCATGCTCCTCCTGGGCGTCGCCGCCAAGCGTTACGGGTTTCCCGGCGACGGCTTTTGGGTCCCCGCCGAGCGGCTGACCTATTTCGCGATGTTCCCGGCGCTGATTGCTTCGACGCTAGCGAGCGCCGACCTGTCAGAGCTCCCCTGGAGGCGGATGGGGCTGGGAATCGCCGGGGCCATCGCCATCGTGACACTGCTGGCGCTCGCCCTTCGCCGGCTCATCGCGATCGACGGGCCGCGGTTCACCAGCCTCTACCAAGGCTCCGTCCGGATGAACACCTACGTCGGACTGGCTGTGGCCATGCGTTGGGCCGGCCCCGAGGCGCTCGCCTATGCGGCGGTGGCGATCGGCGTGATCGTGCCGCTGGTGAATCTGGTCTGCGTCTGGATGCTCGCCGAGTTGGGCGATCAACCGGGCGGCGGGAGTGTGAGCGTCTGGCGGCAGGTGGCGACCAACCCGCTCATTCTCGGCAGCGCGGTGGGCGTCGCTCTCAACGCGTCGGGCATCGGCGAGCCGCCGGTCCTCGGTGACCTGGCCCAGATGCTCTCGAAAGCAGCGCTACCGATGGGCCTGCTGGCCGTGGGCGCGTTCCTGAGTTGGGAGGCGATCGCCGCTTGTCGGCTTCTTGAGGCGTTGGCGACGTTCGTCAAGCTCTTGGCCCTGCCTGCGCTGACGGCGGCCTTGATGACACTGATGGGCGTCGATGGCGTCGCCCGTGGCGTCGGCGTCCTGTTTACCGCTCTACCAACAGCGACCAGTTCGTACCTTCTGGCGCGCCAGATGGGCGGCGACGCCGAGAAGATGGCCGCCCTGATTACTGCCCAGACAGCCCTCGCACTGTTCACCTTGCCAATCGTGATGATCTGGCTGGCATGAACCGGCTCGCCCGGCGACGCCCTACGAAAGCGTAGAGCGTCGCCGGCTCGCCAAGTCTTCCTTCGGCCGGCGATCGATTAGACCGTCGGGATCTGGGCCTCCAGCTCGAGGACCTGCTCCAGACCGGTCGCTAGCGCGATGTCGCCTTCACCGGCAAAGTAGAGGTCGCGCCCGCCGCTGCCGACGAGCAGATCGAACTCCTCATCGTCCACGACCGTCTGATCCTCGCCGCTGACGATCAGGTAGTAATCTTCGTTGAGGCCATCCTCGGAGTTATCGAGGTCGCCGACTAGGTTATCGACGCGTTGGTTGTACGAGCGGCTGCTGCCCCACTCGGCGAGGATCGCGTCGAGGGCGGTCCTATCTCCGTCGTGCAGCGTCTCTCCGGAGATCAGCACGTCGTCGCCCCCTTCGGCGAAGAGCAGGTCGATGCCCGTGCCCCCGATCAGGAGGTCACGGCCCGCTCCGCCGAACAACAGATCGTTACCGGCGCCGCCCAACAGGATGTCGTTGGCAGAGCCGCCAGCCAGCAAGTCATCGCCTGCGCCGCCATCGACGAAGGCCGACTTGTTGAACGTGCTCGACACAAATCCGATGTCGTTGCCGCCGCCCAAGTACAGCTCTGCCGAGGAAACGCTGCTGGCGTTGAAGTGGTGGATGACGGGCGGGCAACCGTCCAGGTCACTGATGACGTAGACCTTGTTCAAGAAGGAGACACGGTAGACCTGGAACGAATCGTTGCCGTTCGTGCCAATACCGACCAGAACGCCGTCCTGTAGCGCGACGCCCGAGATGATCGACTGCGTCGTCGCGGTCGCTACGCCGCCGTCGTCATCGGTCAGCGTCACTGTCACGTCGTAGAAGCCGGCGTCGGCGTAGGCGTGGGTCAGCGCCGCCGAGCCAGCCGAGCCAGCCGCGAAAGTTGAGGTCGTGCCATCGCCCCAGTCGACCGTCACGTCATGCGTATCGAGCACACCGGCGTCCGTAAACGCGGCGTTTAGCGTAACGGCTTGCCCCGCCTTCTTTGCGCCAAAGTCGGCGCCGTCCGACGTGACGCTCGTTAGGACCGGAGCGACGTTCTCCACCGTCAGGTCGAAAGTCGTCGACGTGAGACCGCCATCGCCGTCGTTGGCGGTGATCGTCACCACACCGGCGAAGTCGTCCTCACCCGCATAGGACCAGGTCCATCCGCCCGCGCCATCGGCGAGGACGCTGCCAATCGAAGCCGTGAACGTCAGGGGATCGGCAACGACGTCCGAGAACGAGCCGCTCGCCGTCAACTGCGAACCTTCGTCGCCTACCACAGCGCCGGGCGTCGCGACGACAACCGGGGCGACGTTCTCAACCGTCAGATTGAACGTCGTCGAGGTCAAGCCGCCGTCACCATCATCGGCGGTGACCGTCACCACGTCGGTGAGGTCGTCTTCCCCGGTGTAGGTCCACGTCCAATCACCATTGCCGTCCGCGGTGATGCTGCCGATCGAAGCGGTGAACGTCAGCACGTCGCCGGGGACGTCCCAGAACGAACCGCTGGCCGACAGCACCGTCCCCTCGTCACCCACCACCGCGCCGGGCGTCGAGACCACTGTCGGATCGACGTTCTCGATGGTTAGATCGAACGTCGTTTCGGTAATGCCGCCGTCGCCGTCGTTCGCGGTGATCGTCACGGTGTCGGTGAGGTCGTCATCGCCGGTGTAGGTCCACGTCCAGCCGCCATTGCCATCCGCTGAAACATCGCCAATGGACGCGGTGAACGTCAGCGTGTCCCCGGTCACGTCAGAGAACGAGCCCGACGTCGTCAACAGCTCGCCTTCCAGGCCGGTGACCGGTCCGGACTCATCGACGATCCCCGGCGCGACGTTGTTGACCACTAGATTGAACGTGTCCGTCACGACGTGGGGCGTCGCTTGGTCGTCGGTCACGGTAACGCGGACCTGGAGGTCGGCGTCGTCCTCGAAAAGGGCATTTGTGAGACCGCTGAGGGTGACCGTGCCTACCAGCGAGGCGCCTGAGACAACAATGTCCGTCACCGGCGAGCTACTGGGCGGAAATGCCGAAATCAACTGCCCCAAGGAGTCGAGCAATTCGACCGTGTAGTAGTAATTGTCTTGCGTCGTCTGAGAGACCGTCTGCTCGACCGCGACAACGCCATCCGCGCCGTTGCGGCCGAATAGGGTGTTGTCGGGATCGGTCCCCGACACGCCGCCACTGACGTCGATCGTAGCGCCGGCCGTGCTGAACGCGCCGTTCTGGTCGTGGGCCAGCAGGATGCGTCCGCCTCCGCCGCCACCGCTGTAGCTGTACAAGTTGTTCGACCCGGCCGCGCCGCCCCGGGCGCTGAGGGAGCCGCTGATATTGATGTCGTTAGCGTGCATGAGAATGCCGCCACCCGCGCCACCCGCGCCGCTGTAGAACCCCACGCCGCTCATTCCATCGGCGCCGTCGGCAAAGACGTACCCTGTCGATTCAACGGTGATCGCACCGACAGCGCCAAACTCGACGCCACCGCCACCGCCGCCGCCTTCCAAACCTATTGGGTTCAACTCTCGGCCGCCCGCGCCGCCGCCGCCGCCCTGGATTCCATCCGATAGGTCACCATTCACTGCACCAGCTTTTGGGACTTGATTGGGAGTCGTCCCGCTCCAGGCCTGAGGACCGCCAGTGCCGCCGGCCCCACCGAAACCGCCGCCACTGCCAGCGAAAGACGAGAAGGTAGGAGGAAGCAGGCCGAAGGCGCCCGCCCCGCCCGCGAAGCCCGCCGCTGAACCCGCCGCGGACTCGCCGCTGGTCGCGGTGGTGCCGCCGCCGCCTGGGACGACGGCGCCGCCGTTCCCGCCGCCGGGGCCCGCGATGCGGCCGTTCGCGCTGACATCGATCACGCCGCCGATCGAGATGTCGCTCAGCGAGAGAATCGCAAACGGACGCGACCCCGTCGCGGTGATCGTCTGCCCCGCGTCGAGGTCGAACGAGTCAAAAGTGAAGACCGCGATCTCATAATCGCTAGCGCCGACATTGTTGAGAACTGTCGCGCCGTTGCTGGCGAAGCCGGTGATTGTGAGCGCGTCGGTGTCGATGACGATCGACTCCATCGGGTTGGCCGGATCGAACACGCCCAGCGAGGCGAAGTCCTCCGGGTTCAGCCCGATCGACGAGCCCGACGAGGTTTGCAGCGTGTCGGTGAATGAAAAGGTGAGGTCGAGCGCGCCGCCCTCATCGATCGATTGATCCGGGAGGCTGCCGACCAGCGCCAAGTCGGCCGTCAGCGGCAAGCGGGCTTCGAGCTGTTCTTGACGGCGGACAAAGGACCGGCGACGAGCGGACAATGAGCGGTGACGACCCACGGTGTATCTCCTTGCGTGCGGTGTTCGCGAAACCGTTAGTGGCGTTCGTCGCGCGGAAGAAGAGGCAAGCTGGGCGCGACTTGGCGGTGATTGTAGTTGGACGCTGGCGTTGCAACTACACGAGTTGACGCACACGGGCCGCGTTTTTCCAACTTCTTGCCTGCTTCATAATCCCGCTAGCGGCGTTCGGGGCGCCGAAGCGCAGCGCTCTATTTCAGTGTCTTCTGATAGAAGCAAGCATCGAGCCAACGATCGAACTTACGGCCAACTTCTGGCAGCCTGCCCACCAGCTCAAAGCCCGCCGACTCGTGAAGGCGGCAGCTCGGCGAGTTGGCGGCGTCAATCACGCCGATGAGGGCGTGCATCCCTGCGCTTTGCGCACGTTCGACGATCGCAGTAAGAAGCAGCCGCCCGATCCCGCGCCCGCGATGCGACGCGACAACGTAGATCGAGTGCTCGGCCGTAAGCCGATAGCCCGATTGCGGCCGAAACTGGCCGTAGGTCGCAAAGCCGACGAGCTCGTCGCCGTCAAACGCGCCGATCACGGGAAACCCCGCTGCGACCTTCGTGTCCCACCAACCGCGCACGGTCGCTTCCGAACGCGGCGATTCCTCCCAGAGGGCCATCGACTGCGCGATCTCGGTGTTGAAAATCGAGCGGATCGCATCGAGGTGCGTCGCGTCGCAGTCGGCCAGCCGTATCGCCATCGTCACGGTGAGTCCTCCGACTCGTCCGCCTCGTCTGGCGCCGCGGCGAGCAGCTCGGCGCGGTCGTAGTAGCGCGCGGCGGAGCGGCTGTCGCCGAGCTTCTCGCACACGGTCGCCAACCAGTAGTGGGCGTCGCCGTCGTACGGGTCGAGCGCGACGGCGCGCTTGAGAAGGTTCTTCGCCTCGCGCATCCGCTCTTGGTTCAACGCCACGAGGCCGCCGTAGAGCCAGCCCGCCGGCTCCTTCGCGTCGAGCCGTCGCGCCTGCGCCGCGTGCTTGCCCGCCGCCGCGTCGTCATCGAGTTCGAAGAACGCCTCGGCGGCGGCGACCTGCGCGGCGACGCTGTCGGGCTCGATGGCGATCGCCGCCAGCGCGTCGTCGCGCGCCGACTCGAACTCGCCTAGCCCGAGCCGCGCCTCGGCGCGGAGCACGAGCGCCTCGGCGTCGTTTGGGTCCGCCGCGATGGCGCGGTCGAGCGCCGCCGCTGCCGCGCGGAACTCGCCGGCCGAGAGCAACGCCTGGCCTTCGGCGAACGCCGCGTCGGCGCCGCTGAGGCCCAGCCCACTGACGTCCACGTGCATCGGCGCGCGCATCGACTGCGCGACGCGCCGCCGCGGCGCCAAGCGCGGCAGCCACTGCGAAGGGTCCTGCCGATAGAAGTCCGCCATCAGCCCGTAGAGCTCGCCGTGCCGCTCGCGCATGTCGTGCGGGCGTTCGAAGAAGCACTCGGTCGACACGGCGAAGAACTCGGCGTGGTTGGTGGCGCCGTACTGGTCGAGCACCGTCAGTTCGCCGCGCCGCGCCTGCGCGACGAGGCGATCGAACTCACGGCTCACCACCGCCGGCCAGCGTCGCGCCGCGGCGCCCGTGACCATCGGGATGCCGTCGGTGTCGCCGTTGAGGCCATCGACGTAGTGAGCGAACTCGTGCAGCACGAGGTTCTGCCCGCGGCCCGGCCGACGCGCGCTGCGGATCACGTCGGGCCACGACAACACGATCGGCCCGCGCCGCCACGCCTCGCCGAGCCGGTGCGAGCCCACGTCCGAATCGCCGCCGCCCCCCAACAGGTCGAGCCAGCCGCCGTCTTGCCGCCGCGCGTTGAACGCCCCGGGGTAAAGAATGATCGCCGGCACATCGTGATAAACGTACCGGTCGTCATAGCCCAGCGTCATCAACGCCGCGACGCCCGCCACCGTGACGCGCATCTCGTCGGTCAGCACGAGCCCGCCCGCGCCTTCCCAGCGCCGCTCGGCGACCATCCGCGCGACGACCTCGCCGTGACGCGTACGCCACTCGTCCGGCACGAAGCGGTAGTGCCACACGTTCCGCGCGAGGATCGATTCCCAATCGCCGCTCGCAACAGCGGCAGGGCGGCGGCGGAACCAGGAGAACATTCGACAACCAATGGAGGAGGGGTCTCCAGACCCCGATGACGCGCACCATACCGCCACGGCTCCGACGCCGTAATCGGGGTCTGGAGACCCCTCCCACAGGGCGACGCTGTCGCTCTCAAACGCCTATATCCTCGTTCCACAACTCGGGCCGCGCGGCGATGAACTCTTCCATCAGCCGCACGCACTCCGGGTCGTCGACGATCACGAGGTCGACGCCCCGGCTGCGGACGTACGCCTCGGGGCCTTGGAACGTGCGGTTCTCGCCGACCACGATCCGCGGCACCTTGTAGAGCAGCGACGCCCCGCTGCACATGTCGCACGGCGACAGCGTGCTGTAGAGCGTCGAGCGCTGGTAGTCCGCCGCCGTGAGCCGACCCGCGTTCTCCAGCGCGTCCATCTCGGCGTGCAAGACGGCGCTCCCCTGCTGCACCCGCCGGTTGTGCCCGCGGCCGACGATCTTGCCGTCGATCACGAGGACCGACCCGATCGGGATGCCCCCCTCGGCGAGCCCGAGCTTGGCTTCATCGATCGCAGCGGCGAGGAACTCATCCATGATTGACGCCCTGGGGATTGAACTCTTGTAGGAGGGGTCTCCCGACCCCGATTACGGTCTCCACCGATGAGAGGCTAACCCTCCTGATAGGCTTCATGCAATCGGACTCGGCGACGCTTCGATAGAGTACAAGTGGCTGGGACCACGACGGGCACGGAGGGCACGACGGCCGGCAACGCAGGGCAGCCCGACTCGCGATGGCGTTCCCGGCTCGCCATCTTCGAAGTAACGGTCACTCCAACGGCGCATGCGACGCCACCTTCATCAGCACGAGCCCGCCAACGATCATCGCTACGGCGGTCACGCGCAGGAGGCTTGCCGATTCGTTGAACGCCAGCACGCCGACCACAAAGGCGCCCACAGCGCCGATGCCCGTCCAAACGGCGTAGGCCGTGCCGAGGGGGAGCGTCCGCATCGAGACAGATAGCAGCGCGAAACTCGCCGCCATGGTCACGAGGGTGAGCAGCGTCGGCGTCGGCTTCGTGAAGCCGCGGCTCTCCTTCATGAAGAAGACCCACACGACTTCCAGCACGCCCCCCACGACTAAATAGACCCAGGCCATCGTAGGCTCTCTTGGTTAGAGAAAGCCGGGCCGTCCCGGGCAGCGTTCCCCAACGCGGGGCCGAGGTCGTGGCCTCGCAGACGTAGCTTAACTCGACGGGCACGAAGGACACGACGGCCGGGGAGGCGGGGCGAAGGGCTTCCGGGTGGGCGGCTGCTCCCAGTGGAATTTGGGCCACCGAGAGGCTTCGGCGCCGAGCTGTCGCCGACGTGGTCACAGCATCGATTCTAAGGGCCCTAGCGTGCACGTAGGCGGGACTTTACGCCCCGGACGACAACTTCTTCGACCGGCCTCCGAAGCCGCTGCAACGTGCCAATTTGCGGCTCTGGCGCGGGGTAACTTTCTGTGTGTTTCTGGCCGCATTTCGCTGGATTTTGGCCACCGCGTTACGACGCATCGAGCGACCGGCGGACCGCGGCGCAGCCGCCTCGCATCAGGGGGGCGACGACCTCCGCGCGGCTGTCGGGCAGCAAGTCGCTGAACCAGACGAACTTGCACTCGCTCTCGCTGACGGCGATCACCTGCATCGACGCCGAGTGGTGCTCGAACATGTCGCCGAGCACCGTATAAGCAATCCGCTGCCGGTCGTCGTCGATCGCGATAATCCGCTCCTCCACGACCACGCCGTTGGCGAAGGTGACCGTCCGCAAGTCGCCCTCGACACGGCAGTCGGTCAGCACGCCGGCGAACAGTTCGTGCGTCTTCGCAACATCCCGCAACGCCTGCCAGACCTTTGAGGCGGGCTGGTTGAGGAGGGTCTCTTGGTAGAGGGACGCCATGAGTTGAAAGTTGAAAGGCGGAAGGCGGAAGCTAGTAATTACCCAGCCAACCTTATAGCCCCGGAGGGGCGGCAGCGCGTAGCCAGGGGCGCCAGCCCCTGGAACATGATGCGAGATTGGAGTGAGCCCCGGAGGGGCGACAGCAACTCAGTTTGCCGAGTTGCTGTCGCCCCTCCGGGGCTTCGCCTCTTGAAGCGATACGGCTCCCAGGGGCTCGCGCCCCTGGCTACGCGCTGCCGCCCCTCCGGGGTTTTTGTCAAACCGTTCGTGTGGCCGGGATCGCAGCGTAGCGGTGCCCCCGGCGAATCACGGCCTAACGCCGGTTAGTCTTTTCGAAAAAGCTTCAGGTTGAACCAAACCGAAATGGCAAACAGTAGCAACAGCGTAGCGACACCCCAAACGCTGCTTTTTGCCCACTGGTACAAGAAGGCGCAGAGAGGCGTTACGACCAGCAGGCCAGCTATCAGGATTGGCAGATGGAAGAACCCATGGGATGCGAATAGCGGCATGGTTCTCGACACGTTTTGTAGGTCAGGCTGTGACTGACGGTTCTCCAATCTTGACGACTCTTCCCGTTACTTCGAACTCTTACTCATAGCAGGGCCGTCAGGCATAGCCTGACCTACTTCACTAGGCATACCTGTAAAGCAGCGTAACACAAATCCGCTGAATATTTTCGATGGCCGACAAGACTGTTGACAGGATTGTCGTGAATTCGGTTGTAGTCATCGGCCCAAGCAGCACATGTCGCATCCACGCATCAAACTTCTCTTTCTTTTTAGGTTTGGCATGCGACATCCCGCCATAGATGAAGACATCCATTACTTCTCGCCGAGACGCGGTCCTTGCTCCTTCCTTGAACATGCTTGAGCCATCAAGGTACTTGTTGAGGCTTTCTCGGATCTCATAAAAGCGCCTTCGCTCACCCGGTGTAGCAAGATCGCTTGAGAAAACTTTCGCCATGTTGCGAATAGAGATGGACTCATTGTCTTGAATGAAGAATCTAAACGTGAGCACGAAAGCCTCGACATTCTCCCACCGCGGCCCACGGTGCTCTATTCTGACGGCTTCGTCCTTTTTGCCGGAAAGCGTCCAACCCATGTTCACGGCAGCTTCTTTCAAGAATGTACTCTTCAGCAAGCGGTTGGCTTTCTCAACAAAGAGCCTCGCTGCATTTAGCTCTTCTCTTGTAGCCATAATTATTTGACGCAGAGATCGGTAACGGGTTCACGCTTCGATTCAACGCAACCTAGATTTGCAACGTTGTCTACAAAAGCACATGGCCACGCAAGCGTGGCCATGGCGTCCTCCAAATTTCTCTCCGCGTCCTCCGCGGTGAATCATTCCTTCAGAAGCTTCCGCAGCACGAACGCCAGGATGCCGCCGTGGCGGTAGTAGTCGAGTTCGACCGGCGTGTCGATGCGGCACTTCATGTCGAACGTCTTCACGGCGCCGTCGGCGGCGGTCGCCTTGACGGCGATCGTTTGCCGCGGCTGGAGGGCGTCGCTCAGGTCGGCGATGTCGAAGACCTCTTCGCCGGTGAGGCCGAGCGATTGGTAGGTGGCGCCCGACTCGAACTCCAGCGGCAGGACGCCCATCATCACGAGGTTGCTGCGGTGGATGCGCTCGAAGCTCGTCGCCAGCACCGCGCGGACGCCGAGCAGGAAAGTCCCCTTGGCGGCCCAGTCGCGGCTGCTGCCGGTGCCGTACTCGGCGCCCGCTAGGACCACTAGCGGCGTGCCGGTGGCTTGGTACCGCATGCTGGCGTCGTAGATCGACATCACCTCGCCCGTCGGCAGGTAGCGGGTGACGCCCCCCTCGATGTCGGGCGTGAGGAAGTTGCGGATGCGGATGTTGGCGAACGTGCCGCGCGTCATGACGCGGTCGTTGCCGCGGCGGGCGCCGTAGCTGTTGAAGTCGCGGGGCTCGACCTCGTGCTCGATGAGGAACCGGCCCGCGGGCGAGTCCTTGGCGATCGAGCCGGCCGGGCTGATGTGGTCGGTCGTCGTCGAGTCGCCGAGCATCGCCATGCACCGCGCGCCGACGATCGGCTCGATCGACTTCACCTCGGGCGTGATCGTCTCGAGGAAAGGCGGCTCTTGGATGTAGGTGCTCGCGGCGTCCCACTCGAACAGCTCGCCCTCGCTGGTGGGGATGGCGTTCCACTTGGGGTTCTTGCTCCAGACCCCCTCGTACTGCTCGATAAACATCTCCGGCAGCACGCAGGTCTTGACGACGTCGGCCACCTCTTCGTGGGTCGGCCAGATGTCGCGGAGGTAGACGTCCTCGCCGGCGTCGCTCTGGCCGATCGGCTCGGTGGTGAGATCGATGTCGGTCGTCCCGGCGAGGGCGTACGCGACCACCAGCGGCGGGCTGGCGAGGTAGTTCGCCTTCACGTGCGGGTTGATGCGGCCCTCGAAGTTCCGGTTGCCCGACAGCACGCCCGAGACGATGAGGTCGCCCTCGACGACCGCATTGGCGACCGGCTCGGGGAGCGGGCCGCTGTTGCCGATGCAGGTCGTGCAGCCGAAGCCGACGGTGTAGAAGCCGACCTTCTCGAGCTCGTCTCCGAGGCCCGACTTCTCGTAGTAGTCCGACACGACGCGCGACCCGGGGGCGATCGACGTCTTGACCCACGGCTTGGCTTTGAGGCCCTTGGCGGCCGCCTTCTTCGCCACGAGGCCCGCGGCGAGCATGACACTGGCGTTGGACGTGTTGGTGCAGCTGGTGATCGCGGCGATGGTCACCGCGCCGTGCGTGATCGTCGAGGCGTGGTGGTCCTCTTCGATAGTCGCGGTGCGCTCGAGCGCCTTCTCGTCGAGCCCAAACCCTGCCGGCCCAACCGGGGCGGTCAGCGCCGCGCGGAACGCGCCCTTCATGCTGCTGAGCGGGACGCGGTCTTGCGGACGCTTCGGCCCGGCGAGCGACGGGACGACGCTCGCCAGGTCGAGCTGGACCACCTTGGTGAAGGTCGGCTCGTGGGCGTCGTCGGTGCGGAAGAGTTGGTTCTCTTTGCAGTAGCGCTCGACGAGCTCGACCTCGGCCGCGGTGCGGCCGGTGCCGCGGAGGTACTCGAGCGTCACGTCGTCGACGGGGAAGAAGCCCATCGTGGCGCCGTACTCGGGGGCCATGTTGGCGATCGTCGCGCGGTCGGCGAGGCCCATGTTCGACATGCCGGGGCCGAAGAACTCGACGAACTTGCCGACGACCTTCTCCTTGCGGAGGATCTCGGTGACGGTGAGCACGAGGTCGGTCGCGGTCGCGCCGGCGGGGAGCTTGCCGAAGAGCTTCATGCCGACCACTTCGGGCGTGAGCATGTAGATCGGCTGGCCGAGCATGACGCCCTCGGCCTCGATGCCGCCGACGCCCCAACCGACGACGCCGAGGCCGTCGATCATCGTCGTGTGGCTGTCGGTGCCCACCAGCGAGTCGGGCACCGCGACGGGGCCCTGCTGGTCGTTGCGGACGAAGACGCACTTCGCCAGGTACTCGAGGTTCACTTGGTGAACGATGCCGGTGCCCGGCGGCACCACGCGGAAGTTGTCGAAGGCCTTCTGTCCCCAGCGGAGGAACTCGTAGCGCTCGGCGTTGCGCTCGAACTCGAGCTCGATGTTGAGGTCGAGCGCCGTCTCGCCGAGGTAGTGATCGACCTGCACCGAGTGGTCGATGACCAGGTCGACCGGCACCAGCGGGTTGATCTTCGAGGGGTCGCCGCCGAGCCGCCGCATGGCCGACCGCATCGCCGCCAGGTCTACGACGCACGGCACGCCGGTGAAGTCCTGCAGCACGACCCGCGCCGGGGTGAAGGGCACCTCGACCGGTTCGAGACCCTTCGTGTCGGCCCAGGCGGCGAGCGACTTCACATCCTGCTCGCTGACGACGTAACCGTCGCAGTTCCGCAACACCGACTCGAGCAGCACACGGATCGAGTAGGGGAGGGCGTCGACCTTCGTCAGGCCGGCCTCTTCGAGCTTCGACAGCCGGTAGATGCCGATGTCGCCCTGGGGAGCTTTGAAGGTGTCGCGGGCGGAGAACGGATCGAAGGTTGCCATTGCGGAATTCGGATAGCGGATTGCGGATTGGCTCGCAGGGCAGGCCTCGCCTGCCGGCGTCACGTTTGGCTTTGATTCTGGCAGGCAAGGCCCGCCCTACGCGCTACGGCCGCCTGCGAGCCGGGAAGCGTCAGCTCCCGGAGCGCATCGGCGTAAGCCCAACCACCCTAGCAAATTACGCCACGGGGCGGGAGTCGGGCCGTGTGCGGGTCGGCGGCGCCCGGAACCGATAAGCGGCGCAGCGTGATAGCCCCCGAGCGGCTAGTATTTCGCCGCCCACCCATTTCACCATCGCCGCCACGGAAGGCCTCGATGCGGACTACCGGACTCGCCCTGATCGTCACCCTACTGGCCGCAACAGCGATCGCCGCTCCCGTCCGCGTCGAGTTCGTGGCGACGCTTACCGAGGGGGCGCTCGCTGGCGCCCCAGCCTCGCTGCGTGGGTTCTACGAGTTCGACGACGAGCAGGTGGTCGAGATAACGGACGACCGCTTCGGCGTCGTTCGGACCCACCAGATGACGGGCTTTGGCCTCACGGGGTTCGGCGCCGAAGGCGAGGCGAACGGTTCCCGCCCCAGCGCGACCCTGCAACAAGCTTCGGAAGCATCGCCGCCGTCCGCTTTCCGGATCCCTTGGATCAACTATGCCGTCAAAACCTTGGAAGCCAACGATGTTGGTGACTCGCTGGCTGCTACGCCTTTAGACATCGTGGGGCCAAGCCTGACCATTGCTAGAGAAGACCTGCAAGCTGACGACCTTGATGGCAACGGATCGTCTGGAACGATAAGGGTTCTCGCCGACATTAACGGCGACGGCGTCATCGAAGGCCATGAGGTGATTGCAATTGTGGGTGGATACAGCGGCGTCGCTGCATCGACTCCGTTCCTAGAAGAGCTAACGCTCTCTTTCCGACCAATCGGCGCGGCTCTGCCGAGCGAAGCAGCGCAAGGGCCGCCCCAGACGCTGGACGACATCGCCGCTGCCGTCCTTCGCATCAACCACCGTGAGGACTCGCCCACGCTCCAGCGCCTCGGCTTCCCGTCGCTCGGTGGTCAGATCGGCGAACTCCAGTACACGATGACTTCACTTAGCGTTGTGCCCGAGCCCGGCACGTCGCAGCTGCTCGCCGCCATCACGCTCGTGGCCCGCAGACGCCGTCGTCAACGCTGAATTGAATAGTCAGCGAGTGACGAGGACCGCCGCCAGCGCCCGCTGGCTCGCCGGCACATCGCTGTGCGTCACCAGCCGAGCCGCCGCGTCGGGGTAGCCGTCTAGCGCGTTCTCAACGCCGAGGCAGACGAGCACCACCGGCCGGGCCGCCATCAGTTCGCGGATCACTGCGTCCTGCACTTCGGTCAGCCCAAAGGCGTGCCACGCGGCGGGCTTCACGATCATCGCCACGACGATCGGCGAACCTTCGGGACATCCGGCGAGGAGGTCGGCGGCGAGCGAGGGATCGATCTCAGGGCCCGTCTCGAAGTAACGGACCGCGGCGAACTCCTCCCGCAGGGCCGCCGCCAGCGGTTGCTCCGGCGGGTCGGTGGGGCGGTGGTGCGGTTTGAGCATCAGGCACGTGACGCTCTTCGACCGATCGAGCGGCAGCGCGCCGGGCGACGCCGAGACGACGCGCGTCGCGGCGCCGGCGATCCGCAGCGCCGCGGCTTCACCCCCGGCGAGGCTTTCGGGCGTCGGCAGTTGAATCGACGCGCGAGACGCCGCGCGTTCTTTCAATCGCCAGACGCGGTCGAAGGCTTCGTTGATCCGTTCGATCGTCAAACGCCCCGCTTCGACGGCCTCCACCAGGGCGCTAACGACCGACACGGGGTCGGCGACGTCGAGCAGCAGGTCGACGCCGGCGTTGAGCGCCGCCAGGCACATCTCGCCCTCGGTGTCGAAGCGATCGCGCACGCCCGCCATCAGCAGGCTGTCGCTGCACACGACCCCTTCGAAGCCCATCTCGCCGCGCAGCAGATCGACGAGGATCGGGCGCGAGAGCGTCGCGGGCAGGCCGCTGGGGTCGAGGGCGGGGTACTCGACATGGGCCGTCATCAAGAGCGAGACGCCTGCGTCGATCGCCGCTTGGAACGGGACGAGTTCTCGCTGGCGCAGCTCTTCGGCCGAGGCTTCGACGCGCGGCGTGGCGTCGTGCGAGTCTTGGTGCGTATCGCCGTGGCCGGGGAAGTGCTTGGCGGTGGTCATCAGGCCCTCCGCTTCGCAAGCCCGGATATAAGCGGCGACAAGCTCCGCCGCGCGCTGCGGGTCGTTGCCGAACGCGCGGGTCGCGATGATCGGGTTCCGCGGGTCGCTGTTCACATCGGCGACGGGGCCGAACGTCACGTCGATGCCCGCGGCGTGGGCTTCGCTCGCCGTCGTGCGGCAGAACTCGCCGATCGCTTCGTCCGAGTCTTTGAGATCGACGAACGCGCGTTGATGGGGAAACAGCGTCAGCCCCGCCACCTGCTGCCCGGCGCCGCGTTCGATGTCGCTGGCGACGAGCAGGCGATGCCGACACTGCGACTGCAAACGCTGGAGCGTTTCGCGCGTTTCGGGCCAAGAGCCATTAAAGAGCAGCAGCCCACCAACGGGGCAGTCGCCGAGCAGCTGAACCACCCGCCCTTCGTCCTCATGAACACGGAGGATCGGCGGCAGGTTCGAGCCGATGCGCACCATCAGCAATTGAGCGAGGCGCTCGCGCAGATCGGTCGGCTCGTCGGTTGGCTTGGGGGTTGAACTCACAGTCATGTTGCAGAGGCTTCCTGCGGTTCTTCACGGAGCGGTGCGAGCAACGTAATGATCAAACTCGGGACGATCGCCGCCAACACCCAGAGGAAGAATTTCTCGTAGCCGAGCCACTCTTGCAGGGCGCCGGAGTACTTCATTGGGATCATCATCCCGAGGGCCATGAACCCCGTGCAAAGGGCGTAATGGGCGGTCTGGTGCTCGCCGCGAGACAGGTGCAGCATGTAAAGCATGTAGCCGGCGAAACCAAAGCCGTAACCAAACTGCTCGATGCCGATAGCGGTTGCGATCGGCCAGATCGATTCGGGTTGCGTGAACGCCAGCCACGCGTAAGCGGCGTTCGGGAGGTTGATCGCCAACGCCATGGGGAAGAACCACCGCCGCAGGCCGTCGCGGGCGACGATGATGCCGCCGACAATTCCACCCAGCGTCAGTAACGTCACACCGATGGTGCCGTCCAAGAGACCGAGTTGTTCGTTCGAAAGCCCCAGGCCTCCCTTGTCCCGCGGATCGAGCAGGAAGAGGGGCTTCATCTTCACCAGCTGCGCTTCGCTGAATCGGTAGATCAACAGGTAGGCGAGCGCCAGGCCGATTCCCGGCTTTTGAAAGAAGGTGCTGAACGTCCTGCCAAACTCGACGAGGACATCGCGGGCGGTCCGTGACTCAACCGCACGTCGAACGGCAGGGTGGGGTAGGGCAAAGGCGTGATACGCCGCGAAGGCGACGAACAAGACGCCGATGCCGCTAAAGACCGCCGACCACGATTCGCTGATCGAAAAGCCAGCCGCCTTATTGAGCACCCCCGCCAACGCCACCAGCGCGCCCGAACCGACGATCATTGATAGCCGATAAAACGAGCTCCGGATGCCCACGAACCAAGCCTGATCACGCTCGGGCATGCTCGCCATGTAGAAGCCATCGGCGGCGATGTCGTGCGTCGCCGATGCGATCGCCAACAGCCAGAAGCCGCTCATCGTGAGCATCAAGAAGTTCTCTGTCGGCGCCGCCATCCCGACCGCAAACAGCCCCGCTGCGATCACGGCTTGCATCGCCACCACCCACCGGCGCTGAGTGCTCAGCACATCGACGAGCGGGCTCCAAAGCGGCTTGACCACCCACGGCCACATCAATAGGGCCGTGTAATCGGTGTTGACCGAATTGGCGACGCCCAGGTTCTGGTACATCACTGTCGCCAGCGTCATCACGGCGACGTAGGGCAGCCCCGACGCAAAATAGAGCGTCGGAATCCAACTCCACGCCGCAAGGCGAGTCGAAGGGGCGGGCTTATCGCTGGCGTGATTCAAAAGAGTCCACCGCGGAGTACGCGGAGGGCGCGAAGGATACGTCGCAACTCTTGGCGACCTCCGCGCTCCCCGCGATGAGTTAATCGATGGCTACAACCGTCGGCTCGCCGAGGCGGCCGAACTCGTCCACCGCCGAGACCGCGATCGCGTCGGCCGCGACGCCGTCGGCGTTGGGGCGGACGCGGATCGTTTCGATCTGCCCGCCGAAGACGCCGGTCGTCCAGTCATCGCCACAGCGCTTCTGCAGCACCCAGCGCGACGGCTTGGCGTCGCCGTCGAGCGACAACGCAAACTGCGGCGTCCCCTCTTCCTCGACGCGCTCAACACTTGGCGCCGCGGGCCTTTCCTTGTCGCCAGCCAGCCAATCCGAATCGGGCGGCAAGGCGCCGTCGGCGTAGACGGTCTCCTTGAGCTTGTCGTTGATGCCCAGCCAGTTCTTCACCAAGGCCTTCATGCTGAAGTGGATGTGGCCCGCCTCGTCGCCCGATTGTTCGCGGGTTGCGAGAATCTGATCAACGATCTCCTGCGCCGGGTACTTCGGGGCGTCGCCGCCGAGCCGAGACGTGTAGAGCCCCGGCCAGAGGTTGCGGATGTGGGTGTTCTCACTCGCCCACCAAGCGAGTAGCGCCGTGAAGCTCTGCGGCTTCTGGTCGATCGCCCAGTAGAGCTGCGGCGAGAGGTAATCGACCCAACCCTCGTTGAGCCACAGCTTGGCGTCGGCGTAGAGCTTGGCGTACTGGTCGAAGCCCTGAATGCCCTCGGGATGGCCGGGGCGCCAGATGCCGAAGGGGCTCACGCCGAGCCGGACGTGGGGCTTCACCTTGTGGATCTCGACGCCGAGGTCCCGGATGAAGCGGTTGACGTTGTCGCGGCGCCAATCTTCGCGCGTCATCCGCTCGTCTTCGGGCGTCTCGTCGCAGTAGACCTTCCAACTGGCGTCATCGGGGAAGGGGACTTCCACCTGCTTCTTCTCGCCCGTCCCGTCTTCCAGGGCGTCGCTGATCGGGTAAGGGTAGAAGTAATCGTCGAAGTGAACGGCGTCGACGTCGTAACGACGCACCACGTCGAGCATCACGTCCATCGAGTGCTCGGACGCTTCTTTCGCGCCCGGGTCGAGCCAGCGGTAGACGCCGTATTGCGGCGCGAGCTCGGGCCGGCGGACGGCGATGTGCGACGTGTCGAGCGGGCCTTTGTCCGCCGGGTGGGTCGCCCGGTAAGGGTTGAACCAGGCGTGTAACTCGAGGCCGCGGGCGTGGGCTTGCTCGCAGGCCCACGTGAGCGGGTCGAAGCCGTCGGCGGGCGCCTGCCCCTGCTTGCCGGTGAGGAACGCGCTCCAGGGCTCGAGCTCCGAAGCGTACAGCGCGTCGCACGCCGGCCGGACCTGCAGCACCACGGCGTTGAGCTTCAGCTTGACGCACAGGTCGAGGATGCCGGTCAGTTCGGCCTTGAGCTCGTCGTTCGAGAGCCCCGGCTTGCTCGGCCAGTCGATGTTGGCGACGGTCGCGACCCAGACGGCGCGGAACTCCCGCGGCACGGGCGGCGGCGTGATCGCCGCGTCGTCCTGACCGTGACTGAGCGTCGGCGCCAGGACGGCGGCGACGAAGAGGAGGGGGCGAGTCGCGGCGAGCAGTTGGCGAAACGTCATATGCGCATCGTCTGGAGGGATCACGAGCAGAAACGAACAGCGTAGCTGATCGCCTGCCGCGGCGGGAGAATCCGGCGCAGTTCCGTCTCGCTAACGCGCACCTTTGCAGTAAGGTCTCGCCAGATTGAACGCGCGTCTGCGGATTACGCCTCCGCAGTTCAACACAGTGGCCCACCCGAGCCGATGGGCTTAACGAGCCGATGGGACCGTCCGGCAATTCGGCTGTCGACACACAGTCGTCCAACGGACGCACCGCCAGTCTTGGGCCGCAGTTCATCGGCGGATCGACTGACTAGGAACGACTGGCCGGCGTCGGCCTACGGTCTCGGCCGTGCGATGCCAACTCTCTAGGCGTCACGTGCTTGCGCTAGTGGCATCCCCCCAGCGTGGTGGCAAGGGTCGGCTAGTCTCCGGCGTTTTTTTTCCTGCATTAAGTCGCTTCATTTCAGCGACTTAGAGGTTTCGAGCTGGCCATCCGTGCCAGCGTCTGGCACGCCGCGTGCTCTGCCGCGTCGCGTGGCTGCTCGGGCGGCCACTCGCTGCCCCCGGCGTAGGTGGAACGAGAAACGCCGGCTGGCCGCGACGGTAAACGTCCTTCTGTGATGACTTGTTGAGAGGAAACAAATGACGCTAGCTCTCGAGCGGCGTGGCTGGGCCGTGATGCTGTTGGCCCTGCTCGCTGCACTCGCCGGCCCCGCCGGCTACGCGATCGCGCAGGAGGAGGCCGAAGCCCCCGCCGCAACCGAAGAAGCTGTCGAAGCGCCGGCCGAGGAAGAGGCCGTGGCGGAAGAACCTGTTGAAGAGGAAGCGACCACGGAAGAGGCGCCTGAGGAAGAAGCCGTTGATCTAGGCATCGGTTACGCGTTCGACAACGCTGTTCTGTTCTTCTGCGCGGTTCTTGTGTTCTTTATGCAAGCCGGCTTCGCGATGGTCGAGGCCGGTTTCAACTCGTCGAAGAATGCTGTGAACATCATGTTCAAGAACGCTATGGACATCTGCGTCGGCGTTCTATTGTTCTTCGCCGTTGGTTTCGGACTCATGTATCCCCTCGGGTACGAGAATAATGCTGAAGCTGCGGAGCACCTGGACACCGCGCCGGGCTTTTTCTCGTTCGGCAATCTTGGCTTGAGCGGATACTCATCCGGCTTCTCGGTCGAAGTCGATTGGCTATTCCAAGCGGTGTTCGCTGCCACGGCTGCAACTATTGTTTCTGGTGCGGTTGCCGGACGTATGAAGGTCTCGGGCTACCTGATTTACAGTGCCATTCTTACCGGTCTAGTTTATCCAGTGAGCGGCTTCTGGAAATGGGGCGGCGGCTGGCTTACACGCTTTGGTGATTACGATTCCACTGCGAATGAGTTTGCAATGGCCTTCCAAGACTTTGCTGGATCGGCAGTTGTACACGGCCTCGGCGGCTTCGCGGGCCTAGCGGGTGCGATTGTTCTCGGCCCTCGGATTGGACGCTTTGTCGAGACCAAGAGTATTCCGATGCCGGGCCACAACATTCCGCTTGCCGGCCTCGGTGTGTTCATCCTCTGGTTCGGCTGGTACGGCTTTAATCCCGGCAGCCAGCTTGCGTTTACGTCCACGGACGACATCAACGCCACAATGCACTGCGCCATTACCACCACGCTTGCTGCTGGCGCAGGCGGCATCGTTGCTACGGTCCTTAGCTGGCTGATGTTTGGTAAGCCGGACCTGTCCATGGGTCTCAACGGTATCCTAGCAGGATTGGTCAGCATCACGGCCTGTTGTGACTGCATGACAGATTGGTGGTCTATCGTCGTAGGCGCCATCGGCGGCGTATTGGTGATCTTCGGTATCATCATGCTCGACAAGCTAAAGATTGATGACCCCGTCGGCGCGTGGCCTGTCCACGGTCTCTGCGGCATCTGGGGCTGCTTGGCGATCGGCATCATTCCCAACGACTACCTGAGAGATGGCGCTACGTCGTTTGCTATCCAAGCGACCGGCGCACTGTCGATCTGTGCATGGGGTTTCGGGACCATGTTTATCTTGTTCAGTGTGCTTAAGGCCGTCGGCTTGCTCCGCGTCTCGCCTGAGGAAGAGCAGCAGGGTCTGGACATCAGTGAGCACGGCATGGCCGCTTACACGCACTGAGATGTGAACTTACGACCGGCCACGGACTCGGCCGGGTTTATGAGCCGCCAGGATGGCGGCGAAGCTTCAAGTGAGTAATGGGAGAGCGTCTCGGCCCGCGGTTGGTTACCGCCTGGCCGCCGCGGGCCGAGACTTCCCGTTTTGTAGCTGTTAGCCATTAGCTGTTAGCTCAAGAGGACGGCGAAGCCGTCAGTCGCTCGCTAACAGCTAATCGCTAACGACTAACCGCTCAACAAATGCCTCCGGCCCGGCGGGGTTACCGCCTGGCTCCGCCGGGTTCGGGGGTGTTTTTTAGACCTGCGTCTCCAAGGGATTAGGCGACCCCCATGATGATCGCACGGCTTCTTCGCCCCGGCGATCGACAATCCAACCAGCGCCCGACGGGGCGAGTGCGAGTTACCGCCTGGCTCGCGCTCGCCCCGGGCGTTTTTTTGGAGGGTCCCGGATGGCTTTTTGGGGCACCTCCAACGCCCCCACTGATCCCCGTCCCGCTCGTTGCGAGGAATCCAAGGCAGCGGCGCCCTCGAAAGGCCCCGCACTAAGCCAGAAGGACGCCCCATATGGCTTGGGCGGGCTTTCCGCCTAGTCCGTCCAAGCCGGGGTGTCTTTCGAGGGGAGTGGGCAGTCGGCAGTGCGCGGTGGGAAGGGATTGATTTGGGCCGTTCTGGATGAGGCCTTTCCTCGTTAAGATGAGGGGCTGTCACAGGCGACGGGCTGCTTTCTTGCCCACTGCCGACCGCCCACTGCCCACTCCCCATGAAACTCATCATCGCGATCGTCCAGCCCAGCAAGCTGGAGGACGTTAAGGCCGCTCTTGCCGAGGTGGAGGTTGTCCGCCTTACCATCCTCGACGTCCAGGGCTTTGGCCGGCAGAAGGGGCACACCGAGCAGTACCGCGGCACCGAGATCTCGGTCAACCTGCTGCGGAAGGTCCAGCTCCAGATCGCCGTCAACGAGCAGTTCGTCGAGCCGACGATCAGCGCCATCATCAAGGGCGGCCGCACCGGCGACGCGGGCGAGATCGGCGACGGCAAGATCTTCGTCCTCCCGATGGACGACTGCATCCGCATCCGCACCGGCGAACGCGGCACCGAGGCGATTTAGGAGCGGTTAGCTCTTAGCGGTTAGCTGTTAGCCAAGTGGCGACGGCAAAGCCGCCGCTCCTTCCTTCTGCTAACGACTAATCGCTAACCGCCAACCGCTCCCCATGTCCGCCCCGCGTCAAACGAAGTCGTTCTTGATGAGCAAGCTGCGGGAGATCGGCGTCGAGCCGAACTCCCGGCACGGGCAGAACTTCCTGATCGATCTGAACCTCGTTCAGATGATCGCCGACTCGGCGGACCTCGGCCCGCGCGACGTGGTGCTCGAGATCGGCACCGGCACCGGCTCGCTGACAACTTTGATGGCGCCACTGGCGAGTCATGTCGTCACGGTCGAGATCGACGGCAACCTGTTCGAGCTCGCGTCGGAGCAGCTGCTGCGGTTTGACAACGTCACCCAACTGCGTGTCGACGCGCTGCACAACAAGAGCACGTTCGCGCCCGAGGTGATGGACGCCGTCGGCGAGGCACTGCGCGGCACGCCCGACTCGCGGCTCAAGCTCGTGGCGAACCTGCCGTACAACGTGGCGACGCCGATCCTGTCGAACCTGCTCTTGTGCGAGCACACGCCGCACTCGATGGTGGCGACGATCCAGAAAGAAGTCGCCGATCGGATCGTCGCCGAGCCTTGGAGCAAGGACTACGGCGCCCTCTCGGTGTGGATGCAGAGCCAAGCGACGACCGAGATTGTCCGGATCATGTCGCCGAAGGTCTTCTGGCCGGCGCCGAAGGTCGAGTCGGCGATCGTACGGATCGTCGTCGATCCCGAGCGCCGCGCGGCGATCCCCGACCTCAAGTACTTCCAGCAGATCGTCCGCGCCCTGTTCCTCCACCGCCGCAAGTTCCTCCGGGCCAATGTTGTTTCGGCGATGAAGCGGCATCTGACGAAAGAACAGATCGACGCGGTGCTCGACGAGATGGGCTTCGCCCCCGACACCCGCACCGAGCAGGTCGATATCCTCACGCTGCAAGCCTTCGCGGAGAAGCTCCGGCAGCTCGCGCCGGATTGGACGCTGTAGCGGGGGAAGGACCAATGACCAAGCCCCAATGACCAAGGAAGGAGGGGTCAGAGGACTGGAGTCAGGGGTCATTAATCAGGTTGAAAATTGTTAAACCGCTCGTGCGGCAGCACGCCATTGGTCATTGGGGCTTGGTCATTGGTCATTGCACCGCCCGGTCTCTTGGCGTTTCTCGATTTCCGCCGTACGCTGACGGCGCCCCCACCGCAGACGGAGACCCCCACCATGGCGTTTATTGAGATGACCGGACAGCAGCTCGATAAGCTGTTGGTCGAGGACGAATTGCACCACGACGACCTCGTCGCCGCCGGCGTCAACGAGGCGACGATCGTCCGCGTCAACCGTGAAGGGGACATCGAGGTCCGCCGCCCCGAGGGGTGGGAAGTCGTCGGCGGTTTGATCGGCGAGTTCGACGAGCGGATCCGGAAAGAGACGGGCCTCAACTGGGCGTAGCTGGCGAGCCGGCGACGCGAGTCGTCGGATTGAAGCAGCCGGTGGTCAAATTAAGCGGCGGCGTACACCGACGACTAACGTCGCCGGCTCGCCGTCTTCCGTTTGGCGAGCCGTTACGACCATCCCAGCCGGCCCAGTCGGGTCGACGGGGCCGATCCTAATCTCCCCTCGGCGTGCCGACGGCGCCGAACTCCCGCCGCTTTGCGGGTATCCTTAGGGAGTCGCCCCCACCGCCTTCGGACCCCGCCGTGTCGCGTACCGCTTCGATCAACCGCAAGACCCGCGAAACCGACATCCAGCTCACGCTGGACCTCGACGGCGAGGGCCGCATCGACCTGGCGACGAGCGTTGGCTTCCTCGACCACATGCTCGAGCTGCTGGCGAAGCACGCCTGCATCGACTTGACGGTTAACGCCAGGGGCGATCTCCAGGTCGACCAGCACCACACGGTCGAAGACATCGGCATCTGCCTTGGGATGGCCGTACGCGAGGCGCTGGGCGACAAGTCGGGCATCCGTCGTTATGGCTCGATGACGCTGCCGATGGACGAAACGCTCGTCACCGCGGCGATCGATCTCGGGGGGCGATACGCGTTCGAGTGGCGGCTGGCGATCCCGACGGAGAAGATCGGCGACTTCGACAGCGAGCTCGTCGAGCACTTCTGGCAGTCGTTCGCCGCCAATGCCGCCGCCAACCTGCACGTGGTGCTCCACCACGGCCGCAACAGCCACCACATCGCCGAAGCCGCCTTCAAGGCGTGCGGCCGGGCGATCCGCCAGGCGGCCGAGCCCGACCCGCGGATGAAGGGCGCCCCGAGCACCAAGGGCGTGCTATAAAGCGAAAACGCGGTCCCAAATCGTGCAAAGCCGGAGATTCTCCGCGGTTTTGCGACGGGGCTCACCTTCCGCTGCCTGGGAATCCCGTAAAGTTGTGTAAATAATAGCGACCCCGCGGAATACTCATCGTGTGGGGGAAACGCTCCCTTATTTCACTCCTCTTCTGGCCTGCAAGGGTCTTCTGGTCTGCAATGCTTCTCCGGCGGCTGCTCCTCTGCATCATGATGGCTTCGATCGGCAAGGTTGCCGTTGGCGACGTTGCCACTGGCGACAACAGCGCCGATTCGACCTCGACGCCGGCGATCTCGATCGAGTCCACCCCTACCGGCAAGCGAGTGTCGATCGACGACCAGCTGTTTGCCGAGTACCTCACCGACACGGGCCGCCAGCCCGCCGTGTGGCCGATCCACGGCCCGAGCGGTCAGGCGATGACACGGAGCTGGCCCCTCGGTCCCCAGCAGCCTTCCGAAGAGGTCGACCACCCGCACCACGAGTCGCTGTGGTTCTCGCACGGCGGCGTCAACGGCCACGACTTCTGGGCCGTCGCCAAAGGCGAGCCCAAGACGCACATCGTTCACAAGAAGTTTGTTCGCAGTGAGGTGCTGGACAACGCGGCGACGATCGAGACCGCCAACGACTGGAACGCCGGCGGCGAGACGATCATCACCGACACACGGCGGCTGACGTTCGGCCTGCTGGGCGACGCGGCCGACTCGCCGCGTTACATCGACTTCCAGATCAAGCTCAACGCCAGCGAAGGGCCGGCGACGTTTGCCGACACGAAGGAAGGGTCGTTCGGCATCCGCGTTTCGGGTCCGCTGACGGTCGACAACAAACTCGGCGGCAAGATCCGCAACAGCCGCGGCGAGACCGACGGCAAGGCGTGGGGCCGACCCGCCGAGTGGGTCGATTACGGCGGGCCGCTCACCGCCACGAGCGAAGCCGACCAGCCGACTGGCGGCGTCGTCATCATGTGCCACCCCGAGTCGTTCCGACCCGTCCCGCGTTGGCACGTACGCACCTACGGTCTATTCGCCGCGAACCCCTTCGGCGGCGACAAGGACTTCCCGAAGGGCGAGCCAGCTCAGGGCGCCGTGACGCTCGACGAAGACGAAACGCTCACTCTGAACTACCGTGTTGTCTTCTACGATGGCGACGTCGCAGCCGACAAGATTCAGAAGTGGTTCGACGCGTTTGCGAACGCCGAAGCCAACTAACTTTGTAGACTGATACTCTTCGCTACCCAGCGCTCCCATTTGCCCGAGGCCAAGATGCCAATCCATCGACGTGACTTTCTCTCCGCTACCGCCGCCGTCGCGGGCCTGACGATGACCGGCGTCCACGCCTTCGGCGCCGCCAGCAAGAAGGCGGCCGATCTCCGCGTCGCCGTTGTTGGCGTGAAGGGCCGCGGTCGTGAGCACCTACGGTCGCTCGGCAAGAACGCCGTCGGTCTCTGCGACGTGGACAGCGACGTGCTCGAGAGGATTGGGCAGGAGCACCAAGAGCGCAACGGCGTGAAGGCCGCTAAGTTCGCCGACTTCCGTGAGATGCTCGAGAAGGCCGACATCGACGCGGTGTCGATCGCCACGCCTAACCACACCCACTGCCAGATCGCGATCGCCGCGATCGAGGCGGGCAAGGACGTGTACTGCGAGAAGCCGATCTCGCACGACGTGTGGGAGGGCCGCCAACTCGTCGCCGCCTCGCGGAAGCACAACCGCATCGTGCAGTGCGGCACGCAGTCACGCTCTAGCAAGAGCCTGATGGACGCGGTCGCCTGGGTGAACAGCGGCGCCCTCGGCAAGATCGAGTACGCGCTGGGCACCTGCTACAAGCCGCGCCCGCCGATCGGCAAACTCGACCAGCCGCTCGAGATCCCCGAGTCGATCGACTACGACCTGTGGTGCGGTCCGCGCGAGAAGCGTGAGCTGTACCGGCCCCAGCTGCACTACGATTGGCACTGGGACTTCAACACCGGCAACGGCGACATGGGCAACCAGGGCATCCACCAGATGGACATCGCCCGCTGGTTCCTCGGTGAAGACACGCTGTCGCCACGTGTGATCAGCATCGGCGGCCGTCTCGGCTACGACGACGCCGGCGACACGCCCAACACGCAGGTCTGCTACTTCGACTACGAGAAGGCGCCGCTGATCTTCGAGACCCGCGGTCTGCCGCGTTCGAAGGAAGGCCAGAAGCGTTGGGGCGGTTCGATGGACCGGTACCGCGGGACGGGCGTCGGCGTGATCATCCAGTGCGAGAAGGGCCACGTGCTGGTGCCCAACTACACCGAGGCGACCGCCTACGACCTCAAGGGCGAACAGGTCAAGCACTGGCAGGGCGGCGCCGACCACCACGCCAACTGGCTGAAGGCGATCGAGGCGAACGACCGCTCGCTCCTCAACGCCGATATTCAAGAAGGCCACCTCTCTAGCTCGCTCTGCCACGTCGGCGGGGCGTCGCACCAGTGCGGCGAGAAGGTCGCCACCGCCGACATCGCTAATTCGATCGCCGGCATGCCGCTCTTGAGCGCGTCGTTCGACCGCATGCTCGGCCACCTGCGCGCTAACGAGGTCGATGTCGACGGCGAGCCGGTGCTGACGCAAGGCCCGTGGCTCGACATCGACACGCAGACCGAGCGCTTCACCAACAACGGCGACGCCGAGAAGTACTTCAAGTGCCCGATGCGTAAGGGCCACGAGGTGCCGGATTACGACGCCTGATCCGGAGCGATCTTTGAGCTTGCAACGGCCCCGGTCGCGCGGATGCGGCCGGGGCCGTTTTGTTACGCGATAGCCCCCTTATGCAGCGCGTCTACGGTTCACTGGTATCTCATAACTCGCTTCGCCTTACCGTCTCGTCTTAGCCGTGGACGGCAACCCTCGGAGTGGAATGCGAGTCACGCTGATCTCCGAGGGCTGCCCAGGATTATGCAACTGCTAGCAAATGGACGTTTAACAAAGGACTTACGTCGATGATGCACTGCTGCGATAGCAGTCCGACGACGCTTAAGTCCTTATCTGAACGTGGTAACTGCTAGCCCTTGCATAATCCTGGGCCGCCCTCGGCTAAGAAGTTTTCTCAAGCGAGCCGCTACACTGAGGCGTCGTCCGCTCTTAAGGCAGCCACCCTACTTTTTGATGTCAGCACCGCACGGCTCCCCCCACTGCCGGGGGAAGCCTCGTGAAGGCCCCTAGGAGGCCGTTTGAGGCGTTTAAATCGGGAGGCCTGGTTAAAAGCGTCAGGACGCGCCTAAGGGCCCCCTATGAGCCTCTAAACGCATGTCTACGACCACGCCTGGCGCCGGCTCAGATCAACCCACGCCGCCGGGAGCTGCGAGCCGCTTTTCTGAAGCATGCCATCGTCGCACGGACCAGCTCTTGGGTCATGTCGCCGCTCCCACCTTTCGAATCACGTCGCCCGATCGAGAACCCCCGCCGATGAAGCCTTCTGCACTCGCTCTGCTGTTTGCTTTCGCTAGCGTCGTCTCTGTCGCCTTTGCCGAGGAGACGACACTTGCCGCTAAGGCCATTAGCGCCCAGGTCGTCGTTTACGGCGACACGTCCGGCGGCGTCGCCGCGGCGGTGCAGGCTGCACGGATGGGGAAGGAGACGGTGCTGGTCTCGCCCGTCGGCCATCTCGGCGGCATGACCAGCAGCGGGCTCGGCTGGACCGACATCGGTCGCTCGGCGATCCTCGGCGGCGTCGCGCGGGAGTTCTACCACCGCGTTTACCTCCACTACCAAGACGAGGCCGCTTGGGAGTGGGAAGCGCGCTCCGACTTCAACAACGTGGGCCAAGGGGCGCCGGCTCTCGATGACAAGACGCAGTTGGCGATGACCTTCGAGCCGCACGTCGCCGAAGCCGTCTTCGATGAGCTTTTGAAGGACGCTGGTGTTCAGGTTGTCCGCGGCCGCATCGACTTGGCGGACGGGGCGGTCAAAGACGGTCGGCGCCTCACGGCGTTACGGCTTGAGGGTGGAGGGCTCATCGAGGGCGACGTCTTCATCGACGCCTCTTACGAGGGCGACCTGCTCCCGGCGGCGGGCGTCTCGTTCCGCGTCGGCCGCGAGGCCAACGCCGAGTTCAACGAGATGGGCAACGGCAACACCGGCCAGCGGCGCACGCACCAGATGCCCGACGGCGTCGACCCCTACGTCGTCGCCCGCGACGCGTCGAGCGGCCTCTTGCCGAGCGTGAACGCCACGATCGGCGGGCCGCTCGGCTCGGCCGACGAGCGGCTGCAATCGTACTGCTACCGCCTGACGCTAACCGACGTCCCCGCCAACCGGATCACGATCGCCAAGCCCGAGGGCTACCGCGAAGCGGACTACGAGCTGCTGTTCCGCGCAATCGAGGCGGGCCACCGCTGGCCGTTCTTCACTACCAGCCTGATGCCCAATCGCAAGACCGACACCAACAACAACGGCGGCGTGTCGATGGACTTCATCGGCGGCAATTACAAGCTCGACGAGGACGGCAAGACGGTGTGGAGCTGGGTGACGCTCGACCACGCCGGACGCGAGCGCGTCGCCGCGGCGCACAAGAAATGGCAGCTTGGCTTGTTGTGGACGCTCCAGAATCACCCGCGCGTCCCCGCCGAGATTCGCCGGCGTGTCGCCCCGTGGGGCCTAGCGGCGGACGAGTACCAGGACAACGACACCTGGCCGTACGCGATCTATGTCCGCGAAGGTCGGCGGATGGCGTCGGACTTCGTCATGACCGAGGGACACTGCCGCAACCAGCTGCCGATCGACGACCCCATCGGCATGGGCGCCTACACGCTCGACTCGCACAACACGCAGCGTTGCGTCGTCGATGGCGTGGTCCGCAACGAGGGGGACGTGCAACTCCGTCTCACCGACGGCCCCTACAAGATCGCCTACCGCGCGATCACGCCGCGCGCCGACGAGTGCGAGAACCTGCTCGTCCCCTGGGCCTTGTCCTCGACGCACATCGCGTTCGGATCGATCCGCATGGAGCCGGTCTTCATGATCCTCGGTCAGTCGGCCGCCACGGCCGCGTCGCTGGCGATCGACGAAGTGATACCAGTCCAGGAGGTTTCGTATGAAGCGCTGCGAGAACGACTGTTGAAGGACGACCAGCGGCTTGAAGTCGTGGCGGAGTAACTCGGCGGGGCTACCCACGGCAAGAGCGTGCTTCGCCTCGCCGTAATGTTCTTTCGCCTCACGCCGACCCATGAAGTAAACCTGGCGATGTCTCGCGCAGAGACGCGGAGGCGCAGAGATGGATGTACTTTCTACGACTCACTCAAAGGCGATGTGCCGCAAAGAACGCACTCCTGCGCGATCGTAGGCCGTTGCGCTCTTTCTTCTATAATCTTTGCCTTAGCGCCTTGGCGGCTTTGCGTGAGACTTCGCTGCCTACCCTCTGCGCCTCCGCGTCTCTGTGCGAGACGCTACGGCAAATTGAAGGACGCTATAGCGCTGAAGGCTCATTTGAACGCCGGGTCGTCCAGATCGATCCGGTACAATACCTGGTTGTAATCGTGCCGCGGTGTGGGCTCGGGCTTGTCGGCGAAGGTCGCCGTGTACGTCCCTTCGAAGAGCAGGATCGGCGAGCCGTCGGGCGTCAGCTCCGGGTGCACGAGCGGGTTGTAGAACGTGTAGTTCTTGTGCGTCACGACCTTCACCGCCGATCCCCACGGGCCGGTGGGGGCGTCGCTCTCGGCGTACCAAATTTCTCCCAACGGTGAGTCGCCGCCGAACTGTGTGAAGATGGCGACCCACTTCTGCCGGTAGGCGTTCCAAGCGATCGACCCGCCGTGCGTCGTCACCTCGGCGGCGCCGTCGCGCGACTTCACGACCTTCTGCGGCTCGAGCTTCTCCCACGCCGCCGGGTCCGACCAAGCCTCGTAGCTTGCTCGGCACTTGAGGCGTGGGAACGGGTCGCCGTACAGCAGCCACTCCTCGCCATCGCCGTCGGTCCACCGCACGACATGCCCGTCGGGGAAGAGCGGCGGCTTATCCGACTCGGTCTCCTTCTTCCAAACGACCCTCGTCCGCTCGAAGACCTGCTTGCCCGCGTTCCACTCGCAGAGCCCGACATCATAGGCCGTGAGCATGCCGCGGATCTTGGCGTAAGCGGCGACCAGTCGGTCGGCGCCCTGCTTATCCTTGAGCGTGATCAGACCGCTCAGCCAAGTCGGGCCGTCGCCCTCGATCGGGGCGATGCCGCGGATCGGGCCGTTCCCGTCGCGGATGTAGTCGTAGCGCAGCTGCAGCGGCGGCTCGAAGCTCCGCAGAGGGTTGCCGCGCGTCGTCGCGCCGAGCGTGTCGAAGATGCCCAGCGGGTACTTGGCGAGCGTCGTGTCGCCCCACAGCCAGAAGAGCCGGTCGCCATACTTGGCGACGTAAACCGTGTCGCAACCGAGCACGCCCTGCTCACGCCAACGCGACTCGCGGCCGAACCGCTGACTCTCGGCGAACAACCCGGCGCCGGTGAGGCGGCCGAGCCGCTTGCCGGGAAGCTCGCGATGCACCCTCACGGTCGCCCTGCCGCCCGGCGTCGGCGTCAGGCGCACGCCGCGGTAGCCGAAGCCGTCCGCCTTGACGCCGTAGCCGTGGCCCTCGATGTGGAACCACGTCTCGACGCCCATCAACTCCGGCAGGTCGCAGGCGATAACGCCGGCGTTGTCCGACACGAAGCGCGCGTGGTGCGTCGTCTTCAACTCCACCGCAGGCACGGGCCAGCCGTTCTGGTCATCGACGATATCGATGCGAAACGGCGCCGCCGCGCAGGCCGCACTCGCGGCAAGGCCCAGCAAGAGTATCGAGCAGCGAGTCAAGGGCGGCGCATGGTGGTGAAGGGACCCGTCGAGATTAGGCAGAGCTGATGGTGACACTCAAGCCCTCGGAAGTATAAAGTCAACTCAACTCGTCAGAATACTCGCACGCGGCATGAACCATCAGGCAGTATACTCATTCCATGATTCTCAAGGACCAGATCCCACTTGACGAGGTTGTCAGCACTTACCAAACGGCCTTGGAGCGATTGCCATCACATAGAGCTCGACGCCGACGATCCATAGTGGCGATGGTCGTCACCTGCCCAATATTAATCGCCCTGCTAATTGATGAGCCCCTGCAATACCGGCTAGTCGTAGCGGGCGTGTTTGCCGTCACGATTGGGCTCCTCTACCCCTGGTACTACCGGAGCGCTGTGCAGCGCAACCTTCGGAGGCACCTTGTGGAGGTCAACGGATCAGAAGGGCCATTCGATGTCAATTACAAGATTGACTCAGAGAGGATTGAGGTCGAACAGTCTGAAACAGCTTTACTGTTTTCTTGGACTAAGCTCGTGGAGTGTAACGAGGGAGAGAACGCGATTGACCTAGCCTTCGAAAAGGGTGGCTTCGTACGGATTGCGCACCGAGCCTTTGAAACAGACGAGCAACGACGGGCTTTCTTGTCGTTGGTGAATTCCTCACAGACCAACTAACAGAAAGCCGCTGCGATTCGCGCATGATGCAACATCGACCTGCTACCTGAGTTAGGGCGTATAGGCTTGAGGTGGCTAGTGGCTTGCGCAGCAACACACATTGCCCGCCTCTGGGCCGATACAGTTCGGCTCGCTCACTCCCCGAACTCCTCGATGTAGTCCGCGATCGCCGCTTCGACGACCAGCTCGGCGTGCTCGCGGCCGTAGGCGGCGTCGATCTTGACGCGGCCCGCCTCGTCGGGGGTCAGCGCCTTGTAGACGCTGAAGTAATGCCGCAGGCGATCGACCAAGACCTTCGGAAGCTCCGACACGTCGTTGACGCCGCTCCACATCTGGTCGTTCTCGAGGACGGCGATGATCTTGTCGTCCGCCTCGCCCTGGTCGAGCATCGGCAGCCCGCCGACGATGCGGGCGTTGACGATCGTCTCGGGGTTGGTGATCGCGCGCTCGCTGATCACGCAGATGTCAAGCGGGTCGCGGTCGCCGTCCGACGCTTCCGGCATGAGGGCCTTCACCCGCTTGCCGCAGAACGTCTTCGGGATGAAGCCGTACAACGTCGGGGCGAACGCCGACGTCCGGTTGGGACGATCGACCCGCAGGTAGCCCGTCTTCTTGTCCAGTTCGTACTTAACGCGGTCGAACGGCGTCAGTTCGATGTAGGCGTGAACGATCGACGGCGGCTGGGGGCCGATCTCAAGTCCGTGCCAAGGGTGCGGGCGCCAACGAAAGAACGGCTGGGGGAAGCTCATAGGGGCAGTTGGCTCTCGGCTGTCAGCTATCGGCTAAGGTTATCGGGAATCCATTAGCCGACGGCCGATAGCCGACGGCCGACAGCGAACTTATCAGCCCAACTCTTCTTCGTTGACGTAGGTCTCGAGGAACCGCGTCAGCTTGTGGAAGTCGCTGTCCTGCTCGATGTAGCGGACGACCGTGACGAGCGTCTCGGGATCGACGAGCTCGTCGAACGGCACGTAGCGGAGTTGCAGCTGACCCTGGCAGGAGACCATCACGCCGTTGGCCTTCTGCTCCACCAGCGCCCGGTAGGCGCCGACGCCGAGCTGGCTGCCGAGCATCACGTCGAAGGCGTGCGGCACCGTGCAGCGGGCCTCGTAGCCGAGCTGCACCGGCTTCACCTGCTTTTTCTTATCGGTCTGCTTCTTGTACTCGGCCTCGATCAGCTTGGCGAACAGCGTGTAGAGGCTGACGTCCGACACCTTGATGTGGCCGTGGTCGTCGCGCGAAACGCCTTCGAGGTGCTTGAATGGCAGCAGCTCGGCTAGGCCCTCGGCGATGACGATGACGCCGTACTCTTTGCCCTCGCGTTCGCGCGTCGTCATCGTCAGCACGATGCGACGGATCACTTCATCGAGGTTCATCACCTCGCGCGAGTGCGTCTGGCCCGTCGCAGGGTCGGTGTACTCTTCGGTCGTGCGGTACTTGCCGCTGATGTCCTCGACGCTGATGACGAGGCTCGCCTCGCCCGCGATCGCCACGCCGTACGCCAACCAACCGGCCGAGCGGCCCATCGACTCGACGAGGAAGTAGTTGCGGTTCGCCTCGGCGTCGGCCAGCAGGTTCAGCACTTCGCGGGCGAGGAAATCGACCGCCGTGAAGTAGCCGAACGTGAAGTCGATGCCCGAGTAGTCGTTGTCGATCGTCTTCGGCAGGTGGACGACCGGGATCTTCTTCGCCCCCTCGGGGAGGCGGTCCTGGTAGAGCTTGAACTTGTTGGCGGTCTTGAGCGTGTCGTCGCCGCCGATAGAGATCAGCGCGTCGACGCCGATCGACGAGAGCCCCTCGTAGACGTTCTTCAGCGGCGCCGAACGCTCGGGGTCCTCGAGGTGCGACGGGTGCGAGACCATCTTGCCGGGGTTCGCGCGGGCGGTGCCGATGATGATGCCCCGCTTGCTGCGGGTGCGGCTGAGGAGCTTGTGATCGATCATCACGTAGTCGCTCCCCTCGACGAGCGGCTTGTCGGCCGAGTAGTCGATGAGGCTCGAGTAGCCGTGCTTGACGCCGACGACCTCAACGCCATTGCGGAGGAACGAGACGGCGGCGGCCGAGATCACGGCGTTCGCCGCCGGCGCCGGGCCACCGGCGAACAGGATGGCGACCCGCTTGAACTGGTGGTCGTGCTTGGTGGGACGGGCGAGGCTGCTCTTGGCCATGTCGTCGCGGCGGGAGTTGGGGGTGGGATGACGGAGGTGGGAAAGCTCTCTCAGGCGGAGAGTTTACCCGCCGGGAGCCGGGGCGTTAATGGGCCGGCTCATCGCGAATCCGATCCAGATTCCGAGCCGCGACCGTCAGGGAGCGACGGAATCGTGGGATTTGTAGTGCTCTGTCAAAAGCTTCGCGATGCGGTATTCAGCTAAGTAGTGCACCAAGCCGGCGAGCACCGACGAAAGGCTCAGGCCGAGTCCCAAGCCGAGAAACCCGCCTGCGAACGATCCCACGTAGAAGGGGGCATGGACACCATCAAGCTCGATTTCAGCCCAGCCATCCATCAACATTTTGGAGACAGCAAAGAATACGGCGATATGGCACGAGGCGACGAATGCGCAAAAAGTCGCCATCCACCATCGCATCCGTCTATATGAATGGATGCGTCTTGCAAGCCGTGCAACCAACTCGTCGTCGGTGAGCCGGAGCGGAATTATTGGCAACTTCATAAGCCAGCAATCCGTCTGAGACTTGCCATTCTTAATGCTTCAGCGTCTTGCGTCAGGGCTTAGGTCAAGCGTCACTTCGCCGCGTGCTAGGCGACAATGGACTGTCACCAGATTCGCGCCACGCCGTAGGCGTCGAGTTGCTTGTCGCCACTCAAAAGAGTCAGCCCATTCTCCAAAGCCTGAGCAACCAACAATCGGTCGAACGGGTCTTTGTGGTGATGCGGCAGCGTGGCGACTCGGGCGACGTGAGCAAACCCGATTGGCAGAACGGTCAATTCGTATAGCCGGACGGCGTCGTGCAGGTAATCGACGAGCGGCTCTTGGAGCTGGATCTTTCCCAGCCCGACCTTGATCCCTAGCTCCCAACAACTCGCAGGACTCAAAAAGAGTTCGGCTTCGGAGTCGGCAACCACATCGGCAGCACGCTCCGTGAGCTTTGCATCCCCCTCGACAAGCCAGAGCAGCGTGTGGGTGTCGAGCAGTAGCTTCACGGCAGGTAATCCTTGAAGCCTTCGAGGTGCTCGTCGTCCTCGACGATGACCCGGAGCCGCCCCTTCATCTGACCGGGTAGGCGACGTTTCTGCGCCTCACTCTTCGGCAAAGCCGAGTAAGACAGGATGGCGACCTCTCGATCCCCCTCCACGAAGACGATCGGCTCGCCTTGGCTTCGCGCCACGAGTTCGCGAACCGCTTCTGAGGCGTCACTAAGATCGATGACTTCCGACATGAGGTACTCCTGCGGAGAGCTTCCACCAGCCTATCTTACCGCAGCAACCAACGCAGGCAAAACAATCTGCTGGGCGGGTAGGAACGCCTTGTTCCTACCGTGATATGCAGCACGCCAACCACATCAGCCGCCCGCCGTGAACGTCCGCTCGACGAACGTCGTGTCGATCCGGGCCTCGCTGAACGCGGTGTGGCTGAGGATCTCTTTGTGGAGCGGGATCGTCGTTTTGATGCCTTCCACCTTTAGTTCGGCGAGGCAGCGGAGCATCGAGGCGATCGCCTCATCGCGGGTTGCCTGGCGCACCAGGAGCTTGCCGATCATCGAGTCGTAGTACGGCGGCACGACGTAGCCCGAGTGGGCGTGCGAGTCGAACCGCACGCCGAAGCCGCCGGGGATCACCAGCCGCTCGATCTTGCCCGGCGACGGCTGGAAGTTCTTCGCGGGGTCCTCGGCGTTGATGCGGCACTCGATCGCGTGGCCCAAGCGCGGGATGTCTTCCTGCTTGAGCCACAGTTCTTCGCCCGCGGCGATGCGGATCTGCGCCTTGATCAGGTCGACGCCGGTGACTAGTTCGGTGACCGGGTGCTCGACCTGGATGCGGGCGTTGACTTCGATGAAGTAGAAGTTGCCGTCCTTATCGACGATGAACTCGACGGTCGCCGCGTTGGAGTAATCGGCGGCCTTGATGAGGCGCACCGCCGCCTCGCACATCTCCTGCCGCGTCTCTTCGTTGATATTCGGGCTCGGCGACTCTTCGATGAGCTTCTGGTGCCGCCGCTGGGTGGAGCAGTCGCGTTCCCAGAGGTGGATGGCGTTGCCGTGCTTGTCGGCGAGGACTTGCACCTCGACGTGGCGCGGGTGCTCGATGTACTTCTCGAGGTAGACGTCGCCGTTGCCGAACGCGGCCTCGGCCTCGGCGCGGGCTTGTTGCAACGCCGACTTGAGCGCCAAGTCGTTCGAGGCGACACGCATGCCGCGGCCGCCGCCGCCGGCGGTCGCCTTGATCAGCACGGGGAAGCCGACCTCGTGGGCGAACTTCACCGCCTCGGACTCTTCGCTGATGCACCCCGCGCTACCGGGCACCACCGGCACGCCGGCCTGACGGGCCAGTTCGCGGGCTGTGTTCTTATCGCCGAGCTTTGCCATCGCCTCGGGCGAGGGGCCGATGAAGTCAATCTGGCAGTTGCGGCAGATCTCGTTGAAGTGGGCGTTCTCGGACAGAAAACCGAAGCCCGGGTGGATCGCCTCGACGTTGCCGACCTCGGCCGCCGCGATGACGTTGGCGATCTTGAGGTAGCTCTCCGACGCCCTCGCCGGGCCGATGCAGTAGGCCTCGTCGGCCAGCGACAAGTAGTTGGAGCCGCGGTCCCCTTCGCTGAAGACGGCGACCGACTCGATGCCCATCTCTTTGCAAGCGCGGATCACCCGCAGGGCAATCTCGCCGCGGTTCGCGATCAGGATCCTTCGGTACATCGAGGCAGCGTCTTGTGTTCTAGCGAAGGCCCGGCAAGCGGGGACGCGTTCGCGTCACGGTTCCGGGAGGGGGAGGGCAGGGCGGCGGGCTACTCGATTCGAACCTAGTTACTCGATACGGAAGAGCGGCTGGCCGAATTCGACCGGCATGCCGTTCTCGACCAGCACCGCCGTGATTTTGCCGCTCGTCTCGGCGGGGATCTCGTTGAAGACTTTCATGGCTTCAATGATGCAGATCGTGGTGTCGGGGCCGACCTGGTCGCCAATCTTGATGAACGGCGCCGCGTCGGGGCTCGACGACAGGTAGAACGTGCCGACCATCGGGCTATTGATCGTCTTGCCAGCCGGAGCGGCCGCGGGGGCCGAGGGCGCCGCCGCTGGGGCAGGGGCCGCCTGAGGAGCCGGGGCAGGCGCCGCCGCGGGGGCATAGGCCGGCGTCGCGGTGAAGACCGGCTGATCGGCCCCACGGCGGAGGCGGACCCGCTGGTTGCCCTGGCGGAGATCGATCTCCGAAAGGTCGTGTTCGTTCATCAAAGCCACGAGCCGACGGACACGGCGGACGTCGAAGACGTCTTGGGCTTCGGTGGGGTCTTGTTTGCTGTCTTCAGCCACGGTCGGGGTTCTCGTCGTCTCTCGGCACGTGCACAGGCGGACCGCTACGGTCGCCCACGGCCCCGCAGTTTACCCGCCAAGGGGGGGCGTCACTAGACCGGACCCGGGAGCGAATCTTTAGGCGAGCCGGGTGGCGTCAGCCCCCGAAGGAAACTGCATTTTCGCCGATAGAGACAGCGCTTCCCTCCGGGGGCTCACGCCACCCCGTTCGCAGGACGTGGGTCTTGAGGGACTAAAGCACGCTACTTTCGATGGACTTCGGCACATCCGAGAGCAGCTCGTGGCCCGTTTTGGTAACCAGCACGTCATCCTCGATCCGCACGCCGCCCCAGCCGGGGAGGTAGATGCCGGGCTCGACGGTCACCACCATGCCGGGGACGAGCTCGTTGGGCATGTTGCGGCCCATCCTTGGCCCCTCGTGGATCTCGAGGCCGACGCCGTGGCCCAGGCCGTGGCCGAACTCCTTGCCGTAACCAGCCTTGGTGATGACGTTGCGGGCGGCGGCGTCGACGTCCTCGCACTTCACGCCCGGCCGGATGGCGTCGATCGCGGCGAGCTGGGCCTCCAGAACGATGCTGTAGACCTTCTGCATCTTCTTCGAAGGCTCAACGTGGAACACCATCCGCGTCAGGTCGCTGGCGTAGAGCGGCGCGAAAACGCCCCAGTCGATGAGCGTGAAGTCGTAGTCGCCCACCACGGCGTCCGTCGGCGAGGCGTGAGGCAGCGCCGCGCGGGGGCCGGCGGCGACGATCGCCGGGAAACTAAGGCACTTCCCGCCGAAACGCCGGGCTTGGTACTCGAGTTCGCGCGCCAGGTCGGCCTCGGTGGCGTCGGGTGTCCACGCCGCCCTCACGACGTTAAAGGCCCGCTTGGCGACGTAGGCGGCGTGGCGGATGGCCTCGACCTCTTCGCGGTCTTTGACGGCGCGGAGCGACTCGACGAGCCCCGCCTGACCCTCGAACCGGACGGCCGGCGCCTCTTCCTTGAGCTGCCGCAGTGAACCAGCCGTCAGCGAGTCTTCCTCGAACCCAAGGACGCCGACGGATTTCTTCTCCAGGAGCTTTGCCGTCGTTGGCAAGATGCGTTCGCCGGGCTCACGCACTAGCAGCCGCAAGCGGGGGCACTCGTCCTCTAGCTGAGTCGTGTAGCGCGGGTCGGTCACGAGGACGGCGTCGTCGCCGGTGACGAGCAGATAACTGTCGTCGCCGGTGAAGCCCGTCAGGTAAGTGACGTTATGGAAGCTGGTGACCAGCAGCGCGTCTACCTTTTGGCGCCGCAACAGCTTCCGCAGATTCGCCCGCCGCTTCTCGTGTGTCGACATACCGACCTTTGATGCTCGTGTCCCGCAGCCGCCGTCAGGAGCGACAGCCGCTTAGGCTAGAGTATCGGCCAGCCCGATTGCGTCCGGCAACCCAGTTCCGCCGGCCACCCCTCGAGTCAGCGGCGCCGACGACGCATCGCAACAAGAACTGTCGACGCTGCGAGGGCGAGGGCGGAGGGCTCGGGGATCGCCACGGCCGAGACGAGTTGAGCGAAGGCCGACGACGAGATCGATCCGCCCAAGGCCTCACGCATCAGGACGAAATCTCCGAGATCAACATTCCCATCGAGGTTGAGGTCGCCCTTCATCCAGGAGTGAACGTTCACGTCTACCGAGCTGGACAACCAGTTGTCGACCAGAATGCCGAGGTCGCCAGTAGCAACACCATTGACGATGCCGCCGGTGACTTGGCCGTCCAGATCGATATCACCCATTTTCGAAAAGGTCGTCCTAGCATCGTCGATCTGCGAAGCATAAGTCGAATAAGAGAGGTCCGAGATGCCCGTAAACCCACCGAACAAGGAAAGCACGGAGGGCTGACCGTTGCCGAAGTAAATGCCATGCATCAAACCGGCGAGCACCCACTCGTCCCCGTCCTTCCAGAAGACCGGCCCGCCGGAGTCGCCCGCCACGCCTTGCGCTTCGTCAGGGAGGCCGTTTTCGTCGAACCGAATAGCAAACCCGATTGTGTCTAAGAAACTTCCCTCCATCAGCATGTTCTGGCTGACCCTAACGACGCCGTTGGGAGTTGTTGAGCTGCGTTGATTGGTCCCCCATTGCCAAGGGGTGGGGGACACCGGCGAGTTCGTGAAGCCGAAACCGCGGTAGGACGAAGTTGGCCAGTCAGCGGGATCGTTCAGCACGGACCCCGATGAGTTGTAGTAGAACTGGCCGTTCGTGTCGTTCGCGTCGTTGAGGGTGCGTATGCGACCCTTGCCAAAGATTGTTAATTGCTCTGACGAGGTATTGGGCAGCCGGGACGCAAGCGTCAACCGTCGGATTTCGGGATCGAGTTCCTCAGGTGACAAACCGGTCGTTGTATCAACGCCGACTCGATAGAGCCGCAAGTCCGAGCTGATGTTAAGGCTGCCATTCGATGTCCTGCGTGTTGACCCGAAGGTCGACGGGTTCGCCAAATTCGTCGCTGAGCCCGGAATGATCGGAAATGTCCCTCCGGCTATTTCGACGCTCCCACTCGTCGCCGTGTCGGCGTGATAGGCGGTCAGAAATAAGTTGTCGCCGAGATAGATGCCCGTCTTGTTCGTGGGCAGGTTGTGTGATCCCGGGTCGTCCACCGGCGGCGTCGTGTTGATTAGCGCCGGCGTGCCGGCGCCGTTCCACGTCTTGACGATCAGCGCGTCGCACGGCGCAACGCCAAACGCCAGCACCGCCGCTAGCAGTGATGTAAGTCGAATCGAATAGAAGGTCGTGTGCGACAAGCTGGGGTCCTCCGTCACCGTTCCGATGGCGACGTCGATGTGCAACGGACAAGAAGCTGGCAAAGCAGGCGCCCACTCCGACACCTCCTCCGACTCGCATTCTACGCGAACTTTGCTCTTAGGGAGAATCAAATTGGTCGGTAGATTCCCGACAAATGCGAGAGATTTGGCCCAGAAAACCTTCCACACGCGTGCAATATTCCGCGATTGGCGTACGCTCCTGCCGGATGCGCCGGCAAAGGGACCCTGAGGGCCCGGCAATCCATTCCGGCTGGAAAACCTAAGACGGATCTACCGGTGGCGCCGAATACAGAATTAATGAGTGTCTGCCCGGGGCGCTAGCAGCGCTGGCGTCCGGGGTCAGGAGCATAAACCGCACGGAAGCAGGCATGATGCCCCCGATCACTTCGATAGCAAACTGGCTGCTGAGGCTGCCCCTCCTTTGGGGTGGGCTCGCTACCCTGGCGTTCTACGCGGCAATGCAGGGCGGCATGATCGGCTCGCCGATCCTCGCCCGATACTGCGCATTGCATCCGGTCGAAGTGACCTCGATGCTGCTGTTCTTCGTCGCCATGGCGGCGCTCGCGATCCGCCTGACAGCGGTGCTCGCCCACCTCGGCGCTACACGTGTCGAGCCGCTGGGCCCAACGCCCGCTGAGGGTCAGTCCGTTGGCGAGGCGCCACAACTGTTGGCGAAGCTCGATTCGCTTTCCGGACCATTGCAACGAACGCCGCTTGTTCGACGTTTGCGTGCCGCTCTAGGCTACGTCGTCAACGTCGGCTCGGGTGACACGTTAGAATCGCACCTTGAGCACCTCGCGCAAGTCGATCGAGACAAAGCCGCTGCCGGCTACACGTTGCCCAAGCTCATGCGGGCGATGCTGCCGATCGTCGGCATGCTGGGCACGATCGTCGGCATCACGATGGCGATCGCCCAGCTCTCGCCCGAGAGCCTCGAGGAGTCCCTCGACCAGGTGATGGCGTCGCTCGCCGTCGCCTTCGACACGACCGCTCAAGCGATGGTGCTGATGCTCATCACCTGGTTCGGTGTCTACGTCGTGGAAAGCACCGAAGAACGCCTACTCGACGAGGTCGATCGTGTCACGGCTAAGCAACTGATCGGCCGCTTCCAGCAATTCGGGTCGCAGAAGGACCCCAATGTCGCTGCGATCCGCCGCATGAGCGAGCAGGTGATCGAGTCGGTCGAGCAATTGACCCACAGCCAAGCGCTGACTTGGCAGATCCTCATGGACGACATGCAGGAACGCTGGCTCAACGCGACGTCCTCGGCAGGCGAGCTACTTACCACCACCCTGGCGAACGGCCTGCGGGAGGGTCTCAAAGACCACGCCACCGGCCTCACCTCGGGGGTCGAGTTGCAGCTAAACAGCTTGGCGCAATCGCTCAACAAGCAGCAGTCGCTAGTCGCAGACGCCGTCAAGACGCAGCTCGTCTCGCTCGAACGGCTCCAAAAAGAACACGCCCAGCGACTGCATGAAACCAGCGAGGTACAAACCGGACGACTCGTCACTAGCGCCGATGGCCTGCTCGGCAATCTCCGCGACGGCCTCGAGCGGATGGCCGAACTGCTCGTCGAAGCCCTGCAGAAGCACGGCGAGACGCTCACCGAGGCCGAGAACGAGCTGGCGAGCGAGAACCGCCGCCACCTCTCGGAAGTCGAAGCGGCGATGGGCGAGGCGATGGTGATCGCCGCCGATCGCCAAGAGAAACTCGTCCGCCAGAGCGAAGCGGTCCTCCGCGAAATGCAACAAGCGCTGGTCTCCGCCGCCGGCGCGACCATCGACCAACAGAAGGAACTCGTCAAACAAGGCGAGGTGCTTCTGAAGGTTGTCGATTCGACCGGGCACGTCCAGCGGCTCGAAGAGACGCTCAACCGCAACCTGTCTTCGCTCGGTCGCGCCCACAACTTCGAAGAGACGCTTATGAACCTCTCGGCGGCGATTCAGCTGCTCAGCGCCCGCGTCGGGCGTGAGTCGAGCGCCCCGAAAGCGATCACCCCCTCGCCGTCGACCGTTCAGCAGCACAAGGCCGCATGAGACGCTCCGCCCGCGGAGAGCCGTCGGCGTTTTCGCTCTTCCCGTTCCTGGCCGTGCTGCTGTGCACGATGGGATCGCTGGTCGTGCTGCTGGTCGCGATGGCGCAAATCTCACGAGAGAAGGCCGAGGTCGAAGCCGAGGCGGCCCGCGTCGCCGCTGAAGCAGCGCGCGTTGACGAAGACTCGCCCGAGCGACGCCAGCTCGAGTCGCAAATCGTCGAAGCAGCGGGCGTCCTCAGCCGACTCCGCCTCGCCAAGGCCGAGGGCCAGCAACGGCTACGACAAGAGCAACAACGGCTCTCCGACATCGAAGACCACCTGCGTCGCCTCAGCGACGAGGCGGAGGCGCTCGTCGCTGAGACCAAGGAGCTGATCGCTGTCGAGGACGAGCACTACGACGACGCGAAGATCGCCGATCAAGAGCTGGAACGGCTCAACCAACTCGCCGGCGAGATCGAAGACGAAATCGAGCAACTCAAGCACGCCGCCGCAGGGCGCGAGCGGAAGTTCGCTGTCGTGCCGCTCCGCGATGGCCGCGCCGGCACGCTCCGCCCGCCAGTCTACTACGAGTGCACCAAGACGGGGATCGTCTTGCAGCCCGAGGGCGTGCATCTCACTTGGCAAGACCTTGTCGCCAGTGATTTCAGCAGCCCCGTCAACGCGGCCGCCCGGGCCGTATCACGGTACTACGAGGAGCACCCAGAGGCCCGCGCCGCCAACGAATCGGGTCGCCCCTACCCGCTGCTGATCGTCCGTCCCGATGGCGTCCTCTCTTACTACCAAGCCCGACTGGCGCTGGAGGGGGCCGACGTCGACTACGGCTATCAACCGGTCGCCGACGATTGGGAGCTCGAGTACGGCGAGAGCAACCCCGTTCTAGCAGCCCAGGTTGAGGACGCCGTTCGAACGGCCCGTGCCGAACGCGAAGGTCTCGCCAAGGTGATCCCGCAAGTGGGGGCGGCCCTCGCCTCGGCTGAGTCGGAAGCCCGTATGGTGATCGCTCTTTCCCATGGACAATCATCCGACGCCGGAGCCGCCGATTTCGCCGGGAACACGGCTGCCGGTCGCGTCGCCACCAACCAAACGGGCATCCGCGTCCGGCCAGCAAACCCGCGTTCGAACAACCCGTTCGAAGGCCTGCGGATCGAGGGGTCGCTCCCCGGCGAGGTCGGCGGCTCGGGCTACAGCGGAGGCATGCCGGCCGCTTCGGCCTTGAGCGAAGCGCCTGTCCCAGGCGCCAAGCAGTCGCCGCTGATAACGGGCATGCCGCAAGCCACGGAAATGACGCCACCTTCGGCCCAGTCAGCTGCTGGCTCACAGAATATTGCGGTTAGCTCCACCGGGCCGGCGGGCGTCGCAGCGACGGCGGTTGAGCCATCTTCCGAAGAGGAAGCGGCGGTTGAAACGCCAGGGCAAGAGACGGGCACGGTTGCGACCGCGAAGGCCTCCGTTGGCGCACAGCCGCCACCCGAGGATAGCCGCAGCGTTCTCGCCACAACCGGTGTCGCCTCCGACCCGGCCTCGCCAAAGGAGCACGGCGAAGCCAGCGTCAATGCGGGATCGAGCAGGACTCAGGCGCCGAAAAACGCCACGGCCGGCGGTGGGGCTCAGCGACAGACGACGACGCGTGACGGCCTGCCGATGATCCGCCCGATCCGGCTTTATGTGTCGCATGACCGCGCTGTTGTGCTGTCCGATACGGTTCGAACCGTTAGCGACATGGAACGGGCGTCGGCGGGTACGCAAGCGATTCAGTTCGACGGCGCCACCACAGGTCAAATCAACGACTTGATTGCCGTGCTCAAGCAGCACGCCGACACCTGGGGTATGGCGGGCGACGGCATGTATTGGGAGCCCCGATTGGTCCTCAATGTGGCGGGCAACGGGGCCGATCGCGCAGAAGACGTGCGATGCTTGCTCGAAGCCGCGGGAGTGAAGGTCCAGGCTTACCCCGTCACGACAGCGGCTAATCCCGGCGGAGGTTCCGATGCGTCGCGCCGTTGAGAACGAAGAAGACGATATCCCCGGAGGCGATTCCTTCCTGGACATCGTCGCCAACATCGTCGGCATCCTTGTGCTGTTGGTGGTGGTTGTTGGCGTCCGCGCCGGCCGCGTCATCTTTACGCCCGAGGCTGTCGTCGCTGAGCAGGCCGAATCCACCGTAGCGCTCCAGACGAAGCTCAGCGAAATTGTCCGCCAAGCCCACGCCGAGCAGAGTGAGATCAGCGAGCTCGTGGGCAAAGTCGCCACGACCCTCGATGAAGTCGATCGACGCAACGCGATGCGGGAATCGGCCGCGCTCTACAACACCAAGCTTCGAGCGGAGCTTGATGAAGCCCGCACGTCCCTCAACGAAGGCGACCAGCGCAGCCTCGAGACACACAACGCGATCGCGCAGGCCCAACTCCGACTCGACCGGCTAACGCGCGAACAAGTCGCTCTCTCCTCGGTCGAACCGGAGCCCGACGCCGAGATTGTCGAGGTCGCCCCGACACCGATCGTCAACGGCAAGGCGGAAGAACTGATCTCGTTCCGCCTCCAAAAGGGACGGCTCGTCTATGTGCCTCTCAATGAGCTCGCGGAGGACCTCTCCAAAGGGATTCACATCCCCACCCTGATCGATCCCGCCAAGCCGGTCGTCACCCGAGAAACCATTGGGCCGATCGAAGGTTTTGTCGGCGAGGCCGAGATCGGCTGGTCGATCCGCTCCGTTGGCGGTCGGGTGGGCCCTCTCCCGGTGGTCAATATGCTCCGTTTACGTGAGGTGACGCCACTGCGGGGCGAGGACCCCGAACAAGCCTTCTCAGCAGGAGGCTACGTCAGCTCGCGCATCGAGTTGTTAGACCCGAAGTTCGTTGTGATTCAGCTCTACATCTATGCCGACAGCTTTGATTCGTCCGCAACCATCGTCAACCGGTTCCGCGAGCGCGGATTTCGCGTCGCTCAATTCCTCAAGACCGATGGCTCACCGATCGGCGTGACCTCGAGCCGCGCCCGGGGGGGGTTCTCCTCGGTGACGCAGTGACGCCCGTCACTCAGCGGCCGGCCGGCCCGCGGTCGGTTCGGACCCGCCGCCCCTGGCGTGTGTCGGTTCGAACATCGCCCGCAAGAACAGCACGCCAGCCCCGACTACAAGAAACGCGTCAGCAAGGTTGAAATTGGGCCAACGCCACTCGTCGTTGAGCTGCCAGAGAATCCAGTCGCGCACCGCATAGACCGTCTCGCCGGCGCGGGGGTCGAAGGCGGGCCAGACCTCGCCCGACAATCCAAGCCGGTCGTAGAGGTTACCCAACACGCCCGCCATCACGGCACCGAGCGACGCGGTCAGCCACCAGTCGTTGGCGGCCCGGAAGACGAACAGCCAGACCGGGATCGCGATCGCCGCGAGCACGCTGATCGCCGCGAAGACGGGCACGTGGCCAAATCCCAGGCCAAACAGCGCGCCCTCGTTGAGGCTGGTCTGGAAGCCGGCGTACCCCTCCCACAGCCAGTAGACCTGGCCCGTGAGCTTACCCGGCCACGAGAAGACGACCGCCTTGGTGACAAGGTCCGCCGCTAGCCCGACCGACGCGATCAGCGCAAAGGCGACGTAACGGTTCGGCGCCACCGGCGGCAGTGTCACGGGTTGGGTGTCCAATCCCTCGGACATCGTCGTCACTCCGTAAGAGTCGGTCAGCCGCCCTCTTGCTGCTCGGCGCAGCGGACGCACATTGCGGCGTAAGGGATCGCGTTGAGACGCGTCTTGGGGATGATGCTGTCGCACCCAACGCACTTTCCGTATTCGCCGTTCTCGATGCGGTGCAGGGCCTCGTCGATCGCTACGAGGGTGTCCTCTTCGGACTCCATAAGGCTGAGGGCGAACTCTTGCTCGTAGTTCTCGCTGCCAAGTTCGGCCATGTGGATGGGCATCGACGAATTGTTCGATTCGTTGAGCGCCACGTCCGCGATCGCCTTCACATCTCCACGCAAGCGGGCTCTCAGAACGAGCAGATTCTGCTTGAAAGCCTGCATATCAGCCTTCTTCATCGCGTTCTCCGGTCCTCGTCATCGCCTAGTTGTGAATCGTCGAGGCCCCGCTAGCCTCCGGCCGGACGGGGGTAGACTCACCAGTCTAGGCAGAGTTCGCCGACGGCGTCCATCGGTTCGCCCGAATCCCGGCCCCGTGGGAACGCCGGCGGGTTGGCGGCCTTAGCGCGTTGCTAGACGGCGACCTGGAAACTACACTTTATGTAAGTCGTTTGCAGGACAGCGGTTAGAGGACTGCCGATACCTACGAGAGAGCCCCGGCGCCCCGCGCTCGCCCCCGCTCGCCGCAACGGATACAACAGATTTAAGTCGCAGAGTCAGCGTCAGCTGCCCCTCGCCGGTCGATCACCAGTCGCCTAACCGCCAACCGCTTCCATGCCCGCTGTTCAGACCAAGACCGACCTGGCGTTCCAACAGTGCGTGATGCCCTCGTGCGGCGCCACCTACGACGTTGGCGAAGAGCGGACGAGCTGCGAGGAGTGCGGCGCGTTGCTCGACATCGCCTACGACTGGGACCGGCTCCCCGTCCCGGGTTCGCTCAAGGACTTCGAGAAGAAGTGGGCCCGCCGCAATGAGCCCCTGGAACGATCGGGCGTGTGGCGGTTCCGCGAGTTGCTGCCGTTCGCGCCGGACGACAAGATCGTCACGATCGGTGAAGGCCAGACGCCCCTCCATTCGTCGGCGGGCGTGGCGGACTACATCGGCCTCAAGCCGGGGAATGCGCTGCTGCAGTACGAGGGCATGAACCCGTCGGGCAGCTTCAAAGACAACGGCATGACCGCCGCCTTCACCCACGCCCACATGATCGGCGCCAAGCGCGCGGCGTGCGCCTCGACGGGCAACACCTCGGCGTCGCTCGCCCTGTACTGCGGCATGAGCCGGCTGATGCAGGCGGTGATCTTCATCGGCTCGGGCAAGATCAGCTACGGCAAGCTCTCGCAAGCGCTCGACTACGGCGCGCTCACGGTGCAGATCGCCGGCGACTTCGACGACGCTATGCACCGGGTGCGCCAGGTGTCGAAGCAACTCGGCATCTATCTCGTGAACAGCGTGAACCCGTTCCGGCTCGAGGGCCAGAAGACGATCATGCTGCGGGTGCTAGAGTCGCTCAACTGGGAAATCCCGGACTGGATCGTCGTCCCGGGCGGCAACCTGGGGAACTCCAGTTCTTTCGGAAAAGCCTTCCATGAGTTGAAGCAGTTAGGCCTAATCGATCGCGTCCCGCGGGTGGCGATTATTAACGCAGCCGGCGCCAACACGTTAAACGCCCTCTATAACGAGCTCGGAGTCCGCTGGAATGGCGGCGCGCCCGACGTGTCGGCCATCGACAGCTACTACGCCGAACTCGACGCCTCCGCCAAGCGCGCTGACACGATCGCCAGCGCGATCGAGATCAATCGCCCTGTAAACCTGATGAAATGCTTGCGAGCGTTGGAGTGCTGCGACGGTGTCGTCCGCGAAGCGACCGACCAGCAGATGCTCGACGCCAAGGCCCGCATCGCCGCCAACGGGCTGGGCTGCGAGCCGGCCTCGGCCGCGAGCGTCGCCGGCGCGAAGATCCTTTGCGAGCAGGGCGTCATCGATCCCGACGAGCGCGTGGTGTGCGTCTTGACGGGTCACCAACTGAAAGACCCCACCGCGACGGTCGCCTACCACTCGAGCGACCAGAACGAGTTCAACCGCGTCCTGGGGAGCCGCGGCGTGACGACCGCCGCGTTCGCCAACCGCGCGGTGCAGGTCGAGAACGAACTCGACGCGATCGTGCGGACGATTCAGCTCAACAGTTAGGCAAGCAACACAAACGCTGTCCGCGTCCGGATTCGGGTCCGCTTTTCTACCCCTCCAACCGTTGCCACAGAGCCCTCGGGCAGGGTTGAATCGAAGGATGCGCCCTTCGATGCGAATCGCTGCCCTCTTCGCCGTCTGCCTCGCCTCCGCTGCGATTGCTGGTGAGCGGCGGCTGCTCGACTCGGGCTGGCGGTTCCATCAAGGGGACGTTTCGGGCGCCGAGGGGCTTGAGTTCGACGACCGCGCTTGGCGCCGTGTTGATCTGCCGCACGACTGGAGCGTTGAGTCTTCTCCTACGAAAGACGCCATGTCCGAGGGCGGCGGCGGTTATCACATCGCCGGCGTCGGCTGGTACCGGCGCGAGCTGCCACTCGAAGCGTCGAAGCTCCGGCCGCAGCCCCCTAGCGCCGTCATCCGCCTTGAGTTCGAGGGCGTCTATCGCAACTCCGAAGTCTGGTTCAACGGCCGGCCGCTCGGCAAGCATGCCTACGGCTATACGCCGTTCTCTTTCGACGTGACCGATCGGGTCCGCTTCGACCGGCCCAACGTGATCGCCGTACGCGTCGATAACTCGGGGCAACCCAACAGCCGTTGGCATAGCGGCTCGGGCATCTACCGGCACATCTGGCTACGGACGAGCAGCGAGGTCACGGTCCCCGCGGATAGCCTGTGGGTCCGCACTAAGGAGCTGAGGACAGAGAGTGCCGCTGTCGAAGTCGCCTACGACATCGACAACGCGACCGAGCGCGATCTCGATCTGCTCGCCCACGTCACGCTGCGCGACACGAGCGGCGCCATCGTTGCCGAGACGACAGAGAGAATGGTTTCGGCCGCTGGCGAGCGGGCGCCGCAGGTGATCGGCTTCGAGGTCGCATCTCCACAAGCGTGGTCTATCGAGACGCCAACGTTCTATGCAGCCCAGATTGATTTGCTCGCTGTGTCAGAGCACGGCGAGCAAGTCTTGATCGATTCGGTCTCACAGCGCTGCGGCCTACGCACAATATCGATCGATCCCCAGCAAGGCTTGTTGCTGAATGGCGAGCGAGTGGTCCTCTTCGGCGGCAACGTCCACCACGACCACGGCCCTCTAGGCGCCGCTTCGTTCGACGATGCCGAGCGCCGCCGGGTGCGGCTGCTGAAGGCGGCGGGCTTCAACGCGGTCCGCACATCGCACAACCCGCCGTCGGAGGCGTTCCTCGACGCGTGCGACGAACGGGGCATGCTCGTTCTCGACGAGGCCTTCGACAGCTGGCGGAAGCCCAAACTCAAACACGACTACAGCGAAGATTTCGACGCCCACTGGCGCGAGGACTTGGCGGCGATGGTTCTGCGAGACCGACGCCACGCTTCGGTCTTCGCTTGGAGTATCGGCAACGAGATGTTCGAGCGCGGCGACGCCTACGCGGTGGAGCTCTCGAAAGAGATGGCGGCGTTAATCCGTGACCTCGACCAGACACGGCCCGTCACGGTCGGCGTCAACGGCCTTGGATCGCGGTCGTGGAGCGATCTCGATGCATTGTTCGCGCCGCTCGACATGGCTGGTTACAACTACGCGCCGGAGCAATACGCCCTCGATCACGAACGGCTGCCGGGGCGTGTCATGATGGGGACGGAGTCTTACGCCGACGAGGCATTCGTCCATTGGCATGAGACCACCACGCGGCCGTGGGTCGTTGGCGACTTCGTCTGGACTGCGATCGATTACCTCGGCGAAGCGGGTCTCGGCCGCGTCTTCCCGCCGGGTCAGCCGCCGAAGAAGCCCTGGGAGGCCGACATGTGGCCGTGGCGAGGCGCCGTATGCGGCGATATCGACCTTCTCGGCCATCGAAAGCCCGTCTCGCACTACCGGCAGATCGTGTGGGACCGCGGCGCCAAACTGCACGCCGCCGTCGAGCCCCCGCACGAAGGCGATTGGGGTCTAACGCCGTGGTCAGTCGAACCGTCGGAAGAATCGTGGACGTGGGAAGTGGAAGAGGGGACGCCTCTCAATGTTGTCGTCTCCTCGCGCTGGCCGAAGGTGCGTGTGCTACTCAATGGGAAGTCCGTCGGCGAAGCCGTGACGACAGAGGCCGAAGAGTTTCGCGCCACGATCGCCGTTCCCTACGAACCCGGCGAGTTAATCGTCGTTGGCTTGAAGGAAGAAGGCGCGGAGGCGGAACGCTTCAGCCTCCGCACCGCTAACACGCCACGAGCGATTAGGCTTACTCCCGACCGCACCGATGCGATCGCCGATCGGCAAAGCCTGGTCTTCATCGACGCCGATGTCGTCGATGACCACGGCGTCGTTCATCCACTGGCGGACCGAGTCGTGCGGTTCAAGGTCGAAGGCCCCGCTACGATTCAAGCGGTCGGCAACGTCGACCTGACCAATCACGGCGTCTACGCCGGCAACTCTTTCTCGACTTACCGCGGCCGCGCGCAGGTGATCGTGCGTAGCAGTGGTAAACCGGGCGCCGTGAAGGTCACCGCCGAGGCCGAGGGCGTACCCCCCGCAACGATCCAACTCGAATTCGCGCCGCCATCGGCGCCCCGCTGAGACCAACACTTCTCACAACTCTTCGCTACCCATGAAATTCGCTTCTTTGGCCGCGGTCGCCCTAGTCGCCTGCACCGCAACACTGCACGCAGCAGAGCCACTCCGCCTCGACCTCAGCGCCACGACGGGCCGGTCCGACGCGAAGACGTTCGGCTGGCAGAACTGGGAGATCGGTAGCGAGGAGGAGGCCTCGACAACTATCGGCACAGTTAAGGTCACGCTCCGCGGCGTCGGCGCGCCGCTCGAAGGCTTCTTGTACAAGCCCGGCCTCCCCAGCGGCGCGACTCTGGTCGCCGATGGCGTTCGGTGTCAGGGCGAAGCGATTGAGCTGATCATAGAAGGGTTGCCCGCCGGCCCGCACAGCCTCGCCGCGTTTCACAACGTCACCGGCGACGAGAAGCCCGCCGCTCTGCGGCTCAACGGCCCCAACGACACGGAAGCAACGGCGACCGCATCGACCAACGCCGAGACGAACAACGACGGCGCCGCGACCTATGTCAAGTTCGACGCCGCCGAAGGGGAACCCACGAAGCTCCGCCTCACCGCCGAGCAAGGTTCGCTTGTCCTCAATGCTCTGGAGATCGGCGCCGCCGATCCCGCCAAGCGCGCGGCGGCTCCTTCACCAGCCAATTGGGATGGCCACGTCGATGCTGAGTCGGGCGAAGTGATGCTCTCGTGGCGGCCCGTCAAAGGGGCGAAGTCTTATCGGCTCTACGTCGCGCACGACCGTGACCTCGCGGAAGCCAAGAGCCAAGCCAATGTCGCTGACGATTCTCAAGGTGAACTCGACAAGGCTGAGACAACCGTCTCCATTGCGGCAAGCGATAGCCTGACGAACCATGCTTGGCGCGTCGATACGGTGATGGAGGACGGCGAAGTCATCCACGGCGACGTCTGGACGTTCCGCGTCCGTCACCTCGCTTTCCCCGGCGCCGAGGGCTACGGCCGCTTCGCCCGCGGCGGCCGCGGCGGACGGGTTCTGCATGTCACTAATCTCGACGACGCGGGTCCGGGCAGTCTTCGCGATGCGGTCGAGGCCGAAGGGCCACGGACGATCGTCTTCGATGTGTCAGGCCGTATCGTGCTGAAGAGTCGGTTGATCATGCGAAACGATGAGCTCACGATCGCCGGTCAGACTGCGCCAGGCGATGGCGTTTGCCTCTCGGACTACAACCTCGGCGGCCTCGGCTGTGAGGACCTCATCGTGCGTTACATGCGAGTCCGCCCCGGCGATCCCTCGGGCAAGACGCTCGACGGCATGGGACTCGCCAGCTGCGACCACGCCATTGTCGATCACTGCTCGATCAGCTGGACGCAGGACGAGTCGTTCAGCTCGCGCGGCGCGAAGAACATCACGCTCCAGCGGACGCTGATCAGCGAGGCCCTCAACATCGCCGGCCACAAGAAGTACGAGAAGGGCAAGTCGCACGGCTTCGCGGCGAGCATCGGCGGCGACATCGGCAGCTTCCATCACAACCTGCTTGCCCACTGCGCGGGCCGCAACTGGTCGCTTGCCGGCAGCGTCGATCAAGCGAACCGCCACATGGGCCGGCTCGATATCCGCAACAACGTTGTCTTCAACTGGGATCACCGCACCACCGACGGCGGCGCCAAAGAGGTCCAGTTCGTCAATAACTACTACAAGCCCGGCCCCGCGTCGCGCGTGTTCCACGTGTTGATGCCCGAACGCAAGTGGGTAGGCGCCTTCGGTCCGCAGGACTACTACGTCAAGGGCAACGTCATGGAGGGCAAGTACGGCGCGGGCGACCGCTACGCCGGCGTGAAGGCCGACAACGGCGATCCAATCGAAGGTTTCATTTCCGACGAGCCGTTCTTCGAGCCGTATGTCGCGACCACTTCGGCCAAGAAGGCTTACCACGACGTGCTCGCCGACATCGGCTGCAATGTCCCGACGCTCGACAAGCACGACCAACGCGTCATCGAAGAGGTCCGCACGGGCAAGACGACTTACAGGGGGAGCGTCAGCGGCCTGCCGGGCCTCCCCGACACGCAAGAAGACGTCGGCGGCTGGGATGATTACCCCGAGGTCCATCGCCCCGCCGATTGGGACGCCGACGGGGACGGCATGCCCGGCGAGTGGGAAGTCTCCCACGGCCTCGACCCTGATGACGCGAGCGACGGCGCCGCGGACGCGGATGGCGATGGGTATACGAACCTTGAGGATTACCTCAACAGTCTCGTGAAGTGATAAAATGAGTCGGCGAGCCGGGAGGGTCAGCGACCGGAGTTGAAGCGGGTACCCGGGTTACTCCGGTCGCTGACGCTCCCGGCTCGCCGATAACTCCCAAAGACTATCGCACGACGATTTCCTCGCCCGACTCCGCCAGGGGCAGCCGATACGCCGCCGCCTCTTGCGAGTTGCGGACGTAGAGCCGATCGCCATCGACGACGGGGTGGTTCCACGTCTTGCCGTCGAGGGCCTGGAACTTACTGAGCTCGACGCGGCGCTCGGGCGTGGCTTCGAGCAGGACGAGCTCGCCTTGCTCGCTGACGACCAGCAGGAGGCCTGCGTCTGCGAGCAACAGCACTTGGCCTTTGCCGTAGCGGCCGCCTTTCCAGGCTTGCTTGCCGTCGGCGAGTTTGACGCAGACAAGAATCCTGCCGTCGAAACCGTAGGCGTGGTCCTCGTAAATAACGAAGTCGTTGAAGTCGGGCTTCAACGAGCGCGAAGTCCAAACCACTTCATCAACGAGCGTGCCTTCCTTTTCTTCGACGTGGATGCGTCGTGTCCCTTTGCCGAGTTCGGACGGGATGACGATGTCGGCGTCGCCGAGCACTTGCGGCTGGACGCTGCGGTGGACATCGATGGGCCAGTCGTGGCGTAAAACCAGCTCGCCGGTTGCCGGGTCGAGCAGGTCGAGGCCCGTGTTGCTGAGACTCATCACGACGCGTTTGCCGGCGACGGTCGCCAGTTGGGGGGACGTGTACGCCAGCTCGCCGGCGGGCGCGCCCCAGCGTGGCTCGCCGGTCGTCGCATCGAAGGCGAGGACGCCTTTGTCGCCGTCGCCGCCGGCGTAGACGATCACAAGCGAATCGACCACCAGTGGCGAGCCGCTAAAGCCCCACATCGGCGGCTTGCGGTCGGCCTCTTCTTGCAGGTCTCGGCGCCAGATCACCTCGCCGGTCGCCGCGTCGAGGCACGCCACGATTCCAGTGGCGCCTTGCACGAAGAGCCCGCCGTCGGCGAGCGTCGGCGTCGCCCGCGGGCCGGGGCCGCCGAGGGGGTCGTCGAAACGGCCCTCGAACGCGCGGGTCCAAATCTCTTTGCCCGAGTCGGCGTCGTAGCAGACGATGGTCTCGGCCTGGTCGCGTTGCTCTTGCGTAAAGAGCAGCTTGCCGGCGACGGCGAACGACGACCAACCCGGCCCCGCCGGCGCCTTCCAGAGCAGCTCGGGGGGCGTCTGGTCCCAGTCGGTCGCGATCGCCGGGCCGTGCTGCTTGCTGTCGCGGTCGGGGCCGCGGAAGCCGGGCCAGCGGATGTCGCCGAGAGACTCCGCCACGCTCGCCGCATCGACCTGCTTCGCCTCGCGGTCGGCGGCGTAGGCGACGATGCGCTCTTCGCTGGTTGTCGTCCACCGCCAGTCGACGCCCAACAGAAAGTTGCCCCACATGCCGTCGCTGCGCACCAGCGTCGAGGTCGCCATCCCAACAGCGCCGCAGGCGAGCACGATCATGGTGCGGCGGAATGAGGGGAGCTCGCGCGTCAAGATGGCGGCCAACGCGAAGAGGACGCCGCCGATCGGGATCGTCATCACCAGCACGCCCGGCCCGAGCATCGTCGGATGCATCACCGCGAGCGTCAGCGCGAAGGCGCCGATCATGCCGAAAAAGAGCAGCGCTCGGTCCCAGCTCTTCGTGCGGCTGAAGAGCATCCACCACAGCCCAATCAACAGGGCGCCGATCGGCGGCCCCATCGCGGCGACAATCCAGACCCACGGCGGGCCGTTGTCGTCCAAGAGCTGCGGCGCGAACCGCGTCAGCGCCATCAACACCAGCAGCACGACGACCGGCCAGGTGCGTGGCGGCGCGGCGGCAGCTTTTTCCTCAACGGGCGCGGCGGCAGGCATGGACGGGGCAGGGGGGGCGGCTTCCATGTGAAGGCTCCGGGTTCTCCACAACATACGCGGCGATCGCGCGGCTGCCTATCAGCGTTTGGCCTCGAGGCAGTTGGCGTAGCGTCGGCTGAACAGCAATTGATCAACGCTGCGCAGCGTGTTCCCGCTCACTACCCGCCGTATGGGCGGTCCCTATGCTGTGGGCATTCCCGCCGAGCCCTACGCCAGCCGCAATGCCCAACGAAGTCATCAAGCCCGCCCGCGTCTGGCCGTTCCTCCTTTGGCTAGCCGCCTTCTACACGGTTTGGCTGGTGCTGGTCTCAACGGGCGGGCGCTGGGAGGTGGTTAAAGAGCACTGGCCGATAGCGCTGGCGATGGGGTTCGGCTCGTACGTCGCCGGCTCGACGCCGATGGGGGGCGGCACGGTTGGCTTCCCGGTGCTGGTGCTGCTGTTCGATTTCCCTAGTTCACTGGGCCGGAACTTTGCGCTGGCGATCCAATCGATCGGCATGGTGTCGGCGACGATCTACCTGCTGTCGGCGCGGCGGCCGCTCGACTGGGGCGTCCTCTGGCCCGCGCTCCGCGGGATGATTGTTGGCGTGCCGCTCGGCGCGGCGGTGGTGGCGCCGGCGCTCCCCGACCTGTGGGTGAAGCTCGCTTTCGCGGTGATCTGGGCGAGCTTCGGAGTCATGCACCTCGTGAAGATGCGCGCGATCGTCGCCGCCAAGAGCGACCCCGACCTGCCCAAGCCCTACGAGCGGCCGGTAGGCTACGCCGTTGGGCTGCTCGGCGGCGTCGCTGCGGCCGTGACGGGGGTCGGCATCGACATGATACTTTACGCCGTGCTGGTGCTCCTCTACCGCAGCGACCTCAAGACCGCGGTGCCAACCTCGGTGGTGATCATGGCGGCGGCGTCGCTGCTCGGGATCGTGACCAACGCGGCCCTCGCCCAGCTGATGCCGAGCCGCTACGCGATCGACCCCGAGGTGTTCGCCAACTGGCTCGCCGCGGCGCCGATCGTGGCCCTCGGGGCGCCGATCGGGGCGCTGGTGGTCAACTTGCTTCCGCGGACCCCGACGCTGGTGATCGTCTCGCTGCTCTGCGTCGGGCAGTACGCCTGGACGGTGATTGACCAGCGGGTCACCGGGGCGCCGCTGGTGATTTCGTTCGTCGCGGTGCTGGCAATCGAGGCGGTCTTCCGCAAGCTGTACCTGTGGGGTGGCAGCTGGTCCGCCGCGGCGCCGAGTTGACCGCGGGGCCTCCAATAGGGGTAGGAAGGGGCCGCAATGAGGAAGTCGTCGGAGACAGCCTCAGGCATGCCTCTGGGAGGCTCTCGCAAGCCGTCTGCAGCGACTTTGTGGGCTCTCTCGACATTTGGTCGATCGGCTATTCGGTTGCGTCTATGGGCCTCCTGACGCGTCTCACGAGGCCCTTCTTGGAGTCGCCGTCGCAACACAGCGGCCTTAGCTTGGCCGGTCTCTCACTAGGGCTCTTCGCTGGCGAACCGCAGCACGGTGAGCGAGTGGGCCGGCGCGGTCAAATGGGCGGCGTCTGCGATCGCCATCGTCGCTTCCTTAGGCTCGAGGACCGGTGGACTCGCTTCCTGAGCCGAGGTGGGGTTCGTTGCGTCGGGGTCGCCGACGAGGGTCCAGACCTTCGCCCGCTTGGCCGGGGAGGGGAGAGCGGTGAGATCGAGTCGCAACGCCCTCGAATCGCTTTCAGGGTTCACGATCTTCAGGATGACTTCGCCCGTAGCGCTGTCGAGCACGGCCGAAGTGAACAGGCCCGTTTCGCCAGTCAGATCGAGCTCAAGCAGCTTGTCGCCGGCGTTGGCGCCGAAGAGCTTCTGCACGTAGTAGTTGATCGTCGGGTAGACGGCCTGGTTGTCGAAGTAGACGAGGTCGGGCCGCCATTGGGTGTGGCCGTTCTTCGCCAGCAGCGGGGCGTACGACGCCATCACGACCACGTCGCCGTTGCGTTCGAGCTGCGTCATGTACGCCGCCTCCGCGAGCGCCGAGCGCAGCGTGGACTGGCGGTCGCGGTCATGGGCGGCGTACTCGCCGACATAAACCTTCGAGCGCGATCGGTCGAACGCGTCGTAACGCCCGGCGTTCTCAAGGAACCACCCGGGCGGCCGGTAGTAGTGCTCGTCAACGATCGGCACACGCAGCCGATTGGCGATCCGCCAACCCTCCTCCCAGTCGGTTCCGTCGGGGAAGGGACCGACGGTGCCGATCACCGTGATCTCGGGGCAGCGCTCGCGCAGCGCCTCGTCGATCATTTCGAAGCGTTCTTCGAACTCCGGCGTGATGTGGTCCTCGTTGCCGACGCCGAGGTACTCCAGCCCAAAGGGCTCGGGGTGGCCGGCGGCGGCGCGAACGGCGCCCCAGCGGCTGGTGGGTGGGCCGTTCGCCCACTCCACCAGATCGACGATCTCCTGGATGTAGGCGGGCATCTCTTCCATCGGCAGACCGTCCTGACCGGCGCCGCCCGTGTGCGCCGAGTTCTGGCAGCTGACGGCCGCGGGCACGATCGGCGCCGGCTTGGCGCCGATGTCTTCGCAGAACTGGAAGTACTCGAAGTATCCGAGGCCTACCGACTGGTGGTAGCCCCAGATATTCGGCTGCGCGCGACGCTGCTCGATCGGCCCGACGGTGTCCTTCCATCGATACATGTTGGGCAGACCGTTGCCGTGGACGAGGCAGCCGCCTGGGAAGCGGACGAAGCGAGGGTGGAGGCCGGCGATCGATTCTGCCAAGTCGCGACGCAAGCCGTTCACACGTCCCTTGAAGGTGTCGGAGGGGAAAAGCGAGATCACGTCCAGCGCGATCCCGCCCTGCGTCTCACTGAGGAGGACGAAGCGGGCGTCGGGGTCGGTGTCGGTCGCCTCGATCTGGCCCGTGACGCGCCGCCACTTCGAGCCGGTGACTTCAAACGTCGTCTCACCGAGCGGCTTGCCGTCTTTCGATTCGAGCCGCGCGATGAGTCGGTGCGGGGGCGTCTGGTCGTTGGCTTGGCGACCGCCCCAGCGGTGGTCGAGATACAACGGCATCGCGAAGAACGATACGCGGTAGGTTTTCGCGGCCTCGACGGGGACGCCGTCGAACCCCGCGTTCGCAAGCCCGACGCCCCCGCCGACGCGGCCCACTTCGAGCACGGCGTAGTGCGGGTTGTTGGGGTGCAGCGGGCGCGCGAGGTCGAGCGCGACGTTCCCCTCGCCGCCATCGCGACGGACGACTTCCCAGAAGCTCAACGCGTTCCAATCGGTCCTTTCGATGGGGCTGTAGTCGAACGAACGGTTCTGGATCAGCTCAGCGTAGAGCCCGCCGTCGGCGGCGTAGTTGATGTCCTCGAAGAAGACGCCGAACAGGTCCGAGCTGATTGGCTTGCCGGGCCCGCGGACGGAGAGCGTCGTCGGCTCGGCGGCCGCCGCCAGGCTCGAACATCCGGCGATGACCGCGCCGAGCAACAACAAAGAGGGCTTCATCTCGATCTCAGGTGGGGGCGAGCGTGATCACCGGCTCAGACGAGGATGTCTTTCACGACGTGTCCCGCGACGTCCGTGAGGCGGAAGTCGCGGCCTTGGTAGCGGTACGTAAGCCGCTTGTGATCGACGCCCAAGAGGTGCAGCATCGTGGCGTGCAGGTCGTGGACGTGGACGACGTTCTCGATGGCGTTGTAGCCCAGCTCGTCGGTGGCGCCGTAGGTGACGCCACCCTTCACGCCGCCGCCAAAAAGGGCCATCGAGAAGCCCTTGATGTGATGGTCACGGCCGAGCTTCGAGTTCGCGGCCTTCTTCTGCGCCATCGGCGTGCGGCCGAACTCGCCGCCCCAGACGACGAGCGTGTCCTCGAGCATGCCGCGTTCCTTGAGGTCCGACAGTAGCGCCGAGGTCGGCTTGTCGACCGACTCGCAAGACTGCTTCATGAAGCCGTCGAGGTTGTCGTGATGGTCCCAGCCGCGGTGGTAGAGCTGCACAAAGCGCACGCCCCGCTCGGCGAGGCGTCGGGCGAGCAAGCAGTTGTAGGCGAACGAGCCGTCGGCGCCGCTGACGCCGTAGGCGTCGAGGACGTGCTGTGGCTCGTCGGAGATGTTGGTGAGCGTCGGGACGCTCGCCTGCATGCGGAACGCCAGCTCGTACTGCGAGACGCGCGCGGCGATCTCCGGGTCGTCGGCCTCGGCGTTGTGCAGGCGGTTGAGGGCGCCGAGCGTTTCGACGACGTCTTGCTGCCGCTGTGTATCGACCCCGGGCGGGTTGCTGACGTAGTGGACGGGCTCGCCCGTCGAATGGAACGTCACGCCCTGGTGCTTGCTCGGCAGAAAGCCGCTGTGCCACTGGCGCGACGAGACGGGCTGCGGGTAACGGCCGCTTCGGCTGGTCATCACGACGAAGCCCGGCAGGTCGTCCGCTTCGGACCCGAGTCCGTAGTTGATCCAGGCGCCCATGCTCGGCCGACCGCTGATGCTGGTGCCGGTGTTCATGAACGTGTGAGCCGGGTCGTGATTGATCTGCTCGGTGACCATCGACCGGACGATGCACATGTCGTCGGCGTGCTGCGCCATGGAGGGCAGGAAGTGGCCGATGCGCTGGCCCGATTGACCGTACGAATCGAACTTCGCGCGCGGGCCCCAGCAGAGCAGCTCTTTGCCTTGCAGCTGCGCGATCGGCTGACCGGCGGTGTAGCTCTCGGGCATCGCTTGGCCGTCGAGCTTGGCGAGCTCGGGCTTCTCGTCGAAAAGCTCAAGATGACTCGGCCCACCCGCCATGCAGAGGAAGATGACGCGCTTGGCGCGCGCGGCGTGATGCAGCACGGGCAACGCGCCCTTCGTCGCCAGCAGCGGGTCGGTCGGCGCCGTCGATCCTAAGGCGCTGCGGCCCAACAGGTTCGACAAGGCGAGCGCCCCCAAGCCCAGAGCCGATTGGCCGAGGAACGTGCGGCGTTGCATCGAGAGGTCGTATGGATTGATCGACATAGAAGATTCCCGCTGGCTGGGAGTGACCCACTTGATGAGAGCGACCCGTTGGCTGGGCACGATTAGTCGCGGGTGATCGTTTCGCTGAGGTTGATGAGGGTCCGTCCGACCGAGGTCCAGGCGGCGAGTTCCGCGGTGGCGACGCCCTCGGGCCGCGGCGCCACGCCGACCGCGAGCAGCTCCTCGGCCGCTTGTGGCTCGGCGGCGTAATGGTCGCGGTGCTTCGCTAGCAGGTCGGCGAGCGCCGCCACTTCGTCACGGTGCGGCTGGCGCCCGGTCGCCTCGCGCCACGCCCAACGGAGCCGCGCGTCGTCGGTCGCCGGCTTGGCCGGTTCGGTCAGCGCGCGAGCCGCCAAGGCGCGCGACGCTTCGACGAACGAGGGGTCGTTGAGCAGCACCAGGGCGGCGCTGGGGGTGTTCGACACAGGGCGCTGGGCGGTGCACTCTTCGCGCGTCGGGGCGTCGAACGCCAACAGCCACGGGTGCAGGTACTGCCGCTGCCAGTGCGTGTAGACGCCACGGCGGTGTTGGTCGTCGCCCTGCGAGGCTTGGTAATCCCGCTCGGGGAACGCCAGCTGGGCGTAGTAGCCTTCCGGTTGATAGGGATAGGCGAATCCTCCGCCGAACTGGTGCTTCAACAGGCCGCTGACTTGCAGGGCCGTGTCACGGAGCTGCTCGGCTTCGAGGCGCATCCGCGATTGCCGGGCGAGCAGGCGGTTCTGTGGGTCGAGGTCTTGCAACTCGTATCGCGGCGCCGAGTCCTGGCGGTAGACGCTGGAAGTAACCATCAAGCGGATGACGTGCTTGAGGTCCCAGTCGCTCTCGACGAGTTCGAGCGCGAGCCAATCGAGTAACTCGGGATAGGTTGGCGGCTCGGTCTGCGAGCCCATGTCGATCAACGTCTTGGTAAAGCCCGAACCGTAGTAAAGCCGCCATAAGCGATTGACGACGACACGCGGCGTCACCGGGTTCTCTTCGCCCGACACGAGCCAGCGGGCGAGGTCGAGGCGCGTTAGCCGACTGTTCTCGTCGCTGGCCGGCCCATTCAGCACGGCGGGTGTCGCCGGCGTTACCACCTCCCCCGACTTGTCCATCCAGTCACCGCGTGGCAAGAGGCGGACCTCGTGGGGTTCGACGGCTTCCGTGACGAGTGTCGGCGTGAACTTCGCCTCGAGATCGACGCGTTGATGGCGCATCTCGGTGAGCTTCTTCATCAGCTCGGGTGTCTTGTCGGGCGAGGGCATCTTGCCCGAGAGTTGCTTTTCGAGCTCGGCGATCTGGGCGTCGATCTTCTGCAATTGCTCGTAGACGGGCAGCGTCCACGCCAGCATCTCCGGCGGACGCATCGCGGGGGACGTATTCTCGGCGATCGGCACGAACGACGCGTAGTGATCGACGTCGGCGAAGAACGCCCCCATGCGAAAGAAGTCGCGTTGGCTGATCGGGTCGAACTTGTGATCGTGACACTCGGCGCAGCCCATGCTCGCGGCGAGCCACACCTCTGAGACGTTCCGCACCCGGTCGGCCATCATCTTGGCGCGGTACTCGTCGTCTTGGATGCCGCCCTCGTGGGAGGTTTGCAGGAGACGGTTGTAGCCCGTGGCGACACGCTGCCAGAGATCGGGGTTCGGCAAGAGGTCGCCGGCGAGTTGCTCGACGGTGAACTCGTCGTACGGCTTGTTCTCATGGAACGACTTGAGGACGTAATCGCGGTACGGCGCGATGCGGTGGTCCTGGTCGCCGTGGTAGCCGACGGTGTCGGAGAAACGCACGAGGTCGAACCACCACGTCGCCATCCGCTCGGCGTATCGCGGCGACTCGAGCAGCGAATCGACGAGGCGCTCGTACGCGTCGGGGCGGTTGTCGGCCAAGAACGCATCGAGCTGAGCCGTTGTCGGCGGCAGTCCCGTCACATCGAGATAGACGCGGCGGGCGAGCGTTTCGCGATCGGCTTCGGGTGAAGGCCGTAGGTCTTGCGTGGCGAGCTTGGCGAGAATGAAGCGATCGATCGCGTTTCGGGACCAAGTATCGGTCTCAGCCGCGGTCGGCTCGGCTCGCTTCAGCGGCAGGTAGGCCCAATGCAATTGGTACTCCGCGCCTTCAGCGATCCATTGCCGCAGCTTCTCGGCGCCCGCCGGGGTGACGGCCGGGCGGTTCGCCGAGGGGGGCGGCATCTGGTAGTCGGGGTCGTCCGACAAGACCCGGGCGAGGACCTCGCTCGAATCGGGATCGCCCGCGACGACGGCCCACTCGGTGGTGTGCTCGAAGCTGTCGAGCCGCAGCCCCGCTTCTTGCGTGCCGGGACCGTGGCAGGCGAAGCAGCTGTCCGACAAGATCGGCCGGATGTCGCGGTTGAAGTCGATCCGCGCAGGCTCCCCGGCGATGGCAAACTTGGCGGCGCCGAGGGTGATTAACAATGCGCCGGCGAAAAGCCAAGCTTGAAGAGGCGTTTGAAGAGGTCGCATCCTTCCAGGATAGCAAGGACTAGCGACTCCGAAACGCCGCAAACGAGCCTCAAATCGAGTCCGCGCGATGGGGCGGGACACGTGACGGGTTTCACCGGCTTGGCCGCCGGGGCGGCGGCGAACTGATCGATGGATGACATCTTCGAGGCTTTTAGGGCGAATCTGGCGGAATTGTGAACCCCTTTGGTCCTTGTTGGGCACTTAGGCAGTGTAAGGATCGAACCGGGGCGTCCGTTTGGGGGGAACATCGCCGCGAGATGGATTCGGTCTGAGTTACGAGGCGATTGGTTAGCCCCGGATCAAGACATCCCGCGATGTGGCTTCACGGTTGCGGCAATAGCAGGCCCCCTAACCCTTTGTGGCAAAAGCACTTAAGCCTGCATCCAATTGTCCTAAAATAGGGCTGTCCTAGTGTGTCGGAATTCAACTCACCCTGGTTAGAGTGATAGTGCGGATGGAGGCTTGCCCGCCCATCTGAGGGGCCCTCATCGGGCTGCTCGGCTAGGCAGGTCGGCTTTGCTACGCGAGTCCAGTAGCGTACGCTGCTGATCGCTGGGCTAGCATCACGGCCTCCCCCCTTGTCTGAAAGCCTCACGGCAACTCATCCCTCGACGCCTAGTTTCATTTCCGCGGAGTGACCTCATGAGATGCACACGATTGTTCTCCCTCTTCCTAGCGGGAGCGTTCTGCGCACCTGCGCTGTCGGCCTCGATCTGGGTGCCGACGAACTACGGGAATGGCGCCGACGCCGAAGTCCGTGAATCGGCCCCGACTCAGAACCGCGGCACGAGCACCGAGATTGCCTCGCGGATCAAGAACACCGCGCCGCAGGGCGATCCCGGCGATGGCGGCGACCGTAATAGTCTGATCTACGTGAAGATCGACCTGACGAACGCCCAGATGCCCGGCGATGGCAAGACGGCGTTCCGGATGACGTACCGTAACAACAACATGACGTCGGCCCGCGTCATGGACCTCCAGACGCCGAACCCCGCGCTTCGTACGGGCATGGCATTCTACGGTCTGGCGTCCGGACAAACCTGGGATGAATCGACGATTACGTACGCGAACGCTCCTGGCATCAACTTCCCTGGCGACGCGAACGTTGGCACCCGCGACCTGAACTCCGACTTGACGTTCCTCGGCACCAAGTCCTTCTCGGACGTTGGCGACGCCGGTTTGGGAATTGCGGGGTCCAACTGGAACCCCGTCGGTGGTGAGTTCAAGTTCGAGAGCGCTGCGCTCGACGCCTTCGTCCAAGCGGCCATCGACAACGGCGACTCGGAAGTGACCATCGTCTCGCACGTCCTTCACAGCGGCGATCCGGTGTTCTCGTATCTCACCCAGTGGATCAACTTCAACTACCTGTTCAATCCCAAGGAACAGGTCACGCTGAATGCCGACCCGAACTTCGACGCGGACGTGCTCGACGCCAACAACGCCTTGGGCAGTCCTTGGTCGTCCGCCGACAACAGCACCGGCGCCTTCTCGCCGGCGTTGCTGCTGGTTCAGGTTCCTGAGCCGACCGCCGCATTGCTTTGCCTCGGCGCCCTGGCCGGTCTGGCGGGCGCCCGTCGCCGCGGTTGATCGCAGCCGCTGGAAGTTCGACTTGATCTGACTACCGGGGCTCCCAGGCATCGCTTGGGGGCCCCGGTTTCTTTTCAGGCGTTGGCTGTCTTGAAATAAGCCCACGCGCAACGGGCGGTCGCTCGACCTCGTTGACTAGAATAGAGCGAGAGGCGGACTCAGCCAGCGGCGGGTCCCTTTTCTGCCATCCTTCTTTTCAGTTCCCGCATAGAGGCACGCTTCCCATGGCTCGTTGGGGATTTCTCGTCACGGCTGCGACGACGCTTGTTTGCTTGACGAATGGCGAAACGCTCGCGCAGATCGATTACACCAACTGGAACCCCGCGTTGACCGGCTCTCAGGAGTGGCAGATCGACGGCAACTGGAGCCCCGCGACGTTCCCCAACGATCCCGGTCGTGTCGATACCGTTCCAGAGGTGATTGAGAACGTCACCGGCGCCAACGTCTCGGTTCCGCTGGGCGCCGACCTCAACCTCAGCGTTGGCACGAGCGACGTCACGGTGGCTGCGCTCAAACTTGGCGGCACGGCGGGCCCAGTGACGACGACGATCTCCGCCGGAGCCGGTGGTCGGCTCGTGATGGAGAACAACGAGGACAACTACGTCGTCCCCACGACCCCCGGCGAACCCGACGACATCACCCCCTCCTACAACAACAGCAACGCGTTGATCATCAGCGGCGGAGTCGCCGGCTCGACCAACGTCATCACGGCGCCAATCCTGATCCGTGACGTGCTGGAGGTCGGCTCCTACGGGGACGACCTCATGACCAACGACCTGACCATCAGTGGGCCGATCCAATTCACCAACACGGATCGTACGACCGTGCTGAGTATGAGAGCGCCTGGACGGACGTTGACGGTTACAGGCGATCATACGATTGACGACCTCTTCACATCGACAGAGGGCGCCAATCCGGTCGACTTTGCCTTTAATCAGAGCACCTCGTCCACAGGTACATTGCTACTCCAGGGCAACTTTTCTGGCACGGGCAGCATGCAGGTGGGCCCCCGGACGGGTGGCGGTTCCAGCTATGTTGTCATCAGCGGCGACAACGGCGACCTGAATGGCGGGATCAGCATCGGGCGGGGCACGTATCTGCTTGCCAGCGACACCGCCCTCGGGTCCGAAACGACCGGCAACTTCAAGCAGAACAATCAAACGAACACGCTCGGTGTGAACCTGATCTCCGACAGCGACAGCCGCATCGTTAGCGCGCCGGTTCAACTGTCACAGTGGGTGACGATTAAGGGCGAGAACAGCCTGACCTTCACTGGCGACGTTGCGAATACCAACTCGCGCGGTTTCATCAACCTGCTACCCGCGGGCAAGACCCTGACGCTATCGGGCACCCAAGCGGCCGACGACCAGAGTCCGGCCGACACCAATCCCATCCCGGGCGGCGACACCATCTATACGTTCGATGGCTCGGGGAAGACCGTGGTCACGGGCCTGATGAAGGACCATCTGTCTGACGACCTTCCCGAGAACGCCAACGCCGAGCGTTCGTTCGGCTTCCGCGGCACCGGCGCCGTTTACCTGCAAGGGAGCATCCAGGACACGCCGCAGATCAGCACCTACCGTGGCTTCACCTACGTGCAAGGGGCGAATGTCCACTTCGCGACGGGCGCCGACTTGGGCGCATCGCAGAAAATTAAATCGACCGGGGGCGCCGTGGGACTCGACAACGGCACGGCCACCGGTCCCGATAGTTCCATTCTCTTGGGCAAACTCAATAACCGAGCCCAACGGGCCCTGCCCCCGGAAGGCGACGTGGTTCGCACGGATGACTATGCAACCGGCGGTCTGATGCTCACGGCGTCAGAGTCGGGAGTGAACCTCAATTTCACTGCCGGCAATCTTGTCAACGCCGCCGATATGTCGGTCGCTGCTCCAGAGCAGGGAATGTCGTACACTGGCACGGTAACGCCGGCAAACAACACCTACCGCTTCGGCGGCGGGTCGGGTGTCATTACCCTTCCGAACGCGAATCAGCTTACCGGCGCCAACTCGCTGGTCGTCATGAATGGTCATGACTTCGGTGATCGGCAAGGACTGGGCGGCGTTCGCATTACCGCCAACAACAACTACACCGGCGCCACACGCATTCAAGGGCGCTCGATGACGACCAACCAAGACGCCGCCGCTGTGGACGCAGGCGTCGCCGGCAGCCAGTTCAATGGCACCACGCTGACGGTCACTTCGCTCGCCAACGGCGGCGCCGCCAGCAGCATCGGTTCGTCGAGCAATGCAGCAAGCAATCTACACATTCAGGGCGGCACCCTCCGATACGAGGGCGCCGCGGCGAGCACCGATCGACTTTTCACGATTGGTACTCGGGGGGCGACGCTCGACGCCTCGGGCTCGGGCGCGTTGGTCTTCAACAACACCGGCGCCCTGACGATCGACACCGCCGAAGCCCGCGATGGCGTCATCAATGGCTTCGCCTTCTCCTTCCAAGCCGGCATTACGCCGTCGAGCCAATCGGTCGCGTACGGGATTGCAGACACCAGCGACTTGGTGCCCGGGATGCAGATCGCCCATCAGCACTTGACGGAAAGCGGTTCGGATGACGACGAGGTGATCACGATTACCGCGATTCAGAGCCCAACTCGCGTTCAGTTCAGCGACCCCGTCAACCTTTTTGCCGGCTCGTCGACGCCTTCGCAGTTCACGTTCATCGACGTCGAGCGTACCTTCACTCTCACTGGCAGCAGCACCGCGAATAACACTCTGCGTCCGGTTATTGCCGATTCTCCGACTGCGGCCGTCAACGTTGCCAAGACCGGCTCGGGCAAGTGGATCCTGGATGCGGCCAATACTTACACGGGCGACACGATGGTCGAAGAGGGCACCCTGAGCATCACGAATGCGTATCTTGCGGATACGGCTGACGTGATGATCGACAGCGGCGCGATCTTCGACCTGAGCTTCGTCGGTTCCGATACGATCGGCGCACTGTTCCTCGACGGGGCCTCGCAGGCGATCGGCACCTATGGCTCGCTCGCCTCGTCGGCCATGTTCAAGAGCTCGTACTTCGCCGGCACGGGCATTCTTAATGTCACCGAGCTGGTCCTTACCGCCATCCCGGGCGATTACAACAACGATGGCATTGTGAACGCGGCGGATTACACGGTGTACCGCGACAATGTCGGCCAGCCCGATGGAACGCTCATCAACGACCTGGTCGGTGGCGTCGTCGGGGCGGCTCAGTACACGCAGTGGGCGGAGAACTACGGCGCCACCGAGCCGCCGCCCGCCGAAGCTTCGTCGCTCAGTGTTCCGGAGCCGACTGCCCTCGTGCTAGCCGGCATCGCAGCCGTCGGCTTCCTTTCGCGTCGGAAGGCGGCATGAACCGCGGGATGAAAGGGGCCGTCTGCATGGCTTTCAGCCGATCGCTGCTTCTTGCCGCGATCGGCATGGGGACGGCGATGGGTAGCGGCGTTGCCGTCGCACAGACCAACGACGCCTATCGAAAGACCGTCACGCAACGCGCCGAGCGGATCGTCGCAGCACTCGATATCTCCGACAGCGGGCAGCGTGATCGCGTTGTCGGTTTGATCGCCGACCAATACGTTGACTTAAGCGACGCGCACGCCGCTCGTGACGCCGCCCTAGAAGAGGAGGGCTCAGACGCTCAGGCGATCCGGGACGCGTCGCACCGCGTTGTTGTCGAACACCATCGCAAGTTCATTGCAACTCTCTCGGCAGAGCTGACGCCGCAGCAAGTGGATGGCGTGAAGAACGGCATGACCTACGGTGTGGTTCCGATAACCTACGAGGGGTATCTGCGGCTTGTGCCAAACCTTAGCGACGAGCAGAAGCGAATGATCCTCGCTAACTTGTTGGAAGCACGCGAATATGCGATGGACGCGGGCTCGTCTGACGAGAAGCACGGCTGGTTTGGCAAGTACAAAGGCCGGATCAACAACCGCCTGTCCGCCGCCGGCATCGATCTTAAGCAGGCCGAACGCGATCTGCCCAAGCGTCGGGCGGCCGAACAAGCGAAGTAATGCGCGACGCCTGCAACGCGTCCGAACCAGATGGGAGTTTGCTTTGAGTATTCGTCTACTTTGCGTAGTCGCCCTCTTCGTATCCGTCTGCCCATTGGCAGAAGGGCAGTATCCGAAGATCACACAGGACGTGGCTGCTGAGAGCCGCGTTCGGCTGGATGAAGTCTTCCGCCGCTCGGACGAGGCGTGGGAGAAGGCGCTACCGGCGATCGATGCGGGCGAGAAGGCCGGCAAACCTTACCTACCCGGCGCTCGGCGTCCGAAAGACCTGCCTCAAGCCGATATCCCGGCCTTCCCCGGCGCCCATGGGGGCGGCATGTACAGCTTCGGCGGTCGCGGCGGCAAGGTGTTTGTCGTCACGACGCTCGCCGACAGCGGGCCGGGGAGCTTCCGCGAGGCGCTCGAAGCGGGCGGGCCGCGGATTGTCGTCTTCAACGTCGCGGGGATCATCGAGCTCAAGAGCCGCCTGATTGTCCGCGCCCCGTACATCACCATCAACGGCGCCACGGCTCCAGGCGACGGCGTCTGCATCGCCGGCGACACGGTCGAACTCGAGACGCACGATGTGGTGATCCGTCACTTGCGGTTCCGCCGCGGCGACACTTGGGTCGGCGATCGCAACGACTCGCTCGGCGGCAACCCGGTCGGCAACATAATGATCGATCACGTCTCAGCGAGTTGGGGCCTCGACGAGAACCTGTCGATGTACCGCCACATGTATCAGCCGCCCGACGGTGGTCCCCAGCTGAAACTGCCGACTGTGAATATCACGATCCAGAACTCGATCTTCAGTGAGGGCCTCGACACCTACAACCACGCCTTCGGCAGCACGCTCGGCGGGTACAACAGCACATTCCACCACAATCTCTGGGCGTGCAACACGGGCCGCAACCCGAGCGTCGGAATGAACTACGACTTCACGTTTGCGAACAACGTGCTTTACAATTGGCGTCACCGCACCGTTGATGGCGGCGATCACCTCAGCTTCTATTCGATTATCAACAACTACTACAAACCGGGACCGGTGACGCCCCGGGATGAGCCTATCGGCCATCGGATCCTCAAGCCCGAACAACGTCGCAGTTCGTACTACTTGCTCGACTATGGTAAGGCCTACGTTGAAGGCAACATTGTCGAAGGGAACGAGCGCGTTACGGCTGACAACTGGGATGGCGGCGTGCAGGTCGATATCCCCGAGCCGCGCGAACCGCTGAAGAAGGGCGTCCGCGTCCTCTCGCAGGACGAGGCCCTCACTATGATCCGCTCCGAAGAGCCTTATCCGCACTCGTACTTGGAGATCGAGTCGGCGCAGGACGCCTACGCCTCGGTGCTCAAGAACGCCGGCGCGACGCTGCCTAAGCGAGACCCGGTCGATGAGCGGATCGTCGAGATGGTCCGCACGGGGACGGTGACGTACGAGGAAGGGAATGGGATTATCACCGACATCGCGCAGGTTGGGGGTTATCCCGAGTACAAGGGCGAGCCCTATGCCGATGCCGACTCTGACGGGATGCCCGACGATTGGGAGCAGTCCAACGGCCTCAATCCGAACGATGCTTCCGACGCCGGCGGCGACCTCAACGGCGACGGCTACACCAACATCGAAGACTTTGTCAACGGCATCGATCCGACGGCGCCGCTGAAAGACTGGCCCGCCCCACGTACTTATGTCGATCTCTTCTGGCAGAGCTTCTGAGCTTGCGAAGGGATTCGTCGCTCGCGTGTCGATCGTCGCCTCGCTTGCTGTAGGCGCGGCCGTCGCCCCGGCAAGCGACGCCATCCTTCCTCGCGACCACAGCGCCAACTTTGTTAAGCGGTTCAACGCCGCCGACAACGAATCGGCTATTAATCTCGTTCCCAACGCCGCGGCCGCGGAGTGGATCGCCTCGAATACACCTCGGTTCGACTGCCCTTCGGGCCGCTTCGTCGAGACGTACTACTACCGCTGGTGGACGTATCGCAAGCACATCAAGGCGACGCCCGATGGCCGCGTCCTGACGGAGTTTATCACGCCGGTCAGCCATGCGGGCGCTCACAACACGATCGCTTGCGCGATCGGTCATCACATCGCCGAGGGGCGTTGGCTGGCGGACAAGGCTCTGCTCGACGAGTACCTGCGTTTCTGGTTCACCGAAGGTCCCAACGGTGGACCGCAGCCGCATTTGCACAAGTTCAGCGGCTGGATCGCAGCCGCGATCGACGGGCGGCGTCGAGTGACAGGCGATGACGCGTTCGCGATCGATTTGCTCGACGCGTTGGTAGCTGACTACTACAGCTGGGAAGAGGAACGTCTACTTCCCAGCGGTCTCTTCTGGCAGCGCGACGTCGCCGACGGCATGGAGGAGTCCATCAGCGGGGGGCGTCATGTGCAGAACGTGCGGCCGACGATCAACAGTTACATGGTGGGCAACGCCCGCGCAATCGCCCACATTGCTCGTGACGCAGGTCGCGGCGAGGTTGCCGTCGAGTTTGAAGAGAAGGCCAACACGCTCGCCGCCAAGTCCGTCGAGGCAATGTGGGACGCCAAAGCCAATTTCTTTAAGGTGCGGCTCGAATCGGATAAGCTCTCGGACGCGCGCGAGGCGATCGGATACCTCCCTTGGCTTCATGGCCTAGCGGGCCCCGCCCACAGCGAGGCCTGGCGACAGACACAAGATCACGATGGCTTCTGGGCTCCCGCCGGGCTGACGACCGCAGAACGCCGCCACCCGTCGTTCCGTACGCGGGGGGTTGGCACGTGCGAGTGGGACGGCGCCGTCTGGCCGTTTGCTACGAGTCAAACGCTCGGGGCAATGGCGGTCGTGCTCCGGGGCCCTGAGCAAACCAATGTCACGCGTCGCGACTACTTCGAGCACCTAATCCGCTACGCCGCATCGCATCAGAGGGACGGCGTGGCTTATATCGGCGAGTACCACGACGAGGTCACTGGAGATTGGCTGATCACCGGCGAAAAAGAGAAGCGGAGTCGCTACTACAATCACTCGACGTTCTGCGACCTCGTTATCACGGGGCTCGCCGGGGTGATACCGCAGGACGATAGCAGGGTTGTTGTTGACCCGATGCTGCCCGCCGACGCCTGGGATTGGTTCTGCCTCGACGGCGTACCATATCGGGGCCGCCAACTATGCATCCTCTGGGATCGCGATGGAACTCGCTATGACCGAATCGCCGGTCTCTCCGTGTGGATTGATGGTAAAATGGAGGCTCACTCTCCGCAGCTAGGCCGCTTGGCGGTGAACTTATCCCGGGGCACCTCTTCAGAATGATGCGTCTGTTCCTCTTGCTAATCGTTGCTCTATGGACATCGCCTAGTTACGCCGATGGCCGTTGGAAATTGCTCTACGATCAACCCGCTAAGGAATGGGTCGAAGCCCTTCCGGTTGGGAATGGGCGGATGGGCGCCATGGTCTTTGGCGGAGTCGCCGAGGAACGGCTGCAAGTCAACGAGAGTTCTGTTTGGACCGGCGGTCCGCATAGCTACGCCCGCCCCGGCGCCGCTCAATATCTCGGAGAGATCCGCAAGCTGCTGTTCGAGGGGAAACAGCGTGAGGCAGAGCAACTCGCCGAGCGTGAGTTCATGTCCGTGCCACTGCGTCAGCAGTTCTACCAACCGATGGCGGACCTTCGACTGAAGCTCGAAGGGATCGACCCTGAGCAGGTGAAGAGCTACCACCGGAATCTCGATTTAAAGACTGCAACCGCTACGACTACCTACACGGCAAACGATGTCCGTTTCGAGCGACGGGTTTTTGCCAGCTTTCCGGACCAGGTCGTCGTCGTCACGCTCAAGGCCGAAAAGGTCGGCGCCCTTGCCTTCACCGCGAGTCTGCCGACTCCTCACACTCGCAACGAAGCGGCCGTTGTTGACGAGACGACGATCGAACGTCGCGCACTGGTGAACGACGCCAACATCGGCGGCGCCGATCGCGCCGAGGGGCAAGTACGGTTCGCCGCTCGCCTACGGGTTGTCGAGACAGACGGTGAGGTTGTGGTTTCCAACGATTCAATGCGTGTCAGTGGGGCGACGCATGCGACGCTCTTGCTGGCGGCGGCGACTAACGTTGCTGACTTCCGCGATCTCACGGCTGATCCGTCGGCGCTCGCCGCCACTGATCTCGACGCGGCTTCCGAACGCTCGTCAGGCGACTTATATCGCCGGCATGTCGCTGACCACCGCGAACTGTTTGATCGTGTCGACCTCCAAATCGGCAGGACCTCTGAAGCCGCGCTCAAGCAGGCGACCGACGAACGGCTCATCGCTTCGAAGACGACGGCTGATCCGGATCTCGCGGCGCTAGTGTTTCACTATGGCCGCTACTTGATGATCGCATCGAGTCGTCCTGGAGGGCAGCCGGCAAACTTGCAGGGCTTGTGGAATCAAGACCTCTCTCCGGCGTGGGGGAGCAAGTACACGGTCAACATCAACACCGAGATGAACTACTGGCTCACCGAGCCGTGCAACCTCGGTGAGTGTAACGGGCCGCTGTTCGCCGCGCTTTCCGAGTTGGCTGAGTCCGGCGCCGAAGTCGCCCGCGAACATTACGCGGCACCGGGGTGGGTGCTTCACCACAACTTCGACCGCTGGCGCGGCGCCGCGCCGATCAACGCCAGCAATCACGGCATCTGGCCCACTGGCGGCGCGTGGCTCTGTCAACACCTCTGGCTGCACTACCTCTACACGGGGGATGAGGCGTTTCTAAGTGAAACGGCCTATCCGTTGATGAAAGGCGCGGCCCAGTTTTTCGCGGCGTATCTCGCCGAAGACCCGCGGAGTGAAAACAGGTGGTTGATCAGTGGGCCGAGCAATTCGCCAGAGCAGGGAGGCCTGGTCATGGGGCCCGCGATGGACCACCAGATCATCCGTGACCTCTTCGCGAATACCATCGCGGCGAGTGAAGTCCTGCAAGTCGATGACGACTTACGGAAGGAACTTCTCGCTCTGCGAGCCCGTATCGCTCCTAACCAGATCGGCAAGCATGGCCAGCTCCAAGAGTGGCTCGAGGACGTTGACGATCCGGAAAATGATCACCGCCACGTCTCACATCTGTGGGGGCTGCACCCTGGCGTTGAGATTTCCCCCGAGACGCCTGAGCTGTTTTCGGCGGCGAAGCGATCGCTCGAAATGCGAGGGGATGAGGGCACCGGCTGGTCGCGCGCCTGGAAAGTAAATTTTTGGGCGCGACTCCGTGACGGCGATCACGCTTACAAAGTGCTCGATGGTTTGATGACGCTAACCGGGTCGCCCAAGTCGAAGCACCGCGGCGGCGGCCTTTACGCAAACCTGTTCGACGCCCACCCGCCCTTTCAGATCGATGGCAACTACGGGGCGACCTCTGGGGTCTGCGAGATGCTCGTGCAGTCGCACCGCGTTACCGCTGATGGCGAGCGACTGATTGAACTGCTCCCGGCGCTGCCCAGTGCTTGGCCCGAGGGCAAAGTCAGCGGCCTCCGCACGCGCGACGGCTTCGAAGTGGCTATCGAATGGCTTGACGGCGTACTTTCCGAGTGCCACGTCAAGTCACTGCTCGGCAAGCCCGCGACGCTGGCTTATGGCGACCTACAAGTGCAACTGCACCTGGGCAGTAACGAATCGACAAGCCTTGACGCCGACCTCCTCGAAACGAGCTCCCGATAATAACGAGAATGTTCGCGAATAAGCCAGCAACAGCCTTCGATACACCGCCATCAATCGACGCTCGCGATCACACGCGATGCTCGTTGGGCGTTTGCCAGTCCTCCCGACCAACTCGAGCCACTACGAAAGCCGTGAAAGCGACCCGATCACTTCTGGTATGCTGCCTCGTGCTCGCCCCTACATTCTTACTGGCCGCAGACTGCGAACGATGGGGCGTTTATGAGATCGAACTGAAGGGCCCGACGGCCGGTAACCCTTTTCTCGGCGTCAACCTATCGGCAACGTTCGAGCAGGGTGATCGTCGCATCGACGTCACCGGATTCTACGACGGGGACGGCGCCTATCGCATTCGGTTCTGCCCGCCTACGACCGGCGAGTGGTCGTACTCGACGGTGAGCAATGCCGCTGAATTGAAAGGCAAGGAAGGGACCTTCGAGGTCGGCGCGCTGTCCGAGGGCAACCACGGGCCAGTCGAGGTGGCGCACGTAGCCCACTTCGCCTACGCCGACGGCACGGCCTATAAGCCGGTCGGCACCACCTGTTACGCCTGGACCTCGCAGACAGAAGAGCTTCAAGAGAAGACGCTCGAAACACTCGCCACGGCGCCGTTCAACAAGATCCGCATGTGCGTCTTTCCCAAGTGGTACTCGTGGAACGAAGTCGATCCGCCACAGTACGCTTACGAGGGGACGGCGCCCAACCAGTGGGACTTCTCGCGCTTCAATCCCGCCTTCTTCCGTAGCCTTGAGAAACGGATCACGCAGCTTGGCGAGATGGGAATCGAAGTCGATCTGATTTTGTTGCACCCCTACGATAATGGCCGCTGGGGCTTCGACAACATGCCTCCGGAGGCTTGCGATTTCTATCTGCGGTACATCGTCGCGAGGCTCGGCGCCTATCGCAATGTGTGGTGGTCAATGGCGAACGAGTGGGACTTCGACAAGAACAAGACTCGCGACGACTGGACGCGGATGATCGGCGTTGTGCATGACGCCGACCCCTACGGCAAGCTGCTCGGAATTCACAACGGCTGGGAGCTCTACGACCACAACCATCCCTACTTGACGCACGCCAGCATCCAGAATGGCTCGGCCGCCGAGGAAGCGGGCCGCGCGGCGCTGTACCGCGACGTTTACCCTAAGCCAATTCTGCTCGATGAGGTCAAGTATGAGGGCGACATCCCGCTGCGATGGGGCAACCTCTCTGCGGAGGAGATGGTGCATCGCTTCTGGGAAGGGACGATCGCCGGCTGCTACGTCACTCACGGCGAGTGCTATTTAGCGGACGACGATGTGCTCTGGTGGGCAAAGGGAGGCGTGCTCAAGGGCGAGAGCCCGCAGCGGATCGCCTTCTTAAAGAAGGTGCTCGATGGCTCACCCGCCGAGGGGATTGATCAGATCGACAAGTGGCAGCACCCGAACATCGCCGGACAGCCGGGAGATTACTACTTGGTTTACCTGGGCGAACAGACGCCCGATTCGTGGGAGTTCTGTCTCCCGAAGCACGACTTAGCAGATGGCATGCGGTTCAAAGTCGAGGTGCTCGACACTTGGAACATGACCGTCTCGCCGGTCGAAGGCGAGTTCGTTACCAAGCAGCACTCACAGTATCTGTTCAAGGACGAGGCGGGCAAGTTGGTCGACCTACCCGGCAAACCGTGGATCGCCCTCCGGATCACACGGGTGCAGGAGAACTGAGTTGCTTAGATCGCTCGCATTGATCGTTGCCGTCGTGGCGCCGTTCAGCACAAGGACGCAAGCCCAATCCCTTGTCGTCGCGGACGTGGCGGCGAGCCCGCGCGCCGTTGTTCAGCCGGTTGCCGTCGATGAGGTGACTTGGACGGACGGCTTTTGGGCCGACCGGGCGCGAGTGTGCCGAGAGCGTTCAATCCCCGCGATGTGGGAGTTGATGCGGGGCTCAAAGTACAAGCCGTTTTATGAGCACTTCCTGATTGCCGCCGGCGATATGGAGGGAGACTACCACGGCGCCCCGTGGAATGACGGCGATTTCTACAAGTGGATCGAGGCGGCATCGACTGCTATTGCTTGCGAGCCGAACGCCGAGTTGGAAGCCGCCATTGATAAGTCAGTCCGCGCCGTCGTCGCCGCTCAACGAAAGGATGGCTACTTGCACACACCCGTTCTGATCCGCCAGCGGAATGGTGACGCTGCGGCGAAGCCGTTTGCGGACCGCAACGACTTCGAGGTCTACAACCTCGGTCACCTGATGACAGCCGGCTGCGTGCACTATCGCGCAACCGGAAAGCGAGAATTGCTCGACACCGCCGAGCGCGCCGCGCAATTCCTCGAAAAGGCCTTCGCCAACCCGACGCCGCAGATGTCGCGGCAGGCGGTATGCCCCTCGCACTACATGGGGCTGATCGAACTCTATCGCACCACGCGGAATGACCGCTACCTGCTGTTGGCGCAGACGGTAATCGACCTTCGCAACGTCGCCGCGGGCGTCGGCGGTGGGGGAGGGGATGACAATCAGGACCGCATCCCTTTCGTTGACCAACGCGAAGCCGTTGGTCACGCGGTTCGCGCGAACTACCTCTTTGCCGGCGCCGCGGACATGTACCTTGAAACGGGCGACGAGCGATTGCTGCCGGCGCTAGAAGCGGTCTGGCACAACGTGACGCGGAAGAAGCTGTATGTCACCGGCGCATGCGGCGCCTTGTTCGACGGGGCCTCACCGGACGGTTCGCCCAAGCAGAATGAGATCACCCGCATTCATCAGGCGTACGGCCGCAACTACCAACTCCCTAGCGAGACGGCTCACAACGAGACCTGTGCCGCGATCGGCGCGGTGATGTGGAATTGGCGGCGTTACCTAGCGACGGGTGAGGGGCGGCACCTCGATTGGATCGAACTCGCCATGCACAATGCGGTGCTTGCTGGGGTGAGTCTCGAGGGGACCGACTACTTCTATACGAACCCCTTGCGCGTCACCGACCCGCCGCCGCTTGAGTTGCGGTGGTCACGGCAGCGTGAGCCGTTTGTCGTGTCGTACTGCTGCCCGCCGAATGTCGTGCGGACCGTCGCTCAACTAGGTGGCTATGCCTACGGCAAGGCGGACGAGGCTGTCTCCGTGAATCTCTATGGCGCGAGCGTTCTAGAGACGAAACTCAAAGGGGAGACGCTGCGATTGGTCCAGGAAACCGCGTTCCCTTGGTCAGGCCACGTCCGGATACGGATCGAGACCGCGCCTCAGCAACCGTGGACCCTACGCTTGCGGAAGCCTAGCTGGGCTGCTGATATGTCGTTGAAGGTCAACGGAGAAGCGGTTGCGGTCGAGGTCGTTGATGGCTTCGCCGTGGTTCGCCACGCGTGGAACGTTGGTGATGAAGTCTCCGTGACCATTCCGATGCCCGTGGTTTGCCTTGAGTCACACCCCCTGGTTGAAGAGACCCGCGGACAACTCGCCATCAAGCGCGGGCCGATTGTCTACTGCCTCGAGTCGGCCGATCTACCGGCGGGGGTTACCGTTGGCCAACTGCGACTCGACCCCACGGCCGACTTTGCGGTCCGTTACGACGACGATCTGCTCAACGGCATGGCCGTGATCGAAGCCGACTTGCCGATGGTCGAGCCGGAGTCGTGGGACTCGCTCTATCGACCGGCAACTGAAACAGCGACGCGGACGATTCGAGCGCAGTTCATTCCCTACTACGCTTGGGGAAACCGCGGCGGGGAAGAGATGACGGTGTGGGTTCCCCGCGGGAAGACGCCTGACTAGGCAGCAATGTTGTGTGACGATGCCCGTTGTTATCCCTTCGGGTCAATCAATATAGTGGTGTCACCCAAGCGACGCGACCGTCGAGCGTAAGCCGCACGCCTTTGCTGACCCGGACATCGTCGCTTAACTCTCCCGAACTTCGGTCGATCCATCGCACGCGACTTGGTCGCTCTACGACGAAGCTAGCGTCAGAAGCGACGCCATAGCAGACGGCGTGACCGCGGTCGTCGGCAAGTCGCATCGCGGACTCGCCAGGGTTCCATGCGGGGCGCATTGCAACGAGCGCCCGCTTCAACTCCTCAGGCAGCGGGGGCACGTCGGCAAGCGAACCGCCGCCCATCAGCACGGCCCAACCGTCGCGGGGGGTGTTGCAGAATCGGTTGGCGTTGAAGAGCACGGGCTTGGTCGGGTAATAGGTGCGATACTCGCGCACGGCTCTGGCGACCGAGGCGAAGTCACCGGCTTTGACCTTCGATTGTCGCAGGTGCTGTCGCGGCGCCATGTTCGCGCCGCCCGGCGGGGCGTATAGCGACTCGTCGCGCCCGTAGCACCAGTAGCGGATGTCGATAACATCGATGGCGTCGCGACGCTTCGGGTCGGCGAGCAGTGTGTCTTGAACGTCCTTGGCGGCGCTGATAGCGATGAAAGGCTTACGAGCGCCGGCCGCCTTCATCTGGTCGAGCCAGAACTCGGTGAATTCTAGCGGCCCGGTGTACTCATCGCTGGTGAACTGGATCACGTTCGAATTATCGACGAAGTTCTCAACGCATTTCGCTAAATAGCCACGGTGCAGTTTGCGCAACTCTGCATTGTCAGGGTCGTAGAACTGATGAGCGATGAAGATGCGTTTGTCACCGACGTAGGGCGGCGGCTCGGTCAGACCGGTCTCGTTGAGGTTGTTCGCCGGACGCCAAGGGGAATCGGCCCAGTGCGCGCCCGCCTCAAGAATGTTGTGCTGGAAATAGCACTGATGCATCAGCACGAGTCCGCGCTCGTCACAGAGCTCAGCGAAGTCTCGCAGCCGGTCCCAGTACCAAGCGTTGAACTTCGTCAGATCGTACTTGCTGAGCCCGTCCCACGCTCGGCCCTGGCCGCTGCGGGCGAAGGGTTGCTCGAAGAAGGGTGGAGCCACGCTCGCCGTCCCGCGGCGGACCAACAGGTGGTCGTCGCGGCGGCGGTCGTACCAGAGGCCGTAATGATGGTCGTACGCAGAGATGCCGGCGGCGCGCATACCGTCAGCGACCGCGACGAGATCGTCGGTTAGTCCGACGCCGTACCGGCCGGGCGCCCAGCGCGTTATCGACGGCCCGAATTCCACGGCGTCGTCCGGCCGGACTACCCCTCTCCACCAAGTGGGGCTCAGGGTATTTCCTGTCAGCACCTGACCATCGATCGTCAACCAGCCATTGACGATCTTCAAATCATGCCGTTCCGGGGCCGGCCTACTGCTTAGAGTCTTGACGAGCAAATTGAAATGTAACTTTCGGTCATCATCGGGGGGTTTGACCGCCGACAGTCGCTCTTCGATCGCGTCTCTCAGTGTCTTGAGGGGACGATTCGATCGCTGGACAAAACGTCGCGTCTCCTCGAGGGTCGGACTGGTGGACTCGACGGGGTCAAGCAACAGCGGTTCCACTCGCTTCGCGGCGTCCTCGCCGATTCGCTCAGCAAGCTGTGCCTTATATAGGCTTCGCGGGCGGACGAAGTCGCTGAGGCCTGACATCACCCCGTCACCCACGGGCTGCGCCCAGTAACCGATGGCCCAGTTCTGGGCCGTCGGCGGTGAGAAGCAGTGCAGTTGGGCGGCTTGGCATTGGAAAGCCACGCAATTGGCGGCCGACCAACCGGCGCCGGGCGGGTCGAGCCAGCGGTTGGTGAAAACGAGGTCGGCGCCGTCGATTCGGACGTTGTCGTAGAGCACGCCGGAGGCCCAACTCTCGAGCGGCCCGCTATCGCCGTGGGCGTTGTAGGCGTAGCAGTTTACATACGCGTTTGGACCCGGCGCACAGTGACCGACTGCGAAGTCGTTTCGGCCTTCTTCTGCCCAGCAGCGTAGAAAGAGCGTTTGCTGGCCTTGCGTGAAGAACGACTGCCGGCGGTACCCGGCGATCTCAGACACGGGCGTTAGCGCGAGGCAATCCTCGACCGTCGCGTGTCGTACCCCCTCCCGCAGCAGCACGGCTCCACCAGCAAAGCCCTCGAAGCGCATCCGGCGTAACCAGAGGTTCTCCACGTCATTGGCGATGACGCCGTGCCAGCTGTGTTCCTCGTCGAGCGGGTTGTCACTCACTGTTTCGCTACGCAGGGTGAGGTCTTCGACGCCGATCTCACGTAGTCGATGGTTCTCCGTCACGAGCGCGACTTGAGCGCCACCGAATTTCCGGTCAAGGGCGGTCGTCACCGGTGCGTCAAGCGTAACGCGGTCGCCGTCGATAGCCGCAACCGTCCGCTCCCAGCGAACGTCGCACCTTCCGGGTCGCCAGCCAACTCCGTCCGCCCGTGCGCCAAGGGCCTCGATCCATTCCGCGGTGGCAGGGCGCGTGACTAACACGGCGTCACCGACTTTTAGGCTGTTCGCCGGCGGCAACCTGAGGATCGTCGCTCCGACTGGTACGTAGTCGTCAAGAATGCCGATCGGCTCACCCGTCGCCAACCTATCGTGTCCAGACGGCCGAATACGAATTACCGGCCTGCGTCCTTTGCCTGTCGCAATAAGCGTCGTGCGATCGGCGCCGGAGCCACGCAAGACGATGCCGCTTGTTGCAATCTGTAGTTCACCGGCGACACGGTGTATGCCTTGCCCTAGCAGAACGGCCCCACGAAAGCCGTCTTCGTCGGGCGCCAAAGTAGCGATGTAGTCGATTGCCGCCTGGATGCGTTCGCCGTTGTCGCCTTCGATGGCGTCAACAAGAACTCGCGCCGGAGGCGAGGGGATGTCAACGTCGGCGCCGGCGTATCCGCACGATGAGAAGTCGGGGATTCGGTCGCCTCTTTCGTTAGCTTGATACGTTAGCTCGCCTTCTTCGCCGAGCGAAACGGGCGCGGATGGCGAAGCGGCCACAGCCGGTGGCGCCGGGCAAAGTAGAAATAATAGCGCAAGCATTCTGAAAGTCTTCATGCCTCGACCTCTTGATGGGATTCCACGACAACGGGCGGCCGGCGGCGCCAGTAGTTGGCGAGCAGCGATCCCGATACGTTCATCCAAGCGATGAAGATCGCTGCGGGGAGGCCGAGCGTGGCGAGTTTGCCCATATCGGCGGCGATTCCGGTCGCCATGCCGCCGTTTTGCATACCGACTTCAATCGCTACAGTCCGCGCTGACTGCTCGTTCATCCCCAAGAGGCGGCTAACACCGTATCCGAGCAGATATCCCAGGAAATTATGCATGCCAGCGGCGACGATTAGCACGACGCCAACCGCAAGCAAATGATCTCGGCCCTCGGCGGTGGTCATGCCCGTAACGTAGATGATGCCCGCCATCGAGAGAGCAGGCATCGCCTTCGCAATCTGCGGCATGGCGCTAACTACGATGTGGTAGATGACGCCAAACGCGATCCCACCGAGCACCCAGGCGAACAAATCGACACCGAGAGCGATGCTCGGTCTGGAAATCACAATGCCGCCGCCAACATACACTGAGCAGAACACCACGCCCGCTAGGGCGGCGCCCCAGGCTATCGCTTTTCCGCGTACATCGGCGCGAAGGAGATAATCGTGCACCAGGGCCGCTCCTGTCGGCACGATCACAATCTTGACGATGCTCGCCATCATGCTCACGAAGCTGATCGTAACGTCAGTGCCCTCCAGTAACGACGCTGCCATCGTCTTCATCCAGAAGGGCGTTACGATGGGCGCCAAGAGCGTCGCCACGGCGGTAAGAGTTATTGATAGCGCTAGATTTGCCTTCGCGATGTAGGCCATGACATTCGACGCTAAGCCGCTCGAACACGACCCGATCAGGACCATCCCCGCGCCGATCCCCGGCGGCAGCCGGAAGCCAATTGCGATGCCGAAGCCTACAAGAGGCATGATGGTGAACTGACAGAGGAGCCCGATCATCACGGGCAACGGCGTCCGGGCGATGCCGACAAAGTCGCGAATCCCCATCTGAGTCCCCATGCCAAACATCACCGCCTGAATCACTACCAGCAGGAGCAGCTTGTAGTGAGGCGTTCCTGGCGCGAAAGGTTGGAACACCTGCGGGGACAGGAGAGCAGTAACGACCGCCGCCACGATCCAGGCTGTAAACGTTAGCGTACGTAATGCCGGGATGCTCGAGAAGCCGCAGGCCAGCGCCACGAGACCCGACGTTAGTGCGAGCGTAGCGCCGTCATAGGACCCAGCTACATACAGCCCTGCCGCACAGGCAACTAGCGCTAGCGCAACGGCGAGACAGGCCCGCAACAATTGGTGGATCAGCGCAGAGATCACTTCTTCGCTAGGTAAGAGATCGCAAGCCGGGGACTCGACAAGATTGGCGTCTTCGGAGCTGTGTCGCCGAGTTGACTCACGACTCGGGCCATCGACGCCTGCGCTAGCACCACCACATCGCAGGTCGAAGCGAGGTCCAACAGCGCTTCGGCGACCATCGAGTCGTGCTTCTCGGAATCGCCAGACATCAGGCAATCGAAGGCGCCATCGCACAGACGACTGACAATCATCGGCGCAGCGCCGGCCGCAGCGGCGCAACGGCGGATGAGGTCGGTGGTCGGATCGAGCGTCGTCGGTAGCGTGGCGGCGACTCCGATCTTTCCACCGATACGCACCGCTTCGTCCGCCATCGGCTGATCGACTCGCAGCACCGGGATATCGACCAACGCCGCTGATCGCTCGACTGCGTCGCCGATCGATGAGCACGTCACAAGCACTTGGTCCGCACCCGCTTCTTGAGCCGCGTAAACGTGGCTAGCGACACGGTGCGATACGCTCGGTGTAAGTCGGCCGGTTGCGATCACTTCCTTGATTAGGCTGTCGTCAGCGATGTTGAACGTCTCAACGCCCGGGAGTAACTCACTGCACAGGTCAGCAAAGACTGGCACGAGCGTCGCCGAAGTGTGGATTAGTCCGAGTTTCTTCATGCTGCGCTTTTCAGGGTTGGCGAAGGAGACTCGCAAAGAAATCCGGTCGGCCGACCTGGCCTCCCTTGAAGACGAGATAGCTGCCGTCGACAAGGTGATTGGCCGAGTGAGCCCGGCATATCGGCGCGCCGGGCGACAACGGCGCGTGGTACGAAAGCGACTCGATTCCGAGCGACCGCGCCGCGTAACTCGACGTGTCGCCGCCAGCCACAAGCGACAGGGAAAGTTCGGATGCTTCAATCACACGATCGTAGATCGTAGCGAATGCCGTTCCCAGCCGCTCCGCCGAAAGCTGCAGGCCGTTGCGATCTATTCCTTGGCTACTGACAATAACTCCGGGGCTTTCATCCAAGGCCGTCAAGGTGTCTGCCGCGGCATTTCGTATTGCTGATGTATCGCCTCTCTCAATCGACCTAGCATCGATTGTAACTAAGGCAAAGCCAGCTTGGACAGCGACATCGATTTGTGTTGCGGTGATCGGAGAGCAACTCCCCGCCATGATGAGCAACTTGCCTCTCGGCAACGGCTGGTCATGGCGCCTCGTGGGTAAGTTCCACTGTGAAGCCAACGCTGCTTCGATCACCGAAGAACCGACCGAGAACAGTGGGCTGACGGGGCTAGCAAACCGTTCAAGGACGGCGCCGATCGTCGTCACGTTCTGCTCTGTCAAACAATCGAAGAGAACGATTGGCGAGGCCGTTTCTCGACGAGCTCGCTCAACAGCGGCGACCACAGCCTGAGGGCCGCGATCAACGGTGCGGATGTCGATAAGCGCCACACGCTTGTTCGTCTGTTTTTCAAGATGTAGCCGCAAGTCCGATTCATCGGCGGGGGTCACAGGGTGGCGGCTCATTGCAGGGTGGCGATCCAAGCGGAACGCCGGCGTGTTGGCGCCGATCCCGTAGCTCGCAAACAGATTGCCGAAGACACACCACCGACCGAGACTCGGCGCTCCAACTACCAGCGGTACGAATTGACGATTTAGTTCATCCGCTCCGACATCGATCACGCGTCCAATGCTGCCGGTTTCGGGCGATGAGTCGAATGTCGAGCAGACTTTGTAGTGGACATTCGCGACGCCAAGATCGCGTAACGCGCGCAGCGCCGGGCGGACCACAGCGTCGATCTCGGTCGTCGGCAAACTGCGTGTGCGGCCAGCGACGCCGATAGCTTCAACCTCCGGCGTTTTGGCGAGCGACTCGCGACTTGGGGGCTCGATAAACAAGCGTGTCCGCACTCCGGCCTTCTCGAGTTGCTCGAGGGCGTCGGTGGCGCCGGTAAAGTCGTCGGCGTAGTAGGCAAGGCGGAGCGTCACGCATGACCTCCGGCGATCTGGCGCCTCGCCTCGGCGTCGCCGAACTTCTCGACTGCTTGACGGAACTCGGCATGCGTAGCGGCTGCTTCGGCAAGCGTCTTGCCTGCGACGGCTTCGGACCACGCTTGTTGCAGCGCCGCCACGCCCGCTGCCGGCCCACCCGGATGAGCCATGACGCCTCCGCCCGCCATGTAGAGCAGGTCTATGGTCTGGGTCCGCCGATAAGTCTCAAATGCTTGGCCCCCCCATTGCCCCGATGACACCACCGGCAATAGACCACGCGTCGAACCGAGTGGCGCCAAACACGATTGGATCGAGCGCACCACCGAGTCGTCCGACTCCCAGAACTTATTGGCGATGCCGTTAACGTGCAGCTGATCGATGCCCGCCAGTCGCCAGAACTTCTGATAGGCGGGGAATTCGACACCGAGCATCGGGTGCCGGTTGAGCATGCCCCACCCGTTTCGGTGACCGTGGATCGACAACTCGCCATGCTCGCAGAGCCTCTTCACAGCAGAAAGACCGACGCTGTTGATACTGACCATTGCGCAAGTTCCGCCCATGGCGACAATCTTATCGTAATGGCGGAGCATCGCATCGAGGTCATCGGTCACGTTGAATGCAACCATCACGTGCTTGCCGGTCCTGCCGGCGTGCTCGTTGACGACCCGCATCACTGCCTCCACTCGCTCGTCAAAGGGCGAGTGCGGCGGGTTCGCCATTAGCTCGTCGTCTTTGATGAAGTCGATTCCGGCGGCGACGAGCGGCTTGATCAGGGCGGCGGTCTCCGTGGGAGAGAGTCCAACGCTCGGTTTGATGATGGTGCCAATCATCGGCCGGTCTTGAGCGCCGGTGAGCCTTCTTGTCCCTTCGACGCCATGCTTTGGGCCGGCGTATGCGGCTATGAGCGAATCGGGGAACTCCAAATCGAGCAGCTTCATTCCGGTAAAGCCGCGTAGCTCGTAGAGATTGCCTTCCACGGTCGAGACGATCGTCGGCAGGTTGGCGCCGAAGTTCTCGACCGACCAGGACACCGTCACTTCACCGCGTTGGAAGCGGTCGCCCGGCCGTCCTCCGGGAAGGCTTGGGCTTGAGGCGATGTCCAGCTCAATGATGCCTTCGACGCGAGCAGCAAAGCGGGCTTTAAGCTCCTCGCTTTCTCCGGGTACTGCAACGAAGGTGCCAGACGATTGCTCGCCTGCCAGTTGGGCAGCTGCGTCGGCCAGCGCGAGCGGGGTCTCGACTCGGTAGCTGGCGTAGAGGCGGTTAGGATCGCGCTTCATGAGTTCAGTCCTCTCTCCGCGTCGCACGGTCAATCGCCACCGCCGCCAAGATCACCCCCCCCTTGATGACTTGCTGCCAGTAGGGGGAAACCTCCAGCAGCACTAGCCCGTTGTTCAGCACCCCAATGATCAGGCAACCCAGCACGGCCCCGAGCACTGAGCCGCGTCCCCCTGAGAGTGAGGCGCCACCGATTACAACCGCAGCGATCGAGTCGAGCTCGTAGGCGACGCCCGCGTTGGGAGTCGCCGAGTCAAGCCGTGCCGCCACCAAGATGCCCGCCATGCCGGCGAGCCCGCCGCAGAGAGTGTAAGCAAGCAGCTTTACACGGCCGACATTGATACCGCTGAGAGCCGCTGCTCGCTCGGCGCCACCCACCGCGTAGAGATGCCGGCCGAATCGAGTCCGCTGCGTCACCACAACGAAGACGGCGACAAGGCCGAGGACAATCCAGGTCGGGGTCGGCAAGTAGAGGAGCTGACCGGCTCCAAGGTAACCGAAGTCCGCGCCAAGGCCGGTGATCGGGTGGCTGCCGGTCCAGAGCATCGTGAGACCGCGGGCGATGCTAAGCATGCCGAGCGTTGCGACGAACGGCGGCAGACCAAATCGGGTAATCGCTACGCCGTTGAAAGCGCCGCACACCAGGCCGACGACGACACCTACGACGACGGCGCCAACAGGCGTTACGGCAACATGCAAATCGAGTGGAGCAATATCGACCCCATGTTTCAGAAGCCCTGCACCAACCGCGCCCGATAACGCCAAGACCGAACCGACCGATAAGTCGATTCCGCCCGAGAGAATCACGAGCGTCATCCCAATCGACAGGCAGAGATTCACTGAAATCTGCCGTAGGACATTGACTCCATTGTCCAAGTGCAAGAACGATTCGGTCGCTAGTGAGAGTCCGATCATCAGCAGCGCAAGAGCAGCAACTGACTGAAGCCGTGCGGCATAGGTACCTATCGATCGCGAATCACTCATGCCGACCTCCTCGCCCCGCCTTCGGGCAAAGCGGCTGCGAGCAGACTCTGGTCGTCCGCATCGGCGGCAGTGAACTCGCCCGTTAAACGGCCCTCGCACATCACGAGCACCCGATCGGAGAGCATCCGTACCTCCCAAGCTTCTGACGAAACCACCAGCACCCCCATCCCTTCGGCGGCGAACTCATGGATAAGGGCGTAGATCTCTTGCTTGGCTCCGATATCGACGCCGCGGGTCGGCTCGTCGAGAAGGAGGATACGTGGACCAGTGGCGAGTTGCTTAGCGAGCACTACCTTTTGCTGGTTGCCTCCGCTGAGGTTTCTCACAGCCTGGCGCAGCGAGGGCGTGCGGACGCGAAACCGTTCGACGAATCGCTGCGCGGAACGATTGGCAGCCCTTACGTCTAACAGGCCGCTACGCACGAAGCGACTTAGGCACGCCATCGTCGTGTTGTCACCTACACTCATGCCAAGCACAAGCCCTGCGCCCTTGCGATCCTCGGGTGTGAGCGCGAGTCCCGCGCGGTACGCGTCTCGTGGCTGACGGATCATCACGGGACTGCCGTCGATCAAGATCTCGCCGCGGGTTCTTGAGGCGTGAACGCCAAAGAGGGCTTCCAGCAATTCGGTCCGCCCCGCGCCCATGAGACCGAACAGCCCAACGATCTCACCGGCACCCACCTCCAACGAGACACCGTCTACTACCGGACTTATCCCGCGCGTGCTCGACGTCAACGTCAATCCACGCACCGAAAGTAATGGCTTCGGTTGCGGCTTGACAGCCTTCGATCCGTCCATTGGCGCGTCGCGACCAATCATCAATCGCACGAGCTCCTCGCGGGTCAGTTCTTCATATGGACGCTCGGCGACGTACTTGCCTTCGCGAAATACCGTGACCTCATCTGCAATCTCGTCCAGCTCTTCAAAGCGGTGCGTGATGTAAGCGAGGGCGACGCCGCCGGCCTTCAGTTGTCGGATAATTCGAAATAGCGAATCTACTTCATGGCTAGTAAGCGCCGACGTCGGCTCGTCGAGAATCAACACCCGCGCGTCGAGAGACAGCGCTTTGGCTATCTCGACAACCTGCTGCTGCGCTACGGAAAGTCGTTCAACCGGGAGTTCGGTGTCAAGATCGACGCCGACGCGTTCTAGCAAGACTGCGGCTTCTCGTCGCATTCGGCGGCTGTCCACCAAGCCAAGCGACGTCAGCGGTTCGCGTCCGAGAAAGAGGTTCTCCGCGACGGTTAGATTGCCAGCTAGGTTGAGCTCTTGGTGGATGATCGCGACGCCCGCGCGTTGCGACTCGATAGGCGTGCGGAACCGCACAGGCTTGCCGTCGAGCAGCACTTCGCCTTCATCGGCGGTGAAGACGCCAGCCAAGATATTCATCAACGTTGATTTACCGGCGCCGTTCTCGCCCATGAGAGCCATCAAGCGTCCGGCGTATAACCGCAACTGCGCGTGGTCGAGCGCACGTACGCCGGGGAACGCTTTGACGATCCCGCGGGCCTCCAGCAGCGGCGGCGTGGCGGACGTCACTTGGCCGCCTCCACCAGAACTGGGATAATCTCTAGCGGCGGCTTGTAGCCCGCTGCACTCACCACTTTGGTGCACCCGGCAAACCGCAGTCGATCGCCGACGGCGATACCTTCGAGCCTTGTGATGGCTCTCTCGGTGGCAAGGCGGTTGATCTCATTTGCGATGAGATTGTACTCTCGTGAGCCTGGCGATTCGCTCGGTTTGAGCAAGCCTGTCGCATCACGAATGGTTGAACCGAACACCTTTCTACTCAACAGTCGCACCTCGCCGCCGCCATCGAGCGAGAGTCGCACCCCTACGTCATCCGCGGCCTGCACCTCTCCGACGCCTCGCAGAAAAAGCAGAAAGCCACGGCTGACGCCGACCCGCACGCCATACTGCTCGCCGGCTTTCGCGGCGCTTTCTTCCATTGCAGCGGCGACTTGGGTGGCGCTAGCGGCGTCGGCTGTAGCGGGAAGCAGCCTCTCCGTCCAAAAAGCCTCGGCAAACTCTACTGCGTCGAAACGGCCTTCTACATCGGCTGGTTCAATTCTCGTGACGTGAATAAGTGGCGCGAAGTAGAGCAGCACGCACGCCGCGACAATGGTTGCTATTCGGAATCCCCAGGCGCCCATCGGCACGTCACTCCTTCGCGCCGTACGCGACGTACTGCTCGATATTGTCGCGGGTCACCAACTCGACCGCGACGCGTGTCTTCTGCTGAAAGTCACGGTGTCCCCTCATCCAATCGTCCGCATACTCTGCCGCCTGTCGGGCCATCGTCTTCGGGAATTGCATGGCTGTGGCAACGATTTTGCCGTCACGAATGGAGTCGATCACGTCCGCGGCGCCGTCAAACCCAAAGACCTTGATCTTGTTTGCGGCGCCGGCGCTGGCTACGGCCTGGTAGGCGCCCATCGCCATCGCATCGTTACCGCAAAAGATTGCGTCGAGGTCGGGGTTCGCTTGGAGGATCGACTCGGTCACTTCAAGCGCCTTCGAGCGGTCGCAGTCGGCGTTCTGCTGGGCGACCATCTTCAACCCGGGGAAAGTATCCACGACGCTGTGGAACCCTTCGGATCGGTCGCGGGTATTGTTATCGCCAAGGATGCCGAGCAACTGGGCGTATGTGCCTTCTTCGCCAACAACTTCAACGAAGTACTGCCCCAACTCCACACAGCCAGCGTAGTTGTCCGACAGGATCTGCGCCGCGGCGACGTCATCGGCGTTGACTTCCCGGTCGATGCAGAAGACCGGCACGCCTTTCTCTTTCGCCTTGCGGACGCTGGCGACTGAGCCCTCGGAGTCGGTAGCATTGAATAGCACCGCGTCGTATCCGGCGGCGATCAGATTGTCAAAGTGTCCCGCTTCGGTGGCCGTATCGTTCTGCGAGTCAAAGATAACTGCTTCGTGACCGAGCTCTTCGGCGCGGGCCTTGGCAGTCTCGGCAAGCACGACGAACCAGGGGTTGTTGAGCGTCGAGACGACAACGGCAAATTTGCCTTTGGCGTTGGCGCTACTCGACTCTCGTGTCGCAGCAGGCGCCGATGGTGTTGTCTCGGCTTGCTGAGAACAGCCAACCAGACCTGCCAAATACAACAGTCCAGCGAATCCAAGGTTAATCGAGAGAAGCTTCATCGTAGGGATTCGGTTTGAGGAGAAAGCGCCTAGAAGACTCGCTCGACGGCGTTGCGCCAACCGGTCATCCTGCGCTTGACCTCCGCCTCGCCTTCGGTAGGCATAAACATGCGGCCCGACCGCGGCAACTTACGCAGGCCGTCGAGCGAGCCCTGCATGCCAAGACCGAGCATGCCCGCCATCGCGGCGCCGAGTGCGGAGAGGTTGGACTCATCTGTCGCTTGCAACTCACAAAGCGACATATCAGCGACCATCTGCATCAGTAAGTGATTGCGGGTGGGGCCCCCATCGACTCGCAGGGACCGCACGGCGGCGCCGCTACGTGCGAAGGCCTCCACGACATCCGCGACTTGAAAGGCTATCGATTCGAGGGCGGCCCGCACTACGTGCTCACGACGGGTGTAGCCCGACATGCCGAGGATGGCGGCCCGAGCGTCGGGCTTCCAGTAAGGCGCCCCCATCCCCGCAAACGCTGGCACCAAGTAGACGCCGCCTGAGTCGTTAACAGATGATGCGAGAGCCTCTGCATCGTCAATCGAAGAGAGTAAACCAAGCTGATCCTTGAGCCAGGCCAGCGTCGCCGCCGAATAGTTAATCAGCCCTTCCCAAGCGTAAGTCGGCTGATCCGCGACGATCCAAGCAAGCGCGCCGACCATCCCGGAAGGCGCCGGTCGGAACTGTTCTCCGATATTTACGAGCACGGAGGTCCCGCTGCCAAAGGTCGCTTTGGCGTCGCCTTGTGCGTAACAACATTGTGCGAACAGCGACGCCTGTGAGTCGCCCATAACGCCGCAGATCGGCGCCGCCGAGGGCAGGGCGCCTCCTAAAGTGGTTTCGCCAAAGGTCGCACTGCAGTCACGCACCTCCGGTAACGCACGGACCGGAACGCCGAAACGCTCACATAAGGACGCATCCCATGCGAGCCGCCCGATGTCGTAGAGAAGCGTACGGCTGGCGTTCGTTGGATCACTCGCATACGCCTGCCCGCTCGTCAAGCGATGCACCAGATAAGCGTCGATTGTGCCGATGCACGCCGCGCCCGAGCGGACCGCCTCTGCAATCGCAGGCTCTTCTCGCATCACCCATGCGATCTTGGAACCAGAAAAGTAGGAGTCGATCCGCAAGCCCGTCTTCTCAGCGACCTCCGGTTCGACACCCGCATTTCGCAACTCTTGGCACATGGCATCGCCCCGTCGACACTGCCAGACAATCGCTGGCCGTAACGGCTCGCCTGTCGTTCGGTCAAAGACAACAACCGTCTCGCGCTGGTTAGTGATCGAAACTCCCCGCACCGACGCGAGTTTATCGGGATGACGACCGCACAACTCCCGCGCCGCCGAGAAGACGTTGCCGATGATTTCGGCCGCATCGTGCTCGACCCATCCTGGTTGGGGATAGTGCTGGGCGTGCTCTAGCGAACAGCCGTCTACGACGGCGCCCGAGGCATCGACGAGAAGGACCTTGGTCGCCGAGGTGCTCTGATCGATAGCGATGAGATAACTCACAGAACCACCCTCGCCGCGTCGAGTGCTCTCAAGGCGCGGTCGGCGATGCCCTCCATCGACAGACCGTAGCGGCCAAAGATGTCGGCTTGGCTACCGGTGTAGGTGTCTTCATCCGGGATCGCGACGCCACGGAACACCGGCGTCATCCCAGCTCCGAGCAAGAGCCGTGCGACCGCGTCGCCCAGTCCACCGTGCTCTGAATGCTCTTCTGCCGTGAGCACAACGCGACACTCTCGCCCCGCGGCTAGCAACGCCGACTCATCGAGCGGTTTGACTGAGGGTATGCTCAGAACACGGGACTCGACGCCGTGCTCGGCAAGCAGATCGGCAGCGAGTAGACAGTGAATGACCGTCTCGCCGGCGCCGATCAACGCCACGTCATCGCCGTCGCGAAGTAGAGAAGCAACTCGCGGGTCCCTGGGCGCGGGTTCGTCTGAAAGGTCGTAGAGCGCCGCTTTGCCGAATCGAAGGTAGACGGGTCGGTCGTGCGTCGCCGCCCAGCGGATCGAGGAGCGCGTCTCACGATTATCTGCCGGGGCGAGCACAGTGACGTTGTGGATCGCCCGCAGCGCCGCGAAGTCGTGCAAGGAATGATGGGTGCTGCCGAGGGCGCCGTAGCTGACACCGGCGCTAATGCCTACTAGCGCAACAGGCAGGTCTGAATAGCAGACGTCGTTCTTTATCTGCTCCAGCGACCGCGTCGCCAAGAAGCACGCCGGCGACACAGCGAAGACGGTCTTGCCGCACGAAGCAATCCCCGCCGCCACGCCGACGAGATTCTGCTCGGCGATGCCGACTTCGACGATCTGCTTCGGTAAAGCCTCGCCGAACGGTTTGAGCTTGCCAGAGCCGCGCGAGTCGCTGGTGACGGCGAGAACATTGCGATCAGCCGTCGCTAGCTCCGTGAGTGCTTCTGCGAAGACATCGAGGTTCGCCTTGCCTAAGCGCAGGCCCAGGCGCTCGGCGCGTGCTTTGGCCTCGGCGGAGTGGAGGCTGGGGGCGGGAGCGCTCATTTCAACGCTCCTTCTAGCTCGGCCATCGCCACAGCAAACTCGTCAGCCGAAGGAACGCCATGATGCCATTTAACGACGCCCTCCATAAAACTAACGCCACGGCCCTTCACGGTTCTTGCGATAATGCACGTCGGCTTGCCGGAAGCAGCGGGGCGTGACAACGCGGTCGTGAGTTCGGCGACGTCATGACCATCAATACACAAGACTTCCCACCCGAAGCTCGTGAACTTCTCATCTAGCGGCTCGTTGCAGCAGACATCGCGCGTGGCGCCGGTGATTTGCAACGTGTTGCAGTCGATGATCGCTGTTAGATTGTCGAGCTTGTAGTGAGCGGCGCACATGGCGGCTTCCCAGTTCGAGCCCTCGGCGAGTTCGCCGTCGCCCAGCAGCGTGAAGACACGGTAGGACGCCGCATCAAGCTTTCCGGCGATCGCCATGCCGACTGAAACAGGCAAGCCGTGCCCGAGGGCGCCGGTATTCATCTCAATGCCGGGAATCTTTCGCGTCGGATGCCCGACGAAGTACGAACCGCCGCGACAGAGCTTCTCTAGCGATTCAAATGGGTAGAAGCCCTTGTCCGCAAGCACGACGTAGAGCGCTTCGACCGAGTGCCCCTTGCTTTGCACGTAACGATCGCGAAGCGGGTCGCGCCAGTTCACGGGCGAGATGTTCATCACCCGGTTGTAGAGCACGTTGAGGATGTCGATGCAAGACAGGCTGCCGCCGGTGTGGCCGGCGCCGGCGTGGTAGATCGCACGCAGCACGTCGCGGCGATACTCGGCACTCTTGCGCCGCAGATGTTGGTCGGTGAGGGCAGGGCGGGTCATGGGGCGCCCCCTCCCTCGTGATGGTAAGTTTCCCAACCGAGGTAGGTCTCGAACGCCTCAACCAACGCCGCCGCCGAATGCGACTGCGTCATGACAACATGATGCTCAAATCCATTCTTACAGACGTGCTTGAGCAATGCTTGCAGCCGTGGCACGTGGGCGACGGCTCGGGTGCCGAAGGTATCGAGAACGTCGTCAGTGAGTTGGCCTTCGCCAACATACGCACAGATGCGGCCTTCGCTGTCGGCGGTTGTAAGGCGTCCATACGTCAATGGACCGGCTGGCGTGCGACCTTCCATGGCGCCGTAGGTGTTCTCGACGCCGAGCGTGCTGCCGAGGATCGGCGCCGTGGCGATCTTGGCGTCGGGGATAAAGCTCTTCGCCCAGTTGCCGCAGTGGAACAGAGCGCACTTTTCGTCGTCGTCGCCATAGTTGTTATTCCAATCGACTAACGCGGCAGGCGAATCAGCGGCGAGTTGCATGGCGTACATTGTCAACGTGCCGGTGACATCGACCTCACAGGCGCTGGGCATAAAGCGTTCGCTCATCATGCTCATCAGCGTGCAGACGTTGCAGCCAAGATTCTGCTGCACCGAGGTCCAGCACTGGATTGCCGTTGCGTCGAGGGCGTTATCCGCCATCCAATCAGCAAGCACGACGCCCATCCGCGCCATTTGCACGAGTTTCTCGTGGGGCACTCCCGGCGCCGCGGCGTAGGCGCGGATGTCGTCGAGCTTCGCGACTACACGACTATCGGTCGAATCGAGCTTATTCGCCTGGGCGATAAACTCCGACAAGTCCACGGTTGTGACACCGACGCCGTTGCGTTCAAGAATCTTCTCGCTATAGCGCACCGTGTTGAAAGCCCCTGGTCGGGCGCCGACGGCGCCAAGCCGCACCCCCCGCAGGCCATTCACCACGCGGCACACGGCTAGAAACTTTCGTAAGTCCTCGCGGAAGTTATCCGATGCTGGCGTCGAGACATGCTTCTGCGTAAGCGTGAACGGGATGCCGGCTTGGCTAAGGTTGTTGCAGATCGAGATCTTGCCGCAAAAGGCGTCGCGGCGGCGCGAAACGCCGAGTTGATTGAGGTCGTCGGGATAGCCCTGCACGAGCACTGGCACGTTGAGACCGGCAAGCTTGAGCGTGTCGGCAACGCCTTTCTCATCGCCAAAGTTAGGCAAGCAAATCAGTACCCCATCGATTTCGTCGCGGCGTTGGCGGAAGAGTTCAGCGCACCGCCGCGCGTCGGCGTGCGTCTCGACGCCGCCGAGCTTCGAATCCTCCTCCCCCAGCCAGACCGGTTCAAGACCCAGCTTAGCAAGGAGCGCAGCGAGATCGGCCCGCGCCTCGGTAACGAGCTGGTCGGGAAAGAAATCTCGGTTGCCGACGATGACGCCCAACTTGGGCACGCCGCCTGATTTAACGCCGCGATTTGGCATGAGTTGCTCGCGTCTTGCGAACGGATATGTGTGAATCTAACTAGATCGTTCTCTGCCCGTGAATGACGAGTGCAAGCACGAATGATTGCAGTAGGTGACCTGTTGTCTCACTTCTTATTCGCGCCGAGTGGCGTTATTAGCAGACTCTTCCAGTTTCACTTCAACGGCGTGAGCAAACCGACTTGGTGCTTCCACCGGAAGGGTTACTTCAAGCCCCTCATCGCTCTGATGCCAGCGGACGGCTTCATCGCTGCCGAGCAGCCGTACCATCGAAGCCTTGACCGCCGCTTCGCCAAGCGACTCAATCACCAACTTGCCGTCATCGGGCCACGCAAGGGCGATTGCATAGACTTTGTCATCCTTCGTTGTGAATCGAATGTCGTTGCCGGTAAACTCCGGGCGTTCGCCGTCGGTGAACGAGCCGGCCGCCTCTTTCGTGGGGCCCTCGCCGAACCGCTTCCACGGCCGCGTGCCATAGATTGCTTCGCCATTGACGCGCAACCACGCGCCGATCTCACGCAGCATCTGCTGCTCCGGTTCGGGTACCGTGCCATCCGCCTTGGGGCCGATGTTCAGCAGCATGACTCCATTCTTGCTGACGACATCGACGAGATCGTCGATAATCTCGCCCGTCGGCTTGTAGTCTTGTCCTTCGATGTAGCCCCAGGAGTTTCGCGAAACGGAGGTGCAGGTCTGCCACAGCTCGGGTTGGATGCCGGCAAACTTGCCGCGCTCGACGTCGAGCACGCCCGTGCCTCGGGGGAACGAATAGCCCTCCCACTCTTTGAAATTGATTGCCGGCTCGTAGCCTGCCTCAGCGGCCCGGTTGTAATAGTAAGCCGCGAAGCGCTGTAGATAGGGTTGGAACGCTGGCTGGCAGACCCACCAGTCGAAGTACATGACGCGGGGCTCGAACTTATCGACAATCTCGCACGAACGCAGCAGCCAGTCGTCGAGAAACTCTTTCGATGGCGGTTCGGATTGGTTCTCCGCAACGCGTTTGCCGTGCGCCGGGCCGTAGAGTGTGGCGTAATCCTCGTCCTGCACGTCCGATTCGATCTGACGGCCACCGCCGTAAAACCACCAGTTCTCTGCACGATGGGACGAAGCGCCGACGGTTATTCCCTGCTCGCGGCACGCGGCGGCGAGGTCGCCGATCAAGTCACGCTCGGGTCCTTTCTTCGCCGCATTCCACTCGGTGAGCCGGCTATCGAACATCGGGAAGCCATCGTGGTGTTCCACCACAGGCACGACATATCGAGCACCCGACTCGCGAAATAGCTCAGCCCACTCTGCAGGATCGAACTTTTCAGCTTCAAACTGCTCGATGAGGTCCTTGTAGCCGACATTCGTGTGCGGACCGTAGGTCTTGAGGTGGTGCTCGTACTCGGGCGAATCCTTGCGATACATGTTGCGTGGGTACCACTCGCTGCCGAACGCCGGCACGCTGTAAGCGCCCCAATGGATGAAAAGGCCAAACTTGGCGTCGGCGTACCAACTTGGCGTCTCGAAACCCTTGAGGGACCGCCAGGTCGGCTTGAATGGGCCGGCCTCAGCGACACGATCGATCTCCTCCAGTCGCTTTGTGATCTCTTCGGGCGACAGCTGCGGTACAAATGGCTGCCCCAGGCCCGGGGTCTGCTCCGCGCCGACACGCAGCAAGTAGTCGAGTTCCTTCTGCGTGACCCTGAATACGGTCCCGTGCTTGTGGCCCTCAGGGAAAGTCACCGGCGCGTTGGTGAAGTTGACGAAGTCCTTTGTCGCTAGGGCGCCATACTTCTTGACGCCGTAGTTGTCGTAGTAGAGAAGCCACTCCTCGCCGACGCGGGCGACGGTGGGTCCCTCTGTCATCGACTCGGTGATGGGATCAGAGACGTTACGCCAGGGGCCCGTAGGAGAATCCCCTTCGGCGACGCGTAACGCGAGCACGGGCCGGGTGTTGTCTTTAAGCACCAGCTTGTAGGAAGCTTCGCCCTCTCTACTCCACGGCACGATGATTGCATCGATGACGCTAAAGCCCGGCTCGCAGAAGAGCTCGGCGGGCGTAAACTCCAGGAAGTCACGCGTCGTCGTGTAGTACATCCGATGATTGTTGTGGTGCTTCTCCTGACCATCGGGATAGCGGCCAGGAATCGTCGAGGCCCAGGCGATGATGAACCGCTCGCGGGGTTCGTCGTAGACAACCTCTGGCGCCCAGACGTTGACCGTCGTCGGCTCGTGCTCCATCACCGGCAGGAAGCGCTGCGGCGACCAGTGCACGAGATCCTGAGACGAGGCGTAGCCGAAGCCCGGATCGCCGCGCCAAGCGGTCGTCCATACCAGATGAAAGGTTCCATCCGGCCCACGGACGAGGCTCGGATCACGCATCAACTGACCCGACCCAGCCCAGGGCTTGAGGAAGACACCGGGGACGCGTTTCCAGTTGAACCCGTCCTTACTCCACACAAACCGAAGACCGGCGTCGGCAGGTTCTTCGAAGGACGTGAAGAGGAAAACGGAGTCCGCCGCCTCGATGGTATAGGCCGGCTGTCCGTTAGCTGCAAAGCACAAGGCAACCGCAAGCAGCGCCATTCCGTGCCGTCGCAGCAATTGACGAGCCAGTCGCAGAATGCGATCCGTAGATACCATATGCCGTGAACTCAGTCCGGCCATGCGGCTGCGGGATCGGCTGACTCTTCGTTGTTGCGGTCGCCGAGGTTATTCCATACATACTTCTCTACATCCAATCCGTAGGTGTGGACGGAGCCATCGCAGAGAGCGGCCTGGACGACTCCCGGGTGAGCCGACCCTGCTGCCTTGTGGTAGGCGCCCCGTATACTATCCAAGTTGCTTGGATTCATGTTGGGCGGCAGGTCGCTATCTTGCCTTGGCCTCTCGCCGAAACTCCGCGCGTTGTCGGTGTCGAATCCGTGATACACGGTGTTGTCATCTCCGCCATGCGTACCAGTCTCGTAGAGGTAGACGGGCAAGTACTTCTCAACAACCATGGCAGTCTTTGAAGTGCCGTCCGTGATCTGACTAAATCTCACGCCCCACCGCGGCCCTACGACTCCGTTTTGAGGAAACGGCTTGACCTCAGCACCATTCGTGCCGCAATTGGGATATAGGGTGTAGCACTGCGGGCCCGGGCCAGGTGTGTGCGGAGTTGCGCCACCATTGGCTGCATAGTCGTTCTTTGCATACTCTCCAGTGGGAGTCCGAGACGCATTGAACATCAAGTTCTGTTCTGACACGGGGTACGCCTTCACGGCGCGACGGGACGGGCAGAGAACCGAAGCAATCGGTGTTGCGATCAGACGCATTAGGGCGTCTTTCTTGGGGGTAGTCTCGGCGCCAATGAAATTTCCCAAACCGGCTCCGATCTGCTGAGTTGAAGTTTCCTCAATGAAAGGAGTGATGGAGAAGATCCAACTCCCCGGCTGCTTCTGCCCTACGCCCCAGTCGGGATCGCCTGTCCACTGGAATCCCCATCCACCTGAAGGCATTTCTTTATGCGTCGACTCGTAGTTTAGGCATGCCAATGCCAGTTGCTTCAAGTTGTTCTTGCACTGATTCCGCCGCGCCGCTTCGCGTGCCGCCTGCACGGCGGGGAGCAATAGCGCCACGAGAATGCCGATGATCGCGATCACGACCAGCAGTTCGACGAGCGTGAAGCCGACGCGGGGCTTCTCACCGCGGAGGAGACCTGAACGCAAGGTGACGCAATTCATCTGACGAGCACTCCAGAAGAGTCTGACGCTCGACCCGCGCCTACGCGGGCCGACGCCTCTTGATTGTTCCAATCGTATCATTTTGGCTTCTAAAATCGCTGCAGAACGGCAGCCTGCTTTCCAGACAATCCGCCACGGCGTTACTCGCTTACTGAGGCGGGACGAGCCTTGCGGATCGCTTCGCGGTACTCGCTCGGCGGCATCCCTTCGTGCGTCAGGAACGCCAATCGGAGCCGCTCGCGACTTGGGAATCCAGCGAGGTAAGCCACCGCCTTGATCGGCGAGTCGGTATCCGCCAGAAGACGCTTCGCGCGGCTCAAGCGGCAGGCGTTGATTTCGTCGAGCACTGTGCGACCGAGCACCTCGGAGAACCGCCGATCGAGCGTCCGCCGCGTCACCGGCAACTTGCGGGCAACATCGTTCACTCCCAACGGCGGGTTGTGCTCGTGGTTCCAAATGATCTCCAACGCTTGCCGTACGATCTCGTCTTGGACCTGCTCTTCTTGAGGGGCCATGACTTCCTCCACAACCGGTTGGGTTTCTGTCGCCTGGCACTGGGTTTCCGTTGACTGGCGAAGGGCTTCGTCGAGCAGAGAGAAGGCGAACGGCATGACGCCGACGCCCGTTGCTTGCCCTCGCTGCACCAAATCGATCAAGCCGTCGTAGCCGCCCCGCAGCCGGGCGGACTGGTCGATTCCGAAGACGCAGTTAGTCGGGCTGACACGAGCCGCGCGCAGTCGACGGGTGACCGCATCGCCGTGCAGTGAGACCCAACGCTCCGTCCAACCACCGCCGGGCATGGGTCGGTAGCGATGCCAGACGCCGGGAAGCAGGAAGATCAAGACATCTCCCATCAGGCGGATCGGACCCGTCGCCTCGGACTCGAACTCGCCGTTGGCGCCCGTCAGTAGGAGCACCTGATGCTCCGGCAAAGTCCGTCCGGTCCGCCAGCTGTAGGCATAAAGCGTCGGATGGTTGCGTGGGGGATAGCAGTCGCCGGGCCGGACCTCGTCGCGGCCGACGCCGGTGACGCGGTTCTGGGTGACATCACCGTTGCGGTCGGGGAGGTAACGGAAGAACCGCGCGGCGCCCTGACCCGGTCCAGTGACGCGGGCGGGGCGAACGCGGTCCGATTCGCGTCCCGACCGCTTCGCAGTGGGTCGCACATCGAGACGCGTAATCTCGCTGCGATTGATGAGAACGCCCGAGCAGATCGTGGTCATGGCGTTGTCCAAGGGGGTGAAATCGACGGTGTAGAAAAGCGGTAGCGAAAAGCAGCAGCAAAGGCCCGGCGTTAGGCGCCCGGCAGGTCCTGCCGGACGAAGTCGGGCAGGTTGATCGTTCCCAGTCGCACAGGTGATCCGTTCTCACGCTGTTGGAGCGATTGCTCGCGCGACGTGCGGATGTGGTTCACCACCAGACGCTGGGCGGCGTCGGAGTCGCGTGCCGAGAGGGCCTCGACGATTGAGCGGTGGGCCGTATTGGCGTTACGGATACGTTCGACTGAGTGCTCGCCGCGGCGGGCGTTGAACATCGACGAGATGCTACGGGTATTCTCGATGAGGTCCGTTAGGCGACGGTTGCCGGCCGAGGCGATGATCAACATGTGGAAGGCCATGTCCGCTGCCAGGAATCTCCGCAGCGACTCGCCATCCAGTCGGAGGCTGTTCGCGGCGGTAGCGCAGGCGACTTCGGCCTCGATCGAATCGCAGAGCGACCCAAGCTCGCCGAGAGCCTCGGGGCTGATTCGCTCGGCCGCTTTCGACGCCGCCATGCCCTCCAGGGCCTCACGGATCTCGAAGAGCTCAACCAGCTCACTGCTGGAGACTTCGCGAACGATCGTGCCGTAACGAGGGACCTGCTCGACCAGCCCTTCATGGGACAGCCGTCGCAGGGCCTCGCCGATGGGGGTGCGGCTGAGGCCCAGGTCTTTCGCCAGGGCCGCCTCAGAGACCACCGAACCAGGCGGCAGCTGCCCGGTGGTGATCCGTTCGCGGAGGCGGCTGTAGGCCTCGCTCGATCGACTGACACGCTTGTGCATCGCTACAAGCCGCTAGAAGTAGGCCACCGGACACCACTCTTCAGAGGGGATTTCTCGGCGTTTTGGAAAAGTTAGGGGAAAAGCAGATGTAGGGCGGAACGCTCTACCACGTCACTGGAATTCCAGTAGCGTCTCACTGTAGTGTCAGTTTGTCGCAGGGGATCGTCAACAAACGCGGGGGGCGCCCGATTGCATTCTCAGTGCGATTCAACGCATCTCAGGTTTCGACGGCCGGCTGCCCTGCCGGCCGCGAACTTTGCCGCTTGCGTTGTCATGCGCAGCTGAAACTGTCGCGAAAGCTCTGCTCGGTGCGGTGTCTTAAAGAGGGGCTGCCTTACAAACGCACAGACAAAAGACTTGCGAATATGCTGAAGGAACATTTGACGAGCCGCGCACCCACAAACGGTCGCGTTTCGTGATGTCACTCATCCTCGGAGCGGGATTTGGTCCACCTTGTCGCAACATCCTTCCGCTCGACCCGCCTCCGCACCCTAATGGGCTGTGCCATTACGATGTTGCTTACGGGTGGCTCAGTTCGCTGCGAGGGGCGTGAGGCCGTGGTGTCGAGCGGGTTCCTATACGAGACAGCGCCGTACCCCTCGTGCCACGCCTCGACGATCGCCGAGGTCGATGGCGCCTTGGTGGCTTCGTGGTTCGGCGGCACGCACGAACGCCATCCCGATGTCGGCATCTGGGTCGCCCGCAACGAGGGGGAGGGCTGGTCAGAGCCGATTGAAGTGGCCAACGGCGTGTTCCAGGGTGAGCGTTACCCCAGTTGGAACCCCGTTCTGTTCCAGCCGTCGGCAGGCCCGTTATTGCTTTTCTACAAAGTAGGCCCGACACCACAGGATTGGTGGGGCATGCTCATCAAGTCCGAAGACGGCGGATTTACTTGGTCGGAACCGCAGCGTTTACCGGATGAGGTGCTAGGTCCAATCAAGAACAAACCGATCGAACTCGAGGGCGGCGTCCTTTTGTGCCCCTCGAGCAGCGAACATGACGGCTGGCGTGTCCACTTCGAACGCACCGCTGACCATGGCAAGACCTGGGAAGTAACACCGCCGGTCAACGACCCCGAAGATATCCGCGCTATCCAGCCGAGCCTGCTGCGTCACGGTGACGGCGTTTTGCAGGCGATCGGCCGCACCCGCGACAGCGGCGTCTTCCAGGTCTGGTCGTGCGACAATGGCCGCACCTGGGGTGAGATGTCGACCACGGGCTTGCCGAACCCGAGCTCGGGAACCGACGCGGTAACCCTCGCCGATGGGCGTCACTTGCTCGTCTACAACCACAACCCCAACTACAAGGGCCGCTCGCCGCTGAATGTCGCTGTTTCGGATGACGGGAAGTCCTGGCGGGCGGCGCTCGTGCTCGAGGACGACAAAGAGCACGACGCCGGCTACTCGTACCCTGCCGTCATCCAGTCGAGCGACGGGCTTGTCCACATCACGTACACTTGGCGTCGGGAGCGGATCAAACACGTGGTGCTCGACCCGAAGCAACTCGATGGCCCCCCAATTACCGGCGAGGAATGGCCCAACACAGAAGCAGGCGTCGAATGAAGCTCGATGATTTCGCCGCGGATGCGCCTTACGGCGTGGCTGCTGGGGGCCGCTTATTGGTTTACGTCACGATGGTCGCCTCGGTGCGAGCGTCTTCCTAACAACGCGTTGCTGCATAGGATTTCGGCATGGGCCAACGACTCACTGACGGACCACTGCGCGGCATTGTGCCCCCGCTCGTCACGCCGCTCACACCGGACGAGCAGCTCGACCGCGATGCGCTAGAACGTCTAGTCGAGAACGTGATCGCCGGCGGCGTTCACGGGTTGTTTGTCCTTGGAACGACCGGCGAGGGTCCGTCGCTCAGCTACAGCGTACGAGGCGCTATGGTTGAGGCGTCTTGCGAGATCGCTGCGGGCCGTGTGCCAGTCCTGGTGGGCGTAACCGATACCTCGCTAGCCGAGGCGATCGACATGTCACTCGTCGCCACCGAGGCGGGCGCCGACGCCGTGGTTTTCGCGCCGCCGTGCTACTTCCCGATCGACCAGGATGACCTAGCGAGCGCCGTCCGCCGCTTGGCGGCTGAGTCGCCGCTGCCGGTGATGCTCTATAACATGCCGGCCCTCACCAAGACGATCATCGAGCCCGAAACGGTCCGTCAGCTGACTGATGAACCAACCGTCATCGGACTGAAGGACAGCTCGGGCGACCTCGCCTACTTCCGCCAGATGCGCGAGGTGATGCGGCAGCGAAGCGATTGGAGCCTGATGGCGGGGCCCGAGCACCTGCTCGCCGAGACCGTCGCTATCGGCGGCGATGGCGGCGTCTGTGGCGGCGCAAACGTCTTCCCAAGGCTCTTCGTTCGCCTCTTCGAGGCGTGCGTCTCCGGCGACGCCGCTGCCTCGCAGGCCCTATGCAGCCGCGTCGATCGGCTTGGCGACCTCTACCGCCTGGGCTCGAATCCCGCGTTGTCGGTGATCCAAGGCATCAAGGCCGCGCTCGCTGAGCGCGGCGTCTGTGCGGCGACGCTTTGCAGCCCCTTTTCTCCCCTGTGCAACGGCGAGATCGACATGGTGCGGGCCATTCTTCGCGATGTCGAAGCCGCGGAAGACCTGACGAAAGTCGTCAGTCCCACTGCAGCGCCGGTGTGACGTTACGCTAAGCCTCGATGCAAGCGGATCGACGATTCCGTCGCAACAGGCCCCGGCAATTTGCGGGGGCTTTTACCCTCATCGAGCTGCTGGTGGTGATCGCACTCATTGGCACGCTGGTGGCGTTGCTGCTGCCCGCTGTTCAAGCCGCACGAGAAGCGGCGCGGCGGACCGAATGCGCTAATCACCTCAAACAGCTGGCGCTGGGTTCGTTGAACCATGTTTCGACGCACGGCCACTTTCCTACGGGAGGATGGGGTTTCCACTGGGTAGGCGCCGCGGACTCGGGCTACGGCGAGAAGCAGCCCGGCAGTTGGGCCTACAACCTACTGGCGTATACCGAGCACTATGCGCTGCGCGACCTCGGTCAGGGAGTGCTCGCAGCTCTCACGAGAGGTCAGCCCCGTACCGACCAGCAACGGGCCGAGATGCGAACACTCGTCACGACGCCGCTAGAGCTTTTTATGTGCCCGTCGAAAAGAGAAGTCATCGCCTACCCCTTTGTTGACGGATCGCTGGGGGTGGTTGCCTGGAACGCCGAAGACTGCAAGGCCAATGAGTGTTCGGTCGCCAGAGGCGACTACCGCGTCTGTGCCGGCAATAAGAACCGCGCGGACAACAACGGGCCGGCGCCGGGTGAAATTGCCTCCTTTCTCGCTAAGCCGAAACCGACGATCTACAACGGCGTCAGCTACCTGCGTAGTGAGGTCCGCGTCGGGCAAATAACCGATGGCACGTCGCGTACGGTGTTCGCTGGTGAGAAGGCGCTGCACCCGAAGGACTACGCTACCGGAACCGACGCTGCGAACGATCAATGCCTCTACTCCGGGCACGACAAGGACAATGCCGCGTACACGGGAGAAGGCTTTTGGCTCGGTTCGGCAGAAAGCAACCCTCAAATGACGTTCCCGCCAGTCAAAGATGGCGAGCCAAACAAAGTCATGCAACTGCGTTTCGGCTCGGCGCATCCCGCTGGAATTCTGATGGCGTTTTGTGACGGATCGGTGCGTTTGTATGGCTTCGACGTTGACCCGATCACTTTTGCACTGCTCGGCGGCCGCAACGATGGTGAAACGCGGCATTAACTCAAACTCTGTATTGCAAACGCGACACGTAAAGCTGAAATTGGGCTTTGAGTCTCTTTCGCCTCTTCTCTCTTTTCAAAGCTCATCATGTTGCAGAATAAGGCCTTCTGGTTCGCGGTCGTGGCGGCGATCGCCGCCGTTGTTTACGTACGCTCGGCGGCTAGTCCCACCGAAGAGCCGAAGAACGGGCCGTTGAAAATCACCTTCATCACTGCGGGAGCCGGCGAATACTGGGACGCGGCGGTCCGAGGCGCGGAAGACGCCGCCGAACAGCAGGGGATCACGCTCAGCGTCGTCAAGCTGAAGAGCCCCGAGAGCGTTGAAGAGCAGATGCAGGCGCTGTCGGTGGCCAGCATGTCGAACGCCAACGGCGTGGCGATCAGCCCGATCGACCCCGAGCGGGTGACGCCGCTCATCACCCAGATCGCCAGCATCAAGCCGGTGGTGACTTACGACTCCGACGCCTCGAAGTCCGCCCGTCACGGCTATATCGGCACGAGCAACTTCAGCGCGGGGCTGGTCGCGGGGACCCTCGTGAAAACGGCGATTCCCGAGGGGGGCAAGATCGCGGTCTTCATGGCCAACGAGACCAAAGAGAACCTGATCGAACGCCAGGGCGGCCTGCGGACGCGCATCGCCGAGTCTCCCGATCCGGCGGAGTCGCCGGTCGATCCGCGCTACACGATCGTCGGCTTCTATCCAGACGGCGGCGACGACGAAGTTTGCAAGGCGAAGCTCGCCGAGGTGCTCGAAGAACACCCGGACCTTGCCTGTGTGGTGACGCTCAATTCACGGCAAGGGCCCGTGGTGCTCGATGCTCTTCAAGAACTCAAAAATAGTGGCCAAGTTAAGATGATCGCCTTCGACACATCGGATAAAATACTGCAAGCGATCGAAGAAGGCCGTGTCTTCGCGGCTGTCGCTCAAGACGCGTACAAGTACGGCTACGAGGCGGTCAAGATGGTCAGCTACCTCTGCCGCGGTGAAGAAGAGTTTTTGCCGGTCGTTGGCCGGGGCGCCATCCATATCAGCGTAGAACCGATCCGCCAGGACGATGTCGAAACTTATCGCAAACGGATCGAATCCCGCCGTCCGGGTGCCAAAGGTTGAAATGCCGGAATCCCTCGGGCCGGGCCCTTACGCACGCTACGCATGCTTCTTGTTGGCTGTGGGCCTCGCGGTGCTCGGTGTAACGGTGAAGGCGGCGGACCCGCGGCTGGGCCGACTCGTGAACCTGCGGACCGACCGTTTCCCTTTCACGCCGCCAACGTCGGTTGAAGAGTGGAATCAGCGATCCGCAGAGGTGCGGCGTCAGGTGTTCGTCGCGGCCGGCTTGTGGCCGATGCCCGAACGTCCGGCGCCCAAGGCCGAAGTCTTGCGAAAAGTCGAGCGTGACGCTTACACGGTCGAGGCGGTGCGGCTCGAGAGCTATCCGGGGCACTACGTCACCGGCAGTCTTTATCGACCCGCGGATGCCACGGAATCACGCCGGCCCGCGGTGCTCTGCCCGCATGGGCACTGGCCCGAGGGTCGGTTCCATGCGTTCCAGGACGACGCCCTCATCGATCAGATCGAGTCGGGGGCCGAGCGCTACGAGGCCGGCGGCCGCACCCCCCTACAAGCGCGCTGCGTGACGCTCGCGCGGATGGGCTGCGTGGTCTTCCTCTACGACATGCTCGGATACGGCGACAGCCGGCAACTCTCGCAGCAAGCGATCCACGCCCCGAGTGAGGATTCCATTCTCACGGCCGACAACGCCTGGGGCTTCTACAGCACGCAGGCCGAGCTGCGGATGCAAAACCCGCTGGGTGTGCAGACCTACAACTCGCTGTGCGTGCTCGACTGGATCGAATCGCTGCCGGAGGTGGACCCGAAGCGGATCGGCGTCACCGGCGGCAGCAGCGGCGCCACGCAGACCCTCATGCTCTGCGCGGTGGATGATCGCCCCGCCGTAGCGTTCCCGGTGGTGATGGTCTCGACCGCGATGCAGGGGGGCTGCGGCTGCGAGAACGCCTGCTGCCTGCGGCTGGGAACCTCGAACGTCGAATTCGCGGCGCTGATGGCGCCGCGGCCGTTGGGAATGGCGTCGGCGGATGACTGGACGCGGAACACGGCCACCGATGGGTACCCCGAGCTGCAAGAGCTTTACGCACTGTTGGGTGTTCCTGATCGCGTCATGCACGCGTCGCTCATCCAGTTTCCGCACAACTACAACTATGCCAGCCGAGCGGCGATGTACCCGTGGCTCGACCGCTGGCTGGGACTTGAGGCAGGCGACCTCGCTGTAGAGACCGACTATGTCTCGGTCACTCCCGACGAGGTTCGCAGTGTCGCGCCGATCGAGGATGCCGCGATCGGCCGTGGCCACGAGGTCGCGCTGATGAAGGCGGTAGAAGCCAGCTCCGCCGATGCCCTCGCAAAGCTCACGCCGACGGACGCCGATTCTCTGAACAAGTACAAGAACATCATCGGCAAGGCGTTGCATGTGTTGCTCGACGGCGCTGAGAAATCGCTGAGGGACGCCCAGGCCAACGCGATCGATCAGCAGCGTGCGGACGGTCATGCGGTCATCACCCTCTTGATCACGGGCGCCGAAGCGGGCGTCGAACTGCCGGCGCTTGCGCGGCTACCGAGGAACGTCGAGACGATCGCCGTTGTCGTCAGCGACGCCGGCAAGACCGCGATCGGGCCCGTCGACACACTGCCCACAGCTCTCGCCGCGGCGCTGCTCGAGCAGGGGATCGGTGTGTTGGGCGTCGATCTGTTCGCCCAAGGCGAACTGGCGCCAGACGATGGCCCCCTCACCGAAATGCCGGTGGTCGCTAACCAACGCCCGGTCGCGTCGCTCACCTTCGGTTACAACCGCACGGCGGTCGCGCACCGGGCGAGTGACTTGCTCGCAACGATCGCGGCCGCGAAGGACATGCAGCCGTCGATCAAAAAGGTCGTTGTGATCGTCGAACCCGAAGCGGCGTCGTATGGCGCCGCTGCACTTGCGGTGGCCGGTGACGCGGTTGACGCGGCGGTGATCGATACGGGCGGCTTCCGATTCGACGAGGTCCGCTCATGGCGTGACCCCGACTTCTTGCCCGGCGCCGTGAAGTACGGCGACGTGCCGGGTCTGTTGGCCCAAGGCGCCCCGCGGCCGACGATCGTACTCAGTGAACCGGCGGACGACACGCCTTCGATCGCCACACAGGCCTACGCTGCTGCGGGCGCGGCCGAACGCTTGATCCGACTACGACCCGGGGCGACCCTAGAGTCCGCCGTCGAGAAACTTGCCGATACCCTGGCGCCCTAACTTGTTGAAACCACTTCTTAGAGATGCTCTCGATGCACCTGCCTGTGTCCCGCTGCGTTCTGACTCTTGGCGTCGTCATGCTCGCCGCGATCACGTACGCCGACGAGCCGCTGCGCGTCATCGGGCTGACGTGTGAGTTTGCTGTTGATCCGCTGGGAGTTGACGTGGCGGCGCCGCGGCTTTCGTGGCGGCTACAGTCCGACCGCCGGGGCGCCAAACAAACGGCTTACCAGATCACCGCCACCGATCACAACGGAGCCAAGCTCTGGGACAGTGGCAAGCTTGACGGCCCGTCGTCGCAGCTCATTCCCTACACTGGCGAGCCCCTTCGCTCATCACAAGGCATCTCGTGGCGGGTGCGAGCTTGGGACGAGAACGGTGCAGCAAGTGAATGGAGCAAGCCCGCGTCGTTCACGATGGGCGTCCTAGAGCCCGAGGACTGGTCGGCGAAGTGGATCGTCGCGCCATGGCAGACCGAGTCGGTGCTAGTGCGGAAGGGTTTCGAGGTGAAGCCGGGCCTCCAGCGCGCGATCGCTCACGTCTGTGGGCTGGGGCATTTCGAGATGAGCCTCAACGGCCAGAAGTCGGGCAACGGGCTCTTGGCGCCGGGTTGGACGAAGTACAACAAGACCTGCCTCTACGAGACGCATGACGTAACGCCGCTACTTACAGAGGGCGCCAACGCCATCGGCCTTGTCCTCGGGGATGGCATGTATCACACCGAACGTCGCCATCGCTTCAGCAAGTTCCAAGGCACCTTCGGCCCACAGCGCGCGATCCTACAGATCGAGCTGGAGTACGCCGACGGCTCGACCGAGCGCGTGGTCACCGACGACTCGTGGCGTGTCGACGCGGGACCGATCACCTACAACGACGTCTACGGCGGCGAGGACTACGACGCCCGGCGGTTGCCGCAGGGCTGGGATACCGGCGGCTTCAACGATTCGGATTGGCCGCACGCGGTTGAACTGGTTCGCCCCAGCGGCGAGCTGCGAGGCTTGACCTTCTCGGCGCCGGAGATCGGGGCGATCGAAAAGATGCCCGCCAAGCAGATCAGCCGCTCGAGTGACTCGTGTAGTGTGTTCGACTTTGGACAAAACGCGTCGTTCATGCCGCGCGTTACCGTTAGTGGTCCAGCCGGCAGCAGCGTGCGGCTCACCCACGCCGAGGTGCTTGACGAGAATGGCCAAATTGACCGGGGCACGTGCGGCGGCAACCGTGGCCCTGCGTACTGGCAGTACACCAAGGCGTCCGACGGGGAAGAGACATGGTTCCCCAAGTTCTTCTACGCCGGCTGCCGCTACCTGCAGGTCGACCAGACGCCGGCAGCGGAGGGAGAAGCGTTGCCAGAAATCGTCAGTGTCGAGGGCGTCGTCGTCCACACCACCGCGCCACCCGCGGGGGCGTTTCGTTGTTCGAACGAGTTGCTCAACCGCATCCGTACGCTGGTGCGTTGGGCGCAGCGGTCCAACCTCGTGTCGGTGCTGACCGACTGCCCGCACCGGGAGAAGCTCGGCTGGCTTGAGCAGTACCACCTCAACGGCCCGGGCGTGCGGTACGAGTTCGACGCGCATCGCCTGTTCATCAAGGGGATGCGTGATATGGCCGACTCGCAGACCGAGGACGGTTTGGTGCCGAACATTGCGCCGGAGTACGTCAAGTTCGACGGTACGTTCCGCGCCGCCGCCGAATGGGGCGCCGCCGTGGTGCTCGTCCCGTGGCAGCACTACCAGGCGACCGGCGACAAGCAACTCTTCGAAACTTACTACGCGACGATGCAACGCTACGTCGAATACCTCGATTCGAAGGCGACGGACTCGATCGTCGAAGAGGGCCTCGGCGATTGGTACGACATCCTGCCCGGCAAACGCCCCGGATTCCCCCACCTCACGCCGCCCGCGATCACGGCAACCGCATTCTATTACGAAGTCGTCCAGACGATGTCGCAGATTGCCAAGCTAATCGGCAAGGATGACGACGCCGTGAGGTACGACGAGCTCGCCGAAACGATCAGAGAAGCTTGGCGTAAGAAGTACCGCAACAACGACGGCACGTACGCCACCGACTCGCAGTGTTCAAACGCCATCGCGCTGGTGATGGGCCTTGCCGAAGAGCGTGACCGTGACGCCACGCTCCAGGCTCTGGTGAAGGATGTCCGCGACCGCGGCGACGCGATGACGGCGGGCGATGTCGGGTTCCGTTACCTGCTGCAAGCCATGGCGCAGGGCGGCCATTCGGACGTTATCTACGACATGATCAACCAGACGCAGCGCCCCGGATACGGCTACCAGCTCGCCCACGGCGCAACGAGCCTCACGGAAGCGTGGGACGCCAATCACAATTCGTCGCACAACCACTTCATGCTCGGCCACATCACCGAGTGGTTCTACAAGGACCTCGTGGGGATCGAGTGCGACCCCGAGGGCCCGGGCTATGAGAAGATCGTTATCCGGCCGACTCCGGTGAGCGACCTGAAGTGGGCCGAGGCGTCACACAACTCCGTCCGCGGCCCGATTGATGTCCGCTGGGAGAAGGACGGCGACGCGTTCAAACTAGCCGTCACGATCCCAGCGAACACCACGGCTACGGTCTATGTACCGGCAAGCGATGACCAAACCGTCACTGAATCGGGCAAGCCGATTACGCAAGCGGTAGGCGCAACAGCGCTCGGCCGCGAGGAGGGGAGGGCGGTGTTCCGAATTGAATCGGGGAAGTACGCGTTCTACGTCGAGTGAACCCGCGTCTTGTCCCGTTGCGACCGTATCGTTACGACCGGTCAGCCGATGCGTTAAAGTAGCGGCATGAAGGTACGTGACAGCGGCATGCCGGAGGAGACGTATTGGGAATCGCTGTTCGATATCCCCGCGATCCTCGCCTGGATGAACCTCGACCACAGGCACTCGGTCGCCGAGCTCGGATGCGGTTTTGGCACGTTCACCATTCCGATCGCCAAAGCGATCGACGGTGTGGTACACGCCTTCGATATCGACCCGGTGATGTTGGCTCGCACCAGCGAGCGAGCGGCGTCGCTTCGGGTCGAGTGCCGGGAGCGAGACGTGCTGGCTGACGGCTTCGGCGTCCGGGCGGACCGGGTGCTGTTGTTCAATATCCTGCACTGCGACCACCCGGTTCGACTGCTGAGGCTGGCGGCGGAGGCGTTGAACTTGGAGGGCCAGATTCACGTCATCCATTGGCAACACCGCGACACCCCCCGTGGCCCGGACTTATCGATACGCCCGGCGCCTCAACAGGTGATCGAATGGGCGAGCGAAGCGGGCCTGTCTCCCGTCGAAGAAGCGCGTGAACTGCCGCCGTGGCACTACGGAATCAAGCTGCGCAATCGTCCGATTTCCTTCTCTGTTGAGACCCCCTGATGCGTCATCGATCTATTGTGAGCATTCGGCTTGCCGCCCTCCTGCTGTTCTTGCTATCGCCGGCGACCCATGCCGAGCCGCCCGCCGCGCCGGGGCGCCGCCTGCTCGCGGCCGACTACAGCACGCGCCGCATTGCGATCATCGACGTCGACGGCGGCGTCGAATGGGAATACCCGATCGAGTCGATCCATGACTTGCAACGGCTCCCCAACGGCCACGTGCTGTTCCAGACAACTTGGACGCGGATCGTCGAGGTCGATCCCCTCAGTGGCGACGTGGTATGGGAGTACGACGCGGCCGAGGCGAACGGCAACCGCGGCAAGCGGGTCGAGGTCCACTCGTTCCAGCGACTGCCGAATGGCGACACGATGATCGCCGAGTCGGGACCGGGGCGGATCATCGAGGTGAACGCGGCCGGCGAGCTCCAGCGAGAGTTCGCCCTCAAGGTTGATCACCCCGATCCGCACCGCGACACGCGGCTGGTGCGCAAGCTCGCTAGCGGAAACTACTTGGTCGCACAGGAAGGGGACGGCGCGATCCGGGAGTACGACGGCGAAGGCAAGGTCGTTTGGGACTACGCCGTGCCGCTGTTTGGGAAGAAGCCGCGTGGCGGTCACGGCGCCGCGGCGTGGGGCAACGCCGTGTTCGCCGCCGAGCGACTCCCCAGCGGCAACACGCTCATCGCGACCGGCAACGGGCACAGCATTATCGAGGTGACGCCGCAGAAGGAGATCGTCTGGCGCCTGAAGCAGAACGACCTGCCGGGCGTCACGCTCGCCTGGGTGACCACGTTGCAGCCGCTTGCGAACGGCAACGTCATCGTCGGCAACTGCCACGCCGGCCCCGACAACCCGCAGATTCTCGAGGTCACGCGCGACAAACGAGTGGTTTGGCAATACAAGGACTTCGAGCGCTTCGGCGATGCGTTGTCGAACTCCGTTGTCGTTGTCTCGAAGGTCGATTAAGGCGGAGAACGAGCCGCACGCCCCTCTGCCGGGTTATCCTTGCGGAATTGCTTCGACTTCTCCAAACAAATCCGCTAAGACAAGAACAAATCACCCGCGACGAAGACTCCTTTGATCAAGCCACGGCCCGTCGCCGCCGGCGTCACAACGACGCCAGCGGCGGAGTCCCCCTCACGCTGTCGCCAAGGAGTTTCGCATGCCCCTCGTCCTCGATCGCACCGCGTCGCGGCGCAGCGTTTTTGATTCGGAGTCGGTCCGGCCGAGCTCACTCCGCCAGGACGACCCGCAATGGCAATCGCCCCGGCAAGAGCTCGATACGTTCGGCGCGTGGGCCAGTGAACCAATCTGGGCGCCGCCGCTAGACTCGGCCGAGACGCTCGCCGACGAGATGGTGAAGCTATCGAAGCCCTTCACCTCGATGGAGAAGCGCTGGGAGGCGGTGGTTCGCAAGCACAAGAACGAGTTCACCCAGGTCCGTGAAATCGATCTGCCGCGGGCCTCGATCCGGCTGCCGCAGGGCAAGTTCTTTGTCGCCGTCACCGAGCAGAAGAACTTCGACAAGATCACCGACACGATCCCCGATTCGGTGCAGACGCGGCTCGACGAGTTCCTCTATGAACATGGCGATAAGCCCGGTTTGCGGGTCTCGTACCTGAAGCCGCTGTGCGTCGAGGTGGGCGACGACTTGATCCTCACCTCGCGCGAGGACCTGATGGCGGTTGTCTCCAAGGTCCAGAACGAGATCTTCGCCGAGTACAAGCGCCGCGCTCCGTTCCGTCGGACGCAGGACGTGTTGAGGATCGCCGCCAACTATACGCTGGCGGCGCCGCGTTATCTGATGAACTTCTATGTCCGCCAACGGCAGCAAGCGATCGCGGCGTTCCAAGCGCGGCTAGAGTTCGAGCGCCGCAAGACGGCGATGGACGCCGTCAACATGCACCGCCGCTGCCGCACCAACGGCTGCACGTTCGACGAGATGCTCGCACTCACCAACCCGGTGCAGCAGGCCCGGGTCATCGAGAAGTACAGCATCGACAAGAAACTGTCGCAGGCGAAGCGCGACCAGCTGCTGCTGCTCGCCGCCGGATCGTCCCCGTGGTGGGCGACGCTCGCGATGGGCGCCTGGCACGCCTACAACCTCTACCAGTGGGGCATCGCCATTACGCCCGCAGTGGCGGCGTGCGACCCGGCGTTTGTGGCCGAGTTCCCCAGCCAACCCGGCGTGCTACACAAGATCGCCCATTTCGACGAGGTGGGCGGCGTGATGCACATCGAGCTGTAGGGCTTCGGACCCCTCTAGTACGTTGCACTCGATGAGCCCTCGGGAACTAGCCGTAGTTCCATGGAAAAGTTCACTAGTTTTTCATCGCCAATCCGCACGACGTTCTCACGCAGCGTCACAAACCTCATTGCCTCGAAGAGCGGCCTCGCACAGAGCGACGCCTCGACGTACACCAGCGGAAGCCCCTTCGCGACACAAGTCTCTATAGCACGTCGCACTAGAGCGCTAGCGATTCCGCGACGGCCGTGAGCTGGGTGCACGAAGAGGCAGTCGATGTGGCCATCGGGATCGAGTTCGAGAAAGCCAGCGACTTGGCCATCGACGACGTAGACCAGCGGTTGCTTTGTATCGCAACGCTGCCGCCAATGCTCCGGGTTCGGCTTGCGACCGGACCACGCCTCGCACTGCCGTGTCGTGTAACGCTGCGATGCAATCTCATGTATCGCGCGGGTAAAGACCTCGGCGATCGCCTCGTGGTCGCCGGGCTGGTAGGGCCGGATCATCAGAGTATCGCGGAACGTCTACGTGCTAAGGATGGTAAACCACCGCCGGCAGTACGATCACGGGAAGGTTGCTGTTCTTGGCGAAGGCCGCCGCCTTCGCTTCGGCTTCGGTCTGGCTCTCGCAGAACTGCTCGATCGTGATCGGCTTGCCGTCTTGGACGTAGACAAAGCCCTCTTGCTGCTTGACGGTGTCGCTCATTGCGGGACCTCCTGCTTGTGTTCCTGTGGGGACTTCCTCTCGCCTGACAGCGGCTCGACTCTCCAACGATACGCGGCCGACTCGCCCGGCGCCATGACCGTCAGGCGGCGATTCGCTAGGCTGTTCGGTGACGCCCCTTCCCGCCATCGACGCGTCCTCAACGCGTCTCCGACCGATGTCCACGCCGCCCGACAACCCCGCCGGCCCGCCGCCGCCAACGCCGTCCTACTCAGACGACTCGCGGGACGCACTGATTGATGCGATCCGCTCGGCGCCAGCGCGGTTGCAGGCGGCGGTCGCGGGGCTATCCGACGTGCAGCTAGACCAGCGCTACAAGAACTGGACGATCCGCCAGATCGTCCATCACCTCGCCGACAGCCACGCCCACATCTACATCCGCTTCAAGTGGACGCTCACCGAAGCGACGCCGACGATCAAGGCCTACGAAGAAGCCGACTGGGTCGAGCTCACCGACTCGAAACTCGGTGACACGGCGCCGGCGCTCGCGCTGCTGGAGGCGTTGCACGCCAAGTGGACGCAGCTCATGGAGACGATGGGCGAAGCCGACTTCGCCCGGGAGTTCCATCACCCGCAGTCGGGCAAGAACGTTAGCCTCTGGACGACGCTGAACTACTATCCTTGGCACGCGAAGCACCATACAGCGCAGGTCCAATGGCTACGTGATCAGCACGGTTGGTAAACCGATTCGTAGTGTCCGCTGAACGGACCGCACTATTGACTCTGCGTGTGGCTGACTCGGCTGTGTGGCGAGGGTTCTGCACAGCTAATCCTACCAACTCTTATAGCGTACTTCATATTGCCGTAGCGTCTCGCGCGGAGACGCGGAGACGCAGAGGGTAAGCAGCGAAGACTCACGCAAGGGCGCCAAGGCGCAAAGAACGTGTTGCTGTTTGATCGTTTGCGGCTGCGCTCATTTCTCAACGACTTTGTCTTCGCGTCTTGGCGGCTTTGCGCGAGTCTTGAAGGCATCCAGCTCTGCGTCTCTGCGCGAGACGTCCCCACGTTGCTCCGTGGATCAGAGCGAGGCTAGAAACGCTACGGCCAAGTGAAGCACTCTCTAAGGCTCTCTCACCGCAAACTCGTAGGACCCGCTGGCGACATCAACCACCACACGGCCATCGACAAGGCGGGCGTCGGTAATCTCTGCGACCTCGGCAACCGGTTTCCCCGATTCGGTGACGGCGGACTCATCGGCGGTTGGCAGGTGGGCCAGGGCTGTGGCGCCTGGCGGCACGACGATCCGCCAGCGGAGCGTATCACCGTCGCGGCGCCAATCGCTCTCGATCCTTCCGTAAGGCGATTGGAAACTTGCTCGCGCCCAGTCGAGACCTTCAACCATCTGCGGTCGCATCTGAATACGGCGAAAGCCCGGCGCCGAGGGGTCGGCGGCGATGCCCGCCAGGTCTTCGTAGAGCCACGTCACGAGGTCACCGATGAGCATGACGTGGTTGCCCGAGTTCATCGCCGGGTCCGCCGTATCGCCGTTCCAGAGCTCCCAGATGGTCGTGGCGCCCTGGTTCGCCATGTAACCCCAGCTTGGGTATTCCTCGCGCGACGCGATCGCGAACGCTAAATCGGAGCGTCCGTTATCGGTCAGCGTCCGACAGAGGAACTGCGCGCCGACGAGCCCCGTGGCAATCGCCCGACTGTCGCGTTCATCTACATGGCGGGCAAGTGTCGCGACGAGCGCTTCGGCTTCTCCCTGTGGCGCCAACCCAAAGGCCAGCGGCAAAACGCTCGATGTCTGCGTTCCGTTGCTGTATTGCGACGCCTTGCTGTCGTAGTAGGCACGATTAATGGCTTCCCCCAGCTCAGCCGCCATCCTATTGAATCGCACCACATCACGACTCCGCTCAAGCAGCCAAGCGTGATGCTCCATCAACTTCAGGTCGTAGTAGAAGAAGACAGACGCCAAGAACGTCGTGTCGGTGATCCGCGCGGGGTCGCGCGAGTGGATGAGCTCGGGCGATTCGGGCGGCACGCACCAGTCGCCGTACGAGTCGCGGGCGATCAGGCCGTCGTCACGCATATAACTCGCCATGTGGTCGATCCAGCGAGTGTTGCATTCGTACTGCTCGGCGATCGGGCGGAGATCACCGTACTGCTCGTAGAGGATGCCTGGCAATAGAACCGAGGTGCTCGGCCACACGACATTGTCGCTGTAACGCGGCCAGTGAACCGGGGCGATGTCGGGAAGGCTGCCGTTCTCTTTTTGCGAGTCGCGGATGTCGGCGAGCCACTTGCGATAGAACGCGGCGACGTCGTAGGCGTAGCTCTCGCTACGGGCCGTCTCAAGCCGGTCGCCGAGCCAACCCTGTCGCTCGTCGCGCTGCGGGCAGTCGGTCGGCACGGTGCGGTAATTGCCGCGGATGCCCCACACGGCGTTGCGGTAGACCTGATTGACGATTCCGTTCGCGCACTCGAACTCGCCGACGGGCTCCATGTCGTCGTGCACGACACGGCCCTCGATCGCGCTGAGTTCAGGACGGCCGGGATAGCCTGTCACCTCGACATAGCGAAAGCCGTGCAGCGTAAAACACGGCTCCCAGACCTCTTCGCCACCTCCGCGCAGGGTGTAGTCATCGGTCGCCTTGGCGCCGCGGAGGTTCTCGACGTACAGCTCGCCGTCAGCGGTGAGCCGTTCGGCATGTCGCAGTTGGACCCTCGTGCCCTCGGGCCCCGAGACGCGGAGACGCGCCCAGCCAACCATGTTCTGGCCAAGGTCGAAGACGTAAACGCCGGGCTTCGGCTCGGTCATCGCGATTGCGGGCAGGGTCTCGGTGACGCGCATCGGGGCGATCGGCTCGGCGACGACTCGTTTCGTCGGCGGATCGAGCCGCTGCGCGCTCGCCCACTCGCTGTCGTCGTAGCCGGCGTTTGACCAGTCGCCCAATTCGCGGCGGGCGTCGTAGCTCTCCCCGTCGTACTCGTTGTTGGCCCGGATCGGCCCTTCATCGGTCAGCCGCCAAGAATCATCGCTGGTGACGACGGTTGTCGTGCCATCGGGATGCTTGACGGTTAGGCGCAAGAGCAGCGTCGGCGAGCCGTAGTTCGGCATGCCGGCGTACACGTCGCTGCGTGGCGAGTAGAAGCGGCCGTTGCCGAGCGTGACGCCCAATGCGTTGTCGCCTTGTCTCAATGCGTCGGTCACGTCGCGCGTGATGTAATAGACTCGTTCGGGGTACTGCGACATCGCGGGGGACATCACCTGATCGCCGACGCGTTCGCCGTTGGCGAAGAGTTCGGAAAGGCCCAACCCGGCAAACGACACCGTCGCGCGGACGACGGGCTTACCGAGCTTGAATTCCTTCCGCAGATAGCGGGCCGGCAAGCGGCGTGACTCGGCGTATCGCACTTGCCCCCACGGCTCGGCGCCCACTTCGGCGAGCACTCTCGCTGCGGGCCAGGCGCCGTCGTCGAAGTCGAACCGCTCCCACCCGGCGACCTCTTCGTTGTGGGAACGCCAATCCCTATCGCTCGTCACCGTCACCTTCGATCCATCGGCGAGTTCGGCTTGTAACCAAGCAACCATGCCGGCAGGATTGGGGGCGTTACCACGATTCTCGGCGCGGGCGGCTATGACGTTACGACCCGCTCGCAAGAGGTGCGTGACGTCGAGTTCCTTCAACGAAGTATGCCCGCTGCGCGATCCCATCAAGCGGCCGTTGAGATAGATATCGACCTGATCATCAGCGGTGATACGGAATACCGCGCCGGTCACAATCGCCTGCGCGGGCAGCTCGAACGTACGGCGGAACCAGCGGTGGCCGAGCGGCGCCGACTTACGCGGGTCGCCTTCGTCAAACCAAATCCATTGGGCGTCGCTGAGGAATCTCTCTCGATCGGGGACCGGCTTACCAATCCACTGCGCCTCCCACGATTGGGCATTCCAACGCTGTTCACCGAGGACACCCATCAACCAGTCGGCGGGGTCGCTCCATGCGGACGGCTCGCCGGCGGCGTCCCAGACGCGGACCTTCCAATACAGCCGCTCATGGCTCCGCAGCAGGCGACCTCCGTAGAGAACCAGCACGCTATCATCGGATTCCACCTTCCCGCTATCCCATACGTCACCGGCGCCCGTAGCGAGCTTCTCAGCGGTCGTAGCGACGAGGACGCGATAGGCCGTCTGTTTGTCTCCGCGAGTCTTCGATCGGCACGTCCAACTGAGCCGTGGAGCCGGGGTGTCAATGCCGTGAGGGTTGTTTAGCTGCTCGCAGCGTAGAGTTTGAACCTCAATGGCCGTCGCCCCGACAGTAAGAGCAGCGACAACCGCGAGCGCAATCATGAGCGAGTAGCGTATTGGCATCGGAGGACTCCGCAGCAGAGAAGATTAGCCAACCATCAGCATAAACCCGGCGACTAGCGCCGCGACCATCACCCAGCCCGCCAAGAAGCCCACCACGGCGGTCGTCGACGGCGCCGGGATCTCGAGACCCCAACTCGTGACGAGCATGCGGCGGTTGGGCGGCGGAGCCCCGACCGGCAGCGTGCAGGGCGCCTCGACCACCTCGTCCTCTCGCACCGGCGTCCGCGTCAGGGTGTAGAAGCGATTGAGTTTCTCATCCGGGGTCGGCTCGGTGACAAGACTCACCAACACACAGGAGACGACGCCAACAACGAGGTAAGCGAGGATCAGCCATGCGTCGTTCACAGCAGCGTCCGCTTCACTCGGTTTGACAACGCCCCACTCAACAAGCGTTGGGGACCCCGCCATCCAAGTCGCTACGCTAGGCAGCGTCGCCAGTCGCCATGTCACGATGGCGCCGATGGCGCTCGCCCATGCCCCCGCCGGAGTCGCGCCTCGCCAGAAGAGACCGATCCAGAACGGTATACCCACCAGCGGCGCCACTTTGAACCAGATGTCGAGAGCCTCGACAACCGACGGCACCCAATAAGCAAACGCGACGCCGATCGCCACGACCCCGGCGGCGGAGATGCGGCCGACGTTCATGTAGTGGCGGTCGGGCCGGTCGGGCGCCAACGGGCGGTAGAGGTTCTGAGTAAACAGAGCCGACGCGCTAATCATGATTGCGTCGCACGAGCTCATGATCGACGCCAACAGGCAAGCCAGGAACACGCCGAGTAGCCCGGGAAAGACACTTGGCAAGAACGCCCGGGCGACTTCGCCATACAAGTGATCGGGCTTCACGGTGGAAAGTTCGACGCCGCGATTTAAGAGCCACGCGACAGCGGCGAGCGACGTCAGACTCCAGGCCATCGTACAAACGCGTTTGACGATGTTGCCGACCATGAAGCCGACGCGGCCGTCCATCTCGTTCCGGCCGGCGCCGCAGACGCCCATGATGAACGGCTGGGCCACGATGCCCACCAGCGCCTGGATGGAGTACATCGTGATGAAAAACAGTCCGATCGTCTGTGGGGCCACGAGCGACAACATTGCGGGGTCGTGGGCGGCGACCGTCTCGCGCATGCCGGCGATGCCGCCGGTGGCTTGTAGCACGAAGGGCAACAGCAGGAATGAAAACAGAATCGTCATCAGGCCTTGGACAAAGTCCGTCACAACCGCGGCGCCGAGCCCCCCTGCCATACCGTAGACAAGAAATAAGACCGTCGTGACAGCGATCGCCCAATTGGCGTCGATGACACCGCCCGTGCAGGAGTCGACCATCGCGCCGGCGCCCTTCAGCAACAAGCCGATCTTCACGGAAAGGCCAATGACTCCGACGATCGCGAAAAGGACGCCCACGCTGCGGTCGAAACGCAACTCGTACACATCGGCCGTCGTTGTCGCTCGCAAGCGGCGGAAGATAGGCGCCAGAAGCCAGTAGAACGGCGTCGCCGGAAGCCAAAGCCATTGCCACCAGATCGCGGAGAGGCCGTTGGTGATTGTCCTCGACGCCACCGACACCGCCTGATCGGAAGACGTGCCGGTTCCGAAGGCGAAAGTAATCATCATCGCCTTGCCGAAGCGCCGCGGCATGAAGAAGTCGCCTGACGACTTTACTTTCCGCGCCGTCCACATGCCGAGCGCCGTCACGCCGATTAGATAGATCGGCAGCATCGCCCAGTCGATCGATTGCATCCCCTCCATCGGTTCTTTCGACTACTCCTCAGCACCATCGGCGTACTGCTTGTAAGCCGCATCGAGTTGCGACTCGTTCAGCACCGTGCCACTATGGCAGAGCACCGCGTAACGTAGCCGTAGCGATTCGCCAGGCCGTACGACCGTGCGGCTAGGGTCGCCGCCCTTGAAGGCGGCGGTTGCAAAGGGATTGGCGCAGACGAAGCCGTAGTCGCGGGCATGCATCCGCGAAGGGCGGAAGTTGTCGGGGTGGCAGAAGATGGCAACGCCTGCGGGTTCGCCATCGATTTGGCCGCGGTAGTCGAGCCACTTGGCGGGCTGGCCCCAGATCTCTGTCGAACCGCGGCGGCCGCCATCGGCGACCATCTCTCCCGTTCCCGGAGGCGCTGGGTCGGGCCCGCTAAGTTCGACACGCAGGGGAGTGGCCAAGCGAACGCCGAAACCCATCTCCTCTTGATCTCCGAAGACGAATACCTCCTCCGAAGAAAAAGTCTCGTCATAGGTGACGAGCAATCCGCGTGGCGTGACTTCGAGCGTGTGACGAGCGTTGCTCTTGCAGATCAGCTTTCCGTCCGCGTCGAGATAGTGATTTTCGGCAATGAAACTCAGGGGTCCGTTGGGTTGCTGCGTTGCTCGGGCGATGAAAGCACCGTGAACAACTCTCGCTCTCAAACGCCAGTTGTCCGCGCCGTTGAGATCGCCGAACGCCAGCCAGACGCCGGGGTGGAACTCGGGATGGTCCATCCGATCGGCGTCGGCGAGCGGCGGATGATTCCGCGTCACCTGAACACCGGCCGGCGAACAGAGGTCACAGAAGTACGGCCGCGTGATCTTCGGATCGTCGTAGACGTATCGCGCGACCGCTGTTTTCTGCCAACTGACTCGCAACGCGCCATCCGCCTCTTCGACCGACCAGCCGCTCGCTGCGGAAGCCGATAGGGGCGCCGCGCTGAGAAGCGCGGTGAGCAGAATTAGAACTGACCACATCATGCGTTCTCCGGGATCGCCCAGTGGCCGTCCGCGCGGTAGCGGCGAGCCAGGAACTCCTTCGCCGGACTGTCGCCGACAATCGTCTCGTTCTGTGGATCGAAGTCGAACGACGCACCGGAGCGGATCGCGGCGTTCGCTAAGTGAATTGCAGCGACGCTGCGATGGGCGTCGATCATCGGCGCGTTAGGCTTCGCGGCTCCGCGGATGGCGGAAAGGAAGTTGTCGAAGTGGGCGAAGCCCCACTCACGACCGAAAGCGGCCTCTTCAATCTTTGCGTTCCGCGGCCCGAGGACCCGCAACTTGCCACGCTTGCTGAGGAACATCTGGCCCTCGGTCCCGTAGAACTCGACGCCCGAATCGCAGTTCATCGGGTAGTTGGTGGACCAGAGCCGCATCTCGAAGACGAGTTGCTTCGGCTTGCCGCCAGGGATGTCGTACTCCCAAGCACAGGTGGCGGTGTCGGGCCATTGCTGCTCATCGTCGTAGAAACTCTTGCCGCCAATCGCCATCACACGTGACGGCAGCGAATCGACGCCGAGTCCCCAGCGGGCGTAGTCGATCTCGTGGGCGCCGTCGTTGCCAATATCGCCCGTGCCAAAGTTGTGCCACCAGTGCCAATCGGAATGGAACCGGTTCGCCTGGTAGGGCGCCCACTCGGCGGGACCGACCCACAGGTCGTAATCGACGCCAGCCGGCGGCGACGTCGGCTTCTCATGCCCAATTGTGCCGCGTTGCTGGATGTTCCAGGCCTTGGCGACAAGGACCTCGCCGATCACGCCGTCACGAAGCTTGGCGATCGCCTCCTGCATGGCTGGCCGCGATCGCGACTGGGTGCCGTGTTGAACAACAAGGTTGCTGTTCTGAGCGGCGGTTAGCAGCAACTGGCTTTCACGGAAGTTGTGAGCGCACGGCTTCTCGACGTAGACGTGCTTCCCGGCGTCGAGCGCTAGCAGCGCCGCGGGCGTGTGCCAATGGTCAGGCGTAGCGATCACGACTGCTTCGATAGTCGGATCGTCGAGCAGCCGGCGCAAGTCGCTAACGGCGTCTTTCGACGCCACACCCGCGGCCCTTGCCGCCTCGCCGAGGCGCTTCGGATCGGGGTCGCAGACCGCTGAGACTTTGCCGTGAAAGGCCCGACCGCGGACGCCGCACCCGATCAGGCCGATACGCACCCGCTCAGCGGGACTCGCGCCCCACGATCGCTTGGCCGCGCCCGCGACCGCAGCGCCGCCAATGCCCATCAAGAAGGTTCGACGTGGAACATCCATCACGGTTTCATCCCTCGGGAAATCACCTCAAAGATCGCACAGTTGTCCGCGTCCGCCAGACCGGCGTGCTCTCCGGCTTCCAGTAGAGCGAGATGCGTCGCGGACATTGGTAGCTCCAACTCACGCCGCCGCGCCTCGGCGACGAAGATGCGGACGTCCTTAGCGTGCTGCGTGAGCTTCGCTTGCGTGGCGTAGTCGCGGGCGGCCATCTTGTCGCCCTTCGTGTCCATAACGCCCGAGTAGGAGTTGCTCTGTCGCAAGACCGCCAGTGTCTGCGCAAGGTCGAGTCCGAGTCTTTCAGCAAGCGCAAGCCCCTCGGCTAGGGCGGCGCGGTTGAGACCGAGAATCAAGTTATTAACGAGCTTGAAGCTCGCAGCGGCGCCCCACTCGCCGACATAGTGGGCCTGGGCGACCAGATCGGCTAACAGCGGGGCGGCGCAGTCGAAGTCGCGGTGTGGGCCCCCGACAAAGGCGACCGCCTCGCCGCGGCGGGTCTGTTCACTTGATGCGGCGATCGGGGTTTCTAGGTAGGCTGCTCCACGCTCGGCGAGCCAGCCACCGATTCGCCGAGCGTCCTCCACGCCGCCCGTCGTTGCGTCAACGATCAGTTGCCCCGCATGAACGCCCTCGGCCATTGCCTCGAATGTTTCGCGCACCACATCGGACGTGTAGAGGCAAACGACGACCTCGTCGCACTCTGCCAGTGGGTTGTTCGACCACACGGCGCCGCGTTCCAACAACGGTTCGGCCTTGTCGCGCGTGCGGTTCCAGCAACGCACGGGCCGTCCGGCGTCGAGCAGCCGTTCGCACAGGGCCGAGCCTAACAGGCCCAAGCCGACGACGCCGATCGGTGGTGGCGACGAAAGAGTCACCGGCGGGTTCCACGGAAACAGGAGGAGCAATCCCCTAGTTTCGCACAGGGAACGGCCGAGTCCCACCGCATTGGCGGAAAAGGGGGCCGGGGGACGTCAAGAGTCAGCACTTGGGGATCAGAGTTTCCTGAGGGGGACTCAAGGGGACTGAATTGGGACGGCAGGGATCTTTGGACGGTCGGGTTAAGTAAACTAGAGAGCCACAGCGATATTTCTCGCCTCGGAACCAGCCAACTTAGCAACGAGCGGCCCCCGATTTGCGTAGGGCGTCGTTGTCACTGGACGGGCGGGCTGGTAACCCTAGGGGACTGCGAGTCCCCGCTTTTCACCCGCTGCTTGTTTGGCGACCGACAGAAACGACATTGGCGAAACGTCCCCGCATCGCACTTGCTTTTCCCCGGGGGGCCCATCAAGAGGCCTTCATGCAGGGGGTATTCCGCTACGCCGCCGAGCACAATCTCGGCTGGTCCTACACGATCGCGCCGGAATCGCTGACACTCTCGGTCCTCGACCTCGTGGATTGGCCAGGTGACGGCGTCTTGGCGGCTCTTAACACGGCCGAGGAGGCCGAGCACGCCGCGGCAATGTCGATTCCTGTGGTGAACATCTCCAGCACGCTGGCGGAATCCCCTTCGCCACGTTCGATGGTTGACAACGTCGCGGTCGGGCGGATCGCGGCTGAGCACCTGTTGACGCGAGGCCTGCAGCAGTTCGCTTTCTACGGACTCCGCGATGTGGAGTACTCGAAAAGGCGTTGGATGGGCTTCAACCAGCGGCTGGCCCAGAACGGCTTCGAGCCACAGAAGCACCTGGCGACGCCCACCTTCGGCTTCATAGGCAAAGTCTGGATCAAGCAACATGAGGAATTGATCGCCTGGCTCGAGTCGCTTGAGAAGCCCGTGGGGGTGTTCGCCGTTTCCGACTACCGAGCGCGGCACGTGCTGGACGCGTGCGAGCAGGCGGGCATCCCCTCGCCGCAGCAGGTGGCGGTGCTCGGCGTTGATAACGAACAAGTGATTTGCGACCACGTCGTGCCCCGGCTCAGCAGCGTGGCCCGAAACGACACGCTCGAGGGCTACCGGGCCGCCGAGCTGTTGCACCGCTGCCTACGGGGCGAAGCCCCCGCCGACGCCGACGAACCCGTGCCGCCGCTTGAGGTCGTTTCCCGCGAGTCGACGGCGGCGTTTGCCGTCGCCGACACGCGACTGCGTCAGGCCCTGGAATACCTGCTCGACAACGTCACCGACCCGATCACGGTCGAAGAACTGGCGGAGCACGTCGATGTGTCGCGCCGCTGGCTGGAGTACGCGTTCCGCGACGCATTGGGAGAGACGCCGTACCAGTATCTGCAACGACAGCGGCTGCTGCTGGCGAAGCGGCTGCTCACCGAAGAGCCCGACGCGAAGGTCTATCGCATCGCCCAGCGAACCGGGTTCTCGTCCGTTAAGCAGCTGTCCGCGGCCTTCCAGCGGGCGTTCGGGGTGACACCAGGCGACTATCGCAAACTGCTCTAAAATTGTCGCAAATTGTTCTAGAACTGTTCATACACCTGCGTCTGTTTGCAAAGGGCGGTTGAAATCGCGCAGCCCTGCGGCGCTGTGGTCGACCGCGGCGGCCGGTTCGATAAGACTAAAGATTGGCACGCATCTGTCGGAACAGGCGTGCTCGCTGTCGGCGTCGCCGCGGCCCCTTATCGTTCATCTATTCCGCGATCGTATGGCTAGTTGCACATTGGCGAGTCGAATGAAACGGCTCGCTGGTCATACACTGCTGATGGCGCTCCCTGCTGTTTCGTTGGGACAAGCGCTGCCGGCGTTCCCGGGGGCCGACGGTGCGGCAGCGAACGTCAGCGGTGGTCGGGGCGGGCTGGTCTACCACGTCACCTTACTCGACCAGAACTACAGCGATAATCGGCCGGGGACGCTCCGCTACGGCCTGAACGACTCCAACTTCGGTAGCCAGCCGCGGACAATCGTCTTCGATGTCGCCGGGACGTTCTGGTTAGGGCGTTTCGGCGCCGACCAGGGCCACGATAACGGCTGGGACACGCAGTCACGCATCGGTCTTGGAAGCAATGTCACGATCGCCGGCCAGACCGCGCCGGGTCCGGTGTACATCATGGGGGGCGTCGTCAAAGCGGGCGGTAACAACACGATTCTCCGCAATGTCACCATCGCGCCGGGCTACGGCATGCGGAACTTCTCGAAGCCCGATGAAGGAATCGAACCCACGCCGGGCGACTTCCCCGACTCGTACGTCTACGATGCGATCGACATCAGCGGCACGGATCAGATGATCGACCACGTCACGACCGTCTACGCGACCGACGAGACGATCTCCGCCAACGAGCTGGCGAACAACGTCACGATCCAGTATTCGACGATGGCGCAGGCGCAAAACTATCCGCAAGCCGACGCCGAAGGGGGCGGCAGCTTCACTGGCCATGGCCTTGGCATGCTGCTGCAAGCCGGTAGCAATGCAAAGATCACCGTCGCCAACAACCTGCTCGCCCACATGAAGGCCCGGCTGCCGCGGGTCGGCAGCGAAGTGGGGTCGGGGCCGTTCAACGACTTCCGCAACAACGTCTTCTACAACTGGCTCGGCAGCACCACGCAGGCCGGCAGCGGGCAGCGCAGCTTCAACAACTTCATCGGCAACTTCTACCTCGCCGGCCCCGGCGGTGAAGACCCAATAGGCGGGTCGAATCCGGGCGTCACCAACCGCGCGGGCGGCACCGGCGTTGGTGGTGGCAACAGCACCAATCAGGTCTATCAGAACGGCAATCTCCGCGACATCAACAAAGATGGCGACGCCCTCGATGCGTCCGCCGCGACCCTCAGCTCGGCAAACGTTACTCAAGCGTATGACGTCAACATCGGTGTCACGACATCCGCAACGACCGCCTACAGCAACGTGCTCGACCATGTCGGCGCCAACTGGTGGAATCGCAGTCCCGTCGACACACGGCTGATCAATGAGGTCCGAACCGGCACGGGCAAGATCAAAGCCTGGGCGGACGACCCGTTCGATCCCGATCCGACCGAAGGGACCGAGTGGCGCGAGATGCTCTCGTATCGCGCTGACACGGGGACCGGCGCGGCGCCGTTCACGCGCGACACCAATTGGGATCAAGAGGCCGGTGGCGGCGACGGCATGCCGACTTGGTGGGAGCTTGAACACGGCCTCGACCCACTGGCAAGCGACAACAACGGCGACTTCGACAACGACGGCTACACGAACCTCGAAGAGTATCTCAACGATGTCGCCGCCTGGCCCGCACCGGCGCCGATCCAGTTCACAGGCGGAGTGAACAGCCGCTACGCGCAGATACAGAACTGGACGGTGTCGGGCGTCTCCTTGCCGATCCAAGGAAAAGGGACCGTTACCACAAGTTCTAATTGGCAGCCCTCGCACTACGACGTAGTCCAGATCAGTGGCCTGGCGGTCGTCGATTCCGTCGGCCAGAACGCCGGCGACATCACGGTCGGCGCGGCGGCGGCGGGGTCGCTGAGCGTGACGGACGGCTGGTTAAAGGTCGCCGAGGTGACGACGATCGGCCCGGCGGGCTCGCTTTCCGTCAGCGGCGGGGCGCTGCACACTCCGGGACTATCGAAGGACGCCAATGGCTCATTCTCACTGACCGGTGGAGAACTGCATGTCGATGCGGCGGACTTCGACCTCGTCGTCGATGACGGCACGCTGGCGCCCGGGGCGACCACGGGGGTTCTGCTCATTGCCGGCGGCCTCACTGTCAACGACGGCGCTATCCTCATCGATATCACGCCTCTCGACGGAGCAACGAGTATCCTCGCCCAACACTCGGTAACACTCGGCGGAGGCCTTGTCGTCGACCTCAATGGCTTCACGCCGACGCCGTCCGACACCTACACGATCATCGAAGCGGCCGCGGTGTCAGGGGCCTTCGACAATGCGATCGGTGACCGGATACCAGTTTCCGGGGGGAGCTTCTTGCTAACGATCGACGCCAACTCTGCAACGCTGAGCGATTACCTCGCCTCGCTGCCGGGAGACTTCAACTACGACGGCTCGGTTGACGCCGCCGACTACACCGTCTGGCGTGACGGATTGGGGACCATGTTTACCGCGGCGGACTACTCGATTTGGGCCAGCGCTTTTGGCAGCAGTAGGGGGTTGGCTGCGACTTCAAGCGTACCCGAGCCCTGCGGGTGGCTACTGGCATTCGCGACAGGGGCCGTTAGGCTACTTCCGGGTCGCCGCCGGTGAACCTCTCTTTTCCTTCAAACTAAGTTGTCGGTTGTGAACAAGGCCGCTGCCTCAACCCTCTTCGCCGGCGTTGTGATCGGGGCGTTTCTCGCCACGCTGGGGTACGCGTTCATTGAACGGTCGCAGAACTCCGCCGGCGGTTCGAGTGGCGGTCCGCTGGTGCTGACGCTCGGCCACGGGCTCGACCAGACGCACCCGGTCCACCGGGCGATCGTCGAGTTTGCCGATCGCCTGAAAGAGAAGTCGGGCGGCACGATGACGGTGCAGATCTCGCCCAACGGTCAGCTCGGATCGGAAGTCGAGTGCATCGAACTGCTGCAACGCGGCGCGCTCGCGATGACCAAGACCTCGACGGCGCCGCTCGAAGCGTTTATCCCTTCGATGTCGGTTTTCGGGGTGCCCTACGTGTTTCGGGATGAAACGCAGTTTTGGAAGACACTCGACGGGCCGATCGGCGAGGAACTGCTGCAAGCCGGCAGAGACAGCGGACTGCATGGCCTCTGCTGGTACGACGCCGGCGCGCGGAGCTTCTACACCAAATCAACAGCGATCCATTCGCCCGACGACCTCAAGGGACTCAAGCTCCGCGTCCAAGACAGCCGCACGGCGCTTGAGATGGTGACGGCGCTTGGCGGCTCGCCGACGCCGATGAACTTCGGCGAGCTCTACACGGGCCTTCAGCAGGGGCTCGTCGATGGCGCCGAGAACAACCCACCAAGCTTCGAGACCAGCCGGCACTTCGAGGTCTGCAAAGAGTACTCGCTCAACGAGCATTCGCTCGTGCCTGACGTATTGCTGATCAGCACCCGTTGGTGGGATCGGCTCTCCCCCGAGCAGCAAGCTTGGGTCGAACAGGCGGCCGAAGAGTCGTCTGTCTTCCAACGTCAGCTGTGGCGCGAGAAGACCGCCGAATCGCTAAAGATCGTCGAAGAGGCTGGGGTCAACGTCACGCGTCCCGACAAGGGGCCGTTCATCGAGCGGGTCCAGCCGATGCACGACGCGCTGAAGGGGACGGTCGTGGGCAATTTGATGGAACGGATCAAAGCCGAGGAGTAGGCGCCATGCAACAAGCTTTCTCAACGTCGTGCCGCGGACTGTGTCGGCTGCTGGAGTTTGCCCTCACGGCGATCGTCGCGGCTCTGGTGCTCATCGTTCTGTGGGGAGTGGCGACGCGGTTTCTGTTCGATGCGCCGAGCTGGTGGACCGAAGAGACCGCGCGGCTGCTGCTGATCTGGCTGACGATGCTCGGCGCCCCGGTCGCGTTGGCGCGACACGAGCACTTGGGGCTGGAAGTGTTCGTCGATACGCTCGACCCGGCAACGCGTCGGCGCGTCGCTCTCTTCAGTGAGATCGTCGTGCTCGTCTTCTCGCTGACCGTGCTTCTGATTGGGGGCGGCTACCTCGTCGCCGAGACGCTACGGGCTGGGCAGAATACCCCGGCGCTCAACATCCCGATGGGTTACGCCTATCTGGCGACACCGATCGGCGGGCTTGGCTTGGTGCTGGTTGGCGTCGATCGGCTGTGGCGCCTCCTAGCAACAGCCAGCGACTCTCAGCCGGAGGCGCCGCAACCGTAGTGGACCCGCAAGTCGCCATCCTGTTGGTGTCGTTTTTTGCCCTGCTCGTGTTCGGTACCCCGATCGCTGTTGCGATCGGCGTTTGCGCGGTGCTGACGCTGATCTCGATGGGAGACGGCCCGGCGTTCTACACGGTCGCCCAGCGGATGAGCACCGGCATCGCGAGCTTCCCGCTGCTGGCGATCCCGCTGTTCGTTCTCGCCGGTTTCCTCATGGGCGAGGGCGGCATGGCCCGACGGCTGGTGGGCTTGGCCTCGGCGATCGTTGGAAGGCGCCGCGCGGGGCTGGCCTATGTGAGCACCATCACTTGTATGCTCTTCGGCGCTATCTCCGGCTCTGCCGCGGCGGCGGTTTCGAGCGTCGGCGGCATGATGATCCCCGAGATGGCCCGCAAAGGCTACAGCCGGCCGCTCAGCGTCGCCATCGCGACGACGGCGGCGACAACGGGCCTCATTATCCCGCCGAGCAACATCATGATCGTCTACGCCCTCGTGGCGGGCGGTGTGTCGGTCGCGGCGATCTTCATGGCCGGCGTCCTTCCGGGAATTCTTGTCGGCTTGGCGATCATGATCGCTTGCCGCTTCATCTGCCCAGAGGAACTCGACGACGACTCGTGCGCCCAGCCTTCAATCCTGAAGACCGCGCTGGACGCGCTGCCGAGCCTGTTGCTGATCATCATCGTCCTAGGGGCGATCCTTGGTGGCGTGTGCTCGCCGACCGAGGCGGCCGCCGTGGCGGTGCTTTACGCGTTCCTGCTGTCGGTGCTGGTCTACCGAGAAATCCCGCTGCAGAACCTGCCGCGCATCTGCTTGCAGACGGGGATCACCACCTCGGTCATTTTTTTTCTGATCGCCGCCAGTCAGGCGATGAGCTGGGTGATGACGGCCGAGAATCTGCCGCAGACCGTTAGCGCGGCGCTGCTGGGGCTGTCCGAGAATCGTTGGGTGATCCTGATCATCATCAACCTCATCCTGCTGGTCGTGGGCGCCTTCATGGACATGACGCCCGCTGTGCTGATCTTCACGCCAATCTTCTTGCCGATCGCGGTCCAGCTCGGCATGCACCCGGTTCACTTCGGCGTGATGATGATCGCCAACCTTTGCATCGGCCTCTGCACCCCCCCGGTGGGGACGTGCCTGTTCATCGGCTGCGGCGTCGGCAAGACATCGATCTCGCAGATCGTACGGCCGTTGACGCCACTCATCTTGGCGATGATCGCCGCGGTCGCCGTGATCGCCGCCGTGCCCGACCTGTCGCTCTGGTTACCGCGGGCGATGGGGCTGCTCGAATGACGGCCAATCGGCCGAACGCACGACGAGCCAGTTGACCACCGGCAAGCCATCGCTGAGTCGCGCGGCAAGCGTCTGCGCCATCTGCTTCAAGTGATAAGACGGCACGCTACCGCGCAAGTAGACGACGTTCTCCTCGATCACCACGCTGATATCACTGAAGCCAGCCCCCCAATGGGTCAGCCGAAGCGATTCGAGGAGCGATCCTGAGGCGGCAAGTTGCGCAGCGGTCGATGATTGCAGCGTCTTGATTGTTGCAGGCGCGCAGAGAGTCTTTGTAACGGCCATCAAGCGGGGTCATCCTTGCAAGAATAGAAATACGCATCGATAGACCGAGCCGTGCTGGACCGCACTGGCTCAGGGCGATCGAACGTAAAGAGACAAGTTCAGCCTGCGGCACGGTGATGCAATTGCCGGGCCAAAGCCTGGAGAAGTTAAATCCTCGCTGTCACTCAGTGAGAGAGGCCGCGTGCTTGACGACCAGCACTGGGCAGTCGGCGCGCCGGACGATCTCCTCGGCGACACTTCCCATCAGCATCCGTGACAGGCCCGTTCGGCCGTGGGAGCCAACGACGATCATATCAACCCCCTCTTCCTCGGCGAAGCGAAGCACCTCTTCTGCGGGGTTTCCTTCGAGATCGTGGTGCTCACAGGTCACGCCGGCCACGGTCGGCTGTAGGCTGTTGAGTTTCTGTTGCCGCTCACGACGCTCGCGCAGCTCTACCTCTTCGGAGATGGCGTAACCGTACGGCGCTGTGGTGGCGAAAGCGTCCGCGTGTGACACGCCAACGTGCACGATGTGCAGCACCGCTCCAGAATCCGAAGCAAGCGACGAGGCGAAGCCGAGGGCGGAGTCGCTGGCGGGAGAGAAGTCGGTCGCGTAAAGGATCTTTTCCGCGGTCATGAGGAGCCCCCTGGCGCTGAGCGCCGGTTCGAGATGACGAGTAGGCTCCTCGTTGATCGCGCCGCCACGGGACAGGTCTCTGCCGCTCTTGTAGAAGCGATGACGCCCAGGAGCCGCTCACCCCATTATTCGCTTGGCGGTGACCGTAGTCACTCCGATTTGTACGAACGCGGCGAAACGACGCAGGGGGCTCAATCATCGCTGCGTTCTTTTCGCGGCGGGCGTGACACTTCGGATGGTGCGGCTGGAGGCTCTTGGTAGTTCAGTAGATAACGCGTCCGCGCTTCGGAAAACCCTCGCAGCGAGACGCCGCCTCGGCCCTTCCCTTCGAGGCCTGTTTTCGGCTTCACCGCATCGGAGGAGGTCGCGGCAAGAAAGGCTTCCGTCGAAGTGAGCTTGCGCGTGTCGCGCTCGACCGTGGTGTGTATCAGTTCGCGATACTTGTGCACCTGCGGGCCGAGATGGTCCCATGCCAGCGAATCGCCTGCGATCTGCTGGACGTACTCCAAGTAACGCTCCTTCAGCGCAGGGACTGCCAGCAGTCGGCTGCGTAAGGGCGTGCGGTCGTTATCGAGGCCGACGAACGGGTCGAGATCGACGCTACCATGGTTTGGAGGGCCGAAGCCGTGACCGCCACGACCACCGCGTCGCCCTTCGCCCGACCGATTGCTACGCTCAGCCCGACGGTCCAACGCGTCATCCGGCGGACCAAAACCCGGCGGCGGCCCAAAGCCTTCCGGTGGCCGACCGCGTCCGAAGCCACGAGGTCCCCCAAATCCGGGTGGCCCGCCGGCGCCGTGGAAGGCTTCGTTCATGTCGTGCGGGATGAGGTGGAAGACGCCCTCACCGTCGCGGAAGAGGTAGTAATCGCTCGCGCGAGTCCAATAGCCATCGCTGTTCACTAGCGCCACGTCGAGAGCGAGGAAACGCAAGGCGCCGTCAATATCGAGGATCGGCGCTAGCTCTTCCTCCAAGCGGTCGAGCGGCGTCTCGTTGAGCACACGGCACAGCTCTACCAGCGCCCGCCACGCCTTCTTGCCGTCGCTGGACTTCATCTCGTAGCGCGACTTGTACTCGTCGAGGTCGTCGCCGAGATACCGCAAGCCCCCGTCAGCGCCGGGACTCCCGGGGACCTTCCATCGGGTTCCCTTGGACGAGCCATAACTTTCCTTGAGAAAGACTTTGTCGAACTGCTGCACGTTGGTGTAGAGGCCCCAGCTCTCGCCGTTGATGACGACCTCGACAAAGTTCGCTTTCGGCGCGGGGGTGTATTGGTTGGCGATCTCGGAGTAGAGCACCGTGCTCATCATCGAAGCGTCGCCATTGCCGTTGAGCAGGTTGAGTGTCTTGTACCCGTAAAGACGCTGGCCCGAGTCAACCAGATCGAGCGAGACATTCAGCGAGCGTTTAAAGCTCCTTGGAACCATCATGTAGGACGACATCCCGCGGAAGCGGACGCCGACGCCGGAATACTCCACGCCGTCAACGGTCAGCGTCGCCGGGACTTCGACATCCGTCTCCTTGAACGCCTCGAGCTCGGTCTCCCAGTTGTCCGACTCGAAATCGATGAAGACAGTTCGCAGAACGTCCGTGTCGTAGAGCGGCGCGTCGGCGTAGGGGACGACCTCGCCAGCGTCGATCGGCGGACCGGGTTCAGGGGGCGTCCGGTCACCGCCACCTCCGAAGCCGCCCGGCAGGCCGAAGCCCCCCGGCGGGCCAAACCCACCCGGGCCGCGCCCACCACGCCGTTCACGTTGCGGACGATCGGCGAGTGCTTTGCGGGCGGCTGCGCGTTCGTCGGAGTTGAGCCAACCGTCGTCGTTGTCGTCGAACTCCTCGACAAGCTTGGCCTTCTCACGGCTGGGACCCCCTGGAGGCCCGCCGCCAAAGCCGTCGGGCGGTTGGGCGATGAGCGGCGCCAGCAGGAGAGCGAAGGTAGCGGCCGTTGCGCAGTGAAGAGCGGACTTCATGCGAAGTGCTGGGGTGGTTAGGGAGGTCCAGGACAGGCGTCTGGATTCCCTAACCCGTGGCCCCTGCGAGGGCGCCGCGGAAAAATTGGAGAGGGGGCGAAGCGGTTTGTGGCGCCGCCGCTGGCTTCCGCCCGCGGCTGGGGTCTTTCGCAATGGATTGTTGCACTGCGTTTCCGCGTCTCTGCGCGAGACGTCGTGGCCTATCAGATCGTTGTCGATGAGAAGCCGCCATCGACGACGATGTTTTGGCCCGTCACGAAGGACGACGCGTCGGACGACAGCCACGCCACCGCGCCGGCGAGCTCTTCGGCCCGGCCGAACCGCTTCATCGGCGTGTGCTGGATGATCTGCTGGCCGCGGTCGGTGTAGCTGCCGTCCTCGTTCATCAGCAACCGGCGGTTCTGATCGGCGGGGAAGAAGCCCGGGCTGATCGCGTTGACGCGGACGCCGCGCTCGGCCCATTCGCGGGCGAGGAACATTGTAAGATTAATCACCGCCGCCTTAGCGGCCGAGTAAGCGACGACGCGCGACAGCGGGATCATCCCGCTCATCGACGCGATGTTGATGATCGACCCGGCTCCGCGCTCAACCATCTTGCGGCCGAAGGCCTGCGACGGCAGCAGCGAACCGCCCACCAGGTTGAGGTCGAACACGTCACGCCAAGCGTCGAGCGGCAGCTCGCAAAAGTCGGCGCCGGGCGGGAGCGTCGCGTCAGGGCGGTTGCCGCCGGCGGCGTTCACCAGCGTGTGGACGGGTCCGAAGTCCGACTCGATGCGCGCGGCCGTCTCGGCGGCCGCCTCAGGGTCGAGGGCGTCGAGGCTGAAGAACTTGGCGTCAACGCCCGACGTGGCGAGTTCGGCGACACGCGCCTGGCCCCGTTCTTCATTGCGACCGCAGACGACGACCCGAGCGCCCGCCTGCCCGAGCGCGTCGGCCATAGCTCCGCCAAGCGTGCCGGTGCCGCCGACAACGACTGCCACCCGGCCATTAAGTTCAAAGATCGACGCCATCGGACTGCTGTTCCACGTATCGAGTAGGGCGGGGGACGCCGTACCGCCCGGCGTCCCGTCCGGATAGTCTGTACGGAGACGGCCTAGGACGCCACCCGCACCGAGACCCCCGATTGACGATGCCGATGCCCGCTAGCGAAATCCGCCTTCCCAATATTGCAGGGCCCGATCTTGCAACCGCGGTAGAAAAGGCCGTCGCCCAGGCGCCCGTGTGGGATTTTCACACCCATCTTTATACGCCCGCGTTCGGCACGCCGATGGGCCGCGGCGTCGATCACGACCCGCGCGGCCTGATGCTGTGGGGCATCGACGAGTTGCTGACCTACCACTACCTGATCGCCGAGGTGCTCCGCGAAGGCGCCGGCGAAGGACTGACGCCGCAGCGGTTCTATTCGCTCTCGAAGACCGAGCAGGCGGACTTGATTTGGCGGAAGCTGTTCGTCGAGGCGACGCCCCTCTCCGAGGCGTGCCGCGGCGTCGTGACGACGTTGACGCGGCTCGGGCTCGATCCTGGCGAGACGACGCTCGACGCGTACCGCAAGTGGTTCGCCGAGCAATCGCCCGACGAACAGATCGACCGCGTCCTCGAGATCGCCGGTGTCGAAAAGGTCACGATGACCAACGACCTGTTCGACGGCAACGAGCGCGAGCGCTGGCTGGCGGACGCCGACTTGTTGCGGGCCGACTCACGATTCCCGACGGTGCTGCGCTTCGACGCGCTGGTGACCGATTGGGAGCACGCCGTGCCGCGGCTGCAATCGTGGGGCTACGAGGTCGATCAAGAGCTTTCGCCCCGCGCGATCGACGAAGTGCGGCGGATGCTCGAAGAGTGGATCGCCCGTCTGCGGCCTGTCTACTGCGCGATGAGCCTGCCGCCAACGTGGCGGTTCCCTGGCGCCGACGAGGGCGCCCGCTGCCTCACCGACGCCATCCTCCCCGCCTGTGGCGAGCACGGCCTGCCGCTGGCGCTGATGATCGGCGTCACGCGGCAGATCAACCCGGAGGCGAAGCTCGCCGGCGACACGGTCGGCGCCGCCGATGTCGCGTCGGTCGCGCACCTCTGCCGCGAATTCCCGCACCAGCGATTCCTGGTGACAATGCTGTCGCGCGAGAACCAGCACGAGCTCGCCGTAACGGCCCGCAAGTTCGCCAACTTGACGCCGTTCGGCTGCTGGTGGTTCCTCAACAACCCGTCGCTGATCGACGAGATCACTCGGATGCGGCTCGAACTGCTCGGCCCCACGTTCATCCCGCAGCACTCCGACTGCCGCGTGCTGGAGCAGCTGATCTACAAGTGGGACCACTCGCGGCGGGCGATCGCTGCGGTGTTGGGCGACCAGTATGCAAAACTCGCCGACGCCGGCCTGCCGATAACCGATAGAATGATCGAGCGCGACGCTCACCGCCTCCTCCACGGCAACGTCGCCAGTCTGCTCAGTCGCTAGGCTGATTTGTGTAAAGGAGATAAGGGGGGATGTTGGTGATAGGGGGGATCGCAAGCGGGTGGCTACTTCGAACTCGCTTCGATGCTTTTCTTAGCCAGTGAGCCTTCACTGCTTCGATTTGAAGATAGCTGGGCATTCGCAAAGCGAGTGCCCAGCTATCTCCAAAGGCACATCATTCGACTTAGCCAGTAGGTGGTAGATTGCTGACCGAATAGCACAACCCTCCGCTTGCGATCCCCCCTATCACCAACATCCCCCTATCTCCTTCTCCGAAACTCATCCACCAGCATCCCGAATGAACCCCGCTGACGAACCGTCATTGTTGTCTGAATACCCTGGGTCAGAGGGGCTCGACGATTGCAATTTTGAGGACATCGTCGAACGGATCGCCGACAAGTGGGTGGTGCAGGCGGGCGTTGAACGTCTGCTGCTGCTGCCGCCCGACCATACGCGACTCTACTCGCAGGCGGGGCGGATCACCGCGGCGCTATGGCGGCTGCTGTCGGACCGCGTCGCGATCGACGTGATGCCGGCGCTCGGAACGCACCATCCGATGAAGCCCGCGCAGTTGCGGATGATGTTCGGTGAAGACATCCCGTTGGAGCGTTTCATCGCGCACAACTGGCGTGATGACCTCGAGCCGCTCGGAATCATCCCTGGTGAACGACTCAGCGAGCTCTCCGGCGGACGGATGACCGACCCCGTCGAGGTCGCCGTCAACAAGCGGATCGTCAGCGGCGAGTACGATCTGGCGCTATCGATCGGCCAAGTGGTCCCGCACGAGGTGATCGGCTTCGCCAACCACAGCAAGAACGTCTGCATCGGCTGCGGCGGCGGCGGCATGCTACACCAGTCGCACTTCCTCGGCGCCGTGTGCGGTATCGAAGATGTGCTGGGCGTCGCCGACAATCCGGTCCGCCGCCTGATGAACCAGGGGTTCTATGAGTTCGTCCGCCCCCAAGCCGACGTGCGGTTCGTGCTCACCGTCGTCGAGGACAAACCGACCGGGCCGCAGCTCGCCGCGATGACCGCGGGCGCGGGGACGGCGTGCTTCGACTGGGCGGCCGCGATCTCGGCCGAGAAGAACCTCAACCGCGTCGATCGCCCGCTGACTCGCTGCGTCGTGTGGCTCGACCCGCGCGAGTTCACTTCGACGTGGCTCGGCAACAAATCGGTCTACCGCACCCGCAAGGCGATGGCGGACGGCGGCGAGCTCATCGTCCTCGCGCCGGCGGTCGACACCTTCGGCGAAGACAAGACGATCGACAAACTGATCCGCCGCCACGGCTACTGCGGCACGCCGGGCACACTGGCGGCGTTAGAGACCGATCCCGAGATCGCCGCCAACCTGTCGGCCGCCGCGCATCTCATTCACGGTTCGACGGAGGGACGGTTCAACGTCACCTACTGCACCGGCGACGGCCTCTCGGCCGAAGAAGTCCGCAGCGTGGGCTACAACCACCGCCCGTTCGCCGAAGTGATGGCGGCCTTCGGCGTCAACGAGTCCACGCCCGACGGCTGGCAAGACGCCCCCGACGGCAAACCGTTCTACTTCATCCGCAACCCAGCTCTCGGCCTTTGGACGATCTAAGAATTTAGCCGCAGATGGACGCAGATAAACGCAGATGGTTCTTCGTGGATGATTGCTATCTGCGTTGATCCGCGTTCATCTGCGGTTAACTTTTGGCTGCGGCAAGTAAGTTCGCGTAGCTCGTCCGCGCGATCGCTTCGGGCGTCGGTTCGTACTTGAACACTTCGACCGATACCCAGCCGTCGTAGCCGGTTGCTTGCAGGGCTTGGTAGATCGGCGGGAAATCGACTTCGCCCATGCCGGGGCCGAGGAGGTTCGGGTCGTTGGCGTGGAAGTGGGCCGTGTGGGCGGCGTTCAGCTGGACGATCTCGACGATCGGCGTCGGCTCGCTGGCCATCGCTTTCACGTCGAGGTGCACGCGGCAAGCGGGTGAACCCAAACGATCGGCTAACGCCACGGCTTCCGCGGCCGTATTCATAAAATCACCTTCGGCGGGGCCGAGGGGTTCCAGCGCAAGTGTCACGCCACGGTCCTCGCAGATCGGCAGCATGGCGCCGAGCACGGTCGCCGCGTGATCGGTCGCCTCTTCCAGAGAAACGCCCGGCAAGAGGTTGCGCTGCTGCGGCGAGCCGAGCACCATCACCTTGCCGCCGAGATCGGCGCAGAGCACGGCCAGCGACGCCAGGTAGTCGGCCGTCGCGTGCTGCACCTTGGGGTCCGGTGACGTGAGGTAGAAGCCCTCGGTCTTTGCCAACAACCAATGCAGGCCGACGACTTCGACGCCCGCGTCCGCGGCAGCCGACTTGATGCGTGCGCGATCGGACGCTGACAACTGCCGCACGTCCTTCAGTTCACCTGCGCCGGTCGCGGCGTGGTCGCTGAGCGTAAACGGCGCCAGTTCCACGCCCGTATAGCCAATCTCCGCCGCCAGACGAAAGCCGTCAGCGAGCGAACGGTCGGCGAAGGTCTCGTTGCAAATGGCGAACTTCATGGCGAATACAATCTCGTCGGGCTTTTATTAACCACGGAGACACAGAGAGCACGGAGGAAGGCACAGAGGACCCTTCTGTCTGCGTCGCTCAGTGCCCTCTGTGGCTCCGTGGTGATATTAGCTGTGAGAGGCGTCTCCAGACGCCGAATACGGTATCCATTCCAATACGGCATGGTGCGCGTAATCGGGGTCTGGAGACCCCTCCTACATTGCATCAATTAGATGGCAGCCACAGCGACGGGCTTGCCGCTCTCGGCCGACTCGTAGATCGCGCGGATCACCGCGAGCGACTTCCAGGCTTCGGCGCCGCTGATCGCGGAGGGGCGGCCTTCGTCAATCGCGGTGAGGAAGTCGGCGATGTTGCGGGTGTGGTTCGAGTAGTCAATCGCCATCGGGTCGGCGCCGCCGCCGACGCCCTTCTTGCCGCCGAACTGGTCGCGCGTCGTGACGTCGCTGTCCTTCTCATCGCGGAACTTCCAGGTCACTAGTTCCTGTTCGTGGATCTCGATCGTGCCGTCGCGGCCGCCGAGATGAAACCGCATCGCCCCGCCGGGCCACATGGCGGTCGATCCGAGGATGACGCCGAGCGCGCCGTTCTCGAAACGCACCGACGCCACGGCGGCGTCTTCGACTTCGATCAGCGAAGGGTCATGGCCACGCTGGGCCGTGTAGCCGAAAGCCTCGACGACGCGTCCGGCGCCGGATGCTCCGGCGAGCCAAAGCATCGCGTCGATCGCATGGATCGATTGATTGATCAGCGCGCCGCCGCCGTCGAGTTCCTTCGTCCCTTGCCATCGCGACGGCGCGTAGTAAGCGTCGTCGCGCCACCAAGGCACATACGCTGACGCCACGCCAAGCGACCCCAGCCGCCCCGCCGCGGCCGCTTCGTGCGCCGCCATCACGACCGGGTTGAAACGCTGCGGAAAGATCCCACCGAGCGTCGCCGTTGATTCGGCTTCCGCCTCGATCATCTGACGCGCGCGGTCAAGATTGATTTCGATCGGTTTCTCGCACAGCACATGGACGCCGCGCTGGAGCGCCGCAAGTGTCGGCTCGAGGTGCGCGCCGCTGGGCGTGCAAATCGTCACCACGTCGGGCTTCGCCTCGTCGAGCAGCGATTCATACGAGCCGTACCACTCACCGCCATACTCCTGGCAGAAGTGGCGGCCCGTCTCTTCGGTGCGGCAACTAGCGGCGACAACCTCGGCGCCGTCGATGTCACGGATCGCCTTGGCGTGCATCCCGGCGATAGCGCCGACGCCGATGATCCCGATGCGGTGTTTGGGCATGTCTATCGTGGGTACAGGTTAACCACAGAGCAAGAAATTTGAGAATGACCAATGAATCCAGGAGCCTGCATTGGTCATTGGGGCTTGGTCATTGGTCATTGGTCATTGGTCATTTCTTTCAACGCTGTGGGCATATCGAGAATCGAACTAGGAAAGGTTGTCGGCCGTTTTCAGGTCGTGCGACAGGCCGAGGTAGTCGAGTAGGTCGGTGAGCGACCGCAGGGCGATGCCCATGCCGTCGGCGCCGCTGTAGCCGCCGAACTGGCCGCCACCCTTCACATGCGGCTCGAGGTCCAGCAGCACGCCGGGCAGGCCGATCTTCTTCATTCGCTTGAGCACGGGCGTAGCGCCCCCTTCGATGAGGTCGCGTAGCACGCGTTCGTAGACGCCGCTGCCGCGGCCGACGGGACGGTACTCGCAGAGGGCTTCTTCGTCGATATGACCGCCGCGCGACGATGTTTGAAGCGGCCGGTAGTCCTTGACGTGAATCCAGCCGAGCCCCGGCTTCATCGCCTCGTACTCTGCAAAACACTCGTCGGGGGAATACCCCTGAGTCAGCAGGTTGCCGGCGTCATAGATCAACACCATCGCCGGGTGGTTGACCTGCTTGTGGACTTTTTTGAGAAGCTGTCCGGTCTGCCCGACGAGGTTCGCCTCGACCTCGAGGCCGAACACCAGCCCCGCGGCGGCGCACGCCTCGGCGATTTGGCCGAGCTGATCGACGACCTGCGGCAGGTGCTCGGCGGGATCGGTCCCCTTCGGGTGGTAGAACGAGAAGCCACGGACAAGCTTCGTCCCCAGCGAGGCCGCCAGATCGCACGCCTTCGAGACATCCTGCTTGAGGTATTTGTCGAACGACACGTACTTGTTCGCCGTCCCGTCTTCGACGTCTTGCAGCTTGACCTTGCCGATTGGCGAACCGAGCGTGGCGACCTCGAGGCCGAAGTCCGCTAGCAGCTTCGAGAGCTGCGTGACCTCGCGCTTGGTGAGGGCCATGACGTTCTTGACGCCGTCGCCGAGGTCCACGAACCGTAGGGTGCAGCGACGCAGCCCAAGAGCGGCCATCGCGGCCAGTTGTTCGCCGGCGAGCTTGGTGGAAGAAGTCTCGTCGGCAAAGCCGCTGAGGAGGATCGGAGGGAGCGACATCGGCAACCAGGAGCGAGGGCAGGGCAGGGGATCGACTAATCTGAGCCGCCAGTTTCGCCGGCTGGCGCCGCATCGTCTACCGCCGTGGCGCCTCGTTTTGAACCGATCGACGGCTATCTCCGTAAAGATAGCGTCCGCGTAGAGACGGCTTCTCTCGGAGTCCGTAGCTGTTAGAATGCGGGATCGGATGCCGCCGTGGCGTCCGCTGACCTCCTGGGGGCGAACTGGGTTCGACCGGGTTGTCGAAGCGTGAGTGGCGTGTCGTGGTTGATCGGTGGCCCACGTAAAAAGCCGATTACACACCTTCAATTGCCGAAGGTAACTACGCTTTGGCTGCCTAGTTAACGCTAGGCCATAGCCAACGTACCCCCACGGGCCGCCGGAGCCTGTGGACGGAACGTATAACCCCCTCCGGATCGCTTGCGGGTCAACCCTCCGGGCACGCCCGCTGCTAACTGAAGTACTCGGATAGTTTGTCGGTAGCCGTGTCAGGAAGGGCGCCCGATAAGCAAAATCAAATCAACTGACTACACACGTAGAAGCTCCCGTGGAGCGATCGCGGGACGCGGGTTCGATTCCCGCCGCCTCCACTTTTCTTGCCGGGATTTCACGCCCGGCGTCGTCTAGCGCCTTCGGGCGCCGAAGACGTCTTTTCTCTGCCGTGGCTTGCTTCACTGGCCTGCGGGCCGGTGAGTCCGCAAGACATCTCTCCATTAGTCTAATTTTGTCGGCGGCTACGTAAATCGATAGATAGAAGGCGCCTTACGGTTGTAGATGCCAAGCAAAAGTAGGGCTGCGAGTTGGCTAGCACCTTGTCCTTGCAAGCTCGCCTAGCGTCTCCGACCTCAGAGACTCCTCGAATCTCCGCCTCAAGTCGTGTCCGCTGCTATTTCGCTCTCGGGAGTGGCATTGCCTCCGTTGTAAAGGCTAGCCGTCTTTGACAAGCGGTATAGCAGCCAGAGCGTCATGCCGACGACCAGTAGCTCGCCGGCCAGCATGCAGAGTTCCGCCAGCTGGCTGACGATGTCCATCGACGACACCCAGTAGCTGCGATTCTCGGCGGAGGTCTGGATAACCGGCACGCCCCCTTGGGGCGCCTTCATGAACAAGTAGAGCAGACGCGCGGCCCCGACGATGAGCAGCAGCATCGAAGCAACAATCCCGAGCACGCCGGCCCACAGCCCGACCCATAGCACGCGCGCCAACTTCTTGTAGGGGGGACGCCGCGCGGGATCAGCCATACGTGCGCCCAGCGACGCGTAGCGGTACGACCAAAAGGTGGTGAACAGCAGGATCGCCAGCCCGCCGATCGCGAGCACGTCGGTAACGCTGGGATCGCTGCGGACGCCGGTCGCTCTGCCAAACAAGAAGTAGCCCAGCGTCGCCAGCGGCACGATGGCCAGCGCCAACTGAACGAAGACCCCGGTCCAACCGAGCCGTCGAAAGGAAGCGGCCACCGACTCGATGGTTGGGCTGGACATTGCTGGGAGTCCTCAAAGGTGACTTGGCTCGGGACCAATTCGATGCGTGTTAAGTGGACGAGGTCTCGTTCTCGGAACGTTCTTCGTTGAGATGCGCCGGCGCGCTCATGCCCATCGACATGTACATCCCTAATAACTCGTCCATGGAGCAGCCGGCAGGTTTGACCCACTCGGCCTTGACGCACAAGAGGGCGCCACCGAAGGGGACGGGCGCCGTGGGAACGATCACTACCCGGTAGTCCACGCCGTTCATGTGGATGAGCTTGGCGGTGGGCATGAGAGCGGGGATGCCTGCCGAGAGGTCGTCGCCGAAGTAACAGATGACGGGCGCCATCCCCTCGATCGAATCTTGCTTGCGATCGAACATGCTGGTGAGATTCTTCGACGCATCGTAGACGGTGTTGACGACCGGGACCCGACCCAGCGCGCTGTCCATGACGACGCGCAGACTCCGGCCGGGGCCACGTTCGACCAAGATACCCACGAGGTAGATCATCAGCACCACGCCCACCAGCCCGATGACATAGGCGGTGGCTTCGCACGCCGAGACCGTCATGCCTGCCGAGCGAAGCAGCTTGCCGAAGCTGCTGGAAGGGCCGACAAGATTGTGAAGAAACACAACAAGCCAGGCCAACACCGCCAGCGTGAGCGCTAGGGGCAGAACGCCTAGGATGCCGGTCAAGTAGGTGCGGGATATCCGTTGCCAGAAGGTCAGCGGAACCATTGGTTCGGACATGAGGTCTCTGGGGATCGCCTCCGCACACGAAAGACGCAATGCCGCTTTAGAGCCGATTCTAATCCGCGCAGCTAGACCCGCACAACGAGTTCGCACATTGTCCGGGGTGATGACCTCTTGATGGGTTCTTAGTCGCAACCGTCGACGGGGCGCGGCGGGTAACCGCGTGGCTAACCGGGTTTATGGTGGACATTCGCAGGGTGCGGGTTAAGCTACGCTCGCCGATTGCGTCCGGCCTGCTCCTTGCACGTGAAACAGCTTGTGTGGCCTCTTGCCACCTAGCTATTGAGCGCCCTCCGTGACGTGTTCAGCTGAGCTGGCGACTTTCTTACCACGAATCGTCTGCGTATGAGCACCGAGCTCGGAATCGTTCTTGGCCTGCTGTCGGCAGCGATCGTGATGTTCGCGGTCAATAAGCCGCGGATGGATGCGGTGGCGCTGATCATGCTCACACTGCTCCCGTTTACGGGGGTGGTGTCGATGAGCGAAGCCCTGGCGGGATTCAGCGACTCGAACATCGTGCTGATCGCCGCGCTCTTTGTGCTTGGCGATGGCCTGGTGCGCACCGGGGTGGCCCAGGCATTGGGAGACTGGCTGCTGGCCCGCGCGGGCGAGAGCAACACGCTGCTGCTGATGCTGCTGATGGTTGTCGTCGCGGGCCTAGGAGCCACCATGAGCTCAACCGCCGTGACAGCGATCTTCGTTCCTGTCGGGTTGCGCATCGCTCAGAACACGGGCGTAGCACCTAGCAAACTCATGATGCCGATCAGCTCCGCCGCCTTGATCAGCGGCATGATGACGCTGATCGCTACGGCGCCAAACTTGGTGGTCAATAGCGAACTGGTGCGCCACGGGTTCGACGGGTTTAATTTTTTCAGCTTCACGCCGTTCGGCGCGGTAGTGCTCGTGCTGGGGGTGGTGTATATGCTCATCGCCCAGCGCTGGCTGCCGGCCGGTGAACAGGGGGGCGCCGCCGCCAGCGGCAAGCCGACGCTTTCGGATTGGATCAGGGAGTACGGCTTGTCCGCCCGAGAGCACCGCCTGCGGGTCCTTGCGGACTCTTCGCTTGTAGGCCACACGGTGGCCGAGGCACGGATGCGGGATACGTCCGGCGCGAGCCTTATCGGAATCGAACGCCATGGCCGGCTTATCGAACCCCACGCCAATACCGAACTCCACGACGGGGACGTGCTCTTTGTCGATCTCTACGCCGAAGACCCCGACGTGGACGCTCTGCGTCGACAGTTCTCTCTCGAACCGCTGCCACTGACCGGAGCGTACTTCAGCGACTACCAGCAGCAGATTGGTATGGCCGAGGTGGTGGTCCCGGCCTCGTCCAACCTGATCGGTAAGTCGCTCGTCGAATCGGACTTCCGTCACCGCTATCGGCTGACCGTCATCGGCTTGCGGCGCGGGACCACGGCCATTACGCGGTCGATCGAGAACGAGCCGCTCGTCGCCGGCGATACGCTGCTGGTAACTGGTCCGTGGGACGCTGTCCGCGGCTTACAAGTCGATCGACGCCATTTAGTGGTCTTCAATCTGCCTGCGGAAATGGACGAGGTGCTGCCGGTCCCGGGCAAGGCCGCCGTAGCGGTAGGGTGTCTGCTGCTGGTCGTGGGGCTGATGGTCAGCGGCCTTATTCCCAACGTCCAGGCCGCGCTCCTCGGCTGCCTGCTGATGGGGGCCCTTGGCTGCATCAACCTCAACACCGCTTATAAAGCGATCGACTGGAAGACCATCGTCTTGATCGTCGGTATGCTCCCGTTCTCAATCGCCTTGGACCGCACCGGGGGCGTCGATCTGGCTGCCAACGGCCTGATGGACCTCATCGGCGAAGCGGGGATCTACGTTGTGCTCGCGACGCTCTTCGCGTTGACAGCGATCCTCGGCATGTTCATTTCCAACACCGCCACAGCAGTGTTGATGGCGCCCGTCGCGATCACGCTCGCCGGGGACCTGGACGCTTCCCCCTACCCGTTTGCAATGATTGTCGCGCTGGCCGCCTCGGCGGCGTTCATGACGCCCGTCTCTTCGCCGGTGAACACACTGGTCGTGGGCCCGGGCAACTACCGCTTCTTTGACTTCGTCAAGGTCGGGGTGCCGTTCACTTTGATCGTGCTGGTGGCGAGCGTCTTGCTGGTGCCGCTGCTGCTTCCCTTGGCTCCACCGCTTCCGTGACTTTATTGCTGCAAATAGCCGCGGCCTATCGTTGAACACGCTCTTCGCTGGCTTTCTAATCCAGCGCTGCTGGCGCTCGATCGATTTCAGTTGATTGGAAGAATAACGTCGTTTCGAAACTCAGACCGCTGGCAGGATCACGATGGCGGGCGAGCAGGAAGAGAAACGTCTATCGCTGCTGCAAAGGACGCTCGACCTCGTCGAACGCGTCGGCAATCGGGTCCCGCATCCGGTGCTAATCTTCTTGGCCCTGATCCTGCTAGTGATCGGGCTCTCGCACGCGCTCTACCTTACGGGCGCAGAGGTCAACTATGACGTCATCAACCCGGAGACGCACAAGATCGAAAGAGCCACCACCGCGGCCCGCAGCCTGCTGACCGCGGACGGCGTCCGCAACATGGTGACTGGCTTGGTGCCGAACTTCATGGGCTTCTCGGCAATCGGGCTTTTGATCGTGGCGATGCTCGGCGTCGGCGTGGCGGAAGAGTCGGGGCTGATCAATGTGCTGATCCGTACGCTGGTGGCCATCTCGCCCGGTTGGGCGCTCACGTACATCCTGGCGTTTGTCGGGATCCTTTCCAGCATCGCCTCGGACGCCGGGTACGTGGTGCTCATCCCACTCGCCGGCGCGGCTTACGCCAGCCTGGGCCGGCACCCGCTGGCGGGCATCGCCCTGGGCTTCGCCGCGGTCGCAGGGGCGTTCAACGTCAACATGCTCATCAAGCCGCTCGACGCGGTCATGACCGAAATCACGAACGACGCCATCCACATGGTCGATCCATCACGGTCGATCGACCTGATGGCGGGGTTTTGGTTCTCATTGGCCTCGGTCCCGTTCTTAGTCATCGTAATCGCGCTCGTGACGGACCGCTTGATCGCACCGCGATTGGGCGCCTACGCCGGTGAATCCGAGGGCCCACCCGCCGGCGCCGTACGGACCCCGGCCGAGACGCGGGGCCTCGTCTACGCCGGCCTGGGGTTCTTGGCGGTGCTGCTGCTGTTTGGCGTCCTATCGCTTCCCGACGCCGCCCCGCTACGTAACCCCGAGACTGGCGCCCTGATCGGCAACTCGCCGCTGATGAACGGCCTCATCGTCCCGATCATGCTGGTCTTCCTGGTCATGGGCGTTGCGTTCGGTGTTGGCGCCGGGACCATCAAGACGCCAACCGAAGTGATCTCGGCAATGATCAAGGCGGTTTCGGGGCTGGGGGGCACGATCGTGCTCTTCCTTGTCATCAGCCAATTCATCGCCTACTTCAACTACAGCAACATCCCCACGCTGATGGCGATCCGAATGGCCGAGGGGCTCAAGTCCGCTAACGTCGATGCGCTATGGCTGCTGTTGGGATTCATCGTCGTTGTGACGGCGCTGAACATCGTCTTCACCCCTGCGATCGCCAAGTGGGCGATCTTCGCGCCGGTGTTCGTGCCGCTGTTCATCACGCTGGGCGTCGATCCGGCGGCGGTGCTGTCCGCTTATCGCGTCGGCGATTCGCCCACCAACACGCTGACGCCGCTGAACGCGTACTTCGCACTGGTGGTGGGGTTCGCACGCCAGTACGACACCAAGGCGGGCGTCGGCACCATTGTGGCGCTAATGCTCCCGTATGCAGTCGCGATGTCCGTCTTGTGGGCGGGGCTGTTCGCAGTCTGGTACTTGCTAGGCCTCCCCTGGGGATTGCATTGACCCGGAGGGCCGCAACAGACGCTTTCACTTCCTCCTCGGAATGACTCTTCCTTTCATACGCAACAGACATGAGCAGCGACACGATCCCGTTCGACGAAGCCTCGGCCGAAGCGCTGCTGATGCGTTTTCTGGCGGTCGATGGCGTCACCGGCCACGAGGCGGCGATCGCCGCCGAGGTATCCGCCTCGCTAGTTGAGGTCGGAGTGCCGCCGTCGATGATCAAGTACGACGATGCCCACAAACGCATCCCGCTGCCAACCGAGACCGGTAACCTGATTGCAACGATGCCGGGGACTCGGCCTGGCCCGCGGCTCTTATTCTCGACGCACCTCGACACCGTACCGCTGTGTGCCGGCGCCAAACCCAAGCGGGAAGGGGACCGCATCATCAACGAGGCAGCGGGCGCCGCTCTGGGTGGCGACAATCGGACGGGCTGTGCGGTGCTCGTCGCGATGGTCGAGACGCTGCTCAAGCACAACCTGCCTCACCCGCCGATCACGCTGCTGTTTACGGTGCGAGAAGAGAGCGGCCTGCACGGCGCCCGCGAGCTCGACCCCGACGACCTGGGCGGCGCCGCGATGGGCTTCAATGTCGATGCTCAGGTCCCTGCGAACCTAGTGATCGGCGCCGTCGGCCAGGTGAACTGGCAGGCCGAGATTCACGGCAAGGCGTCGCACGCGGGCGTCGCGCCAGAGAAAGGAATCTCTTCGACGCTGGTCGCTTCGATCGCCTTGGCGGAGGCCCACAAGAACGGCTGGTTTGGCAAGATCAATCGCGCCGAAGGGAAGGGAACCAGCAACCCCGGCATTTTTGAGGGGAAGCCCGGCGCGTCCGCAGGAGACGCCACCAACGTCGTGACCGATTACGTCCACCTCGTCGGCGAGGCGCGGAGCTTCGATGAAAACTTCGCGGTGCAGATCGCGGCGGCCTACGAAGCGGCCTTCGAGACGGGCCGATTGGCGGTCGCTGATTTGGACGGCAACCACGCCAAGGTGAAGTTCACCGCCAAGCCCTCCTATCCGCCTTTTCAACTGCCGGAGGATTCACCCGCGGTCGATCGCGCGAAGCGGGCGGCCGAGACGCTTGGCCTTTCTGCGATGACGTTGCACTCCAACGGCGGGCTCGACGCCAACTGGCTCGTGCGACACGGCGTGCCGGCGGTCACGATCGGCGCCGGCCAACACGAGATCCACACCGTCAACGAGTTCGTTGACCTGCCTCAGTACTTCGATGGCTGTCGGCTCGCTATTGCGATCGCCACGCTGGACGATTGAAACACCATTCCCGACACGCCATGTCCAAGACCCCATCAGCAGGCGCGAACAAGCCCGCCCACTACGTCTCGACCGGTCACCTGCCGACCCCCGATTCGATTAATGCGCTCGTTGCCGAGGCGTACTCGCTTTACAAGTCGAACACCGAGGGGCAGAACTCGCAGGTCTATCCGGCGCTGCAGAGAGTCCCTTCCGATCTGTTTGGCATCTGTCTCGTCGGGACCTCCGGCAACACGTACGAGATCGGCGACTCACGGCACGAGTTCACGATCATGAGCGTCTCCAAGCCGTTCGTCATGGCGCTAGTGTGTGAGGCGCTAAGCCCCGCCGAGGTGCGTGAGAAGATCGGCGTCAACGCCACGGGCCGAGCGTTCAACTCACTCGAAGGGATCGAACGCGGCGACGGCGGCCGCACCAACCCGATGGTCAATGCCGGCGCCATTGCTACTACAAGCCTCACTCCAGGGAAGACCCTCCACGACAAGTGGCGATTCATCCATGAGGGCCTCTCGCGCTTCGCCGGTAGAGAACTGCCGCTGTGCGAAGAGGTCTACAAGTCAGCGAGTGAGACCAACTTCCGCAATCAGTCAATCTCCCGCATGCTGCAAAGCTTTGGGCGAATCTATATGGACCCGGCCGAAGCGACTGACCTGTACACCAAGCAGTGCGCCCTGAACGTCACCGCCAAAGACTTGGCGACCATGAGCGCGACGCTCGCCGACGGAGGCGTGAACCCCATCACCAAGGAACGCGTCGTCGACGCCGACGTTTGCCATTACGCGTTGGCGGTGATGGCGACAGCGGGCCTCTATGAGACTTCCGGCGATTGGCTCTACGAAATCGGCCTCCCCGGCAAGAGCGGCATCGGCGGCGGCATCGCCACGGTCTCGCCCGGCAAGGGCGGACTCGCCACTTTCGCTCCGCCGCTCGACGGCGCCGGGAATAGCGTGAAGGGGCAGTTGGCTACCAGGTACCTCTCCCAAGGGCTCGGGATGGACCTGTTTGTTTCTCAGCCCGAAGCGTGAACCACCTCCTCCCCATCGCGCCCGGCGAACATGAGCCAAGCCAAGTCCCCCATCATCGATCAAGACGCCCGCGCCTCGTGGTTGCCGATGATTGTCATCGCGATGGGGCAGATGTTGATGTCGTTCAACGTGGCCGCCATCCCCGTGTCGATGGGAGGGATGGTCGAAAGCTTCCAGACCCCGCCAACGACGGTCGGCACCGCGGTGGTGCTGTACTCGCTTGGGGTCTCCGGCTTCATCATGCTGGGCGCCAAGTTGAGCCAACGGTTTGGCTCGAAGATTTTCTTTCAGATGGCGGTCGCGCTGTTCCTCGTGGCGATGATCACCATCGTCGCCAGCCCTACGGCGGAAGTCATGCTCGCCGGGCAGGCGATTGCCGGGCTCGCCGGCGCGGCGTTAGTGCCGACGCTCGTGGTGCTGATTGCGGATCACTACCGCGGCAAGCAACAGGCAGAGGCCGTCGGCTGGCTCGGCTCGGCTCGGGCCATCGCCGGCGTGCTGGCGTTTGTCATCGTCGGGTCGGTCGCCACATGGCTCAGCTGGCGATACGCCTTCGGGTTATTGATCGTGCACGCCGCGATGCTGCTACTCTTGAGCTTCAAGCTCAAACGCTCGCACCCCAACCCCAAGGTCGGCATCGACCTCTTCGGCGTTTTGCTCTCGGCGTGCGGCGTGATCCTGATCACGTTCGGTTTCAACAATCTTAGAAACTGGGGCGTTACGATCGCCAGCCCCGCGGCGCCATTTGACATCGCGGGCGTTTCACCCGCCCCCGCGATGATCGTGGTGGGGGTCGTGGTGCTGGCCGCGTTCTTCGCTTGGTCGCAGGGCCGCGCCAAACGGGGTAAGACGCCGCTGTTGGCGCTGGATGTGGTTGATTCGCCGTTGGAGTGGGGTACCGTCGTCGCGCTATTCTGTATCGTCAGCATCGAGGGCGCCATCAACTTCTCGGTGCCGCTCTACATCCAGATCGTTCAAGGGAACACCAGCCTTGCGACCTCTATGGCGATGATGCCATTCATGCTCACCGTGTTCTTTACCGCGATCTTAATCGTACGGCTCTACAAGCGGTTCACGCCTCGCCAGATCGCCACGGGGGCGTTCCTCCTCGTGGCGGCCGGCACGGCGTGGCTCGCGTTTGTGATCCGAAACGACTGGAGCGTCCCGCCGGTGATCGCCGGTCTGGTGATGGTGGGCCTCGGTCAAGGGGCGCTGGTAACGCTGCTCTTTAACGTGCTGGTTACCGCATCCCCAAAAGAGCTCGCCAGCGACGTCGGCTCGCTCCGCGGCGTGACGCAAAACCTCGCAGCGGCGGTCGGAACCGCGCTAGTGGGGGCGATGCTCGTTGGCCTTCTCACGTCGGTTATCGTCGCCAACCTGGGGGACAACCCCGTCCTCAAGGCTGAGCTCGCCGACCACGTGAACCTCAGCAACCTGAACTTCATGAGCGACGCCCAGCTCGAAGAACGGCTCGGCGGAGTTGGCGTCTCGCAGCTGCAAGTCACCGAAGCGTTGCAAATCAATCGTGACGCCCGGATGCGTGCGCTCAAGACGGGCTTCTTGGTGCTGTCGGGCGTCGCTCTACTGGCCCTTGTGCCGTGTCGATGGCTTCCCGCCTACCGCCCGCACGAAATCCCCGGCGAGGCGACCAGCAGCGTCAAACGCAGTAAATAACGGTTGATGGCTATCCCAATGCTTTGCCGCAGCCTACAAAGCTCGCACAGCGGCGCACTCGAATTCGCTGTCGTCTTCTCCCCGTTGTCTTCACACGATTGGAAGCAGGCCCATGCGGCACGCCCCGACCCGCCCCACGCCGGGCGGACTGTTAACCCTAGCCGCCGTCAGTTTGATCGCAGGCTGCGAGCAGCCCGAGCCCGTCCGGGTCGATCGGCCTCGCCCGGTGAAGACCGTCACCGTCTCCGCATGGGAAGATGCGCATACCCGCGTCTTCCCGGGCCGCGTCGAGGCGTCTCGCCGTGTTGAGCTGGCATTTCAGGTGGCCGGCGTGATAACAGAGCTTCCAGTCAAAGAAGGCCAAGAAGTTTCCGCTGGAGACATGATCGCACAACTGCGGACCGACGAGTTCCAGGCGCGACTCGAAGCCCTGATGGGACGTCTCGACCGCGCCCGGGCAGAACTGCAATCGGCGCTTGCCGGCGAACGCCCCGAAGAGCGACTGCGTCGCGAAGCGGATCTGCGCAGCGCCCGCGCCCGACTAGCTAACGCCCAGACCGAGTACGAGCGATACGCCCGCTTGCTGCCGGGCCGCGCGATCAGCCGCGCCCAGTACGACCAGGCGGAGACCGCCGTCCAAGTTGCAGACGAAGCCTACCAAGCGTCGCTACAGATCCTAGAGAAAGCCGGCATGGCGCGGGAGGAAGAAGTGCTCGCCCGACGCGCCGATCTTCGGGGCTTAGAAGGCCAAGTGGTCGAGGCGCAGCTACAACTCGACGACTGCACGTTGCGGGCGCCGTTCGACGGCGTGATCGCCCAGCGGTTTGTCGAACAAGGCGAGAACGTCCAGGCAAAGCAGCGCGTCGTGCGGTTCCAAGACGTGGACGAGATCGAGATCATCCTCGACGTTCCCGAGAGCATCATGGCTGCCGACATCCGCACCGCGGAGATCGTCTCGATGGTCGCACGGTTTACTGGCGCACCGGGGATCGAGTTCCCCGTCACCATCCGGGAAGTCGCCCAGTCCGCTGACCCCGTGACGCAAACCTTCCAGGTGCGCGTCGTCATGCAGGCGCCCGAAGGCGTCCGAGTGCTGCCCGGCATGACGGCTACCGTAACCGCATCGTTCCGCCGCGCGGCGGTGCTGGGAAATCGCATCCTGGCGCCCGTCACCGCGGTATCGAAGGACGCTTCGGGTCGGCAGGTGGCGTGGGTGCTCGACGACGAAGGCAAAGTCGCTCCGCGACAGGTGAAACTAGGAGAAGTGACCGGTGGGCAGGTCGAGGTCCTCGAAGGACTCGAACCGGGTCAACGCATCGCCTCGGCCGGGACGAGTTTCCTCCGCGAAGGCATGAAAGTGCGTGATCTGGGCGACGCGTTGGGGGTTACCGCACAATGAACCCTGGTGTCGTATCCGTCAACAACAGCCGAGTTGTCTTCGCGGCAATGGCGCTCCTGCTCGCCGGCGGCATCGCCGCGTACATGAACATCGGGCGTCTGGAAGACCCCGAGTTCACCATTAAAGAAGCGCGGATCATCACGCTCTACCCCGGGGCCAGCGCCGAGGAAGTTGCGCAGGAAGTAACCAACCCGATCGAAACCGCCGTCCAGCAGCTCGGTCAGCTTGAGCGCGTGACGAGCGAGTCGCTCCGCGGGCGGTCGGTCGTCTCGGCGGTCATCAAGGATCGCTACGACCGCGACCGTATCCCGCAAGTGTGGGACGAGCTGCGCCGTAAGATCGCCGACGTACAGCCGCAGCTCCCTCCTTCAGCGCGGGGGGCGTCGATCGTCGTCGATAACTTCGGCGACGTGTACGGAATCTTCTTCGCGATCACCGGCGAGGGGTACTCGTTCCCCGAGGTCCGCCGGTACACGGAGTTCCTCCGTCGCGAGTTGCTGTCGGTGCCCGGGGTGAAGAGCATCGAGCTCTTCGGCGCCCAGCAAGAAGTGGTGTTCCTCGAGATCAGCCGCCACCGTTTAGCGCAGCTGGGCGTCAATGAAGAGCAGCTCTACGCCAAACTCCAGGAGCGGAACGTCGCCGCTGATGGCGGCCGCGTGAGGGTCGGCGACCAGCACATCCCGATCGACCCGCAGGGCGAGTTCGAGACGGTCGATGCGATGCTGCAGATCGTGATCGGCTCGGATAGCACTGGCCGGCAGCTCACGTTGGGCGACGTTGCGACCCTCGTGCGTGGCGATCAAGACCCACCGCGGCGCCTGCTGAAGTTCGATGGCAAGTCGGCGGTCGGCCTCGGCATCTCCACTATCCAGGGCGGCAACGTTGTCACACTCGGTGAGGCGATCCGCGCTAAGCTCGCGCAGCTCGAGCATTTGCAGCCTCTTGGCATCGAGATCGGCGAAGTCAACTTCCAGCCCGAAGCCGTCAGCCTAGCCACCGGCGAGTTCATCTTCAACCTGCTCAAGGCGGTCACCATCGTTTTCGTCGTGCTGCTACTGGCGATGGGCCGCAAGACAGGGCTGATCATCGGCGTCGTGCTGTTCCTCACCATTATGTCAACGTTCTTCGTCATGCACGCCGACGGCGACATCCTCATGGAACGGATCTCGCTCGGCGCGCTGATTATCGCGCTGTGCATGCTGACTGACAACGCGATCATCGTGATCGAGGGGATCAAGGTCGGCATTGAGGCGGGCCGGAACAAGATCGATGTCGTCCGCGAAGTCGTGGCGGAAAACCAATGGCCGCTGTTCGGCGCGACGGCGATCGGCGTCATCGCGTTTGCCGCTATAGGTTTGTCAGAGGACAGTACAGGCGAGTACACGCAGTCGCTGTTCTGGGTCATCCTGATTGCGCTGAGCCTCAGCTGGGTGTCGTCGATCACGATCACGCCCCTGTTGAGCTACTTAATCTATAGCCCCACGGCAGGCGCCGCCGACGCCGCATCTGGCGGCGCCGCCAATCCGAACAAGGCAAGCGCATACGACAGCCTGCCGTTCCGTATCTACCGGAACCTTTTAATCCTGGCGCTGCGGTACCGTTGGCTAGTGGTGGTGATCTCGATCGCCGCTTTTGTCGCGTCGGTCATTGGATTCGGCAAAGTGACCCATAGTTTCTTCCCTCCCGCCACGCGGCCGCAGTTCTTGGTCGATGTTTTCCTGCCTGCAGCCACCCATATCCGTGAAACGGAAGACCTCGCCGCGGACGTTGAGGCCCTCATCCGCGCCGAAGACGGCGTTAAGCACGTCACAGCCTTCATCGGCGGCGGCGGACCGCGATTCCTCTTGGTCTACTCGCCCGAGAACGAGAACTCCGCCTACGTGCAGCTCTTGGTAGAGGTGGACGACTGGCGTTCCATCGACACGTTGATTGGCGACATCCAGGGAAAGCTCGACGACGGATTCCCGGACGCCAACGCGATCGCGAAGAAGTTCTTGCTAGGCCCCGGCGAGGGAGGTCGCATCCAGGCCCGCTTCCGCGGGCCCGACTCCGCCGTGCTCAAGCAACTAGGCGACGAGGCGCAGCGGATACTCCGCGAAGAGGGGGACGCTCTCTGCGTGCGGAGCGATTGGCGCGAGCCGGTCAAGGTGATCCGCCCCACGCTGCTCGACCTGCAAGCTCGCCGCAACGGTATCAACCGCATCGACGTGGCCCGAGCGCTTGAGAGCAGCTTCGAGGGACGCCGGGTCGGCTTCTTCCGCGAGCCGGGGGACTCCGCCACGGGCCAGTTCCCGCAAGAAACCCGCCTGTTGCCGATCATCGCGCGGCCTCCGCTCGCCGAGCGCAACGACGCCAGCGCTGTGGCCAGCGTGCAAGTCTGGAGCCCCGTCGCCGGGCGGATGATCCCGCTCAGTCAGGTCAGTTCGGGCTCCGAAGTGGTATGGGAAGACCCGATCGTGATGCGCCGCGACCGTTTCCCAACACTTACGGTGCACGGCGACCCCCGTATGGGGCTGCCGAGCCAGTTGTTCGCCCGCGTGCGCGATTCGATCGAAGCGATCGAGATCCCCGAAGGCTACACGCTCGAATGGGGCGGCGAGTACGAAAACTCCCGCGACGCCCGCGCCGCGCTCGCACAGTCGATCCCCGTGATGCTGGCGCTGATGGTGTTCATTGTGGTGGCGATCTTCAACTCGTTCCGTGCGACGCTGCTCATCTGGCTCGTGATGCCGCTCGCCTTGATTGGGGTCACCGCCGGCCTACTGCTGACCGGCATGCCCTTTGGCTTCATGGCGCTGCTAGGCGTGCTCGCTTTGGGGGGTGAGCAGATCAAGAACCAAATCGTCGTGCTGAGCAAGATCCTCACCGAGCGCAGTAAAGGAAAAGACCCTTACGAGGCGATCCTCGACGGCGGCGCCGCCAAGATGCGGCCCGTCTGCATGGTGGCGATCACGACGGTGCTCGGGATGATCCCGCTGCTGAAGGACCCGTTCTTCGGCGCGATGGCGGTGTGCATCATGTTCGGCTTGTCGTTCGCGGCGGTGCTGTCGCTGATTGTCACGCCGGTGCTCTACGCGATCTTCTTCGGCATCCACGCGCCGACGACGAAGAAAGCCCAGTAGTGCCCGGCGGAAGAAGAGCGATCACAAAGTGTTCTACGAAGCCAACGCCCACCACGAGCCATGCCCCGACTGCGCATCACCCACAAGACCGCGTATCGCTACAGCGTACCCGTCTCGTTCGGGACCCACCGCGCGATGCTGCGGCCGCGGGCCTCGCATGAGCTGCGGGTGCTGGCGGCGTCGGTCGAGATTGAGCCCAAGGCGGATGTCCGCTGGCTGCTGGACATCGAGGGGAACTCGGTGGCGGTGCTGACGTTCGCCGAGCCCGCAACGCTGCTGCGTCTGATCACACAGATTGAGGTTGAACTGCTGGACGACATCCGAATCGAGTGCCTGATCGACCCGATCGCCCGCCTGTACCCATTTCAGTACTCCGCCGAAGAGCAGGTCGCGCTGGTGCCCTACCGGTTGCCGAGCTACCCGCTCGACGGCCCGGCGCTGCACAATTGGCTCAGTTCGCTCTACCAGCCCGGCCAGTTGATTGACACCTACGATCTCCTCAACCGACTCAACACGCACATCTACCAGACCCTGAACTACCGAGAGCGCTATGAGCCGGGCGTGCAGCTCCCTCACGAGACGCTCGCGCTTGGTGGCGGCTCTTGCCGCGACTACGCCGTTCTGATGATGGAAGCGGCCCGCTACTGGGGCTTCGGCGCCCGTTTCGTCTCGGGCTACGTGCGGCTTGAGGAAGGGCAGCACGGATCGACCCACGCCTGGACCGAGGTCTATCTGCCCGGCGCCGGCTGGCGGGGTTTCGACCCCACCAATAACAAGCTTGCCGGTATCGAGCACATCCCTGTCGCGGTGGCCCGCGAGCAGCAACAAGCCGCGCCCCTGGCGGGCAGCTGGGACGGCCCCGGCGACGCCTTTGAGGGGATGGAAGTCTCGGTGCAAGTGGTCTCGGTCCCCTAGCCCTGAGCCCCGACCTCGGCGCGATCGGCGAGCCCGGGGACGCGTAAGCTAGACTTCACTTATCCCGGCGGTCAGACTCTCAGCTAGACAGATCCGGACAACGCCTCAGCCACCCTTCCAGCAATCAAGCCCTCATCATGGACGCAGCCCGACACAGCGCACTCAAAGACGTCCTGGCCAGCGAGCTCGCAGCGCTCCGCAGCTACTGGGGCTGGTTCCTCGGGCTTGGCGTCGCGATGATCGTCGCGGGCTTGGTCGCCCTGGGCTGGTCGTGCATCACCGAGGTGACGTTCTCGATCACTTGGCTGTTTGGCTTCTTGATGCTGGCCTCCGGCATCGGCGAGATCATCGGCTCGTTCTGGGTCGGTCGGTGGAGCGGCATGTTGGTCCATCTCCTGATCGGCGTCCTCTACGCGCTGGTCGGTATGATGATCATCGACCAACCCGAGAGCGCCGCGATTCAGCTCACGCTGATCATCGCCATCTTCTTGATGATCTCGGGCGCCTTCCGTGTGGTGTTCGCGGTTAGTGAGCAATTCCCCGGTCGGGGATGGGTTCTGGTGAACGGCGCAATCACCTTCATGCTGGGCCTGTTTATCTACAAACAGTGGCCGGCTTCGGGCCTGTGGGTCATAGGGCTGTTCATCGGCATCGACCTCGTCTTCAACGGCTGGGCCTGGGTGATGCTGGCGATTGGTCTCCGTCGCAGCGGCGCAGCGCGTGTCTCCCACACCGCGGTAGAGAGTTGACTTCGCCCCCGAGATCGACGCTGAGTAGGCAGTGCTGACGCTGAACGCATTAGCGGCGTTGCTTGCAGCGATACCAGGAGCGAAACCTCTTGCGCTGAAACGCCCCTCCATCCGCTATATCTTCTCACGCCGATCTGCCGGCGGCGCCGATGGCTGAGACGACGGTCTAGCCTAGTGGGCGCGGGGCTGCCTATCAGGGGGTGGGCGATGGTGCGAGCAGCAATCACGGCGCTGATGCTCTTCAGCACGACCATGGCTGCGCGCCCAACCGATGCGCAGTCGCCGGACGTGGCCCCGCTTTCCAACCCGCTCGGCGCCGACGCCGGTCCCTCTCGGGCCCCGGTCGAGACTTCGACGGGCAATCTTCAGTACGAGTACGACTACCTGAACGCCCAGAACGTCCCGGGCGCTTTGGACAACGACCCGCTGGCCGATGATCTGCCGGCGTACTATTACTCGCCGCGTCCGTACCGTGACGACGAGGGCGCCGTCCGACCGATCGCCGACTACGGCCCGCCCGGATATCAGCCGCGCGAGCAGCAAGAGGGACCGGCCGTGCCGGAGTACGCCCGTCTTGCGCCGCCGACGCTAGTGACCGAAGACCAGCGGGACGACCTTGTTGTCCGCGGCATCTATCCCGGCTCGTTCTTGGCGCCGGGCACGAACACGTCGTTCCGCTTGCGGGGGTTCGTTCGCCTCGGCGCGCTGATGGACTTCGACCCGGTCGGCAGCACCGACTCGTTCGTCACCAACACGATCCCCGTCGCGCAGCGCGCGGGGCAGAACTTCAATATGAGCGGCCGCGCCAGCCGCATCGCTTTCGAGTCTTGGACCCCCACCGACTACGAGGACCTGACGGTTCACACGTTTGTCGAGGGGGACTTCTTCAACGGCGCGCCGCAAGCGGCCGGCGGTGGGGGCAATCCATTCCGACTGCGACACGCCTTCATCGATGTGGGCTACTTCCGTTTCGGGCAGCAGAACTCGGCGTTCATGGACGGCACGAACTGGCCGAGCCTCGTCGATTTCCAGGGGCCGAACAGCTGGGCCAATCAACGCCAGCCCTCGGCCCGCGTCACGCTGCCGGTGTGCGACGATCTCTTTTGGGCGGGGGCGATCGAGCGGCCGTTCTCTGACATCACGTTCGATCCGGCGCTCGGCGCGGCGGTCCAAGACGTCCCCGACTTTACGACACATGTCCGCTACCAGCGCACACGGGGCCACGCCCAGCTCGGCGCCTTGGTTCGCGGCGTCGGCTATCGCCCTGCGGGCGAGGCGGTCACCCGTCAGACGGCCGCCGGTGTGAGCGGCAGCGTGGTGATGCACCCGTGGGCCGTCTTGATGGGCACCGACCCTGTCCACGACCCCGACCCCTCGGGGTGGACGCGTAGCCGGTTGTTGATGCAGGCGACCTGGGGCCCAGGCGTGGGACGTTATTTGAACGACCTGGCGGGGCAGGGTCTCGACGGCCAAGTCAACCCGCTCACCGGCGACATCGAGCTCGTCGAGGCGCTTGGCTGGAACTTCAGCTACGAGCATTGGTACAACGCCCAGTGGCTATCGAACTTCACCCTCGGCAAGGTGGACGTCGATAACAGCGCCTTCGCGGCCGGAGGCACGTACGCCAGCGCACAGTACGTCGCGGCGAGCCTGTGGTGGATCCCGCTGCCGCGACTAGCGATCGCGACTGAATTGATGTGGGGTGAACGTCAAAACGAAGATGGCCAATCCGCCGACGCCCAACGCCTACACGGCATGGTGCAGTACAATTTCTAGGCCGCCTGACGCTGCGCGCCTACGAGTCTTCAGCTCGGTCTACAACAGGCATAGGTCAGCAATGCCTCGGTGCTAACGCCACTGCGGACGAAAGGCGGTTCAGGCATAATCGTTGCTGGCACTAACGGTCGCAGCCCGCGGTGTTAGATGTCGTCGCAGACAGGTAGCGCGGCGCCAAGTCTTCGGCGCCGAGGATCTCGTTGCGGGAGAAGCTGTCGACAAGCTGGCCATCGACCAGCACAATAACACGATCGGCATGATAGGCGACGACAGGGTCATGCGAAACGATCGCCGCGGCGCGACCTGCCGAGGCGCCAACCTGCTGCAATAACTGACAAACCGATTCGGCGTTCTTGCGATCAAGATTTCCGGTGGGCTCGTCCGCCAACAAGATACGCGGCTCATTCACTAGTGCCCGAGCGCTTGCGACCCGCTGTTGCTCTCCCCCGGAGAGTTGCGGCGGTCGCCGACCACCGTGCCCAGCCATGCCAACCTGCGACAGCTTGTCGCTCGCTAGCTCGCGCGCCCGCGCACGACTCTTTCCACTAAGCAGTAGTGGCAGCGCGACATTGTCGAGAGCCGTCAGCGTCGGCAACAGGTTGTAGGATTGGAGAACGATACTTATCTCACTGCACCGTAGCGCCGTCAGCTGGGCGTCGGATAGCGTGGCGAAGTCGCGATCCCCACAACGGATGACGCCGCCGTCCGCGCGGACTAGTCCACCGAGTAGATGGAGTAAGGTCGTCTTCCCGGACCCAGAGGCTCCCATGACGGCGACGATCTCGCCCGCACGGAGAGTAATATCAACACCCGCCACGGCGCGCACGATGGCATCGCCACTGCCGTACGATTTGCGGATCCCTGAAGCGACAAGGACTGAACTGCGGGCGTTAGAGACCACTTCGACCTGCCTGAATTAACCTAACCTCGCCGCGCGGCGCTGATGATCGAAGCCGGCGTTGTCCTACCGACCCGATACGCCGCCCACAAGGCCGCGAGACTACAGACCATGGCGGTGGCGGCGACGCCTGGCCACAACCAAGACCAAGGAACGGTCTGCGTTGGCTGGATGCCGGCAAAATCAAGCCGGTAGCCCACGACGCTGGCACCTCGAGCATCATCGCCGCCCCAACTCCACCCAGCAGCACCGAAACAGGGATCGCCGCAGCGCCCAATAGCAACGCTTCGGCAATCGTTAATCGGGCTAAGCCCCAACGCGTCAAGCCGCAGCAGCGCAAGACGCCGAGTTCGCGCGACCGTGCTTGGAACGCACCCACAAGGGCGCCACTAACTGAGAGCAGGCTGAGGCCTAGCACCAGTAGCGGCGCCTGACCCATCCGCTTCACCGCGGCGCCGCCCCAATCGCCGCGCAACGACGCGCGGGTACGGTCGAGGCCGTCAACTTGCACGACTCGCTCTTCCACTACGACGACGGTCTCGCCGTCGGGTCGGTGCTCGACGGGTCGCTTTAAATCAATCGCCTCTGCGATCACCGATTCGATCGCGATACGATCGTCGCGGGATCGCGCGTACGCCTCGTCCTTCGAGAGATCACTGCGGAATCTCGAAGGGCTTCCGTCGGCAATTGGCAGCGTGTCACCCAGCAGATAATTCACATCCGCGACAGGGAAGTCCCGTCTCACGGCATTGGCGTCAAGGACAAGCATGGCGGTGTGCTTATCGCCGTGAAGCCGGACCTTGTTCAGTTTTGTCGCCATCCGCCAACCGCGTAGTTCCAAGATCCCGGCGACTCGATACGTGCGTTCCGCACGTCCATCGATTGAAGGAGTCGCGACGGACAGACGATCGCCGACTCTCGTGCGGTGGCTAGCCGCGTACCAAGCACTGACGAGACACATGTCGCCTCGCTTGAGCCCGGCTTCCGCGGACTCGCGATCACCATTGATAAACTCAAACGGTAAGCTGCCGGGCTCTCTCCCTAGCGAACGCTCGACATCGATCCCCATGACTAGCGTCGGGATCGCTATGTCAGCCTTATTGAGGTGCGTGTCTACAAGCGTAAGCGGGTGATACTCCTCGAACTCGGGCTTGGATAACAACTCCATGGCCTCGTCCCTATCAAGGCCGTACGGGTGGATCGAAACGAGCCAGCGCGGAATGGCGGGGTCGATGATGAACGACTCCAGCATCGATGCGCCCCAGCAGAGCATCCAAATGAATCCACCCAGTCCGATCGCGATCGCGATCACTGCCCCGGCGCTGCGGGCGCCGTCGGCGGCAACATGATCGGCAAGCACCAGCGACTCGGTTCTCGTAAGAACTCCGACGGGACGCACCAAGAGTCGGCTCGTCCAGCGGATGATTAGCGGTGTGGCGAGCAGTGCCGTCAGTGCGAGGCAAGGAACGCCGAACCATGAGAGGAGCTCAGCCCTCGTGAAGGACTGGGCAGGCGTGGCTGAGATCATCGCAGCAGCTAGCGCGGCAATGGAGACCCCGGTGATCGCCGAACGATTCGCGAACCGTGCAACCCTCTCGGGATCGTCTTGCTCCACGTCAAAATCACCGGGCAGCCTTCTCGTTGCAGCGATCGCCGGCCAAGCAGCTCCGGCCAGCACTCCTAGCAATGTCACACCGGCGGCCATGGCGATGCTCGCCAGATCGGGCATTGAAGGGACCCGCAGCATCGGGAGGTAAGCCGCCAATCCAGCCATCGCCGCCCACACCAAAAGGACGGCTCCCAGCACGCTAATGGCGGCCATGGTGATGGCCTCTGCGAGAACCAGCATCGCGAGTATCTTTCGATTCGCCCCCAGGCATCGCAACAAGCTCGACTGTGCGGCGCGTTCGCGGACAGCGTTTCCCTGTACGCTCAAGGCGATACACACGACACAGGCGCCGGCGAGAAGTACAGCTGATTGCACGGCAAGCCGGGCCGATTCCGCCGCGGGGCCGCGCAGGGCGGCTTCTTGAAGCGACGTGCTGTCCCAGAATTCGAGCCGACCGGCGCGGTCTCTCAACCGCGGTCGCCAATCGGCTAGGAAAACGACCTTGTCTTCAGCATGTTGCAGGTAGACCCGTGCATCGGAAGGTGGCAACGACCGTCCGGCTAACTTGAGGGCGGCCGAAGCGCTGATCTGCCGCGCCGTCAAGCGAATCCCAGGCGGGGACGCGACCATCGCCATGTCGGTCGGCAAGATTCCTACAACCCGCGCGGCATGAACGCCGGTGTCGCTTTCCAAGAGCCGCCAAGAACCGACGCTTTGCCCCCAGATAACAGACGGGACCGCGATCTCGATGAGGTCTGACTCGCCCGTCGCCAGCTGGCGCCCGCTGGCGACGGGGCCGCGCGGCTTGTCGTCATCCCAAGCCACAAAGGCGTCACGTCGCCCCGGAATCCAACCGCCCATGCCCCCGTCTCCCAGACTGTAGAAAGTCTCCGTGTCGAGTTCGCCAGATTCGAGTCCCGGTAGATCGACGGCCCGCACTGTCACAGCGGTAGCGACAAACGAAACGCGGGGGTCGGCGCGCAGCGATTCGATGAGACCGCTCTCCACAAACGGATGCACCGCGTCGGTCGCGGCCAGATGCACTTCCGCGGGCCCCAGCAGGGTTTGCGCCGCGCGTGGCGTCTGGTCGCGGAGGGCCTGCCGCCCAATCAGAGCGGCAAGCAGTAGCGCCGTAGCGAACGCGATCGCCACACCAGCCGCGATGAAGCGACCCGGGTGTGACCTAAGTTTGGCGGCAAGCAGGAGACGGACCGCAGAACTCGACATCGCTTCGCTCGGATCGATTGCCCCACATCTCGACGCTTGAGAACACTCTCCCTCTCAACGAATCAGCGATCCTATCGCTACGGACCGCGGACAGGCGCCAGCGACCTCGATCACTTACTGCTTTCCACCTAATTTCGATCTCAATAGAGATAGAACGGGTTGCCGCCGCGTCGCTGAAATCGACACGGTGTCGAGGCAATCGACTCCGCTCCTGTTGAAATCCTGGGGGTTTTGGGCTGGTCGAACCATCTCCGAGCCTCAGGTAGAATAACTTTCGTCGCCGGCGTCTGTGATGGGCACTGGCCCGGCTATCACCTTGCAACGCAATCCTTTTCGCTCGCTTGCCTAACCAACTCTCCTATGACTCGCGCCTGTTCAATTGTTTTCGCCCTGTTGGCTCTTGCTGGAGCGGCGTCCGCAGAAGAAAGAGCGACCTACACGAATCCCGTCTACTCGGGCGGCATGCCCGACCCCGGCGTGCTCGTCCACGAAGGGACCTACTATGCCTTCGGCACGACCGGCGCCGACCGACTGGCGGACGGCCGAGTCTTCCGGGTGCTCAGCTCAACCGACCTGGTCAATTGGACCGACCACGGCGGCGCGTTGGCGCCGCCCACTGACGACAACAACAAGCAATACTGGGCGCCAGAAGTCGCCTACCACGACGGTGTCTTCTACCTCTATTACTCCGTCGGCACGCTCCATGATCTCAACTTCGAGATTCGCGTTGCGACGAGCGACTCGCCGCTTGGGCCGTACAAAGACAACGGACTCCCGCTCGAGGACGGCGCCGGCGCGCCGTTCTTCATCGATGGACACCCCTATGAAGACGACGACGGCCAGTGGTACTTCTTCTACGCCAAGGACTTCACCGACACCGACGCGGGATTCCGCGCCGGGACGGGCATCGTCGTTGACCGGCTTATCGACATGACGGAACTCGCCGGCGATCCCAAGGTTGTCGTCCGCGCGCGGCACGACTGGACCCTCTTCGAGGCCAACCGCGCGATGCCGATGCTCGGCGACAAGATGTTCGATTGGCACACGATCGAGGCGCCTTGGGTCGTCAAGCGTGACGGCAAGTACTATTGCTTCTATAGCGGCTCGAACTTCGGCACCACCAACTACGGCGTGGACTACGTGGTCGCCGACTCAGTGATGGGCGACTACAGCGACCAAGGCCGCTACGCCCGCGTGCTGCGCGGCGTCACGGACCTCGTGCGCGGCCCCGGGCATCACTCAATCGTCAAAGCGACCGACGGCAAGACCGATGTCGCGGTCTACCATGCCTGGGACCCGAATATGACGCGTCGCGAGATGTGCATCGATCCGATCGTGTGGACGCCCTACGGCCCCCGTTGCGTGGGACCCACAGTGGCGCCGGTCGAGTTGACGCCGGCGATTCAACGGTGATGTGTCACTTTCGCCGCCGCTCGTACGTTCAAAGAAGGCCGCTGATCCGTCGGAAGTAGAGGTACGGCGTCAGTGATCGCCGGACCGCTTACAGGTCTTCGAGGCTGTAGGTCTCTTCGCCGGCACGGGTGACGAAGCACTCGAGAATCGCCAGGTCGGCGTCCTTCTGAATCGTGCGTGTGCTGCCATCGCAGAGTGTGGTGATCAAGACGCCGGGATGATCACCGCCGAACCAAGCGTTGCAACCGGCGCCGGACTCGCAGCCTTCACCAGGGTATTGCTTCGGAACTTGCGAAACGCTGCCTCCCTCCCGACGACTGAAATCCACGCCGCGCCCACCATCGGGAAGAGCACTCTTTACTCGGCTCAGAGCTCCCAGTCCAAGTATCGCGCCCGGGTTGTCGAGACCGTCGTAGATCGAAACTCGCGCTGCGAGCCAATAAGAGTTTTCGCCGACCATCAGCGTCTTCGACGTGCCATCAATGATCTTTGACAGTTTAGTCCGCGACTTGAACCGGTTCCCTGGCAACGACTTCGGCAGAATGATTGCGCCATCGAAGACGTGATCAAAACCACCGTTGCCAGAGCGGAAGGTGCTCGACACACAGGCGTAGTCGCCTTGAATGCCTCGCGTGCTCCCCGCGCCGTTGACGGCGCCGCCGGTGGGAGTTTGGATATACGGAATCACTTCCGACTTTAAGTAGTTCAGCGGCTGTTCGTGGATACGGGAAGGACAAAGGAACGTTGGAACGACCGTTTCCTTAACCAAGTCCGGCTGATCCCTAAAGTTGCGAGTGAAGTCCGCGGCGTTGCTGATCGCCGCTTCCTCCATGTACGGCAGCACGACGCCGGCCCAAGTGAACCCGCCGTCCCACATCCGGCTGGGCGGCAATTCCTTCGTCGAGTCGTGGTACATGTGGATCGCCAGCCCGATCTGCCGGCAGTTGTTCAGACACTGCGACCGCCGCGCCGCCTCACGGGCGGCCTGCACGGCCGGCAGCAGGAGCGCCACGAGGATGCCGATGATCGCGATCACCACCAACAGTTCGACCAGGGTAAACGCGTTGCGGCGTTGCGATCTACCTTCCACTTGCATCTTGCCTTCTCCGTAGTATTCCACGCTTGCGCCAACCGTTGCGAGCGGCCTTGGCGACAGTATTCCGACTCTCATCGGCGTCGAGCAGCCAGTCCGAGCATCACGACGACCATCGCAACCGATGACGGCTCGGGGACCGCACTAGCGACCGACGAGGCCGCGCCGGAGGTGGCGCCGTAATTGTCCCGCCACAGCTCGTAGTGAGCCTCTCCAACGGTCCCCAGACCGTTGTCGTTCGGCAGGCCGGCGGCGCCCAAGTTGTCCCGATAGACCGTGTAGTCCGCGGCGTTGACGATGCCGTCGTTGTTAAAGTCTCCCGCCGGCGGGACATAGGCTTCGTAAACCACCACGCCCGCGGTCGCTTCCTCTTCGCCCATCAGCAGGAAGTTGAAGTCGAGGTCTTGGGCGCTGCCATCGAAGAGTTCGCCGAGGTTGAGCGTGGCGCCGGGCGCCAACGTTGTGAACCCGGTGGTGTTGAACTCGACAAGTTGATTCGCGCTGTTGTTGATGGCTTCGACCCAGTCGGTCCCCGCCCCGTCGATGCCGGTCCAGCCCGCCGTGTCGAGCGACCCCGCGGCCGAGAGGATCTCGTAGCCGTCGATCTCGACCGTCGTCGCCGACGTGTTGCGGAGCAACGTGTCGCCCGAGCCAGACGGATCGACCTGCAGCACCAAGGTATTGGCCTTCGAGCCGGTGTATTGAACGACGCCGGGGATTTGGGCGCCGTCCGAGGAGCGACGGAAGGTGAACTGGAGGTCATCGACATTGGCGCCGAACTCGCCGGCCAGCGGGTTGTAGATCGCGCCCAGCGAGACGTCCGCGCCAAAGGTGGCGTCGGCGCCGATCTTCAATTCGCCGATGTTGTCAGCCCGCTGATCTGTCTCGATCCAGTCGGCGCCGAGTTGGCCCCCTTCGCTCAGGCTGGTCCAGGCGCTCGGCGAGGCGTTCAACAGGCCGCCTTCGGAGCCGATGAAATAACCGTCGAGTTGAACGGTTGACGAGCCCGGGTGGGTGAGCGTAGCGACGCCCGTGTCTCGATTGACTTCGAGCACGAGAACCTCTTCCAGGCCGATCTTGTAATCCATCTGGCCGCCCGAGGCGACCTTGGTCGCAACGAGGTTCTGGTTGTACGCCAGCGACAGATTCGAGTTGATGCTGGAGAAGCTGCCGTTGAACGAGTCGGCTTGCAACACCGTCCAGGAGTCGCCCAGGGCGGGCGTGTAACCGATGTCCAACGTCAGTGAGCCATTGAGGTTCGCCGTGCCGCCGGCGGTGATCTTGCCGCTGGCGTTGTTGCCGGTCGCTTGAACGATGTAGTTCGAATTGCCCTGCGAGCCGAAGGCCAGGGCGCCACCGACGGCGAAATTGGCGTTCGAGTAGACGTGCGTTACGGCGTTCAGCTGGGCGCTGCCGGCCGTAAGCGACGCGGTCCCGGCGCCGGCGCCGCCGACGACGATCGAGTTCGCCGCGTTGTTGCCGGAGACGAGGCTCGATTCGGCCGACATCGTCCCGCCCGGCAGCACGGTGAGCGTGCCGGTTCCGCTGGCGCTACCCACCGTGATGTTGCCGTTGACGGCCCCGCCGACCAAGGCGCGCATCACCCCGCCGCTGCGCACCTCGACGGCGCCGGATGTCCCACTGGCCTCGCCAATCACGATCCGGCCCGGATAGATCCCACCATCACTCGTCACATAAGCCAAGCCGCCGTTCTCGATGTAAGCGTTTTCGCCATCACCGATCGCGTGGTCTGGGATGAAGTTAAGTTGCAAGCCCGAACTCCACCAGTACGACTCGCCGTCGGTTCCAGCGCCGTTGGTGTCGAGGTTCCAATCGCCGTTGGGCGCGGGCTCTGCCGTCGTCGGCAAGTTCTGGATGCCGTCGCCGCGGAACTGATAGTTCGTCTGCGCCGCGGCTTGGTGAGTCACCCCGAGGGCCGCTGCAATGCAGGCGGCGAGCAGGGCAGGAGCTTTAGCACGTTGAGTCATTTTCAATCGCCTCTCGACGCTGGTCATAGGTCGCTCGATCATCGGCTGTGAGACGCCGGACTGGCGTTTGGGAGTGGTGTCAACTCGTAGCGGTCGGATCCGTTGAACTCGGTCGCAGAGGGCTTTCTAGCGTCTGCTGTCACGACGCCGGCGGGCCGCGCAACCGATGACGCCAAACGCGGCAACCGCCGCGGCGGTCGGTTCGGGGACCGTTAGGAACGCCAGCGCGCCCGCCGGGACCGGCCCGGTGTAGTTGTCCTTCCAAATCTGGAAGTCGTCGAAATCAACGAGTGTGTCGCCGTTAAGGTCGCCGCTGGCGATATCGACGACCGTCTGGCGGAAGTTCGTTGCGATCGCTTGAAGGTCGGTCTCGATATCGACGATGTTGTCGCCGTTGGTGTCGCCAGGGAGGAAAGTCGGCTGCGTGCTGACGAGGAAAGACAACCCGACATCACGCGCCGAATTCGACGCGCCGGACTCGGTGTAGTAGCGCCCGTTGGCGTAGCCATCGTTTCCTTCGGAGTCATTGGTGAAGGTCAGCAGCCCGATCGAGGGGTCCGACGGCGAAGAGAAACGCGTCGACAGTTCGATGGCGTAGCCCAAGCTATCCGACTCCGAGCCACGCGCCAGCAGCGAGAAGACCGTGGCGCCGGTCAGCGATAGCCGCAGATGCGTCGCCGAATCGGGCACAACGCCGTCGTAGGTTAGTTCGCGGAACAGGTTCGCCGGCGAGAACTGGTCATCGCCCCCGGCGAGCACGTCGTCGACCTCATAGATGCGGACCGTCATCCCGGTGACGCCACCGGACTCGCCGTTGAAGGCCAGCGTGATGTCGCCGACGTTGAACGTCGCCGGGTTTTGGAAGGTCTGCCGCAACCTGCGGTCTCCGGCGACACCGCGTTGCGCGTTCCCGGAGTACTGCTCCGTGTCATACGGATCGACGGTGAAAATCGCCGGGCTCTCACCGAACCCGTCGGCCGGGTCGGCGGTGGCGACCACCGCCGCGTTGGCGGACAGGCACAGCAGAGGGAGGGCCAGCAACCCAGCGGCCGCGACCAGCAGCTTCGGAGTGGTAACCTGACGGCGTGTAGGCGACGTGTGCATCCAGAAGTTCCTCAGGGCGGTGTCGCAAGCGGTGTCCGACAGCGCGAACGGTCCGCCGATTAGTTGAAGTTAGGCGAAGTGGCTCGTATCAAACGCGACGCTGGCGGCTACCGGCAAACGCGGCGGCGGCGATCATCAGCAGGGCAGCGGAGGTCGGCTCGGGGACGGACAAGAAGCCGAGATTGGCGCCCTCGAGCGAGCCGCCGGCATCGAGGAAACCCGTCTTCCAGAGACGGAAGTCGGCGAACGTGACGTCGCCGTCTCCGTTGAGGTCACCGTCGGTATACGCAAGGCCGCCGAGGCTGTAGTTCGTCCGGATCGGGTCGAGGTCCGCCAGATCGACGACGCCGCTCAGGTCGGTGTCGCCGGGGATTGGGGTGAAGGCCAGTCGCAGGCTGTTCTCCGCCGACGCCTCACGGGCCGTCAGACGCCACTCGGTCCCGATCGGCAAACCGGTCTCTTCGTTGACCCGTTCATCGGCGAGAAAGAAACTGACGACGCCGTTGGTGTCCGCATCCAAGAACGCGTCAAGATTGAGGTCGGTTGTGTTCGATTGCAGCGGTTCGCCGTCGATCAGAGTAATCGTGCCGAGCAGCATCACCTCCGTCAGGTCGATGCCGAGATCGCCAGCGGCGGTCGTCGCTACCGTGGGGTCGAAACCAAGGCCGTGTTCGTACCGCAGCGAACTCTCCGACCAGTTGGCTTCTCCGACCGAGCCGTCGGGGACGTTGTCGAGGTTCTGTTCGCCGTCGTTCAGGCCGTAGACGTTGAACGTTCCGTTGCCGTCACGGCCGTTGGCGAAGGTTCCTGTCAATGTGGCGAACGGAAAGAGCCGCGTATCGATCGACGAGATGTCGTACTTGAAGACGCCGACCTTCTTACGGGTGGTGGAACCGGAAGCGTCGTTGGCGAAGTTCCGGATCTCAAGGAAGTCACCGCGGTCGTTGGTCGTCGAGGGACCACGGCTGGTGTCGTTCGACGTGTTGGCGTCGTCGGTCGCGGTCAGGTAGACCTGCGCCTCGACATCGGAGATCAAGACGCCGCCTAACAAAAAGGCCGACGCAAGGATTGCTAGCGTGCTGCACTTCATGGTGTCTCTTGGTCGTTCAACGTGACGGAGCAGCGACCACCGCAGGGCAACGGCTGCTGCGGTGAGAGCGGTCCAGATCAGGTAGTCGGGCAAATCGAAGAGCCCTGCGTCGTCAACAAACGTCGATGCGATAGCAAGAACAGTTCGGCGCCGCTGTGCTTAGGCAGCGAAACTCAGTTGGGTTTGCGAAACGGAACCGCACGCCAGCGAGCGAGCGTTCGTGCGTCCTCAGGAAATCCAAGCTGCTATTAGTTCATTCATCTACTCACGCAGAGCAGACTCGAACGCCATCTCAAAGGAGGTCGTTGGTGAGTAGAACGCGAAAAGGGAGTCCGGCAATCGCCTTCGACTTGCGTCCAGTTGTCACTCACCCCGCGTCTTGAAGCAAGTCGCTTAGTTTGCAATTGCTTGGCGAATAATCGCACGTCGAGAAGCCGCCTTCTTTTGCGACACGCGGTGTCGCACCGCAGCTGGATGGCACACCATTGCCGCTTCAACGACGGCCCGATTCGACGCCTTGGCGTTGGGGGGATGGCGTAGCCTAACCTTGAATACCTCCTCCTCATTATTGCGAGCTTGCATCGATGATTTGCAATTCCGCCCGCGCACGCGCTAAGTCTGCCACCGCTGTTGGCTCACGGACGATCGCGCTCATCGCGACGGCCGCGTTGCTACCCGTGGTCTCCGCGCAACCCGGCGTCGATTCGGTCGCCAGGCTCGACTTCCCGATCGCCGATGGCCCGTTCGATCCCAACTGGGAGTCGATCTCCGCCAACCATCCCGGCACGCCCGAGTGGTTCCGCGAGGCGAAGTTCGGCGTCTGGATCCACTGGGGCCCGCAGGCCGCCGGCCGCTCGAACGACTGGTACGCCAAGCACATGTACCTGGAGGACCACCCAGCCGCCGCGAACCATCGCAAGAACTTCGGGCACCCCTCGGAGTTCGGCTACAAGGACGTGCTCAACCAGTGGCGCACGCCGAAATTCGACGCGCAGCGTTACATGCAGATGTTCCACGACGCCGGCTTCCGCTACGCCGTCGTCATGGGCGTGCACCACGACAACTTTGATCTCTGGGACTCGAAGCATCAGCCGTGGAACTCGGTGAACGTCGGGCCCAAGCAAGACCTCCTCGGCGCGTGGGCGAAGGCGGCGCGCGAGGTCGGCATCCGTTACGGCGTCTCGTTCCACCACGAGTACACTTGGTGGTGGTGGCAGCCCGCGTTCGGCGCCGACAGCAAGGGCGACAAAAAGGGCGTCCCCTACGACGGCCTGCTCACCGCCGCCGATGGCAAAGGCCAGTGGTGGGACGGCCTCGATCCGCGGCAGCTCTACGGCAGGCCGCTCGAAGGCTACCCCGAGTACGAACCCGTCCACCTCATCGCCCACGGCCGCGAAGGCATCTTCGAGAAGCACCTCCCTTATGCGGAGCAGTACGCCACGCAGTGGGCCCAACGCATCCAGGACGCGGTCGAGCAGCACGACCCCGACTTCATTTACACCGACGGCAACTCGTCGCAACCGTTCAGCGGCAAGAAGAGCGGCTCGGGCTATCGCTGCGACGCGGCGCAGCGCGTGGTCGCCGACTACTTCAACCGCACGCTCGAACGACGTGGAAAAATCGACACGCTGGCAATCATCAAGTTCAGCGAACCCCGCACCGGCCTCGCCTCGACCTCAGAAAGCCGCGTCCCCGCCGAGATGCGCGCCGACCGCGCCTGGATGGGTGAGCTGGCGATCGGCGGTTGGTTCTACGAACCCGGCTTCTACTACGACGCCGGGTCGGTCGTTCGCGCGCTATTAGAGTTCGCCTCGCGCGACGGCAACTTCGCCGTCTCCGTACCGCTGACGCCCGAAGGGGGACTCGATCCCGGCGCGCCGGAGATGCTCGCCTCGATCGGCGAGTGGATGCGCGTCAACGGCGAGGGCATCTACGGATCGAAGGCGTGGAAGGTCTTCCGTGAAGGCGACCGCACGCTGCCGCGCGGCGCGCTCGGCAAGAAGCAAGCCGACTTCGAGTTCACGACTGAAGACCTCCGCTTCACCGTCGGCAAGGACAGCGCGCTCTACGTCTGGGTGCTGACCACGCCCGAGCCCGGCGCCGAGGTCCGCGTCGCGTCGCTCGGCAAGGCGGCGGCCCTGCTCGAGGAAGAACCCGCGCGCGTCGAGTTGCTCGGCGCCGACGCCGAGGTTGAATGGTCGAGAGACGAAGACGCAATGACGATCATCTACCCTAACGCTACGGGCCTCCAGCACGCCGTCGGCTTCCGCATCACGCCGTAAAAAAATCTTGGCCGGATTCCCAAATTCGACCCGCCGAGGGCGGCTCTGCCCGCGTCGGAAAGACGACCCCCCTCAGACCCCTCTAGAACGCACGAGGATGGCCCTAGAACGCGTCTTGAGGCCCCACTCGAAAATCCCTCAACCAACCCAGAAATCGCGGTAAACGAGCGCCTGGAGGCTCGCAAGGAAACACCGGCCTTCGCTGCATTTTCAGGCAAAAAGTGGCTAAAAGCAGTTGCAATACCTAACCACATTTCGCGCGTTTCAAGGCGTCGGTTCCGACCCCAGAACCGATCGACCGGGCCGCGTCAGCGAACTATCATTCGCGTCTGGGTTCCGCGTCTGGGGATCCGTGTCGGGGATCGTGCGGCTGTGCTGCGACGCCTTCCCTCATCGTTAGGGAACCGTACGAGCAAATCGGGATGGCGGGCGCCTACCTCAACGCGCTAGACGGCGTCGTTATCGCGCTCTACCTGGGCGTGCTCTTGATCCTCGGCGTGTATCTCCAAGGACGCGCCAGCGCCGGCTTGCGGCACTACCTGGTGGGCGACCGCTCGATGCCATGGTGGATGCTTGGCGTCTCGGGGGTGATGGACTTCTGGGACCTAGCCGGCTCGATGGTCATCGTCTCGTTCCTCTTCCTCTTGGGGCCGCAGGGGTTGTTCGTCGAGTTCCGCGGCGGCGCCGTGCTGGTGCTTGCGGTAACGATGCTGTGGACCGGCAAATGGCGGCGGCGTTCGGGCTGTATCACCAGCGCCGAGTGGATGCTCTTTCGCTTCGGCGACAACAGGGCAGGGCGGGCCGCACAGCTGGCGCGCGTCGTCGCCGGAATCGCCATCACGACGGGGCTGATCGCTTACCTAGCGAAGAGCGCCGGACTGTTCCTTTCAATGTTCCTGCCGCTAACGCCGGCGCAATGCGCGATGCTGCTCATCGGCACGGCGACCATTTACTCGATGTTCTCGGGCTTCTACGGCGTGGTGATCATCCACGCGCTGCAGTTCTTGATCGTGCTCATAGCCGCTGCGGCGATCATCTACTTGTGTGTGAGTCAGACGCCCGACTTCGCCGCCCTGCAGGACGTGGCGGCACAGGTGACCGGCAACCCGGATTGGGGAGCAACGCTCCCCGCGGTGCGCGTCGCCATGCCGGCGGGCTACGAAGCGTATGAGCCGCTGCTGCTGCTCGCCGGCTTGTATTTGCTGCGTAACGTGCTGTTCGGCATGGGCGCCGGCGACGACCCCAAGTACTTCGCCGCAAAGAGCGACGTCGATTGTGCAAAGCTGAGCCTGCTGTGGATCACGCTGATCGCCGTGCGCTGGCCGACGATGATGGCGATCGCGGTTCTGGGCGTCGTCGCAGTGGGCGCCGCATTGCCCGACCCCGCAGCGGTGCGTGAAGCGGTCGCAGCCGTCAACGCCGCCTATCCCGATGGGGATTGGGACCAGATCACGGCTCGCATCGCCGCTTCTCGTGCGACGGCGCCTACCGAACTCACCAACGATCTCCGGCAGGCATTGGGCGACGACTGGCCAACTCGCCTGCAACTCACCACGCGCCAAGGGACGGTGAACCCCGAACGGGTCGTCCCCGCCGTGTTGCTCTACGCTATCCCGCCGGGGTTGCGTAGCCTCGTCATCGTTTCGCTGATGGCGGCGGCAATGGCGGGCTTCGGCGCCTGGATCAATCAAGCGGCCGGACTCTTCACGAACGATTTTTATCTGAAGCACGTGCGTCCCGCGGCGCCGGTGCGCGAGCAGATCAACGTCACGTGGGCGTTCATCCTCGCCATCGTCACCGCGGGACTCACCTTTGCTTACTCGGCAACGAACATCAACGACATCTGGTCGTGGATCATCATGGGGCTCGGCGGCGGGATGATCTTTCCCCAAATGCTGCCGCTCTACTGGCGCCGCTTCAACGGCTTTGGGTACGCGGCCGGCATGATCGCGGGCCTAACAGCTGCGCTCGCGCAGCGAACCGCCGCCTCAATGCTCCCACCCGTCTACGAAGTGCTGAACGAAGAGTGGTGCATGCTGCTGGTGATCAGTGTCGTCTCGTTGATCGCGGCGGTCACGGGTTCCTGCCTAACGTCGCCGACACCCGCCGCCGTGCTCCAAGACTTCTTTAATCGGACGAGACCGTTCGGATGGTGGAGGCGCGAGCGCGAGTTTTTGCCACGGGCACAACAAGCAGCGATCAACGCCGAAAACCTACGTGACCTTCTAGCGCTGCCAGTCGCGCTGACCTACCAAGTGGCGATCTTCTTGGCGCCGATGCTGCTCGTCGTCCAGAAATGGACCCACGCAGGCGTCTGTTTCGCCGTTGCGCTAGCTGCCTTCGCGATTCTGTATTACGCCTGGCTCGCGCCGATGGAGCAGACGACGCCGCAAGAAGACCTTCTGTAGGAGGCGTCTCCGACGCCGATTACGCGCACCATTATCTATCGGCACGGTGCGCGTAATCGGCGTCTCCAGACGCCTCCTACAAACCGGTGGCTAAGGCCCCGCGGCTGATAAATCTTCGCCAACAAAATCAGCCGGCACGCCTTAGCGTCCGGTTCTTCTAGGCTCTTGCTGCCGTTGGCAAATAAAATGAAAGAGCTCAAACCGGCGCCATCTCTCCGCGCCCTCCGTGGTTAACCAGCAGCGCCCCCAATCGGCCCAGTCGACTCGCCTTCAAAGAGCACTAGCTTCCGGGGTTCGTGCAGCAGCTCTTGGTCCCAGCTCTGGCGATCGCCGCCGGCGATGATCCACTCGAGACACTTGGCGATGAACTTCTCGGCACGTGGGCGTTCGAACGACGTGATCGAGGGGCTGATAAACCGACCGATCCCTTCGTTGTCGATCGTGCAGACCGACAAGTCCCGGCCGATCTCGACGCATTGCTCCCGCGCCGCCCGGACGACTCCCAGCGCAGCGGGCAGCGTGATGCACAGCACCGACGTGGCGCCACGCCCTTCGGTCGCCAGCCACTGCCGCGCCGAGGCGATCGCCGACTCAAAGATATTGCCGTCGGTCGTGCAGGGATCGTCGTAAACCGTGCCGGTTATCTCAGGCTGCTTCCCAATCCATTCCCGCCAGGCGTCGATCCGGGCCATCGTAATGGCGTTGTGCCCCTGCACGTTGAGGCAATCGATGCGCTCGTGGCCCAGGCCCACCAAGTGATCGAGTAACTTGCTCGTATGCCGCGGCGGGAACAAGACCACCGACGGGATGCCAAGCTCCGTCAGGTCCTCCGACAACGCGACCACCCCGTTGGCGTTGGCGAGCAGGTTGGCGATCCACTGCGGGATCGGCTCGGAGTTCGTGACGAGGAACACGCCGTCGAACTGCCGCAACGACTCGGTGATGACCGGATCGTCCCAATGCAAGTAATTCTGCACCCGGATCCGCGCGTCGTGCGCCCGCGCAACGTGCTCCGATACAAACAGCCATTGCTGAAGGTCCGGCGAGAACGAATCGGGCGCGAGCGACGGCGTCAAGAACGCAATCTCACGGCCCGCGGCGCTGTCGCCCTCCTGTGACTTGGGTTTGGGGCGCCGATTTGACGCCCGTTCAACGAGCCCCTTGCGCTCAAGTTCACCGAGCGCCTTACGCAACGTCGCGCGGCTCACGCCGCACTCTTCGGCAAGGTCGCGCTCGGCGGGCAGGCCAGTGCGCGCGTATTCGCCGTTGGCGATCCGTCGTTCGAGGAAGTCGGTCAGTTGTACGAGTTTCGATCGGCCCATTTCATGCCAGCGTCACCGTTACAGCCAAGCCGCGAGGCCGCCCGGGGTGCGGATTCGCAAAGCGAAGAGTACGGACCCACCCACCACCAATCAAGGCGACGACGCCCGCCGATGACGTTCCGTGTCGGCGCCGGCCTTTCAGCCTAATCATCGCGAGGCCCGCCGCGATCGCCTTTCAGAACTCGCCTTCGGGCGATCTAGCCGCCTACCAACCGCCTCAGAGCGATACGTCTTTTTTACCAATATTGGTCCACACCTGTTGCAATGTAGACCAATTTTGGTATGTTCGTAGTTGTTGGATCGTTTCCGCCGACAAGAGTGGCGTTGCTCAAGGGGGGTCACCCGTTGCTGACCGCCCGGTAAGGAACGTCCGACACGCTCTTCACTCCTCTGTTCACGCTGTGCTGTTCAGGCCGTCCAGGTCTTGGCGGCTTTCTAATCTGCGTCCCTTATCTGCGGCCTCATTGTCACTCGACTCTTGAAGGAGGGTTCTGATGCGTAGCGCAACTACGTCGGTAGCGTTGATCGCCCTGATGCTCATCGGCCTTTCGCCGGCACAAGCGCAGATCGAATGGATCGGCGCCAACAGCGACGATGCCCTGGACGGGACCAACTGGGACGGCGGCGTCCTTCCCGGCGTCAGTGATAGCGTCGTCTTCCGCAACGGTGGCGATTCGAATCCGCTGGCGGACTTCGGCGCCGCGGACGTGGAGTGGGCCCACATGCTCATGAATCACGCCGACGTTGGTACGACACTAACCGGCGCCGGCACGATCACCTTGAACACGCCCGGCGCCGGGGTCGATATCGGCGTCAAGAGCTTCGAGACTCAGGGCGGCGAACGTCTCTCGGTGATCCACCCGAACATCATCGCCAACGGCGTGATGGAAGCCCGCAACGGCCACAACGTTGTCTTCGAAGGGGACGTCACTTCCTACACGCTGCACTCGTACAACAACTCGGTCTTCACGTTTAACGGCAACTACACCCAAACGGCCTACGACGGCAGCGAGTTCTTCACCGGCAACCACGAGGGGAGTTCGATCGTCTTCAACGGCGGCCTCAATCTCGACCGTCCCGCGTTCTACGGCGACCTCGGCATCCGCAACGGCCTCACCGTCGCCTTCGGCCCCGATGTCGTGCTCACCAAGACCGGGCCCTTCGAGACAACACCCGGCCTCGGAACAGTGAACCTCTACAACCAGTCCACCATCCGCCTCGACGGCGACAACGCGCTCGACGCCAACACCGACCTCTTCTCTCGTGACGGCGGCGGCGTTGGTGAGAATACGCTTGATCTCAACGGCTTCAGCACGACGGTCGAGTTCATCGCCACGGTGCCCGACGCCGGCCCCACCAGTTTTGTCGTCGATTTCGGCGAACAAGCCGGCGCAAATACCTTTCGCTGGCTCGCGTCGCACTGGATGCCGGGCAACTACAAGATCACGAACTTCGAGGTCGGCGTCGATACGCTCGAACTCGGCGAGCTGGGATCGTTCTTCTGGACCGCCGAGGACACGACGACCGAAGGCGGCGGCTCGCCCGACATCGAGGTCAAGAAGTCGCAGATCACGATCAACGGCCTCCCCTACGCGGCCTACGACCCGCTGAAGACCGACGCCTACTGGACGCTCGTCGATCCCACCGTTAGCCGTGCAATCGAGGTCTTCAACGCCCCGCTCTTCGGCGACTTCAACGACGACGGCGAAGTGAACGCGGCTGACTACACCGTCTTCCGTGACAACCTGGACGGCAACTCTGCAGCGCTGAATGGCAACGGATCGGGCGCCGCCACAGTCGGTCCCGCCGACTACCAGCTCTGGACGCAGAACTACGGCCGGACGAGCGGCTCGTCCGTTGCGATCCCCGAGCCCGGCGCGATGCTCCTCGCTATTACGGGCGTGGCGTGGTGCGGACGCTCGCGCCGTCGAACCTCCGTGTGATCCGTCCTCTTGATGCTGCTGCTTGTCTTGTCCTCGCTTTCGCTTGCCTTGTCCGAGGTAGAAGGTCTCATGATTGGCTTCTGGTGCAAATGCTCTTTGGTCGTGGCTTTAGGACTTGTCGCTAGTCCGTCCCAGGCCGTGACGACGACATGGCTCGGCGTCACGTCGGGCGACGTCAGCGACCCAACGAACTGGAGCGCCGGCGTCCCCGGCGCTGCCGACGAAGCGATCGTCGTGACCGCGCCGAACGCTCCCGATTTGCTGGGTAGTTCGGTCACTTGGGGCAAGTTGACGCTCAACGGCGCCACGGACATCGCCGACAGCCTCGGCGGGGCGATCCTCAACTTGGCTAGCGCGGACATCGCGCTGTTCTCCGGAGGCGCCCACAGTTCGACGATCGCACCGGCGCTCAATGTCACCGGAAAGATTCAGACGAATGGCGAGCACAACGTCGCCTTCAACGGCCCTGTTACCGCGGCCAAGGTCGAATCCTTCGGCACAGCAGTCGCCAGCTACAACAACTCACTCACGCTTACGGACAGCTTCGTCACGATCGGCGCCGACGCGGAGATCGTGATCAACAACACCCTCAATTGGAACTTCGCCGGCGAGAAGGGCTACAACGGCGGCGGGGGCGCCTTCGTTATCGGCGCCGGCTCGACGGTCAACTTGGGCATCTTCAACCTGTTCGATCAGGCGACGGTCCGCACCGACGCGGACAACGTCCTCACCGGCGCCACCGACCTCTGGGGCCGGCACGCCAACTCGACACTCGACCTCAACGGCTACAGCCAAGGCGTCGAGTTCCTCGCGACGAACGCGGGCTCGAACATGGTTATCGACTTCGGCGCAACGCCGGGCGCCAACACCCTGGTATGGGACGCGTCCTTCAATAGCGACGGCGCGTACGACGTCGTCAACTTCGAGGCCGGAATCGATACGCTCGAGTTCGGCCAGTACGGCAACGGCCTCGGCTTCAACGACCCCACGCTGCTCAGCCAGATCACTGTCAATGGCGCCGCCTACTCGGCGTCGAATCCCGGCGGCGGCCTGAGTTGGTGGAACGCTATCGCGACGCCCAATGCCGGCGACGATCCCGGCCGCCAGATCGCCGTCTATTACGCGGCCGTTCCTGAACCAGCCGCGCTGGCGATGGCCGTCGGCGCGGCGTTGGTTGCCAGCATGCGTCGATCGAACAGGGCCTTAGTGTGAGGAGAGAGTGGGGTGAACTCCCGCCAAAGGCGAGGCGCCGCAGGCTTGGCGCTGGCGTCTTCCAGCGCCAAGCCGTGCCGCCAACCGAGGCCTCGTAGATACCGAGAAGTATGAACTTCCATCGCAAAGCAACGAGAGGCAAACGCTGGCGATACGCCGCCCGGGGCTGTCGGTTGCTAGTCGCGGCGCTGGCGATGGCTTGCTCAC